>DATAFR010000114.1:0-64596 GCA_036257375.1 Methyloceanibacter sp.
CCGTACAGATTTTTAGCGTCATCGTAGAACACAAAGGCGCGAGGTAATCCCGTAGGCGTGCGGGCGCAGAGCTTGAGGAGTAGCCGATACTGATTTTCATGAAAGTCCTGCCCCTCGTCGACGAAGATGCCATAGAAGAGGCCATTCGAAACCCGTTCCGCGAGGACACCGCGCAGTGTGTTCAGATCCGCTAGATAAAGCGCCGCACTCTGATTGGAATCGAGATCGTGGCTTACGCGGCGGTAGGTACAGAAACCCTGGGTCGACAAATCATAGAGAAGCGCGTTCATGTGGGTGACAAGCAACGCTTCTTTGGGAAGCTCGTTACCAGTTCGTTGCCTATATGCAATTTGAATCCTTTGACGAATAAACGGCACAAGAGTCCGGTTAAAGCATACGGCGAGAACGCGCGATGGATCACTTTTGTCAAAGAGGCCGCTTGTCCGCTTCTGAAGTCGCTCGATCATTCGAGCGGCTTGGACAGCCAACACAACCGTCTTACCGCTTCCGGCCACTCCACGAACGAGACGAGGACCATCATTCCAGCCGTGGGAGGTGAGCCGCTGTTGCTGTTGGGTAAGAACGCGATATGCCGCTATGGCCTCATCCAGTCGTTCGCCCTTTGAGCCGTGAGGAGGCCGCGTCTTTGGTCTCGGTTCTGGGTCAATTACCGCGGAGTCTCCAAACGCGGCCATCACGCTCCTTTAGCTGAAGAGGAGGACATTCGCTGAGTCCGAATCTTTCTAGCCGTGCAGCAGCATCCTTGCGGAGCCTATCGCCCAAATGCGAAGAGGTGAGATCTTCAGCGAAGAGGACATCAGCACGTCCACTGATAGCCGCGCCAAATTTATACTCCCATTCCGTCCGTCCTATTCGCGGGAAGACCACCCAACTCTGAAACGGGACGTTCAATTCGCCATTAAAGTGGCGAGACGCAGAATCCTTGATGTCGAACATTGCCTGCTTTGCTTGCCTCGAGGGGTCTTTGCGCGAAATTCTGGTGTCGTAGGCAATCTCAATGCCTCCACCCGCTAGAACAGTTCGCACCTGATCGAGCGTCACACCCTTTACCTCAAAGACATGAAGGCCAGAGGCAGGATCAACAACGGCGACGTCCGGCGGACGCGAACGACCTCCTACGACCGATGGTTCGCAAAGGAGGATCGCCCCGACCCGATTGAAAGTTTGCGCAAGGATCAAAAGAACCTCCTGATGAGTCTTCGTGAGGGCCTCATCGACGTCAATCACTGAGCAATCGAGGTTATTGAGTTCAGACTTCAGATCCACGGAAGGCTCTCCACCTGCTGTCGTCCAACTAGACCGATCATTGCGTGGGGCCGCCTAGAGCGCGATAGACCGACGCCTTCGAAAGGCAAGTCTGCCGCATGATCTCTGGCACTGTCTTGCCAGCCTTCCTTAGCTTCCTCACTTGCTGGACCATCTCAGAGACCAGAAGAGGCTTACGACCGAATCGAACCCCACGCTCATGCGCCTTCTTGATGCCATCCATCTGCCGTTCACGGCGGATGTCATTCTCAAATTCCGCGATAAGCGCCAGGATACCCATCACCAGCTTGCCCGTGCGCGAGGCGGTATCGATTGCCGGATCGTCAATAACCTTGAACGCAACGCCCTTGTCGGCAAGCTCGATGGTTTCAAACCCTTCCTCAAGGGATTCACCGCTGCCCACTGCCGTGCCAATATCATCGTCCCCAAGGGCGAGAGCGATGCAATTTACTATTTGAGCTCGGACTACCCCTATCTCCTCGCGGACGAAAGTCTGACTTCGGTCCTCGACATGATCGAGCGCACGAAGGCCTCGTTCGGTGGCGAAGAATGGCGCCGTGGATTGGAGATCATGGAGACCGTCCGGCAGAGGTCGAGTCCGGAGCAGATCGGGCGAAATCGAGGCGCTGATCGGCGGGCTCGGCTAGACGATCGATGGAGAGGTCAGGCCGCGTTGGCGGCTGCGAGCCTGCGCGTATGGGCGGCGACGAGATCGGCCTCGACCAAAGCGCGGGCATCTCCATCCTCGGCCAGGAGATGGATATGCACCTCGTTGGCGCCGCGCTTGGCGCCCTCATGGCGGAGGTGAGCAAGGTTGAGCGTCATTGCGTCATCCTTGGTCTGGCCGAAGGCAAGCGCCACCCGCGTTCCATCGTCGTAGCGGCGGACCAAAATGTAATTGGCCCGAGGCAGAGCCGGGCAGCCGACCAGGCTATAGACGCTATGCAGATAGCGGCGGCCAGAAGCCCCGCGCCAATAGTGGAAGGCCTGGTCGAAGGCGGCCTCCAAGCAGACGAGCGCGGGCTCGTCGGCCGGGCCCCATTTCGGCGTCTCAACTTCAACTTCGGCCTTGCGCATCCACATGAGGTTCCGACCCGTTAACCATTAAATCGCCCTGTCAAATGGGTTCAGTCGTGGCGAATTCAAGACAGCGCACCGAATCTCAAGAACAAAGGTAGAACACTCGCCGATCTCCAGTCAAGCATTCAAAGGTTAACGGGGCGCCCAACGCCGGGTTCCTTGGCCTTTGCCTCGGCCAAAAGTCGGTTCGAAGCCGTCTCGATCGACTCGGTCAAACGCTCTAGAAACTCGGCCTTTGGCAGTCCTGGCGGAATGGGATCGAGGAACTCGACTACGATCGTCCCGGGGCGCCTGATCAGGCTTCGCCGCGGCCAGAACAGCCCCGAATTGAGAGCAACCGGCACGCAAGGCACCCCAAGCGCCTCGTAGAGCAGAATCACCCCCGTCTTGTAGTTGGGGGGCGCGCCTGGGGCCCGACGCGTCCCCTCCGGGAAGATAATGATCTCGCGTCCGTCGGCGATTCGCTTTTTGGCCTCGCGCAGCATGCGGCGCAACGCGGCCGGACCCTTGTCGCGGTCGACCGGGATCATCTCGAATTTTTGCGAGAACCAACCATGAAAGGGAATCCAGAAGAGCTCACGCTTCATCAAGAGCGCCGGATCGCGGAAGAGCGGAATGAGAGCGAAGGTCTCCCATGCCGATTGGTGTTTGGAGGCGACGAGGCAGGCGCCTTTCGGCAGCTTCTCTTGGCCGCGCACTTCCAGCTTGGTTCCGACGATGGTCCTGAGCAGCCAAAGCTCGAAACGCGAGTGATTGGCCAGCGCCGCCATGGCCCAGGCGCGCGGCGCGAACAGCAACGGGCTGCCGATGACCACATAGAGCGCGGTCGTCACGTAGAACAGGACATTGAACAGCAGCGAGCGCGCCATGCGGGCTCTTTACTATTATGGCTCGGGCACGTCGGCGGGCGTGGTCTTGCCGCCCGTCAGCACAAAGCGCACGAGGTTGGTGGCGCCGAGCCGGCCTAGCGCCGGCAGATATTTCAAATACTCCGAGAGCAAGAGCTTGGTCGTCCCGGGATAAGTCCACCAGTGATCGAGATGCACGTTGTTGTCGACCACCGAGTAGGGGATCAACGTGACGCCTGGCATGACTCTGGCAAGCTCGGCGAGAGCGCGCGGCATATGATAGTTCGATGTCACCACGATGATCGAGTTGTAACGATGCAGCGCCACCCATTCGCTGGTCTCGGTGGCGTTGTCGATGGTGTTGCGCGCTTCCTTGTCGATGTCGACGCAGCAGGTGAAAAGCTGATCGCCTTGGCTCGCGAGGTCCTTCAGTTCCTCCATCGTCACGGTGCGATTGACGCCGGTGATGAGCACGCGTTTCGCCTTGCCTTCGGCGAGCAACTTCATCGCCTCGTCGATGCGCGCCACGCCGCCGGTGAGCACGGCGATGCCATCGGCTGATTGCTGCGGCACAGCCTGCTCGCGATCGACCCCGTTGGCAAACACGATGAAGCCGATGATCAGCAGAACCAACGCGAACAAGCAGGCATCGAAGATGAGCCTGACGCCGCCCATGAAACCGCTGAACCGGCCTGGTCTTTCGACCGCTTCCTCCCTCACGGCTTACTCCACAACTGCCAGGCGGTGGCAAGAATAGGCACAAATTGCACGCGCGTGAAACCTGCTTGACCGGCGTCTTTGTCAGACAAAGGGCGTGCGGGTCAGGCGTAGGACTTGAGCACGCGGATCACGCCGAGTCGCGAAGTGACCATGCAGATCCCGGCCACTGACAGGGCCACCAACAGGCAGAGAAGATAGCCCTTGAGATCAAGCTCGCCCGAGCCGATCAGCCGACTGGTCTCCGCCTCGGTGACGATCCCGCCACCGAGCATTTGCATCATCAGGGGCAAGAACAGAAAGGCAAGCGCCGCGGCAATCGCCCCCATCAGCCCCGCGCGGATCCCTAGGCCGAGGAAATGCCGTTCGAATTCGCGGCTGATGAAGCGTTCGTTGGCGCCCACGAAGTGCAACACCTCGATGATCTCGCGGTTCGAGGCCATGGCGCTGCGCGTCGCCGAGACGATGACGGCGATGGTCGCAGCGGCGACGAGCGAGAGCACGGCAAGGCCGCCGAGCGCCGCGGTGCGCGTGATGGTCTTGATCTCGGCCTGCCAGCGCCGATGGTCGTCGAGCGTCACACCCTCGAAATTCTGCGATAGCGCTGTCTTGATGAGTTGGATGTCGGGAGGGTTGGAGCGGTCGATCTCCACCGCGATGAGCCGCGGAATCGGAAGCGCGGCGAGCGCGCTCGTCTGCCCGAGCCAGGGCTCGAGCAATTTCGCGCTGTCGTCGGCCGTGAGCGGACGCACGCGCGTGATGCCCTTCTGCTTGGCGAGGAAGAGCGAGACGAGCGTGATCTTCTTCTCGATGTCGGCCGTGTTGATCGGGTCGAGCTCGACCGTGATCTCGCTGGCGATGTCGTTGACCCAGGCATTGGCCGACTGATTGACCATATAGACCGCCCCGGCGGTGAGGCAGGCTAGGAAGGACATGATGGCGATCACCACCGTGAGCGCGTTGCCGGCAATCGAAGCTGAGGGAACGATCTGCGCGCTCTTGCTCTGGAAGCGCGCCGGCAAGAGCTGCACGACGCGCGCCGGCAGGAGCCCGGTGAGAAGGCTTGTCCAAGGATAATCCTTGATATCGGCGAGGAAGGTCACGGGCGTTCAGCGCATCTGCAAATGGCCGTCAAAAAGCACAAGCCGCGGGGCGTCGAGCTGTTCCATCAGGCCATAGTCGTGGGTCGCAATGATGACCGACGTGCCGAGCCGGTTCAGCTCGACGAAGAGGCGTAAGAGCCGGTTGCCGATCGCGGGATCGACATTGCCGGTCGGCTCGTCGGCAAGCAGAAGCTCAGGCCGCCCGATCACGGCGCGCGCGATCGCCGCGCGCTGCTTTTCTCCACCGGAAAGCGTCTCGGGATAGGCATTGATGCGGTCGCCGAGGCCGACCCAGCGCAGGAGATCGGTCACGTCCTCCTTGTAATCCGACTCCTTCCTTCCCATTACGCGCAAGGGGAGCGCCACATTTTCCCAGGTGGTGAGGTGGTCGAGAAGGCGGAAATCCTGGAACACAATGCCGATGCGCCGCCGCAAGGCCGACCGGCCGCTCGCCGAGAGATCGGTGGCATTCTCGCCAAACACGAAAATCAGCCCCCGGCTCGGCCTGAGCGACATAAATAGCAGGCGCAAAAGCGTGGTCTTCCCGGCTCCCGACGGCCCGGTCAGGAAATGAAAGGACCCCGGAAGCACGTGGAAGGTGACGTCACGCAAGACTTCCGGTCCTGTGCCGTAGCGCAGACCGACATTGTCGAAGCGAATCACCCGTGTTCCTTAAGCCTATGATTGCGGAGGACTGGCACTTTATGCTGAACTCGGGGTCCGGTATCAATGGGGTTGGGCAGCGTATGTGGCCCGGGGCAAAATCCAGGGTAAAAGGCCATTTTGGCTTTTCCGATGGCAACACTGATCATCTGTCCGGTTTGCGACACGCGCTATGAGACCAAGGCCGTCTTTCCGCCTGAAGGGCGGAAGGTGCGTTGCTCCAAATGCGGCCATGTCTGGCAGGCCCTTCCGGTCGCCTCGCCGCCGCCGCAGCCAAGCATGCCGATGCCGCCACGCCCGCAAGCTGCGCCAGCGGCAAGGCCTCCGCAGGCGCCGCCCCCTCCGCCTAAGCCCCCCGCCGTCAATACGGGCTTGAGCGGATTTGCCGGTATCGCGCCGTCCGCGCCATCGGCACCGCCGGCGCCGCCCCCGCCTCAGCCAAGCTTCGCACCAAGCGTGACCGACGCCGATCTCGCTGCACAACTCGCACGCATCAATGCCGAGGCGATGGCCGAGGCGCCACCTGCCGCGCCACCCGAGAAGGGTGGTGGAATTTTCGCGCGGCTGACCGGACGGCGCGCGGCAGCGCCCGTGGCGCCGCCTTTGCCAGACGCGAGCATGGGCGATGGTATGGAGGCGCGCTACGGCGACGCCATGATGGGTGCCGGCATGGGCAACGGCTTGGCCGACGCCTCCATGGGCGATGCATCCATGGGCGACGCTTCCATGGGCGATGCCAGTATGGGAGACGCCAGTATGGCCGATGCCGCGATGGGCATCGATCCAGCCTTGGCGGCGCAAGCTCTTCCCGGGGGGCAGCCGGAGCCGCGACGCATCCCCTCGATGGTCACCATTGGCTGGCTCGTGCTCGCCCTGGTCGTCGCCTCGGTGATCGGCACGCTCGTGCTGGCGCCTTCGGCGGTGCAGTCGGTTTTGCCGGGTGCCTCGCGCCTCTATGCGCTGTTCGGCGCGCCGGTCGGACCGCAGGGACTCGCCTTCGAAGGTGTGCGCTATGGCTGGACCAGCGACGGCGGCCAGACCGTGCTCGAAGTGCAGGGCGACGTGGTGAACCTCACCTCGGGCCCGGTCGATGTGCCGACCGTGGTCATCGCGCTGCGTGACGAGAGCGGCGCGGAAATCTCCGAATGGACGACCGAGGTCGGCGCAGAGCAGCTTGCGGGAGGGGAGCACGCTCCGTTCTTGCGGCAGATTCCCGCGCCCCCGAGCAACGTCCGCAGCGTCAAGGTGCGCTTCGCCAAGGCGGAATAGCATGGGCGAGCTTGCGGCGGCCGAGACCGTCACGCCGCTCTACAGCGCCGCGCAAATCGCCGAGAGGATCGATGCTCTGGCGCACGATATTGCCGCATCGTCGCCGTCGGACCTCGTCATCGTGTCGATCCTGAAGGGGAGCTTCATCTTCGCCGCTGATTTAATCAGGGCGCTTCACCGCGAGGGGCTCAAGCCCGAGATCGATTTCATCTTTCTTGATAGCTACGGCACGGCAACGATCTCCGCCGGCGAGGTCAAAGTGCTGCGCGGGGTCAAGACGGATCTGGCGGGGAGGGACGTCGTGATCGTGGACGACATTCTCGATTCAGGGCGAACGCTGCATTTCGCCAAGGCATTGCTTGAGGAGAGCGGCGCACGCCGGGTTAGGGCTTGCGTACTGGTCGACAAGCAGGTTCCGCGCGCGGCCGAGATCGAGCCCGATTTTACCGGCTTTCGTTGCCCGCCGGTGTTCGTGGTTGGCTACGGCATGGACCTCGCCCACCGCTATCGCGAGCTTCCCTTCATCGGTGAGGTTAAAACGCCATGACGACACTCACCCTCATCGCCGCACTGATAGGGGTCGTCATTCCGTCGGTTGTGATCGTCCAGGCGCTGCGCAGCAAAGCAATGGACTGGTGGCCCGAAGGGCTGCTCGTCGGCGTCTATCTCGGCACGCTGGGCACGATCAGCGTCGTCGCGCTGATCGCCTATTTTGGCTGATGCCTGGAAATCAGAACGGCTTGATCAGGCGTTCCAGATAATCGAGCTCGATCGTCGGACGCGAAGGATCGCCCAGCCTGCGGCGCAGCTCGTCCAGCACCTCGCGCGCTCTTTGAATGTCGATCTCGTCGGGCACTTTCACCGAAAGGCCGAGATCGGGGCGGTTCGAGCGGTCGGGGCGTCCGAGCGGGTCGCGGCCGTTATTGCCGGGCCCCTGGCTCGCTTGTGACTCGCCATTCTCCATCATCTGCTCGGCCAGCGACTGCGCGCCCTTGCGCAATTTGTCCAGCGCGAGGCTTTGCTGCTGCGTGGCGCCTTCGAGATTGCCCTGGTCGATCGCCTCCGTGGCGTCGCGCATCGCCTCTTGCGCGCCCTTGAACTCGTCGGGCGGCTCGCCGCCCTCGATGCGGAAGCGGTCGATCAGACTTTGCAGCCTGTCGCGTAGCTCCTGCTGGCGGCTGCCGAGCTTCGCATGCTGCCCGGGCCGCTGGCCTTGCGGCTGTTGCCCCATTTCGAGTTGGCTCGCGTTGGGCGGCGCAGCCTGGCTGCCGGACTCGCCCTGTCCCTTCATCTCGCCTTGCTGCGCCTCGCCGGGCAAGTTTTCGAACAGCGGCGCCATGCTCATGCCCGGGCCGAAATCCATCGGCTGGCCGGGAGGGCTGACCTCGAACTGCTCGCCGTCATCATTGCTCGAGCTCTGCTGGCGCTTGGCCGCGAAGGTGTCGTCGAGCAGCTTCTGCTGGTTGGAGACGATGTCGCTCAGGTCTTTCATCATGCGCCCGGCACGCTGCTGCTGGGCGTTCTCGGCGAAATTGCCGGTCTGGAGACGATCGAGAATGTCCTTCAGCTCCGACAGCATGCGCTCAGCCATCTCGCGGGAGCCGGACTGCGCGAGCTTCTGGATATTGCTCAGCATCTTGTCGAGGTCCTGCTGCGACACGAGCTGATCGCCGTTCTGCCCACCTTGCGGCTGCATATTGCCTTTGTCTTGCTGCTGCGAGGCGAGCGCCTGGAGATATTTCGACAGCGCCTGACGCAACTCGTCGACGAGCTGCTTGATCTCGTCGGGGGAGGCGTTCTCCTGGAGCGCCTGCATCAGCGCATCCTGCGCCTGCTTCACGGCGCGCTCCGCCTCCGGCAAATCGCCTTCCTCGATGCGCAGCGCCACCGACCACAATTGGTCGACCACGCTGGCGATTCCCTGACGCGATTGGTCGCTGCGCAAGCGCCAATAGGCGTTGCGCAGGGCAAGATAGATGGCGCTGTCGTCGATGACCTTGTCGCCGCCGAGCGTGAGCGCATCGAGCGCATCGGCCACCGCGTCGGGGGAGCTTGGATCGCGCACGAGCTTCTTGCGCTGCTCGACCACGGCCCTGGCCAGCGGCTTGGTGAAGGCCCGCTCCGGCAGCACGAATTCATAAGGCTGGCTCTGGCCGGTCTGGTTCGCCTGGTCGCGGGCGATGAGCGTCATGCGCACTTTCAGCCCAGCCCAGGGATGCGCGGTCAGGTCCTGCGTCGCCTTGCCGTCGACGCGCTTGGCGTTCGAACGCGGCAATTGCAGTGACATCACCGGGGGCTCCAGCAGCGGATCGGCATCGACCTTGGCCTTGGCTTCGGCCGGCAAGGGCGCGAGGTTCTTCTCCTCGCCCTCGCTGAGCGCGAAGCGCGCCTCCGCGCTCGCCACGCCATTGTCGTCGTCGGCACGGAACACAAGGCGCAAGGCGCCCCGCGGCGTCGTGGTCGGGGCGCCCATCAGGTTGATGGTGGGGGCTTGGTCCTTGATCAGATCGAAGCGCCATTTGGACACGGTCTGGCCGCCGATCTTCACGTCGGCGCTCATCGGCTCGTTCAGCGCCACGTTGAACTCGACCAGCCCTGCGCTGCCGCCCTGCTTCGGCTCTATGGTCTTGGCGTCGCCGCCGCCGTCGCGGCTGGTGGTGAGGCTCACGGTCTCGCCCTGCGGCGCATGCGTGCGCACGATCAGCTCGCTTCGCTCCGGAACCGACAGGGCGCGGAAAGACTCAGATCCGGCTCCAACCTGCTCGCTGCCATCGGCAAGCACGATCGGCGCAAGGCCCGTATAGACGGGAGGCGTCACCCAAGCATCGAGCCTGAGCAGCGCCGGCGCGCTCGAGGCTGCGGGCGAGAAGGCGGCGCGCAGGCGGTCGAGCACATTGCCGCCTGTGGCGAGCAACGCCGCCACGACGGCGAGCAGCAAGGCCGCTCTGATGGCATAAGGGTCTTTGCGGTCGGTGCGCGGTGCTGGCCATGAGGGCTTGAGCTTCGCGATGAGTTTGCCAAGCCGCTCGCGATGCATAGCCCAAAGCGCCGCAGTCTCCCTGGGCGGCGTGGTCCCGAGGCGATCCTCGTAGGACGAGGCGGGCCTGTGCCTAATCCCGGCGTTCCGCTCGAGCCGCCTCAAGGCCTCCTGTCTTGTCGGGAGCGAGAGCCTGATCAACGGCAAGAACGAGACGATGAGCGCAAGCCCGAAGCCGCCGAGCAATACGCGATGCGCAAGCGGCGGGAGATAGCTCCACAGTTCGAGCAGCGAGATGACGAGGAACGACGCCACCACAAGGAAGGGCCAGAGCAAGGCCTCCCAAACGCGCTCACCAAGAAGCGCGAGCCAGCTCAAGCGCACGCGGCGCTCGAAGCCGTTGGTGAGGGCTTTGTCGTCCGCGGTGTGCGGCGATGTTCTCTTCGATCGAAAAATGGATCGCATCGTCTTCATTGTTTAGCACGAAGGCTTGAGGACACGAGGATAAGTTGGGGAGCGAAGCGGGCGAAAGCGAGGCTTGTTGGCAAGCCAAAGTTAAAGCCAGTTGGGCAGCCGCTCCTTGGCCAGCATGTCGTCGTAATCGGGCCTTGGCCTTGTGACGCTGTAACGGTTTCCGGCGACCAGCACCTCCGGCACCAGAAGCCTAGAGTTATACTCGGAAGCTAAGACCGCGCCATAGGCGCCAGCCGTCATCACAGAAATGAGATCGCCCGCCCGAAGTTCCGGCAATTCCCTGGCAAGGGCTAGATAATCGCCGGTTTCGCACACCGGACCGGCCACGTCGGTAACGATCCTCCGCGTGCCCGGAGCCGGCTCAATCACGGGGATGATCTCGTGATAGGCGTCGTAGAGAGTGGGCCGCATCAGATCGTTCATCCCGGCATCCACGATGGTAAAGGTCTTGTCAGCGCCCTGCTTCACATAGAGCACGCGCGTGACGAGGACGCCGGCATTGCCCGCGATCATGCGCCCCGGCTCGAACAGGAGCCTCAAGCCCAGCCCTCCGACTTCCTCTTGCACGAGCCGCGCATAGTCGACGGGGAGGGGAGGGAAGGGTTGATCGTTGCGATAGGGGATGCCGAGCCCGCCGCCGAGATTGACGAAGGACATGGCAAAGCCCTTGCCGCGCAGATCGGCAACCAGTTCATGCAGAAGTGCGAATGCATTCCGGAAGGGCGCGAGATCGGTGATCTGGCTGCCGATATGCATGTGCACGCCTGAGACCTCGATGCCGGGGAGCTTGCTCGCCAGCGCGTAGAGGCTCGGCGCTTGCTCGAAGGGCACGCCGAATTTGTTTTCGGCCTTGCCCGTCGCGATCTTGTGGTGGGTCTTGGCGTCGACATCAGGGTTGACGCGGACAGCGATGCGAGCCGACCGCCCAATCCCTGTCGCAACCTCGCTCAACGCCCTAAGCTCGGGCTCCGACTCGACATTGAACGCAAAGATCCCGGCTTGCAGCGCGAACGCCATCTCATCGCGCGTCTTGCCAACGCCCGAGAACACGATCCGCTCGGACGCGATCTTGACGGCGAGCGCGCGCCGCAGTTCGCCCTCCGACACGACATCCATGCCGGCGCCGAGCCGGCCGAGTGTGGCTAGCACACCGAGATTGGAGTTCGCCTTGACCGAATAGCAGACAAGCGTATCGGGGGCACCGGCGAAGGCGTCGGCGAAGACGCGGTAATGGCGCTCAAGCGTGGCCGATGAGTAGCAGTAGAAGGGAGTCCCTACGACGGTGGCGAGATCGTCAAGGTCGACCTCCTCGGCGTGGAGCACATTCTTGTGGGACACGCCGCGCCGATAGGCGAAATGGTGCATATGCGGGAAGGTCTATTGTAACAGCCAGTCGATCCAAAGCTTACGGTCGGGTGCTCTCGACATTTTCGTGGATGGATCGGCTTTGGTCTCGGGGTAAGAGGGCGTCGGCCGGTCCAGCGAGCCGCGGCGTCCGCAAGCCGAAAGGCCGATGGCCGCCACCAGCACAAGCGTTAAAAGGATGCGCAACGCGCTTCCCATGGTCGTGCCCCTGTCCCTCGGCCTTTTTCCAGGCCTTTGACCTATCCTTTTATCCCGTTTGGGCGTCCTTCTCCAAACGCTTTATCCACCTTTTCGCCTCCCGTTTGACGTTTGCGGGCGCGGTTCCCCCATAGCTGGTGCGGCTTTTCACCGATCCTGCGACATCGAGCGCCGAATAGACCTCCTCGGTAATCCGCTTCTCCACCGATTTAAGGTCCGAAAGGGGCAGTTTTTTGAGGTCGCAGCCCTTTGATTCGGCCAAGGCCACGATCTTGCCGGTGACGTGATGCGCCTCCCGGAATGGGAGCCCGAGCTTGAGCACGAGCCAATCGGCGAGGTCGGTCGCCGTCGAATGGCCGGCGGCAGCCGCGCGCTTCATGGTCTTGGCGTCGGGCTCGAGGTCCTCGACCATGCCGGTCATGGCGGCGATGCCGAGCTTGAGCGCCTCGAGCGCGTCGAACACCGGCTCCTTGTCCTCCTGCATGTCCTTGGCGTAGGCGAGGGGGAGTCCCTTCATCACCATCAGAAGCGTTTGGAAGGCGCCGGCGATGCGCCCGGTTTTGGCGCGCACCAGTTCCGCCGCGTCGGGGTTGCGCTTCTGCGGCATGATCGATGAGCCGGTGGTGAACTTGTCCGAGAGCCGTACGAAGCCCCATTGCGGGGAGGTCCAGTTGACGATCTCCTCGGCGAGCCGCGACAGATGCATGGCTGAGATTGAGGACGCGGCAAGCGCCTCGAGCGCGAAGTCGCGGTCCGACACCGCGTCGAGCGAATTGGCTGCGGGTTGCGCGAAGCCAAGCGCGCGCGCCGTCGCCTCCCGGTCGATCGGGAAGGACGTGCCGGCAAGGGCCGCGGCGCCGAGCGGAGATTCGTTCAGCCGCTTGGCCGCATCGGCAAAGCGGCCTCTATCGCGGCCAAGCATCTCGACATAGGCGAGCAGATGATGCCCGAAGGTGATCGGCTGCGCCGTCTGCAAATGCGTGAAGCCGGGCATCACCAGACTTGCATGCGCAAGCGCCTTCTTCGCGAGCGCAAGCTGGAGCTTGGCCAGTGCGGCATCGATCGCACCAAGTTCGTCGCGCACATAAAGCCTGAAATCGGTCGCGACCTGATCGTTGCGCGAGCGCGCAGTATGCAGCTTGCCGGCCACCGGGCCGATCAGCTCGCGCAAGCGGTTCTCCACATTCAAATGAATGTCCTCAAGCGCGCGCGAAAATTTGAACGCGCCGGACTCAATCTCGGCCTCGACCTTTTCGAGCCCGCGTGCGATCTCTTCGGCGTCTTTGGCGGTGATGATGCCGGTCGCGCCAAGCATTGCGACATGGGCCTTCGAGGCGAGAATATCGTGGCGCCACAGCCGCTTGTCGAAGTCGATGGAGGCGTTTATGTCCTCCATGATTTGGGCGGGGTTTGCGCCGAAGCGGCCGCCCCACATGGTGTTCGTCATGGTCGTAGCCTGGGCCAGACTAAAGGTGAGCGGGAAGACGTGAGCAAACGCAAAGCACGCGACAGCGCTGCGTCGCCGGCCATCTATCTCGTCGCTGCAATCCTTGCGGCGATTGCCGGGTTCGGCACGGTATATTTGAGTTTTGCCCCTTCTGACAATGGCGAGAGCGCGGTTTCGGAAGCGACTTCGGGGGGAACGGTTACTGGAATCGGACCTCTAGCCGGCCTCAACAAGGGCCCCATGGCTCCGCTTTTGGTCAGGCCGAAGCCGCTCGACCTGCCCAAGGTCACCTTCGCCGACAAGGACGGCAAGCCCAAGTCCCTCGCCGACTTCAAGGGTGAGGTCGTCCTCCTCAATATCTGGGCCACCTGGTGCGTACCCTGCCGCGAGGAGATGCCGGCGCTCGACAAGCTCGAGACCAAGCTCGGCGGCAAGGATTTCGCCGTGGTGGCGGTGAATATCGACAAGGGCGGACCAGACAAAGCGGCATCCTTCCTGAAGGAGACCGGCGCCGACCACCTCGCGCTCTATACCGACCCCTCGGGCAAGCTGTTCGCCGAGCTGAAAGCGGTCGGCATGCCGACCACTCTGGTCGTCGACCGCAACGGCAAGGAGATCGCCCGTCTGGTCGGCCCGGCGGACTGGGCATCGCCCGAGGCCATCGCCGTCATCGAGGCCGCTATCGCCGCCCCAGTAACGGCGTCCTAGCTGCGGTTAGTGGTCGCCGTCGGTGTTGACCGGGACGATCGCGTCCTTTTCGAGCCGGTAGGTCCATTTGCAGGTTTCGGCCACAGGCTTGTTGCAAGGCGTGCCGCTCGTGGTGACGTAGAGCATCGGCTTGCCGCCGTTCTTGCCAAGCTTGTAGCTCTTCACCAGGTCCTCGAACAGCAGATCCCACTGGGTCCCGCCGTCCCACAGATAGATTTGCAGCGTGCAGCCGTCATTGCTGCAGAGCGGATTGATGCCGCCTTCGCATTTAAGCTTCGAGTAGTCGGCGATCCAATCTTCGCCGCCGTCGGCATTCAGATCCCCGACCTTGAGCACCGCGTCATGATTGGGCTTGCCGTTCTGGTCCTTGCAGGCCAGATCGGCGTTGGCAACTGCCTCGGCGACATTGTCCGGCGGCTCCGCGGCGTAGGCGGGAATTTGAGCCAAAGCCAGGACGAGAGCCGCTGTGGCGAGGCGCACAGACCTGATGCGAAGCCTGCTCAATTAGCGCCGGTGCTGACGGTGCTGCGCTTCTTCGAGCCACCCTTGCGCTTGACCGTGCGCGCGGGTTTCTTGCGAGGAGGCGCGCCGCAGATGGCATCTTTCAAATGCGCCGGACCGTCGGTGAGAGAAGCTTGGATGGCAAGGCCGTCGATGCTCGTGCCGAACAGCGATTTCCAGAAATAGCGTTTGAAGCCGTTCTCCAGGAGGTCGGTGGCACGCACACGTCTGGTGGCGACCGACTGCTCGCCGAGCACGACGGCAACCAGCTTGCGGCCGTCACGCGTCGCGCTTGCCACGACGTTGAATCCCGACTCGCAAATGAAGCCCGTCTTCATGCCATCGGCGCCCGGCAGACTGACCAGGAGACCGTTATGCGTGCGCAAGACCTTCTTCCCCACCTGCACTTCGATGGTGGTGAACAGATCGGCGTGCTCCGGGAACTCGATGATGATGGCGCGCGTGAGCTTCGCGAGATCGCGTGCGGTGGTGACCTGCCGCTCGTCAGGCAACCCGTTGGGATTGGCGAAATGGCTACGGGTCATACCGAGGCGTTGCGCCGCGTCGTTCATGCGCTGCACGAAGGCCTCCTCGCTGCCGGCGACCGCCTCGGCGATCATGACGGCAACGTCGTTGGCTGATTTGACGATGAGCACTTTGAGGGCGGTGTCGAGGTCAATGGTGCCGCCGACTGGAAGCCCCAATTTGGAAGGCGCCTGGATCGAAGCCTTTTGCGAGCAGGTGACCTTGGTTTGCGGGCTGACGGTGCCCGCCTTCATGGCCTGAAAGGCGACATAAGCCGTCATCAGTTTGGTGAGGGAAGCCGGGAACCACTGCGCGTCCGGATCCTCGGCGTAGAACACGGTGCCGTTATAGGGCTCGAACACGAGCGCGGGCCCGGCAGAGGCGGACGTCGGTGCCAGCAAGACGGCTCCGACGAGGAGGCCTAGACCGGCACGCCGCAGCGTCATCCCTGTTCCCCTCATCAATTGGCCCTCGCGCGTCACGCCCTTCCGCGCGCCGCGAAATGCGGCCAGGACGCTCACGCAATGATGACGGCCACCCCAACCCCCGGGGAACGGCCACGCCCCATAGTCAATCCAATTTCGACTGTTCCGTGGCACGTGGATCACACGCCCCGAGGAGACCCCAACCCCAGAAGCCGCAACGGGCACTCATTGACAGCCGAATCGGAGATTGCGGCGAGGCCGCATCGACCGGGAAGAGTAGCGCCCTTGTTCCAATTCGCAACTGGGAAATTGCGATTCGCTGTGGCGCAAATACCGCGCTATGAAAGGGCTCTCTTTTGACCTCCCCTCGCTAGGGCGACCAGCCATGGACGCCGACGCAAGGCGTAAGCAGCTTTCTGCGGCACTCAATCGCGTCGCGCCGGCGGCGATCGGGCGGCGCTTCGCCTCGTCTATGACATGACTGCCGCGAAGCTTTTTGGCGTCTGCCTCCGTATATTGAATGACCGCAGTGAGGCAGAGGACGTGTTGCAGGACGTTTACATTGCAGTTTGGCGGAAGGCCGCCGCTTTCGACGAGGGCCGTGCGAGCCCGATCAGTTGGCTGGTCGCCATCGCGCGGAACCGGTCGATCGACCGCGCGCGTTCGAGCAGCGCGTCCAGGCTGAACGAGCCGATCGAGGCTGCCGAGAATGTTTCCGATCCCCTGCCGCTCGCCTCCGACCTGCTCGAGGCGGAGCAGGAGAGGGGCCGCTTGAGTGGCTGCCTCGACGAACTCGAGCGCCGCCAGTCCGCGGCCATCCGCTCGGCGTTCATGGATGGTTTGACTTACGAGGTTCTGGCCAAGCGCGCCGGCGTTCCGCTTGGCACGATGAAGAGCTGGATCCGGCGCGGCCTCGCCAAACTCAGAGAGTGTCTCGAGCGATGAGCGACATTGGCGCAAGAGACGAGGACGAACGCGGTCCGCCGACCGCCGCCGAATATGTGCTTGGCGTGCTCGATGCGCGTGAACGACGGCGTTGCGAGCTTCGCGCTTTGCGTGATCCCGCCTTCGCCCGTGAGATCGCCTTCTGGGAGGAGCGGCTCGGCGTTCTTGCCGAAGGGATTCATCCGGTCCAGCCCCCCGCCGATGGTTGGGCTCGGATCGAGGCGGCGCTTGGCGCCGGCGTGAGCGCGGAAGACGAAGGCGGCATCTGGCGAAGCCTCGCCTTCTGGCGCGGGCTTGCGCTCGGCGCAAGCGCGCTTGCCGCCGCCTGTCTCGCCGCGCTGATCTATGTGGGTGCGATTGCCCCGACGGGCACGCCGCTCGTGGCGAAACTCGATGCCGAAGGCGGCCAGACCGGCTTCGTCGCTGCCGTGAGCTCGAGCGGTGGCAATCTCACTATCGTGCCCGCCGCGCTCTTAAGCCCGCAGGAGCAGAAGGCGTTTGAGCTTTGGCTCATTCCCGCCGGCGAGAAGCCGCATTCGCTCGGCCTGATCGATCCCAGCCGTCCCGTAACCATCAGCGTGCCCAAGGATCTGCTCTCCAAGGTCAACAATGAGGCGATCCTCGCCGTCTCGGTCGAGCCGCCCGGCGGCTCGCCCACAGGCCAGCCGACCGGCCCGGTGATCGCCAACGGCAAGCTCGCCGCGCTTTAATTCGCTAAGCAGCCGATCACGAAAACGTCAATGCGAAAGCTGCGCCCCGCGCTGCATCCGGCGAAGCGCATCCTCCGTAGCTCCGCCCGTAAACCCCCGCAAGGGACCACCCCCATCCAGGAGGATGTCATGAAGTTCGCTAAGTTCGCTCTGTCCAGCGTGGCTGCCGCTGGCCTCGTTTTCGCAGCTCTTACCGCCGTTCCAACCTTCGCCAAGGACATTCCGGTGACGGTTGGAGGCGCTCCGATGTTCCCCTCGAAGAACATCGTCCAGAACGCCGTCAATTCGAAGGACCACACCACGCTGGTGGCCGCCGTCAAGGCTGCGGGCCTCGTGCAGACGCTCTCGGGCAAAGGTCCGTTCACGGTGTTCGCGCCGACCAACGACGCCTTCGCCAAATTGCCGGCGGGCACCGTCGACACCTTGCTCAAGCCTGAGAACAAGGGTCAGCTCACGAAGGTTCTGACCTATCACGTCGTTCCGGGTCGTCTTACCGCCGGGGATCTCATGGCCGCGGCGCAGAAGGACGGCGGGAAGACCATGCTGAAGACCGTCGAGGGTGAAGACCTCACCGTCGAGGTCAAAGATGGCGTGATCTGGGTGTGGGATGCCAAAGGCGGCGCCGCCAAGATCACTCTCCAAAACGTGGTTCAGTCGAACGGCGTGATCCACGTCATCGACACCGTGCTGCTGCCGAGCTAGGCCCCCCTAAGCTCTGCGACAGCCAAGCCCGCCGTGCAAAAATGCGCGGCGGGCTTCCTTGTTGCGTAGTCCGCGTTAAGATCGGCCGCGAAGGGGAAAGGGTCAGGTTTGGGGGCCATCATGGATTGGCTGCGCAAGGTCGTTCAGGACCCGCGAACCGAGCGCTTCATCATGGCGCTCATCGTCTTCAACGCTGTGACGCTGGGGCTCGAGACGAGCGAAAGCGTGATGGCGCGCTTCGGTCCGCTCCTTACGGCGATCGACCGCATCATCATCGCCATCTTTGTGCTGGAGATTCTCGCGCGCTTCATCGTTCAGCGCGGCGCCTTCTTTCGCGACGGCTGGAACATCTTCGACGTGTTCGTGGTGGGTATCGCCATCGCTCCCGCCACCAGCGCCTTCTCGGTATTGCGCGCCTTGCGGGTGCTGCGGCTCTTGCGTCTGATCACCGCCGTCCCCGCCTTGCAGCGTGTGGTCGGCGGCCTGATCGGCGCGCTGCCCGGCATGGGCTCGATCCTGCTCCTGATCGGCCTTGTCTTCTATGTGAGCGCGGTCATGGCGGTGAATCTCTATGGCAAGGACTATCCCCACCTGTTCGGAACGCTCGGTGCCTCGCTCTATACGCTCTTCACCATCATGACGCTCGAAGGCTGGACCAACGACGTGGTCAATCCCGTCATGGAAAAGCACCCTTATGCGCTTCTCTTCTTCATTCCCTTTATCGTCATCACCACCTTCTGGGTTCTCAACCTCTTCATCGGCATCATCGTCAACGCAATGCAGGAGGAGCACCAAAAGGCCGAAGCCGAGATGATGCATGACGAGACCGCGCCGCTCTTACGCGAAATTCAGGAGTTAAGGGCCGAGGTGGCGGCGCTGCGCAAAGACATCGCCGGCCGCAAGAGAAAGACCTCGGCCTGAGCTGTTGCCCGGAAGTAACAGCCGTACCCTGACGATGTGCCCGCGCAGGGAACCGCCGCGCGACTTGGCAGTTTGGGCGAGATCATCCCAAGCAAGCGCGGGGGCAAAACAATGCGCGATATCCGAAGCGACCTGCAAGAGCGTGCCGGCGTCATTGGCGAGCAAATCAGAACGGCCCAGGTTCAGTTCGACAAATTCGTCGAGCAGCTGACCGACGAACACAATACCCGACTCCAAGATCTCCGGTCCGAGCTTGAGGCGGTCAAGACGCTGATCAATATCGAGCACCGCCGGCATAGTGGCTCGCAATCGGCGCCGCAGCCGCAAGCGCAGGGGCCGCAGCCGCCGATGTCGCGGGAAACCTTCGCGCGTGTGGCCGCAGGAGAAGCGGTGGGCTTGCGCCGCGCGGTCTAGCCGCTCCGCGGGGCGGCCAAAAGATCACCATTTTGCCTTGGTAAGATAGCGGCGGCGGGGAGTTCAGTTGGAGTAACGTCGATGTGTGACTATAGCCTGCAGCTCGTCGCGTCCCGCCCCGCGAGGCTCGGCGAGAAGCTGGTATCCACGAGCTTTGTCGGCTCAGCTACGCGCGGTTTCGCTTCGGTCGAGGACCGGAACGTGGCCGTATGCCTGCTTCCCGGCACAGAACTCGTTTTCGACAAGGACGTGCGATGCGAGCCCGTTCGCGTCTTTCGCCCCAAGCGTCAATTCGCGTTCAAGGTGGCGCAGTTTCGGCAGGTCAACATGGGCCAGCCCAACACCCATCATGATGCGCTCGAGTTTCCGGATGGGACGATCGTTCTGTTGAACGAGCTGTGCGAAGGCCAGCATGCGACCGTGCTGCAAATGCCGGCCGCTCGCGCGGTAAGCGAAGGGCAAAGGCAGGACGTTCTCGTCGGCTAGCGCCCGGAGCCCGGCTTAGGCAGTTGTGCGATATAAGGCCGCGAAGCGGCGCGCGCCGCTTGCAGCCAGGGGAACCATGCGAGCTGCATGGCCTGAACCCAGAGGGCGAATGGATTCATCGTCTCCAAATACCGGCCGAAGGCGTCGAACGAGGGGACGGCCTTGAGCGTGATCGAGATTTGCTCCGCATCCTCGTCGGGAAAGCGGCGATGCACGATCTCGATATCGAGTCCCGGGAGATGCGCGGTCGCGGTCAAGCTTTCGGGCTCGTGCGAACCTTCCTTGTCATCGAACTTGGGCAATGCGTGTCTCCGCTCTCTGTCTCCGCTCCTACAAGCGATCTTAGCTAGTTGGGTGACTAGGTTGCCGTCAAGGCGCCTTTTCGATCAGCACGGCGCGGAAGTCGTTGACGTTGGTCAGCGTCGGACCCGTCACCAAGAGGTCGCCGATGGCATTGAAGAAGGTCCAGGGATCGTTGTCGGCGAGCATCGCCTTGGCGTTGATGCCAGCCTTGGCGGCACGCGCGAGCGTATCGGGATAGATCAGCGCGCCGGCATTGTCCTCCGATCCGTCGATGCCGTCAGTGTCGCCGGCGATGGCGTAAATGCCCTTCATGCCGTCGAGCGCGATGGCGAGCGCGAGCAGGAACTCGGTGTTGCGGCCGCCTTTGCCCTTGCCTTTTAGCGTGATCGTGGTCTCGCCGCCCGAAATCAGCACGCATGGCGGCTTCTCCGGCTGCCCGCGCAACGCGCATTGCCGCGCGATGCCGGCATGCACCAGAGCCACGTCGCGCGACTCGCCCTCGATCGAATCGCCGAGGATGACCGGCTCGATCCCCGCCTTTTGCGCGACCTCGGCCGCAGCTTCGAGCGAGGCCTGCGGGGTCGCGATCATGATGTTGTCGACGGATGCGAGCCGCTTGTCGCCTGGCTTCGGCGTCTCATCCGCCTTCTTTAGCCGCTCGATCACGGCCTTCGGCACGTCGATGCCGTATTTCTCGATGATGCCGAGCGCATGCTCGTTGGTAGAGGGGTCGGGCACCGTGGGACCAGAGGCGATGATCGAGGGATCGTCGCCCGGCACATCGGAGATCATCAGCGCCACGACCTTCGCAGGGTAGGCGGCAGCGGCGAGCCGTCCGCCTTTGATGGCGGAGAGATGCTTCCGCACCGTATTCATCTCCGAGATGGTGGCGCCGCTCTTCAACAGTGCCTTGTTCACCGCCTGCTTGTCTTCGAGCGTGATGCCTTCGGGCGGCAGCGCAAGGAGCGCGGAGCCCCCGCCCGAGATAAGGCAGAGCACGAGATCGTCTCTGGTCAGCCCTTGCACCAGCTCGAAGATGCGCCGCGCGGCTTCGCGACCCGCCGCGTCAGGGACCGGGTGCGCCGCCTCGACGACCTCCAGCCGCTCGGTCGGAACGCGATAGCCGTAGCGCGTCACCACCAGACCCTCGATCGGGCCTTCCCAGGCGTCTTCGAGCGCTTTGGCCATCGCGCCTGACGCTTTGCCCGCGCCGATCACGATGGTGCGGCCCTTCGGCCGCTTCGGCAGGTAAGCCGGCACGCAGAGCGACGGTAGCGCGGCGTCGACCGCGGCCTGGAACATGGCCTTGAGCAGCGCTTCAGGCTTCATTGTGAGGCTTATCCTCCCCTTCAAGGCCGCTGAACCTGCACAGACGATTGCAATAAGGCAAGCGAATGAATTAGTTTGCCCATTCCTTTTGCAAACCAAGCCGTAAGCCCTGGGACCGAGGAGTCATGTCAGTTCAACCGCGTGAAACTGCCGAAAAACCGGGCAGGCGTTCAGACGATCAGCACAAGAATCCAAAGTCGGATATCGAGATCAGCCAAGCCGCCAAGATGCGGCCGATCCTCGAAGTGGCCAAGGACAAGCTCGATATCGACGCCGAAGACCTGATTCCCTACGGGCATTACAAGGCCAAGGTCTCTCTCGACTATATCGCCTCGCTGAAAGGCAGGCCCGACGGCAAGCTCATTCTCGTCACCGCCATCACGCCTACCCCTGCCGGCGAAGGCAAGACCACGACCACGGTCGGGCTTGGCGATGCCCTGAACGAGATCGGCAAGAAGGCCATCATCTGCATTCGCGAGCCCTCGCTCGGGCCCTGCTTCGGGGTGAAGGGCGGCGCGGCCGGCGGCGGCTACGCGCAAGTCGTGCCGATGGAGGATATCAACCTCCACTTCACCGGCGATTTCCATGCCATCGGCGCCGCCAACAATCTGCTCGCGGCGCTCATCGACAACCATGTCTATTGGGGCAACAAGCTCGACATCGACACCCGCCGCGTCACTTGGCGCCGCGCTGTCGACATGAATGACCGTGCCCTCCGCTCGATCGTCACCTCGCTCGGGGGCGCCGCCAACGGCTTCCCGCGCGAGGCGGGCTTCGACATCACCGTGGCGTCTGAGGTCATGGCCATCTTCTGCCTCGCGTCCGACCTTGCCGACCTCCAGCGTCGCCTAGGCCAAATTCAGATCGGCCAGACGCGCGACAAGAAGCCCGTCACCGCCAAGGATTTGTCGGCCGCCGGCTCCATGGCAGCCCTGCTCAAGGATGCACTTGCGCCCAATCTGGTGCAGACACTGGAGAACAATCCTGCCTTCATCCATGGCGGGCCCTTCGCCAATATCGCCCATGGCTGCAACTCGGTGATCGCCACCAAGGCGGCGCTGAAGCTCGGCGACTATGTGGTGACGGAAGCGGGATTTGGCGCCGATCTCGGGGCGGAGAAGTTCTTCGACATCAAATGCCGCAAATCCGGCTTGAAGCCCGACTGCGTCGTGATCGTTGCCACCATCCGCGCGCTCAAGATGCATGGGGGCGTCGCCAAGGACGATCTCAAGAAGGAGAACCTTCAAGCTCTGGAGAAGGGCTTCGCCAATCTCGAGCGGCATATCGAGAACGTGGGCAAATACCACGTCCCGGTGGTGGTTTCCGTCAATCGCTTCTCGAGCGACACCGACGCCGAGATCACGCTGCTGAAGCGTCTCTGCGCGACAGCCGGCACCGATTGCGTGATGGCCGATCATTGGGCGCAAGGCGGCGCCGGCGCGGTCGAGCTGGCCAAGACCGTGGTGCGCACCATCGAGGAAAAACCGAGCGACTTCAGGCCGCTTTATCCCGATGGCATGTCGCTGTGGGACAAGACCCGCACCATCGCCCAGGAGATCTATGGCGCCGAAGACATTACCGCCGACAAAAGCGTCAGGGATCGCTTTGCCGAGCTGGAGAAGGAAGGTTTCGGCAAGTTCCCGATCTGCGTCGCCAAGACTCAATATAGCTTCACCACCAATCCCGATGCCAAGGGCGTGCCCCTGGGCCATATCATTCCCATCCGGGAGGTGAGGCTTTCGGCGGGCGCTGAGTTCGTCGTGGTGATCTGCGGCGACATCATGACCATGCCGGGTCTGCCGAAGGTGCCGGCCGCCAACAATATCGAGCTTGCGGCCGACGGCCGCATTGCCGGTTTATTCTAAGTGCTGAAAGGGGTTGCAAGCCGCGCACGCGAACGCTAACACCCTTTTCTCGCGAGTTGTGGGCCGAATCCGGTTCAAAAGCCGGCAAAATCCTCAAGGGGAGAAACGATGGCTGGAGCAAGAAGGCCAGGTCGTAACTTTTTGTTTGTGCCGGGGCCGACCAATGTGCCCGACCGCGTCTTGCGCGCCATGCATGTCGCCATGGAGGACCATCGCTCCTCCGACTTCCCCAAGCTTACTTTGCCGCTCTTCGAAGACCTCAAGAAGATCTTCAAAACCCGCGACGGCCAGGTGGTCATTTATCCTTCGAGCGGCACCGGCGCCTGGGAAGCGGCTCTGACCAACACGCGCTCTCCCGGCGACAAGATGCTTGCCGCGCGCTTCGGCCAATTCAGCCATCTCTGGATCGAGCTTGCCCGCCGGCACGGCCTCGACGTCATCGTTCAGGAGGAGGAGTGGGGCACCGGCGTCAATCCTGACCGCATCGAGGAGGCGCTCCGCGCCGACAAGGCGCACGAGATCAAAGGCGTCATGGTGGTCCATAACGAGACGGCGACCGGCGTGACCAGCGATGTCGCCGCTGTGCGTCGCGCCATCGACGCCGCAGGCCACCCGGCTCTGCTCTATGTCGACGGCGTGAGCTCGATCGCCAGCATCGATTTCCGCATGGACGAGTGGGGCGTCGACTTCGCCATCACCGGCTCGCAGAAGGGCCTGATGCTCCCCGCCGGCCTCGGCATTATCTGCGCCAGCCAGAAGGCGCTCGGCCAGATGAAGGACGCCAAGTGCCGCCGCGGCTATTTCGAGTTCACCGACCATATGAAGGCGAACGCGACCGGCTATTTCCCCTATACGCCCGCCGTGATGCTGTTCCACGGGCTGCGCGAGTCGCTCGCCATCCTCCAGGAGGAGGGGCTCGACAATGTGTTCGCTCGGCATCGCCATCTAGCCGCCGGAACGCGCGCGGCCGTGAGGGCCTGGGGCCTCAATCTCTGCGCCAAGGAGCCGAAATGGCATTCCGACACCGTGAGCGCGATCATGGTGCCGCGCGGCTTTAACGGCGCCGACGTGATCGACCGCGCCTATCGCCGTTACAACCTCGCGCTCGGCGCGGGACTCTCGCAGATGGCCGGCAAGCTGTTCCGCATCGGTCATCTCGGCGATCTCAACGAATTGATGCTGCTCGGTGCCATCTCCGGGGCCGAAATGGCCATGCGCGATGTCGGCATCGAGGTCGAGCTGGGGTCTGGAGTAGCGGCGGCGCAGGCGGAGTTCCGCGGAGCTTCGCAAGCGCGCGAAACGAAGATCGCCGCCGAATAGGGCAGGAAACGCGGGTCGGGTGGCGAACAAGCCCGGTCTCGCTCGATTTGATTTTGGTCAAGACTCCTGGCGGCTTTTTCAGCTAGGCGCCGGGGGAAGGCGAGGCATGTTGTGCCGGGCTGGGCCGGCGGAGCAAACTAGGGGTTCAAGTTCAGTGCAGCACGCGATCGTGTTCCTCGATCGAGAGTCGGTCGGCGCCAATGTGCGCAAGCCGAATTTCCCGCACAGCTATAAGGAATATCAGTCAACCTGGACGCCCGACGAGATCGTCGAGCGCCTGAAGGACGCTTCCATCGCCATTATCAACAAGGTGCCAATGCGGGCCGACACCTTGAAGCAGCTGCCCAAGCTGAAGCTGATCGCGGTCGCCGCTACCGGCACCGACGTTGTCGACAAGGCCTACTGCAAAGAGAACGGCATCACCGTCGTCAATATCCGCAACTACGCCTTTAACACCGTGCCTGAGCATGTCGTGGCGCTGATGTTTGCGCTCCGGCGCAATCTGCTTGCGTATGTCAAGGACGTGCATAATGGCCGTTGGAACAAGTCGCAGCAATTCTGCTTCTTCGATCATCCCATTCGCGATATCGCCGGCTCGACCATGGGCGTCGTCGGTTACGGCGCGATCGGCAAGGAGGTCGGCAAGCGGGCGCAGGCGCTCGGCATGCGCGTGCTTCCCTACGACATCGTCCCGCAACCGGGACTGGTAGACTTCGACACCCTGCTCAAGGAGAGCGACGTCATCACCCTGCACATGCCGCTGACGCCGCAGACCAAGAACATGATCGGCGCCGCCGAGCTGAAGAAGATGAAGCCGACTGCGATCCTCATCAACACGGCGCGCGGCGGGTTGGTCGACGAGGCGGCTCTCGCCGAGGCGTTGAGAAACGGCACCATCGCCGGCGCTGGCTTCGACGTGCTCACCAAAGAGCCGCCGAAAGACGGCAACATCCTGCTCGATGCGAGCATCCCCAATCTGATCGTCACCCCGCATGTCGCCTGGGCGAGCCAGGAGGCAATGCAGATTCTCGCCGACCAGCTGATCGACAACATCGAGGCGTTCGTCGCGGGCAAGGCGCAGAATGTCGTCCTGGAGTGAGGGGCACCCAATGAAGATAAAGAAGCTTCTGTTCCTGTTCGACACAGACCCTTATGCAAGCGTGTTCGATACCGTGGTCGGCTATGACGGCGGTGCCGACCGCGTCACCGGCTATGCCAACGTCACGCCGGACAATGTCGGCGCGCTGGTTGACGGCACCATCTTCACGCGCGGCGGCAAGGAGAAGCAGAATACGGCGATCTTCGTCGGCGGCGGTGACATGGCCAAGGGCGAGGCGCTGCTCAAGGCCGTGCAGAAGAAGTTCTTTGGCCCCTTCCGCGTCTCGGTGATGCTCGATCCCAACGGCTCCAACACCACGGCGGCCGCCGGCGTGGCGCTGCTCGCCAAGGCGACGAAGCTCAAGGGCAAGAAAGCCGTGGTGCTGGCCGGCACCGGTCCTGTCGGCATGCGCGCCGCGGCGCTGCTCGCCCAGGAAGGTGCCGATGTCTCCCTAACCTCGCGTTCGAAGGAGCGAGCCGAGAGGGCGGTGCAAGCGATCGAGGCGCGTTTCGGAGTGAAGGTCAAGCCGGTGCAAGGCGCGGACGAATCGGCGCGTGCCAAGGACGTCGAGGGCGCTCAGGTCGTGTTCGCGGCCGGCGCCATCGGCGTCGAACTGCTCAAGGCCTCGCATTGGGAGCACAATTCGACCATCGAGGCGGTCGCCGACGTGAACGCACAACCGCCGCTCGGCCTCGAGGGCATCGAAGCGACCGACAAGGGAAAGCAGCGCGACGGTGTCATCTGCTTTGGCGCACTCGGCATCGGCGGCCTCAAGTTGAAGCTGCACCGTGCCTGCATCGGCAAGCTGTTCGAAAGCTCCGAAGGCGTGTTCGACGCCGAAGAGATCTACGCCCTCGCGAAAGAGATGCCTTGATGGCGCAAATCAAGGACACCGCGATCGAGCCGTTCCTCGATCAACTGGCAAGCAGCGCGGCGACGCCGGGCGGCGGCAGCGCCGCGGCCATCATCGGCGCCATGGGTGCCGCGCTTGTCAGCATGGTGTGCAACTTGACCATCGGCAAAAAGAAATATGCCGATGTCGAAGCCGAGATGAAGGACGTGCTCGGCAAGACCGAGGCGCTGCGCAAGAAGCTCACCGGCATGATCCAGGACGACGTGAGGGCCTTCGATGCGGTGATGGGCGCCTACGGCATGCCGAAAGAGACCGATGCGGACAAGGCCGCCCGCGACAAGGCCATCCAGTCCGCGCTCAAGCTCGCCACCGACGTCCCGCTCGCTTGCGCCCGCGCGGCGCGCGAGGTGATCGACCTCGCCGCCATCGCGTCGGATAAGGGCAATCTTAACGTGATCTCGGATGCGGGCGTCGGCGTGCTCGCCGGCTATGCTGCACTGCGAAGCGCCGCCTTGAATGTTTTGACCAATGCAAGAATGATAACGGATAAGCCTTTTGCCGACGCCAAGCTCAAGGAATTGAACGAGCTTCTGGCCGGGGCCGAAGCGGCGACCCAGAAGGCCTACGGAGTTGTTAGAGGCAAAGTGAGTTGAGGAACCCGGGGCCGAGCCCCGCCACACCCAATTAAGGGAGGAGACTGTGGACGTTCACGAGTATCAAGCCAAGGAATTGCTGGCGAGCTTCGGTGTGCCGGTGCCAAAGGGCGCTGTCGCCTTCAGTCCCGATCAGGCAGTTTATGCGGCGACCGAGCTTGGAGGCTGGAACTGGGCGGTGAAGGCGCAGATCCACGCCGGCGCACGCGGCAAAGCCGGTGGCATCAAATTATGCAAGACCTATCACGAGGTGCGCGACGCTGCCGCCAATCTGCTGGGCAAGCGTCTCGTCACTATTCAGACCGGACCTGAGGGCAAGCCGGTGCAGCGCGTCTATATCGAGGTGGCCGAGCCCTTCGACCGGGAGCTTTATCTTGGCTACGTGCTCGATCGTAAGGCCGAGCGCATCCGCGTCATCGCCTCGCAGCGCGGCGGCATGGAGATCGAGGAGATCGCCCGGAACGAGCCTGAGGCCATCCTACAGGTGGTGGTCGAGCCGGCCGTGGGCCTGCAGGCCTTCCAGGCGCGCGAGCTCGCCTTCCAGCTCGGCTTGAGCATCAAGCAGGCGCAGAGCGCGGTCTCCACCATCATGAATGCCTATCGCGCCTTCCGCGATTGCGACGCCATCATGCTCGAGATCAATCCGCTGGTCGTCGCCAAGGACGACCGTGTGCTCGCGCTCGATGCCAAGATGTCGTTCGATGACAACGCGCTGTTCCGCCGCCACAACGTCGCGGACATGCACGATCCCTCGCAGCAAGATCCGCGCGAGGCGCAGGCCGCCGAGCACAATCTCAATTACATCGGGCTCGACGGCGAGATCGGCTGCATCGTCAACGGCGCAGGGCTCGCCATGGCCACGATGGACATGATCAAACATGCCGGCGGCACGCCGGCGAACTTCCTCGATGTCGGCGGCGGCGCCTCGCCCGAGCGCATCGCCACCGCGCTCAAGCTCGTGCTGTCCGACTCCAAGGTCAAAGCCGTGCTGGTCAACATCTTCGCCGGCATCAATCGCTGCGATTGGGTCGCCAAGGGCGTGGTGCAAGCCTGCCAGACGGTCGACGTCAAGGTGCCGCTGGTCGTGCGCCTAGCCGGCACCAATGTGGAGGAGGGGCGGAAGATTCTTGCGGAGAGCGGGCTCAAGCTCATCACCGCCGAAACTTTGGCCGAAGCCGCAGAGAAGGCCGTGGCGGCATGCCAGGGCCGGCTTGCGGCTTGATCGGGAGTAACACGTCATGAGCATTTTGATCGACGAAACCACGCCGGTGCTGGTGCAAGGCATGACCGGCGACAAGGGCACCTTCCACGCGAAGGAGATGATCGCCTACGGAACCAACGTGGTCGGCGGCGTCACGCCCGGCAAAGGCGGCGGCAAGCATCTCGACCGCCCGCTGTTCAACACTATGAAGGAAGCGGTGAAGGCGACCGGCGCCACCACCTCCATCACCTTCGTGGCGCCGGCCTTCTGCGCCGACGCCATCATGGAGGCGGCCGATGCCGGCGTCAGGCTGATCTGCTCGATCACCGACGGCATCCCGGCGCAGGACATGATGCGGGTGAAGCGCTATCTGATGCGCTATCCCAAGGAACGCCGCCCGATGATGGTCGGCCCGAACTGCGCCGGCATTATCAGCCCCGGCAAGGCCATGCTCGGCATCATGCCGGGCCACATCTATCTGCAAGGCAAAGTAGGCGTGATCTCGCGCTCCGGCACGCTCGGCTATGAGGCGGCCTCCCAGATGAAGGCCAAGGGCATCGGCATCACGACCTCAGTCGGCATCGGCGGCGATCCGATCAACGGCTCGTCCTTCCTGGACCAC
Source organism: Methyloceanibacter sp. (assembly GCA_036257375.1). Taxonomy (GTDB): domain Bacteria; phylum Pseudomonadota; class Alphaproteobacteria; order Rhizobiales; family Methyloligellaceae; genus Methyloceanibacter. The sequence goes on from DATAFR010000114.1 coordinate 29,011, forward strand.
CTCGCTCTCTTCGAGGAGGATCCGGAGACCGAGGCCGTGCTGATGATCGGCGAGATCGGCGGTCCGCAAGAGGCCGAGGCCTCAGCCTGGATCAAGGACAATATGTCGAAGCCGGTGATTGGCTTCGTCGCTGGCCTCACCGCTCCGAAGGGACGTCGCATGGGCCATGCCGGCGCCATCATCTCCGCCGCCGGCGACAGCGCCGCCGAGAAGGCCGAGATCATGCGCTCTTGCGGGCTCACTGTCGCGCCCAATCCGAGCGAGTTCGGCTCGACCGTTGCCGGCGTGCTGGCCAAGCGCCCGGAGCGCCGCGCCTACGCGTGATCCTGAGGCGGACGCCGGTTAGGTTCGCCTTATCCAAACGCGTCATGGCCGGGCTTGTCCCGGCCATCCACGTTTTCGATTGCGCCAGGAAAATTCGTGGATGCCCGGTACTGCGGCTGGGCATGACGACTTGCTGGAGTGCGCTATAAAGAAGGTCAGCGCGCTTTTGCGCCCTGCCAACCCCCAAATCGGCCCCTTGTGGTCGTGAATGCGTTGTTGCGTCATGAATGAGGAGCTGAAGCGCGAGCAACTCGAGAGCGAGCCGCCTCGGGCCGTGATCAGCGGCACCTCGGCCAAGGAAGCCTCCGATCTCCTGTTTCAGCTGCTGCTCGAGGTAGTGCGCCGGCATCAGCCGGAGATCGGACCGGTGCTGCTCGGCGGCGCCAACATCATCGGCTTCACACCCGAGCTGATGGCGCGCGCGCTGCAAGCGCAAGGCATCTGGTTCCAGCTTCTTTCCATCGCCGAGCAGAATGCCGCGATGCGCCGCCGCCGCAACATCGAGCGAACACGCGGACGCGACGCTTTGCGCGGCACCTTCGCCCATGTACTCGCCGAAGCCGTGCAAGACGGCATCAAGCCCGAGCGGATCCAGTCGCTGCTGTCAGGCTTGCGCATCAGGCCCGTGATCACCGCGCACCCGACCGAATCCAAGCGCGTCACCGTGCTGGAGAAGTACCGCAGAATCTATCTCCTCTTGCGCGACCTGGAGATCGCCCGCTGGACCGAGCGCGAGCGCAAAGCCCTGATCGACGATCTCCGCGATCAGATCGAACTCGTCTGGATGACCGGCGAGCTGCATCTGGAAAAGCCGACCGTGCAGCACGAAGTCTCCCGCGGCCTGCACTTCTTCGATGAGACTCTGTTCGAGCAGGCGCCGGAGATGCTGGGCCTGGTCGACGCGGCGCTAGCGCAATATTACCCGGGCCAACGCTTCGAGCTTCCGCCCTTCCTGCAATATGGCTCCTGGATCGGCGGCGACCGCGACGGCAATCCATGGGTCACGACCAAAGTCACCGCCTGGACACTCAGGCAGAACGCGCTCGCTTCGCTCCGGCATTATCGCGGCAAGATCGTGGGCTTGGCACGCGCGCTGTCCATCACCGAGCGCGCGCTTCCCGTCCCGCCTGGTTTCGGCCCCGAGCTTGAGCGCGCGCTTGCCGCAAGTGGCGAGGCCGAGCAGATCAAGGCCCGCAATCCGGGCGAAGCTTACCGGCAGTTTCTCTCAGTCGTCCTGCGCAAGCTCGACGCCACCGTGGCTCGCATCGAAGGTCAGGATATCGGCGGACCGGGCGCGGCCTATGGCAGTGCCGACGAACTGATCCTCGATCTCCGCGTCGTCGAACGCGCACTTGAAGAGGCTAACAGCCCCTCGATCGCCGCCAATCTGGTGCGGCCCGTGCGCCGCGCGGTCGAGATTTTCCGCTTCTCCACCGTGCGCCTCGATCTTCGCGAGAACACCACCAAGACCACAGCCGCGCTGCAAGCTCTGTGGTGGGCGACCGCCGGTCACGGCGATGACAGCCCGCCCGATGTCGGCAGCCGCGAATGGCGATCTTGGCTGTTCCGCGAGCTCGCGCGCCCGCTCACCGGTCCTCGGCTGATCCCCGAACTTCCCGCCGAGGCCACCGAGTTGATCGATATGTTCGGCCAGACCGCCGAGACGCGACGCTCGCTCGACCGCGATGCCTTCGGCTCCTTCATCCTGTCGATGACCCGCTCGATCGACGATATTCTCGGCGCCTATCTGCTCGCCAAGGAGGGCGGCGCCTTCCTCGATGCCGCCGGCACCGAGGTCTGCGCGCTTCCCATCGTGCCGCTGTTCGAGACCATCGCCGATCTTCGCGCCGCGCCCAACATCATGCGCGAGGCGCTCAGCGTGCCGCTGATCCGCCGCTCCACCCATTGGCAGGGCAATGTGCAGGAGGTGATGATCGGCTACTCCGATTCAAACAAGGACGGCGGCTTCGTCGCGTCCAACTGGGAGCTTGCCAAGGCGCAGTCGCAGCTCACCAAAGTCGGCGTCGAGCAGGGCATTCCCATCGCCTTCTTCCATGGCCGCGGCGGCTCGGTCTCGCGCGGCGGGGCGCCGACGGGGCGCGCCATCGCCGCCCAGCCCGCCGGCTCGATCAGGGGCCGGTTCCGCGTCACCGAGCAGGGCGAGGTGGTCTCTTATAAATACGCCAACAAAGGCACCGCGCTCTACCAGATGGAGCTGCTCGCCTCGAGCGTGTTCGAGCACGCGCTGAAATCCGAGCGCGAGGAAGCTTTGAAACCCAAACGCGAGTTCGACGACATCATGGAGGCTCTGGCCGGCGCCTCGCGCGCCGCCTATACCGGCCTCGTCTCCCATCCCGGGCTGGTGCAATATTTCCAGGCGGCGAGCCCGTTGGAAGAAATCTCCCTCCTTAATATCGGCTCGCGCCCGGCGCGGCGCTTCGGCGCGCGCTCGCTGTCAGACCTCCGCGCCATCCCTTGGGTCTTCGCCTGGGCGCAGAACCGCCACATCATCACCGGCTGGTACGGCGTGGGCAGCGCCATCCACAGCCTGCTCCAGGTCCGCGGCCAGCAGGGCGAGGCGCTGCTCCCGCATCTCTTCCAGGATTCGCGGCTGTTCCGCCTCATCATCGACGAGGTGGAGAAGACGCTGCTGCTGGTCGATCTCGACATCGCCCGGGACTATGCCAGCCTCGTCCCCGAGGAAGGGGTGCGGGACACCATCTTTCCCATGATCGAAGAGGAGCTTGCGCTCACCCGCGAGATGGTTTTGAAAGTGTCCGGCGGCAGCGAGATTGGCGGCCGCTTCCCCGAATATCGCCGGGCGCTTGCCTCCCGGCTTCCCACCATTAACGAGGTCAACCGCGAGCAGGTCGAGCTTCTGCGCCGTTTCCGGAATGCGTCAACCGAGGCCGAACGCGAGGCTTACAAATCCGCATTGCTTTTATCGATCAACACCGTTGCCGCCGGTCTCGGCGCCACAGGCTAAATAGGGAGGACTAGTCGTATGAGCTTTACCCTGATCCAACAGGCGACCCCGCGTCTCCACCGCTCAGAGCTTGCCGTGCCGGGGTCCAACCCCTCTCTGTTCGAGAAGGCCGCCAAAGGCGCCGCCGATATTATCTTCCTCGATCTCGAAGACGCGGTCGCGCCCGACGACAAGGAGCAGGCGCGCAAGAACATCGTTCAGGGCCTCAACGAGATCGACTGGGGCAACAAGACCATGATGATCCGCATCAACGGTCTCGATACCCATTACGCCTATCGCGACGTGGTCGATGTCGTCGAGAACTGCCCGCGCCTCGACATGATCCTGATTCCCAAGACCGGCGTGCCGCAGGACGTCTACGCCATCGACATGCTGGTCACGCAGATCGAGCAATACAAGAAGCGCGAGAAGCGGATCGGCTTCGAGTGCCTGATCGAGACCGCGCTCGGCATGGCCAATGTCGAGGCGATCGCGCAAAGCTCTAAACGCCTCGAGGCGCTGAGCTTCGGCGTCGCCGACTATGCCGCCTCGACCCGCGCGCGGACCGTCGGCATTGGCGGTCCGCATCCCGACTATGGCGTGCTCACCGACAAGGATGAGAAGGGTAACCGTCATTATTACTGGAACGATCCCTGGCATTTCGCTCTGTCACGCATGATGGTCGCCTGCCGCGCTTACGGTCTGCGGCCGATCGACGGGCCGTTCGGCGATTTCTCCGATCCCGATGGATATCTCGCCGCGGCGAAACGTGCCGCCGTGCTCGGCTTCGAGGGCAAATGGGCGATCCACCCCTCCCAGGTCGAGCTCGCCAATAAAGTGTTCACACCGTCTGATGCGGAAGTGACCAAGGCCAAGCGCATCGTCGAGGCGATGCAGCAGGCCGCAAAGGAAGGCAAAGGCGCGGTCTCGCTCGATGGCCGACTGATCGACATCGCCTCGATCCGACAGGCCGAAGCGCTCCTCAACAAGGCCCGCCAGGTCGGCATGGCCTAGCCCTCGGGGTGGGCACGCTGTTGCCCGCCCGCGTCACTTATCCACGGTGGCGGCATCGGGAAACCCTCGCCGCACTGAAGCGTTAGCCTCATAGGCACTGCTGATCGAGGTAGTGAAAATGAGCGAAGCACATTCGCGCCCACGAGCGCTCATTGTCGAGGACGAGATCGTGATTGCGCTGGACCTGGAAGACGCAGTGACGAATCTCGGCTACGAGGTCTGTCCCCTGGCGCCGAGCGAGCGATCGGCGCGCGCCATCGCCATGCAGGAAGAGCCCGAGTTGGCGCTGGTCGATGTCTGTCTCGCCGGGGGCCGCGAAGGGATCGAGATGGCGCGTTGGCTGCGTGAGGTCTGCGGCGCTTCGATTGTGTTCGTCACCGCTTGCGATGACGAGGCCACGCTCGAGCGTATCCACGAGCGTGTACCCGGAGCGCCCGTGCTGGCCAAGCCTGCCTACCGCGAGCGCCTCGCCGATGCCGTGGCCAATGCGAGGAAGGCCGCGTGAGTCCGCCCATCTTGCGCGAGAAGAAAGCTTCTTAACCCCGACGCGCGTTCATCGAACAGACCGCGCTTGACGCTGCGGTCGTCGCTCGTCAAGGCGTCATCGAGCGCCTGCAGCGGGATGGGCACCCGCTTGAGAGCGGGTGCCCAATAGGGAAGTGGGAAGAGGTTTGTCATGACAGGACCTCGGTCCCTTTTTCGGCGAAAGCCGGATTAGCGCTGGGTCTGGTAGTAGTTCGGGAAACCCTCGGCCATGACGGGAGCGGCGGAGGCGACGACCAGAGCGACGGCGATGATGAGCTTCTTCATGAGAGTTCTCCTTTAGGTGTTCGGTTGCTGAGCAAGTTGGTTAACGGGTCATGTAGACGTTCGGGAAACCCTCGGCCATCACGGGGGCGGCGGAGGCGACGATAAGAGCAACGGCGATAAAGAGCTTCTTCATGCGAGTTCTCCTTTAGGGTTTGGCCGGGTGATCTCTTGTTCGGCCGGCTGGCCAAGGACGCCGTTCGAACAGGACTGAGATGGGGCAGGACCGCGCGCATTCCCAATAGCCAGTGGCTATAGAGTCGCTGCTTTCGGTGATGGGGAAGGTAAGCCCGAGCAAAGCGCCAATTGCCGCTCAACTTGGCGGTCATCGACTTTCCGCCCACACGGCAATTCTCCCGCGTTGCCGATGGGCAGGTTTCGCGCGGCGAAGTTGAGCGACGGAAGAAGCTCGGCCGGTGATCTCTCTCAAGCTGTGGCGCAAAAGCAATATGCACATCTTTTTCAACCGGGATCGCGCCGAAGGGGAACGCCGCGGATGGTTTCGGCTTAGACTTCACACTTGAGTCGGAACTGGGGGGATTTCTCGATGCGGATTTATCGCGCGACAGCTTGTCTCGCTTGTCTCTTCGTGCTCGGCTTCGCCGGCACGGCCCTCGCTCAATCCTACAGCAAGGCCGTGAAGCAGTTCTGCGCGGCGGACTATCACAAATATTGCGGCGAGTATGGGCTCGAAAGTGCCGCTTTGCGCGTCTGTATGGACAAGAACGGCAACAGCCTGTCGAAAGGCTGCGTAAACGCGCTGGTCGCCTCTGGCGAAGTGAGCCAAGCCGAAGTCAGTCGCCGCAAAAAGTCTGCTGGCCGCTAGGCGTTAAGGACGCTATCAAGCCATTGAAAATTGCGGGCGATCCGCCGCAATATAGCCGTGTGCGCATGTACGGTTGCGCGCGGCGCTATTGCGCAAGCAGGGAGCCGGCTTTTTCTGACGCGAGGCGGATCTCGCCCCGTCACCGGCCTTAAGATCGGAGGCCCCATGGCCCGTAATGGAAAAGTAAAAAGTGGCAAGTCGTCAAAGGACACGCCGCGAAAAGTCAAAGTGCAGGAACTGATTGAAGAGAAGTCGGCGGAGAAGTCAGCCGAGCCCAAAGTCCAAGCCAAGGCGGCAACCGAGGCAACCGGAACGGCCAAGCACGAAGATATCGTGCGGCAGAAAAAGTCGCCCACGCCCGCGAGGCGAGAGGAAATGAAGCCGCCAAAAGCGCCTCGGCCTCAAGCTGCCAAGCCTGCTGAGCCGGTCAAACCTCCAAAGCCTTCGAGCCCGCAAACTGCGAAGCGCGAGGAGGCGGTGGTGCGCGAGCCCACCCCGGTTACGCCCGCCAAGCCGCGCGCGGCGGTCGCAGCAACCAACGGGCGGCAGCCGCCGGCAACGGAAAGCCCTGTCGATACGTGGCAGCGCTCATTCCTCGCAGCCCGGCTCGGCACGGTCGAGGTCAACCGCATGTTGCTCGATATCGGTCAGCGCAACATCACCTCGAGCCTCGACTTCGCCAAGAGCCTCGCAGGCGTGAAATCTCCCATGGAGGCTGCGCGGCTCCAGCTCGCCTTCTTCGACGAGCGCATGAAGGCGCTTGTTGATCAGGCTGCCGAGCTCAGAGCACTGTCGGCAGAATTCGTCGCCAAGGCGAACGAGCCGTTCCGCGCGCATATGCAGGTGCGGGGGATGACGGCCTGGTGGAGGTGAGCCAGGGAAGCCTTTTGCGCCGCCTGCCGTCGCAGCCGCTCGCCGATGAGATGGTTGAGAGCTTGGTCGAGCGCGCGGGCTTCCGCATGGAGCGCATTGTCTCCACCGGACAGGCGACACCCGAAGGCGAATGGTTCGACCAAGAGAACGACGAATGGGTTCTTTTGGTCTCGGGCCGCGCTCGGTTGAAAATTGAAGGTGAGGCTTTCGATCGCGACGTTGAGCGGGGCGATTTCATTCTGCTGCCGGCGCATTGCCGCCACCGCGTGACCTGGACCGAGCCGGAACGGCCGACGGTCTGGCTCGCCATCCACTTTGCCGCATCTGGCAGCCGGACCTAAGTGTGACCTATGCACGTTTCGGCGAAGCGGGGGGAGTAGCCTAGGAGGACAGTCAATGCAACCCACCTGGACATACCGAGCATGGCGATCTCAGCACGCGCGGCAATCTGCCCAAGAGCGTGTTCGCCTTCCCAAAGCAGCGCAAGGAACCGCTAACCGAAGCCAGTCATGTGCGCAACGCGCTCGCCCGCTTCGATCAGGTCCAGGGGATCTCGGACACCGACCGCGACCTCGCCTTCGCCAATATCAAGGCGGCGGCCAAGCATTACGGCGTCGATATCAAGGAGAAGAGCTGGCGCGAGCTCGGCCGCTAAGCCTGCCGGCACAGGACCTGGGTCGCCATCGATTTCGCCTTGTCAGTCAAACTTCTGATAGGTGTTCTCCAGCTCGTCCTGCATCACCGTCGCCTTTCCGTTCGCACCGAGAACGAGGTCCTTGTCCGGAACCGACGACGCGTAGCTCCAGCCATCGGGTAGCTTCAGCTTGGCGCCGAGCGCGGGCAGATCATCATAGGTGAGGCTCTTGTCGACAATCTGCGCATAGGCCTGCATGACATAGCGGCTGCCGTCGTCGGATTGCAGCACGAAGATCGGGCTTCCCGCCTTGAACGTATAGATTGTGTCGCGGTTGATGGTCTGCTCGCGATAAGGCCTGTGCAACAGGTCGAGTAGGCCGAGATCGATGCTCGCGCGCTCCCTCAGCTCGAGCCCCCCGGCCTCGATCTTCTCGCCCTCTTTGGTGGCGCCGCTCGCCGCAATCGAGTCCATGATGAAAAAGCGCGGTCCATTGAGCAGGACCGTCAGCGCGTCGAAGCGCCGCTTCATGGCGTCTTCAGTGATCTTGGCCCAGATTGATGGCGGGCAATCGTTGAGCCCGAGTGTGTTGTAGACCCTCGCCTTGAGATGTAGCCCCTCGCGCACGATGGGGATGATCTCGCAATAGCGGGCGTCGCGCGTGCCCACGATCGAATTTCCCTCGATCACCGGCCTGGCTTTGAGAGGTGTTGCGCCGATAAGCATGAGCAGCGTGGCAACAGCAACGAACCGCATGGAGTCCCCCGTCTTTGTCGGCATGCTGGCGTTGATAAGCGTCAGGAGTTAAGCGACAGCGAAGGATCGCGGTTACTTTTCCGTGTCGTGCAGGCGTTGCGCGAGCCAATTCGCCAAGCGCTTCCGCGCGCTGCCATGCGCGTTGCGCAGCACCCGCCCCATATTCATGAAACCGTGCACCGTGCCCTCGTAGCATTCGTACTCGACCGGCACGCCGGCCCCTTTCAGCGTCGCGGCGTAGTCTGCGCCCTCGTCGCGCAAGGGGTCGTGGCCTGCGGTGATGATCAGCCCCGGCGGAAGCCCGGTATAATCCTCGTAAAGAGCGGGGATCGCGCGCGGGTCCGTGAACGGCCAGGCGGTCCCGAAATAATGGTCGAAGAACCAGTCGATCATGTCGCGCGGGATGGGAAAATGCTGGGCCAGCTCTCTGCGTGAGGGGAGACGCCCGCGGAGATCGAGCGCGGGATAGATCAGAGCTTGCGCAACGACCGGCGCCGCAAGCTGGCCCCTGGTTTCGTGCAGCGCGACCGCTGCCAATCCGCCGCCAGCGCTGTCGCCGGCGATGGCGATGCGCTCAGGATCGAGGCCGAGCTTCCGCGCGTCATAGGAAAGCCAGATGAGCGCCGCGACGGTATCCTCGACCGCGGCGGGGAAGGGGTGCTCGGGCGCGAGCCGATAGTCGAGCGAGAACACGTTCGCGCCCGTATCGTGGCACAGAGCACGGCAGAAGACGTCGTGGGTCTCGAGATCGCCGATCACGCAGCCGCCGCCATGCATGAAGAGGATTGCCGCTTCGCTCTCGCGTGCGACCGGGACGTATTTGCGCAAGCGCATCGCGCCGGCGGGCCCCGGCGCCAAGAGATCGCTCGCTTCCCCGATCTCCGGCGGCACGATCTCCGTCTTCGACAGCGTGCGGCGATATTCGGCGCGCGCGGCCTCGGGCGAGAGTTGCCAGAGCGGCGCCGCCGTCGAAGACGACGCCCAATAGATCAGCGCTTCGGTTTCGCGGTCGAGCTTCAAGCGCGTACGTTCCGCCGCCAATCGCTTAAAGCTGGTTGGGCGCGGCATAGTCGCAATGCGCGCCGCCGCCGGCGTTCTGAGTCACTTCATTCGGGTCGACCGTGCAGTCGAGATTGGCGATCGTCTGGTACACGGACCCGGCGCCGGCATCGGGCGGAACGCCGATCTCGATCAGCGTGGCATAGAGCTCATGAGCGCTCCGGCCCGTGAGCTCAACGTTCTGCTTGCCGAACGCGAGAGTGCAGGAATGCTCCATGATACTGATGTTACCCGCCTTGCAGGCAACCGTCCCGGCGTGAATGGAAATCGTCTTGCCGTTGGGAAAGGTGAAATCGCCGTTTCCGTCGAGCAGCTTGGTCAGCACGTCCTTCTCTTCCGTGGCGAGCAATGGCGACACGATGCCAACCAGCGCCGCGAGCGCCAAGGCGCTGCTTCCGTCCGCGGTTTGCGCCAAGGTTGCACGAGGCACGAGCAGCACGGCTGTCAGGAGAAGAAGACCAACCAGCCGCTTCTTACGCATCTCCTGTCACGGCCTCGCGAAGAGTTGGAAATGGTGCCCCAGGCCGGACTCGAACCAGCACGTCCTTGCGGACAACAGATTTTGAGTCTGCCGCGTCTACCAATTCCGCCACTGGGGCTTGGGCCCGGAACATGGGGTAAGCCCGCCCCGCGGTCAACCCGCCGCTTGGCGAGCGGGTAACCCGGGACTAAAAGCGTATCGAGGGTTGGGCTGCCTCACTAGGAATAGGGAGGTCACCATGCTCGAAGGCAAGACGTCGGACAGCCTGGCCATTGCCAATACCGCCATCCTGATGCGGCTGGTCGAGGAGCTGATCTCGAGCGGCGTCATCACCAAACCCACCGCCAGCACCGTTCTGAGGGATGCGGTCGACAGCCTTCTAAACTGTCCCAGCGGGGAACACAGCAATTTCGTGGATGCGGTCACCATCATCCGCAAGGAACTGATGCCGAGAATTGCGGGGCCGGTCTAAACCGGCGCAACGACGGGAAAAACCGAGTGGATCGTGGTGCCCCGGGCCCACGTGCGCGAGCCGATAGACAACCGCGCCGCGTCCCGCTAAGCAATTCCCCCATGCTGCGCGCCCTCTACGACAAGTGCATCGCTCTTTCCGAGAGCCGCCACGCGTTGCCCACGCTCGCCGCGGTCTCCTTCGCCGAAAGCTCGTTTTTCCCGATTCCGCCCGACGTGGTGCTCGTGCCGATGGCGTTGGCTAAGCCGGAAAAGGCGAGGCTTTATGCGCTGGTCTGCACCATCGCCTCGGTGCTCGGCGGCATCCTCGGCTATGCCATCGGCGCCTTCCTCTACGACACGGTCGGCCAGTGGCTGATCTCGATCTACGGCTATGGCAGCAGCGTGGAGGCGTTCCGCGAGGCCTACGCCAAATGGGGCTCCTGGATCATCTTGATCAAAGGCCTGACGCCGATCCCCTACAAGATTGTCACCATCGCTTCCGGCTTTGCCGGCTATGACTTCTTCATGTTCGTGGTGCTGTCGTTCATCACCCGCGGCGCGCGCTTCTTCCTGGAGGCGGAGTTGTTGCGCATATATGGTGAGCCGATCCGCGAATTCGTCGAGAAGCGGCTGACTCTGGTCACGACCGGCTTCCTTGCCGCGGTTGTCGGCGGCTTCCTGATCGCCAAATATGCCTTCTGAGATGGATGCAACTGGCAAGCCCATTCTGTCCAAGCCGCCGCGAGCCGTAATGGCAGCGAGCGCGCTTGTATTCGTCGTGGCCACGGCGACGATCGTGACCGCGCTGGCGTTCGAGCATCTCGGCGGTTATGCGCCGTGCCCGCTCTGCCTCGAGGAGCGCTACGCCTACTATTTCGCCGTGCCCGCGAGTGCGCTCGCGCTCATACTTGCCGGACGAAACGCAACGGGGTTTGCGCGCACTCTTTTGCTTCTCATCGCGCTTGCCTTCCTCGCCAATATGGTGGCCGGCATCTACCACGCAGGCATCGAGTGGAAATGGTGGGAGGGGCCGGCCGCTTGCTCGGGAGCCTTCGAGTTGCAGTGGGGCGAGGGGGGCGTGGTCGATACGCCGATCATCCGCTGCGATGAGGCCTCCTGGCGCTTTTTGGGTTTGTCCTTTGCCGGCTGGAACGCCGTGGTTTCGGCCTTCCTCGCCACCGTCGCGGCCTATGGGGCGAGCCAGAAGCGTTGATTCACGCTTGCCTCAAGAGAGCGTGATTGGCGAGCGCCGAGCCGCCGCTGCTATAGCGGCTGATCCGCCAATGGAAGGATCAGTCCAGATGCTCCGCTTGCGCTCTCTGCTGTTTCTCCTCGTCGCCTCGGTCACGCTGATCGCAACGCTTCCGGCCTCTGCCGCTGAGTGGAAGCCCTTCGATGCCGCAGCTTTTGCCCAAGCCCAGAAGGACGGGAAGCCGATCCTCGTCGATATCTTCGCGGCGTGGTGCCCGGTCTGCCGCGCACAGAATCCGATCCTCACGCAGCTGACGCGCGAACCGAAATATGACGACCTCATCGTGTTCAAGATCGATTTCGATACGCAGAAGGACGCCGTGCGCGATGTGAAGGCGACCTCGCAAAGCACGCTCATCGCCTACAAGGGCGAAAAGGAAACCGGCCGCTCTGTCGGCGACACCAACCCGGAATCGATTACGACACTGGTCGACAGCGCGCTATAGGCGCTTCGATGGCGATCGGCACGCTCGGCCTTGCGCTTCTTGCCGGCAGCCTGTCGGTGCTGTCGCCCTGCGTATTGCCGCTGCTTCCCATTGTGCTCGGCACTGCCGCGACCGAGCATAGGTTGGGACCGCTCGCGCTTGCTGTGGGGCTGGCCATCTCCTTCACCGCGATCGGCCTTTTCGTCGCGACCGTCGGCTTTGCCATCGGACTCGACACTAACGTGTTCCGCCTCGTCTCGGCGGTTCTGCTGATTGCCGTGGGCCTCGTGCTGCTTGTGCCGAAGCTGCAAGAGCAATTCGCGCTTGCGGCCGCGCCGGTCAGCAACTGGACCGGCGGCTACGCCGACAATTTCACGCCGGGAGGTCTCGCAGGACAGTTCGGCCTCGGGCTTCTGCTCGGCGCGGTGTGGAGCCCCTGCGTCGGGCCGACCCTCGGCGCCGCCTCTCTGCTCGCCGCCAAAGGCGAGAATCTGGGGCAAGTGGCGCTGACCGTGCTCGTGTTCGGCATCGGCGCAGCGCTCCCGCTGATGCTGCTCGGCTTTCTTTCGCGCGAGGCGATGATGCGCTGGAAGAGCCGCATGATGGAGGCAGGCAAAGGCGGCAAGACGCTGCTCGGCGTGCTGCTCGTGGCGATTGGTCTCTTCGTTGCCACCGGTCTCGACAAGAAGCTTGACACGGTTTTGGTCGACGCCTCGCCAGAATGGCTGACGAAGTTGACGACGAAATTCTGACGGAAAGCCTTACGGTTCGAGCTCGGTATCCCAGTAGAGATAATCGAGCCAGCTCTCATGCAGATAGTTCGGCGGGAATAGCCGCCCGTTGCGATGCAGCTCGAACACCGTGGGGCGATAGGGCTTCTGCGCCGGATACATCTTCGCCTCGTCCGGCAGCTTGCCGCCCTTGAGCAAATTACAAGGCGCGCACGCCGTCGTGACGTTCTCCCAGCGCGTCATGCCGCCGCGCGAGCGGGGTACGAGATGGTCGAAGGTCAAATCCTGATCGTCGCCGCAATATTGGCAAGTGAAGCGGTCGCGCAGGAACACGTTGAATCGGGTGAAGGCCGGATAGAGCGCGGGCCGCACATAAGTCTTGAGCGACACGACGCTCGGCAACTTCATCTCGAAGGAGGGAGAACGAACCGCGCGGTCATATTCGGAGACGATGTTGACGCGGTCGAGGAACACGGCCTTCACCGCGTCCTGCCAGCCCCAAAGCGACAGCGGATAGTAAGAGAGCGGCCGGTAATCGGCATTGAGCACAAGGGCGGGGAACGTGCCTGGGGCGGCCGATGCGGTAGCGACGTTCAAGGCGAGAAATCCCTTTCTCTAGCCCCGTCGCACTCGGGTCCATCCTCCTTACCGGGCGGCATACTATAGGGGCATGTCGGGAATGTGAAGGGCCCTAGATGCTGTGGATGTGTGTAGCCAGAGATCAACGCGACGAGAGCACGGCAGCGGCGAACGCCTGCTTCAGAAATGCGCCGCCAAGCCGCAAACCCTGCGCGTCGATGCCGTGCCCGATGCCTTGCGCGAGGTGCCATTCCACCGCGAGACCAGCTTGGGCGAGCTGCTCGCGGGCGATGAACATGGCGTCGACCGGGATGACCTCATCCATGTCGCCATGCACGAGCAGGATTGCCGGCGCCGATCCCGGGTCTTTCGGCAAGGCCTCGGCATTTGCCAGCGCGCCGGAATAGCCGACGATCGCCGCGGGCGCGGGGTTGCGCTTCAGCCCGACACCGAGCGCGAGCATCGCGCCTTGGCTGAAACCCACGAGCGCGAGAGCCTGCGGCCCGAGATTGTGCTTCTTCAGCTCGGCATCGAGAAAGGCTTCGAGCGCTGGCGCGGCATGCTTCACCCCGCGCACCATCTCACCGGGGTCGCGGAACGTGAGGTTGAACCATTGCCGCCCCATGGGCGCCATGCTGCAAGGCTCGGGCGCATGTGGCGAGACGAAGGCGGCGTGCGGCAGCATGCGCGCCCATTCGCGTCCCAAGCCGATCAGGTCGTTGCCGTCGGCACCATAGCCGTGCAGGAACACGACGAGCTGGCGCGGAACGCCGCCCGCCGCCGGCGGCAATCGCGGTCCGTCGAGGGGCAGCGCCATGGATCAGAGGCGAATAGGCCTGAACAGGCGCCGCATCACTTCGCCTCGCCTTCGGCCTCGTCGGCCGAGTCGGCGTTGAGCTGACCGTAATTCTGCGCGCCGATATCGTTCAGGAGGTTGAGCTGCGTCTCCAGATGATTGATGTGGCCCTCTTCGTCCGCGAGCAGTTCCTCGAACAGATCCATCGACACGTAGTCCTCTTCCTTCCGGCAGCAGGCGCGCGCCTCCATGTAGAGAGCGCGGGCGCCATATTCGGCCTTCAGATCGCATTCGAGGATCTCCTTGACGTTCTGGCCGATCATCAAGGGATCGAGATGCTGCATGTTCGGAAAGCCTTCGAGGAAGATAATGCGCGTCACCAGCTTGTCGGCGTGGTGCATCTCCTCGATCGATTCCTCCCGCTCCTTCTTGGCAAGCTTGGTGTAGCCCCAATCGTCGAGCAGCCGGTAATGCAGCCAGTACTGATTGACGGCGGTGAGCTCGCTGGTCAGCGCTTTGTTCAGATATTCGATCACCCGTGGATTCCCCTTCATTCTCCTATCCTCCTCTCAACCTTTAGCTGGATCATGACCTGTTCTTGGCGTGCGGGCTAGGCTTCCTCGATGGGCGAACGGTGGAGGACCGAGGCCGCGGCGCTCGGACCTTCCTCGTCAAAGGCGACCATCAGCTTGGTGATCAGCGGCAGGCAGCTCCCGCAAGACGGGCGCTTGCCGAGATGCCGGTAAATCAGGCCTGGGGTCAGCACCACGAGCGGGTCCTTGGTACGGAGGGCCGCCACAGCCTCGGCAATATCCTTTGAGGTGATCATAGTGCACGAACAGACGATCATGCTGGTGCTGCACTCGTCTTCCGGCGCCAGGCATAATAGGACCAGAGCATCCGCGCGGCGACCGAGCGCCACGGACGCCAGACTTCGGCGATATCGACCATCGACTTGGCACTCGGCCGCTCGGCGAGATCGAGGGCATCCCTTACCGCATGCTGTAGCGCGAGATCGCCCGGCGACCAGGCGTCGGGCCGCCCCAGGCAAAAGAGGGCATAGATGTCCGCGCTCCAGGGACCGATGCCCTTGATCTCGGTCAAACGTCCATGGATGACCGCTTCGGGCGCGTCGGACAAAGCCTCGAGGTTGAGCGTGCCGAGCTCGATCGACTCGGCGAGCCGCCGGAGCGTGGCCGTCTTCCCGTCCGAAAGACCCACCGCGCGCAAGTCGGCCTGTTGCACAGCCAGCCGCGACGCTGCGGTGAATGGCTTGACCCGCGCTTCGAGTCTTTGCCAGATCGCGCCCGCGCTTGCGACGGAGAGCTGCTGGCTCACGATCACCCGGGAAAGCCCCTTGAACCCGGTCGGCCGGCGTCGCAGCGGCGGCTCGCCCGCCAGCGCGTGGATTCGTGCCATGTGCCGGCAGCCGCTGACGAGAGCGGTTACTCCCGCCTTAAGGTCGGCTTTGGTCCTGATCCTGAGCATGGCCGATTTGCCGCTTTCTTCCGCCACTTGGCTCGATTTCGCAGGGGCAATTTAGCCGAGTTTTAAGTGATGTCTGCCAAGCTGCCTACCGGTTTGGAACTGGGACGGCAGATTGATAATGCGACCTGAAGATTTTCGACCTGACGATCTGTTTGCGCAAATTCAGAGTCTTGTCGATGGGCTTGCGGCAGAGCGCCGCGCGCGCGAGGCCGCCGAGGCGGCCGACAAAGCGAAGGCCGAGCTGCTTGCCATGATCGGCCACGACCTCAAGTCTCCCGTGGAGGCCATCACCGCCATGGGCGAGCTGCTTCTGGCGAGTCCGCTCGATCCGACGCAGACGCGTTATGCCGAGACGTTGCATCAATCTGCGTTGAGCCTGCTTGGCGTGCTCAACGACGTGCTCGATTTTTCGCGGCTCGAGGCGGGGCGGTTGGAGCTCCAACAAGCGACCTTCGATCTGCACGATCTGATCCAGGGCGTGGGGGCTGTGCTGCAAGCCCGCGCCAACGAGAAAGGTCTCACCGGTGGAATCGATATCGGCGCCAACTGCCCGCGCTACATCACGGGCGATGCGGCGCGGCTCCGTCAGGTGCTGATGAGCTTCGTCGAGACCGCACTCAAATTCACCTCGATCGGCTCGGTGCGTCTGCATGCGAGCGCGATCGAGGCCGATGGCCGCCTCATGCTGCGCTTCGACATCACCGATACCGGCGTAGGCCTCAGTAAGGGGGTGCAGGAGCGGCTGTTCCAGCCCTTCGTCGAGATCGACAAGAGGCTTGATGGCGAGGATGGCTCTACTGGACTTGAGCTTTCGATCGCAAGGAAGCTTGCGGCGCTGATGGGGGGCGAGGTCGGCTGCGAAAGCGTGGTGGGCCAGGGGACGCTCTATTGGTTCACGCTTCCCGCCGGTCGCGTGCAAGCAAGCGCGCCGGCTCAGAAGTCGAGCAATGACGCGATCCCGCAAGCCGGGCTATCGGGCCATGTTCTTTTGGTCGAGGACAATGCCGTGAACCGCATGCTGATCGGCTCCTACCTCGACGAGTTCGGGCTCACTTACGACATGGCCGCAAGCGCGACCGCGGCACTGATGAACTTGGCGACGAAGCCGTACGACCTGGTGCTCATGGATACCGCCATGCCCGATCTCAACGGCATCGAGACGACGCAGCGTATCCGCAGCTTGCGCGCCCCATCTTCGGAAGTGCCGATCGTGGCGCTGATCGCGCACGGATTGAATGCGGATTGCGGGGGCTATCTTGCCGCCGGCATGAACGCCTATGTGTCGAAACCGATTCGCGGGCGCGAGCTTCATGCCGCGCTCGCGCCCTTCCTCGCGGCCAAGGAAGAGCCCGTGCTCAGGCTGGTGAAAGGCTAGCCGCACGGCAGTCCCAAGCTCAGAGATTGTCGACGAGCACGCCGGCGAGCAGGATCAAGTACGCGATCAGCAGCAGACCAAGGGCGTAGCCCGTGAAAAACGGCAAGGGCACGATCATGCCCAGGACGACGAGAGCGGCAATGATGACGGAGACGATGAAGGTCTCCCGCCGCGGCGTGCTCAAGCGAATATTCATTGGTTCCCCCGTGGCCAAGCGCCCGAGAGCGGGCGCGAAGCGGGGAGTGTAGCGGTAAAGCGCCGCCGCGGCCAGCGCCGGTGACCAGCGATGTGGATTACTTGCCGGGGCAGGGGGTTGCGTCGCCTGAGGCCGCCATTGGCTTGCCGTTGATGAAGACGCTGGCCGAGCCGGTGACGATCGAGCCGCCGCAGCCGGTCGCGTCGCCCTGCACAGCCGCGGGCTTCCCGTTAATGAACACGTCGGGGGAGCCCTCCACGATTGTGCTTCCGCAATCCGTCGCATCGCCGGCTCGCGCCGCCTGCTTTCCCTCGACGATGACGCTATCGCTGCCAGAGGCGACCGTGCCTTGCGGGCAAGGGGTTCGATCGGCGGCGAAGCCTGGACTTGCCGCGCCGAGAAGGGCAACGGCGACGACTGAGAGCAAAGAGGCGAAGCGGCTCACAGCGGTACCTTTTCGCGCTGACGCAAGGGCGGCACGGGAACGTTCACCTGCACCAGAGCCTCGGCCTTGGCGTCAACCAGCCCAACGATACTGGTCATGATCTCGTTGAGCTGGAAGTCCTTCGGCGTGTAGACAGCCGCGGCTCCGCATTGCTTCAGGATATTCACGTCCTCAGGCGGGATGATGCCGCCGACGACAACCGGCACCTCGCCCAAGCCCGCTTCACGCAGACGTTGCACCACCTCGCGCACCAGCGAAACATGCGAGCCCGAGAGGATCGAAAGCCCGACCACGTGCGCCTGAGCCTGTTTCGCCTGCTCGACGATCTCGGCCGGCGTGAGCCTGATGCCGTCATAGACCACGTCCATGCCGACATCGGTCGCGCGCACGGCAATCTGCTCGGCGCCATTTGAATGGCCGTCGAGCCCCGGCTTGCCGACGACAAAAGTGACCGTGCGGCCAAGCTTGCCGGAGACCTGTTTGACAAGTTGGCGGACCTCTTCCAGTCGCGCCTCGTCGATCGTGTGCTTGGCGTGGATGCCGGTCGGGGCGCGATATTCGCCGAACACCTCGCGCAACACCTGGCCCCATTCGCCGGTGGTGACGCCGGCTTTGGCGGCGGCGATCGAGGGCGGCATGACGTTGCGCCCCTCGGCGGCGGCCGACTTCAAGTCGACCAGCGCCTGCCGCACGGCCTTGTCGTCGCGCTTCTGCCGCCAGGCTTGCAGCGCCGCCACCTGCTCGATCTCCACCGACTCCGGCACGGTCTGGATGCCTTCGATGCCGCTGGCCGAAAGCGGCGAGGGCTCGGTTTCGGTATAGGCGTTGACCCCGACCAGCACCTGTTCGCCCCTCTCGATCGCTTGAACGCGCGCGGCGTTGGAGGCGATCAGCGCCTCTTTCATGTAGTCGATGGCCGCGACGGCTCCGCCTCTCGCCTGAATCTTGGCGAGCTCGGCGCGGGCTTGCTCCTTCAGCTCCTCGACTTTGCGATCGATCTCGACCGAGCCGTCGAAAATGTCGCCATATTCGAGGAGGTCCGTCTCGTAGGCGACGATCTGCTGCAACCGCAAAGACCATTGCTGGTCCCAGGGCGTCGGCAATCCAAGCGCCTCGTTCCAGGCGGGAAGCTGCACGGCGCGAGCGCGGGCCTTTTTTGACAGCGTGACCGCCAGCATCGACAGAAGAATGCGGTAGACGTTGTTCTCGGGCTGCTGCTCGGTGAGGCCGAGCGAGTTCACCTGCACGCCATAGCGGAATCTCCGTAAGCTCGGGTCCTTCACGCCGTAACGCTTCTCGGCGATCTCGTCCCACAGGTCGACGAAGGCGCGCATCTTCGAAACTTCAGTGATGAAGCGCACCCCGGCGTTGACGAAGAAGGAGATGCTGCCGACGACGCGGGGGAAATCGGCCTCGGACACCTGGCCCGAGCCTCTCACCTCGTCGAGCACGGCCTCTGCCGTGGCAAGCGCGAAGGCAAGCTCCTGCGCCGGCGTCGCTCCCGCTTCCTGCAAATGGTAGGAGCAAACGTTGGTCGGATTCCATTTCGGCATCTCGCGATTGGTGTAGACGATCACGTCCTTGATCAACCGCAGCGACGGCGCTGGCGGAAAGATGTAAGTGCCGCGCGAGAGATATTCCTTCAGGATGTCGTTCTGCACCGTGCCGGTGAGCTTGGCATGCTCGGCGCCTTGCTCCTCGGCGAGGGCGACATAAAGCGCGAGCAGCCACGCGGCCGTCGCGTTGATCGTCATCGAGGTGTTCATCTCGGTGAGCGGGATTCCCTCGAACAGACTGCGCATGTCGCCGAGGTGGGAGATCGGCACGCCCACTTTGCCGACCTCGCCGCGCGCGAGCGGATGGTCCGAGTCGTAGCCGGTCTGCGTCGGCAGATCGAAGGCGACAGAGAGCCCCGTCTGCCCCTTGGCTAGGTTCCGCCGGTAAAGTTCGTTGGAGGCCTTTGCCGTGGAGTGGCCGGCATAGGTGCGGAACAGCCAGGGCTTGTCCCGCTTCGGTGACGTTCCGCTCATGATCTGGCTCGATTGCCTGACTTGACTTGCATCGAAGCACGCTCGTTTCGCAAGGGCAACATGGGCCCGTTGGCCCAATAAATCATGAAGCCGTTGCCGGCCAAAAGAAAAAGGCGGCGCTTGGCACGCCGCCTGAGTTCGAATCTTCCTGCGTGGAAACGTTGCTTTCCTACATCTTGTCGTCGTTCGGCGTGCTGCTCGGCGCGGACTCAGCGCCCTTACCCGGGACGGTCTCGTCAGGAGCCGGCTGGGCCCCTCCGTTCTCCTCAGGGAGGATCACCGCACCGGACTTGTCGGCCGGCTCGTCCATCGTGCCGTCGCTCGGGGCGTTGCCTTGCTCGCCCTTCTCAGGGGCCGACAGGGCGCCAGGGTTTTGCTCATCGCCTTTGCCCTCGGCCGGCGTGCCGGGGACGTCCGTGCCGCTCGGGGTCTCTGCCACGATAGTGATGTCGCTTTTGGCGCCCGGGGCATCTTCGGCGAGCGCCGCCGACGAGCCGATACCGAAGGCAAGCGCAGTGGTCAAAAGGGCTAGTTTCAGTCTCATTGAGATCTCCTTCCGATGGTCTTGGGGGGAAGCCGCGAAGGGCGGATCGCCTTCAAGGCGGTCCTTTTGTCGCTGGCCTTCGCGGGCAAGAGAGGAACGTATGGGCGGAAGGGGGGTTCCTGCCCGGCGAGTATTGACCTGGGCCGGCCGCTTCGATTTTGCTAGGGCTCCTTGCCCAATCCGGCAGGCAAGTGGACTTTGCGGAATTTTGGGCGAAGCGAGGGCGCCTTAGGGGCGCTTTTGCGCATTAAGGGTGACCGTCGCAAATATGTTGCAGTCGCGAGATGAATAGCAGACAATTATCGCAGTGCAAAAACATCCCTAACAAGTATGTCGAGCTGGGGGAAACCATCGGATGAACGAGATGTCGCTAGCCGCAGTGACCCAAGCAGCGCCCGCGGGCGTCGTCAAAGATCTCTACGAGATCGGCGAAATCCCTCCGCTCGGCCATGTGCCGAAAAACATGTATGCCTGGGCCATCCGCAAAGACCGGCACGGTCCTCCCGACGAGGCCATGCAGGTCGAGGTCGTGCCGACCTGGGAACTCGACAGCCACGAGGTGCTCGTTCTCGTGATGGCGGCCGGCGTCAACTACAACGGCGTCTGGGCCTCGCTCGGCAAGCCGATCTCCACACTCGACGGCCACAAGCATCCCTTCCATGTCGCCGGCTCTGACGCTTCCGGCATCGTCTGGGCCGTCGGCTCCAAGGTGAAGCGCTGGAAGGTCGGCGATGAGGTCGTCATCCATTGCAACCAAGATGACGGTGACGACGAGGAGTGTAACGGCGGCGACCCGATGTTCTCGCCCTCGCAGCGCATCTGGGGCTACGAGACTCCCGACGGCTCCTTCGCTCAATTCTGTCGGGTGCAGGACCGCCAATTGCTCGAACGGCCGAAGCATCTCACCTGGGAAGAGTCGGCCTGCTATACGCTCGTTCTCGCCACCTCCTTCCGCATGCTGTTCGGTCACCGGCCGCACACGTTGAAGCCGGGCCACAATGTGCTCGTGTGGGGCGCTTCGGGCGGGCTTGGCTCGATGGCGGTGCAGCTCTGTGCCACCTCCGGCGCCAACGCCATCGGGGTCGTCTCCGATAATGACAAGCGTGACTTCGTCATGTCGCTGGGCGCCAAGGGCGTCATCAACCGCAAGGAATTCAACTGCTGGGGCCAGATGCCGACCGTCGGCACGCCCGAATACGACGCGTGGAACAAAGAGGTTCGCAAATTCGGCAAGGCGATCTGGGACGTCACCGGCAAGGGCGTAAACGTCGACTGCGTGTTCGAGCATCCTGGCGAATCCACTTTCCCGGTCTCCTGTTTCGTGGTGAAGCGCGGCGGCATGGTCGTGTTCTGCGCCGGCACCACCGGCTACAACCTCACCATGGACGCGCGCTATGTGTGGATGCACCAGAAGCGCATCCAGGGCTCGCATTTTGCCCATCTCATGCAAGCAAGCCAGGCCAACAAGCTCGTCGTCGAGCGGCGCATCGATCCTTGCATGAGCGAGGTCTTCCCTTGGGAGCAGATCCCCAAGGCGCATATGCGCATGTGGAAGAACGAGCATCGTCCGGGCAACATGGCGGTACTCGTCAGCGCGCCATGCACGGGCCTGCGCACCTTCGAGGACGTGCTCGAAGCCTCCAAGCAGATGCACGGCGGCTAGCCGGTCGCGGCCTCAAGCGCGCGCGGCAACGGAATGGGCGAGCCGCAAGGCAGCTACCGCATCGAGAGGATGCCGTTCTCGGAGGTCGAGACCACGATCGACTGGGCGGCGCGCGAAGGATGGAACCCGGGCCTCGGTGACGCCGCCTGTTTCTATACGATCGATCCCGATGGCTTCTTCATGGGTGTCCTTGACGGGCGTCCGATCGCCCGCGTCGCCATGCCCATCTATGACGAGCACTTTGCCTTTTGCGGGCTCTATATTGTCGATCCCGCTTACCGTGGGCGGGGCTATGGCTTGCAGCTCACCAAGGCGAGCCTCGATTACATCGGCGGCCGCAATGCCGCTCTCGACGGCGTGGAGGCCATGGCGGAGAAATATGCGCGTCTCGGCTATCGCCGGGCGCATCGCAGCACGCGCTACATGTTCACCCCGCAGCGCGCCGTGACCCCTGGTCGCGAGATCGTTCCCATCGCGCGTGTTCCGTTCGCCAAGCTCGCAGCTTACGACCGCGCGCATTTCCTGGCGCCGCGCGAGCGCTTCCTCGAGCGCTGGATCAGCCAGCCCTCCGCTGTCGCGTTAGCCTTCGTCGATGGAAGCGAGCTGAACGGCTATGGCGTGCTCCGCAAATGTCGAGTCGGCTACAAGATCGGCCCGCTCTTCGCCGAAGCGCCCGAGATCGCCGAGGCGCTTTACGGCGCGCTCTGCAATCACGCCATCGGCGAGCCGGTTTTCATCGACATTCCGGAGCCGAACCAGGCCGGTCTCAAGCTCGCCGCCAAGCACCACATGCGCTCCGACTTTGCCTGTGAACGCATGTATCTGCGCGGCGACCCTGGCCTGCCGCTCGACGCCATTTACGGGATCACGACGTTCGAGGCGGGATAGCAGGAACTCTTTCGAGGCTTGGTAGTTGGTCCTTGGCGGCCCTGGCCCGTCTCGCGTCCTGCCGGGTCCGCGCTTATCTCCAATCGTCAAGACAGATGCGGCGCAGCTTGTGGCGTGAGCTGCATGCATGGAGGGGCAGTACGATGCAAAATCCGCTGGTGAACAAGGACCTGGTTGACGCGATCCGCGAGCTGCGTGCTGATGTGGAGAAGCAGCTCCAGGCCAATAAGTATTATGTGGCGTTGAACAAGCTCGACGAGCTGCTTGCCAGTATCAGACCGCTCGAAATCGTGGCGGCGACGGCCGCTCCGGCCGAATCCCCGAAGCAAGAACCCGAGTTCGAGCCGGTCAGGACTTGGTCCGGGATCGTGCAGGAGACGGTGGTGGAGGGCGGGGCGGCTAGGCCGCAATAGCCTTTTACCCGCGCGCAATTCAGATTTGACTCCTGGCGCGGAGCACGCTTCGGTGTCCCAGAACCACCGAAATCGATGCCAGGAGCCGAATTTTGACCGTCGCCGAAGCCATTTCTACTCGCGGGGCGCCGAGCGCGTCCGAGCTCATTTCCCTCCTCGACGAGGCGGCCAACGCCGCCACCGCCTTGCGCGATCGCGCGACCGAAGCCGTCAGAGCCAAGGTCTCCCCTGGCGGCAAGCTCGATAATGCCGCGCTCGAACGCGAAGAGCGCGCAGCCCATGGGCTCGCCTGGATCGCAACCTACGTCGAGGCGCTGACCCAGATCGCAAGCTACGCCAGTCGCATGCAAGGCGAGGGCAGGTTCGGGGAGATGGAGAGCCTACTCTCCCAGGTCGGCGCCGCCGAATATGCGGCGCAGCTTGCCGGCGGCGTGATGATGAGCCAGGGCGAGGTCGCGCGGCTACACGAGCTCGGCGTCAATGACTCAGACCAGGCGGCTTCCCTCACGCCCGCCGTGCGCGCCCTGATCCAAACTGCGACGCCGGAAGCCCGCGCGCGCGTTGTCGATCTGATCAAGGAGAGCCAGGGCACCGCGACCTATGGCGATGCCGGCCTCGATGAGACGCTCGCCGCCATCCGCGACGAGATGCGCCGCTTCTCCGAAGCCGAAGTCGAGCCGCATGCGCAAGAGTGGCACCTCAAAGACGAATATATTCCGCTGCCGCTGATCGAGCAGATGAGCGGTCTCGGCGTGTTCTCGCTGACGCTCCCCGAGGAGTATGGCGGTCTTGGCCTCGGCAAGGAGGCGATGTGCGTAGTCTCGGAGGAGCTCTCCAGAGGCTATATCGGCGTCGGCTCGCTCGGCACGCGCTCAGAGATCGCCGAGGAATTGATCCTGAACGGCGGCATCGACGCGCAGAAGCAGGAATGGCTGCCGCGCATCGCCTCTGGCGAGATCCTGCCGACAGCGGTGTTCACCGAGCCCAATACCGGTTCCGACCTCGCCTCGCTCTCGACGCGGGCCGTGCGCGACGGCGACGTCTATCGCATCACCGGGCAGAAGACCTGGATCACGCACGCGGCCCGCGCCGATCTGATGACCGTGCTCGCCCGCACCGACCCGAAAGAGAAGGGTTATCGCGGTCTTTCCATGTTTCTTGCGCCGAAGCCGCGCGGCACCGACGACAATCCCTTCCCGGCCGAAGGCATGACCGGCGGCGAGATCGAGGTGCTCGGCTATCGCGGCATGAAGGAGTTCGATATTTCCTTCGACGGCTTCGCCGTGCCGGCCGCGAATCTCCTCGGCGGCGTCGAGGGTCAAGGCTTCAAACAGCTGATGCAAACCTTCGAGGCGGCGCGCATCCAGACCGCGGCGCGGGCGATCGGCGTCGCGCAGTCGGCACTAGATCTGGGCCTGCGCTACGGTATGGAGCGCATCCAATTCGGCAAGCCGATCATCAATTTCCCGCGCGTGTCGGACAAGCTCGCCATGATGGCGGCAGAGATTCTGCTTGCCCGGCAGCTCACTTATTTCGCTGCGCGCGAAAAGGACGCCGGCCGCCGCTGCGATCTCGAAGCCGGCATGGCCAAGCTGCTCGCCGCGCGCGTGGCTTGGGCAGCCGCCGACAATGCGCTGCAAATCCACGGCGGCAACGGCTTCGCGCTCGAATATCCGGTGAGCCGGGTGCTGTGCGACGCGCGCATCCTTTCCATCTTCGAGGGTGCCGCCGAGATCCAGGCGCACGTCATCGCCCGCCGCCTGCTAGAGGGCTGAGCGGCGATAGACGCTCGGCGCCATGCCGGTCCAGCGTTTGAAGGCGCGCGTGAAATGCGCCATGTCGGCATAGCCGAGCCGCATGGCGATGGAGGTGACGGGCTCGGAGGTTCGGACCAGCAGGTCTTGCGCATGCTTGCGCAAGACCATTTCCACCAACGCGGCGAAAGTCGTGCCGCGCTCGGCGAGCCGCCGCTGCAAGGTCCGGCGCGTGAGTCCAAGCTTGGCGGCCACCCAATCGATTCGCGGATAGGCTTCGCAGAGCGCAAGTGCCGCGACCGCCTCGATCGACGCAAGCTCATCGGTCTCCGCCGGCACCGGCGGCTCAAAGGCGCGGGCGGCCTCGCCCGCTTTGTCGGCCTGCGCCGCATGAGCGACACGATGGCTCAGAAGCCGCGCATCGAACTGAATCGCCGGCACGTCGTGTCCGGTCGACACATTGGCATTCAGGATCTGCTCGAGCCGGCCTTTCGGCGTTCCTTTCGCCGAGGTCACCAAGACGAGATCGGGCGTCCAGACGCACCCGGCGTAGCAGCGTACCGCATCGATCATATAGCCGAGGCCCAGCATCTCGTTGTGATAGCGGCCCTCGCATTCGGGATCCAAGAACTCTATGGACCATTGCGCTGTCTGAGCAATTTGCGTGAGCGAGAGTTCTGTCGAGGTTTGCAGCATGCGGTTGAGGCCGCGTTTCGATCTATCGATCGCCCCGCTCAAGTCTTCGGCGTCGCTCACCCAGCGGCCGAATGCGCTCAGGTTCCTGACCCTGACATTTTTGCCGAGCCGGGCGCCGAACTCGGCATCGCCTGTCGTGCGCGCGGCGCGTTCCAGCAGGCGAAACTGCTCACGCAGCGGGACCAGCATCTCCGGCGTGTCGAGCAGCGCTACCGGGAGATCGACATCCTTGAGCACGCGGAGGATCGAGCCGCCTTGCCGCGCCAAAACGTCGGCGATGGGGCCCAGCGAGCTCGCCCGCGTGAATCCTGACTGACGTCGTGACATTGGCGCCCTGGAGATATGTCCCCCGCACATTTTGGCACGAAATGGCAAGCCGCCCGAGGGCCAATCGGCCAAGGATGATTGGGACTTTGAGCAAGTTTCGGCAACGAAACGACCAAGCGCCGGGAGGAAAGTGACCATGCTCGAGTTAAAGGAGCGCGCCGTGATCACCAAGGAATTCGACGAGAGCAATATTCGCTGGAACAAGATCGAGGGCTTCGACCACATCGAGTATCACGTGTGCGACGTCGACGAAGCGAACAGGTCCGTCGATCTCCTGTTCAAATTCGCCGCAAATCAGAAGATCGCGCTGCACCGGCATCACGCCGATTACCGCACGCTCGTGCTCCAGGGCGAGCTGCGCATCTACCGCAAGAACGGTGAGGTGAAGGAGGTTCGTCCCGTCGGCAGCTATGTGTTCACGCCGGCCGGGGGCGAGCCGCACACCGAAGGCGGCGGCGATCAGGACGTCATCGTGCTTTTCTCCAATCGCAATGTCGATGGCGCGATCTACGAGATTCTGGACGACAACCTGAATACCATCACGACCTTCGGCATTCCGGAGTTCAAGTCGCTTCTGGAAGGCCAAAAGGCCTGAGCCGCGCGGTCCCGGCGCTCTTCTGCTGGCGCGGTCTCTCTGTTAATAGTGACCCGGTCATGGGCCTCACTATCGCGAGTTCGTTCGTCAGCCGGAAATGAAGGAGCGAAGCGTCCTTATCACCGGTTGCTCTTCGGGAATCGGTTTGGCTTCGGCGCGCGCCATGAAGGCGCACGGCTGGCGCGTCTTCGCGACGGCACGCAAGCCTCACGACATTACGCGGTTGCGCGATCAGGAGGGAGTCGACGGTCTCTATCTCGACTACGCCGAGCCGCACTCGATCGAGGCCGTGGTCAACCACGTGCTTGATGCGACCGGCGGCAAGCTGACGGCGCTCTTCAATAACGGCAGCTATGGCCAGCCCGGTGCGGTCGAAGACCTGAGGCGCGACGTTCTGCGCGCCCAGTTCGAAGCGGGCTTCTTCGGCTGGCACGATCTCACCGCACGCATCATCCCGGCGATGCGGGCGCAAGGGGAGGGGCGGATCGTGTTCTGCTCTTCCGTGCTCGGCCTCGTCGCCGCGCCCTATCGCGGCGCCTATTGCGCCGCGAAATTCGCCGTCGAGGCGCTTGCCGACAGTCTCCGCATGGAGCTCGCAGCACGGGCATAAAGGTCGCACTGATCGAGCCGGGCCCGATCGCTTCGCGCTTCCTCGAACATGCGCTGGAAGCCTATCGCCGCAACATCGATCTCGAGGCTTCGCCGCACAGCGAGATCTATCGCTCCCGCATCGCCCGGCTCGAAGAGGGCGGCAGTCAGACCTTCAAGCTCGGCCCCGAGGCGGTGGCATTGAAGCTCGTCCACGCGCTAGAAAGCCGCAACCCCAAGCGCCGCTATTACGTTACCATCCCGACTTATGCCGCGGCATTGCTGCGCCGGTTCCTGCCAACGAGCGGCCTCGACGCTGTCGCCGCGCGCAACTAGAGTGCCGCCGCGTCCGCACAATGCGGCGGAGGACAATCATGGAATTTCTCAGCAAATACGCCATTCCCGTCGCCCTTGCCGCGGTTGCCGTCGTGCTCTTGGCAGGATTATGGAACATGATGCGTGGCGGCAGCCCCAATACCAGCCAGCTCTTGATGCGCTGGCGCGTGATCTTGCAGTTCATCGCACTGTGCCTTGTCATGTTGGCCATCTATCTGGCGGGCAAGTAGTTTTCCCTTGTAACGAAGGCTTGACCCACTGAGACACCCCGTTACGCTAGGCTGAAAGAAAGTCGGCGAGACCCCGCGCGGGCCTTGGCCGCCCAGGACGGGTGGCAATGGTAGTCCTCTCCAAGATTTATACGCGCACCGGCGACGACGGCACGACCGCGCTCGGATCGGGGCGGCGCGTGGCGAAGTACGACCTCAGGGTCGAGGCTTACGGCACGCTCGATGAGACCAATGCCGCTATCGGCCTTGCTCGCCTCCACACCCGCAGCGGCCTTCCGTCTCTCGATGCCATGCTCGCGCGCATCCAAAACGATCTGTTCGATCTCGGTGCCGATCTATGCTTTCCGGACGAGACCAAGGACGCGCGCGGCCGCTTGCAAGTGACCGACGTGCAGGTCACGCGACTGGAGAACGAGATCGACATCCTCAATCGCGAGCTCGAGCCGTTGCGCTCCTTCGTGCTGCCTGGCGGTTCGCCGGCGTCGAGCCATCTGCATCTTGCCCGCACCATTTCCCGCCGCGCCGAGCGCCTCATGGTCGCGCTTGCCGGGAGGAAGGGCGAGACGGTAGGCGATGCGGCTCTGCGCTACATCAACCGCCTATCCGATTTTCTTTTCGTCGCCGCTCGCTTCGCCAATGACAAGGGGAAGTCGGACATAGTGTGGGTGCCGGGCCAGAACCGCTGACGCGGGAACGATGTATCCGTGTTCATACCTCTCCATGACACCAACCCGCTGAAGCGCATCCACTTTCAATACGTGACGGTGGCGCTGATCGTTCTCAACGTCGCCATCTATGCGATCTTCGAGGCTGGCTGGTTCATTCCGCTCGATGAGGAGAACACGGCCGCCTTCGCCGTCGTCCCGGCGAAGCTGATGGCTGGCGGCGCCGACCCGGTGACAATGTTCGCCAATGGCGCCTTCATGCCTGAGCGCTTCACGCTCATCAGCTATATGTTCCTGCACGGAAGCTGGATCCATCTCCTCGGCAACATGCTGTTCCTCTGGGTGTTCGGCGACAATATCGAGGACGCCATGGGCCATCTCCGTTTCATCATGTTCTACTTGATGTGCGGGATCTTCGCGGCGGTGCTGCATTCCTGGATGAATCCGCATTCGGAGCTGCCGCTGATCGGCGCATCCGGCGCTGTGGCGGGCGTCATCGCCGCCTATCTCATCCTCCACCCCAAGGTCAAAGTCTGGGTGCTCGCGCTTTGGCGCATTCCGATCAGAATCACGGCGGCCTGGGCGCTCGGCATCTGGATCGCCGCCCAATTCGGCAATCTCCTGTTCGAAAGCGAGGAGGCCGTAGCCTGGTGGGCGCATATTGGGGGTCTGCTGGCCGGGGCAGTATTGATCCTATTCATGCGGCGGCGCGGTGTAGTGCTGTTCGACAGGACCAGGGGCGGAGCCTAAACCCCTGCCTAAATGCCCGGAAACCATTGACTTGCGGCATTGCCGGCAGTACGGTCGCCGCCATTTCGCAAGTGCGAGATGGCTGGGCTAGGGGGCTGGCCATCAACGTGCGGGGAACTGTGGCCGCATGAAGATTCTCGTTCCCGTGAAGCGGGTTGTCGATTTCAACGTCAAAGTCCGCGTCAAGTCGGACGGCAGCGGAGTCGACCTCGCCAACGTCAAGATGTCGATGAACCCCTTCGACGAGATCGCCGTCGAGGAGGCCGTGCGCATCAAGGAGCGCGGCGATGCGACCGAGGTCGTCGCCGTTTCGATCGGCAGCACGAAATCGCAAGACACGCTGCGCACCGCGCTCGCCATGGGTGCCGACCGCGCCATTCTCGTAAAGACCGATCAGAGCGTCGAGCCGCTCGCCGTCGCCAAGCTGCTCAAGCGGGTGGTTGAGAACGAGAAGCCTGATCTCGTCATCATGGGCAAGCAGGCGATCGACGACGACTGCAATCAGTCGGGCCAGATGCTCGCCGGCCTGCTTGGCTGGCCGCAAGGCACCTTCGCGTCCAAGATCGAATTGAATGGCGCCAAGGTGAAAGTCGTGCGCGAGGTCGATGGCGGCCTCGAGACGCTGATGCTCGCCAAGCCCGCCGTGGTCACCACCGATCTCAGACTGAACGAGCCGCGCTACGCCTCGCTTCCCAACATCATGAAGGCGAAGAAGAAGCCGATCGACGAGACGACGCCCGACGCGCTTGGCGTCGATATCACGCCGCGGCTGAAAGTCATCTCCATCGCCGAGCCCAAGGCACGCGAGGCAGGCATCAAGGTGGATAGCGTCGCCGTGCTTGTCGACAAATTAAAGAACGAGGCGGGGGTCCTGTAATGGCCGTCCTTCTGCTGGCAGAGCACGACAATAAGAGCCTCGCGCCGGCGACGGCCAAGGCGCTGACAGCCGCGCGGGCTTTTGGCTCCGATGTCGATATTCTTGTCGTCGGCGAGGGATGCCGTTCCGTCGCTGAAGAGGCTGCCAAGCTCGACGGCATGCGCAAGGTGCTCATCGCCGAGGCGCCGCATCTCGCCCAGCGTCTCGCCGAGGAGACGGCCGCCGTGGTGCAATCGCTGATGCAGAATTATTCCGTGCTGCTCGCGCCGGCCACGACCATGGGCAAGAACGTGCTGCCGCGCGTCGCTGCGTTACTCGACGTGGCGCAGATCTCCGACATCGTCGAGGTGAAATCGCCGAACACCTTCGTGCGCCCGGTCTATGCCGGCAACGCGCTGGAGACGGTCGAGACATCTGACGAGATCGTGGTTGGCACCGTGCGCACGACGGCCTTCGCCAGCGCCGGCGAAGGGGGCTCGGCCTCGATCGAGGCGGTCACGCCGCCGCCTCCTGTATCGCTGTCGAGCTTCGAGGCTTCCGAGATCAGCGTGAGCGAACGGCCGGAGTTGACCGCTGCCCGCATCGTCGTCTCGGGCGGACGCGGCATGCAGTCCGGAGAGAATTTCAAGAAGCTCATCGAGCCGCTGGCCGATCGCCTTGGCGCTGCGGTGGGCGCCTCCCGCGCCGCCGTCGATGCGGGTTATATGCCCAACGACCATCAGGTCGGGCAGACGGGCAAGGTCGTGGCGCCGGAACTCTATATCGCCGTCGGCATTTCCGGCGCCATCCAGCATCTTGCCGGTATGAAGGATTCCAAGGTCATCGTCGCCATCAACAAGGATGCCGACGCGCCAATTTTCCAGGTCGCCGACTATGGCCTCGTCGGTGATCTCTTCACCGTGCTGCCGGAGCTCGACGCCGAGCTCAAAAAGGCCGGCTACTAAATAACGCGGGTTCGAGAGGAATGACCATGGACGACATAGTGCAGGGCTCAGGCCTCCGGGCCGAGGAAGCCGCGAAAGGCGAATCTGACATGGCTCCCATCAACAAGATCGGCATCATCGGGGCGGGGCAAATGGGCAGCGGCATTGCCCATGTGGTGGCGCTCTCGGGCTACGACGTGGTGCTGCACGACATCGCCAAGGAGAAGGTCGACGCGGCGCTTGCCGTCATCGACAAGAACCTCGCCCGCCAGGTCGCCTCCGGCAAGATCAGCGAGGACGACCGCAAGAAGGCGCTGTCGCGCATCGCCTACGCCGAGACGCTGCAAGCGCTCGGCGACGCCGATCTCGTGATCGAGGCCGCGACCGAGGACGAGACAGTCAAGCGCAAGATCTTCGTGACGCTTTGTCCTTTCCTCAAGCCCGACGCCATTGTGGCCACCAACACCTCGTCAATTTCCATCACCCGGCTGGCCGCCGCCACCGATCGGCCCGAGCGCTTTATCGGCCTGCATTTCATGAACCCGGCGCCAGTGATGGAGCTGGTCGAGATGATCCGCGGCATCGCCACCGAGGACGTCACCTTCGGCCGCACCAAGGAGTTCGTCGAGACTCTCGGCAAGACCGTTGCCGTATCCGAGGATTTCCCCGCCTTCATGGTGAACCGCATCCTGCTGCCGATGATCAACGAGGCGGTCTACACGCTTTATGAAGGCGTCGGTTCGGTCGACGCCATCGACACCGCCATGCGGCTCGGCGCGCATCATCCCATGGGGCCGCTGCAACTTGCCGATTTCATCGGGCTCGATACTTGTCTCTCGATCATGCAGGTGCTGTATGAAGGACTCGCCGATTCCAAATACCGCCCTTGTCCGCTGCTCGTGAAATATGTCGAGGCGGGCTGGCTCGGGCGGAAGAGCAAGCGCGGCTTCTACGACTATCGCGGCGAAAAGCCGATGCCCACGCGCTAACGCGTGGACGCGCTGCCAACGGCCGAGGTTGGGAACGTCTCCGCGTCGCGGCCAGCGCGCAATCGCATCTCCTGAGCGGCAATCATGTCGGGGGTGATGCCGAAATGGCTGAGTATCTGCTGCCAGGTCGCATCGTTCCGGCCCTCGTTCAGCTCCCAGAGCCGGGTTTTTTCCTCAAACTCAAGTAGCCTCATCAGCTTGTCGCCGCCAATGGCGCGGCAGGGAATGCCCTGTTTGAGGCTCATGGCCTTGAACCAGAGATCGTCTTGCACCGGCGCAATCTGCTCGATCAGCCGCTTATCGCCGACGAGCGGATGCAGCGAGTGCGGGGGATAGAGGATGCCGCCGGTGCCGAGCGGGACCAGCCAGAAGCTCGGGCCGTTTGCGCGCACTTTCGGCCATTCGAGATACGGCAAGAACTCCCTATCTTTGACGGCCGAGCGGCGCGCGACGGTCGAGATGATCGTTCCTGGATTGGCTGAGGCCGCCTCCCATAGCTGCGCGAGGCAGTTCCCCGGCAGAAGCCGGTCGTCGTCGAAGGTGGCTAGTGCGAAGAGGAGCTTCTTATAGGGTTTCAGGTTCTCGGGCGAATCTATCGCCCTCGAGCCGCCTGAGTGGTGGCGGGAGGATGCGATCCGGAAATTCGGCGAGGGAGAGATACAACACGATCTTTCGCGGTCGCAGCGACTGCTGAAGCAGCGATTGGATGACGAGATGCACCTTGCCGATCCGCGGGGGAAACGAGGTGAGACTGACAACGAGGTTGCTCTCGGTCCGGCGCCAGAATGCGAAAGCTCCCAGCGCCCGTCTCATTCGCAGCCTTGCGAGATCCCCCCGCGTGACGAACCGCGATCGCTTGGACTTTTTTCTGGACGGCATCGATTGCGTCAGGACTTTGCGCAGGCGGGCTCAGCTCGGCACCAATTCGCCGAAGCCTTGCTCCGGCACGTAACGCAAGCGCGTTCCGAGCCTTTTCGATCGCATCGCCACACCATCGATGATGCGCCTTCCCAATTCCCCCGAAGCCAAACGAGGCCGGCCGCGGCGGTCGTCAGCCCCGTCAAATTGCAGGTCGATCGGCAGTAGCCTGATGCTCTTGACCTTCCCGTTCTCGCAGGACAGCACGGTCACGAAGCCCTCATACGCCGTCCGGTCGCCGGAGAGTCCCTTGGTAAGCTTGTCACGCACCGCCATCAGCTCGCTCATCGGCGCGTCGTGCGCGATTCCGGCTTTCTCGTAGGCTTCCACCGGATGGCGCGCGACGAACTCGGGCTCGAACACGAAATTCCCCATCGAGTAGAAAATCGGGGAGCCTCGATAGATTTCGATACCGCGAACGTGATGCGGACCATGCACGAACACCATGCTCGCGCCCCGCTCGATGGCCTGATGCGCAAACTCTGTAAGCCATTGTCCTTGGCTGTGCGCATGCACCGAAGCCACGACGATGTCGGCGTTGGAGGCCGCCTCCGAGATCGCATCGAGATTGGCCCGCTGATCTTTCGCCGAAGGTCGGGCGCCCCAGGATAAGGTCAGCTGAAAGTTCAGAACATCCCCGAGTCGCGGCATCCTGTTCTCGAGACGATTGGCAGAGCCTGAGCGCCACAGCGTTATTTGCTTGCTGCTTACCGTGAGAGGATTGAGGGCGGGTCGCCCTTGCAGGTCGGGCCTGGACTTGGATGCTTGGCCCATCCGCGGAAAGTCGGAAGCCATGGCCACCAAGGCAACCGTGCCACCGTTGCATTGACGATAGCGAGGCGCCCGCGCGCTTTGCAGATCTTTGCCCGATCCGGCAATTGTCAGTCCCGCGCCTTCGGCGTGCTGAATTGTCTCCAGCACCCCGGACGTCCCATAGTCGAAAGTGTGGTTGTTCGAATGCGCCATCATATCGAAGCCGGCCCATTTCAACTCCCCGGCGATCTCCGGCGGCGAGGCGAGATGGATTCCGCAGCGGCCGCCTGCGCATAACCGTTGAACTCGTGGATCACGGTTTCGAGGTTGGTTATGGCCAGATCGGCCCCGCGCACTTTCTCGATCAAGGCGAGAAAGCCGGGCTCTTGCACGTGAGACCAGGGGCGGGTGATCAACGCGTCCCCGGCCAGGAGAAGCGAGATCTCGCTAGACATTTGCGACGGCTAGCGCTTGCGCTTGAGCCAGACCGAACGGCGGTCCCGCGGCCTTGTGATAGTTCGGACATTTCAGGCAGGTGCGTTTGACCCGGCAACTTTGCTTCCAGCACACCACCGTCTCGATCTGCGCCAGTGGGATGCGTTCGAAGTGATCGACGCTATTCGACCCTTTGAGCAGGATGAGCTCGCTGGGCGAGGTCTCCTGCCGCAGAAATTCCGTTGCTTGATACGTCGTCTGGAAGGCGAAGACCCTGTCCTGCAGCTCCCCTTTGCGGAGCTTGCTCACGTGGGAGGATTGAGCGCCGACGAACACGACCCGGTCGGCGACCTCCAGCGCGGCGCGGGCCGCGCGCTTGTAATGCGAGCTGGCGGAGCCGGGATAGTCCGAGATCGTTCCGAAGACGACGGTCTTCCGGGGCGCTTGTGCCTCACGGACGAAGTTCAAGCTGTTGGCGATGGTCCAGAACGGCGCCTTGTGCTCGAACACGTAGAACGCTCCGACCGGCGTTCGATGCACGGAGCACCGTCCCATCGGAGGCTCGAATTTTGAGATCGCCTCCGCGCAGGTCTTTAGATCGAGACCGCACACGATGCCGCAGGCGACGGCAGCGAGGATCGACGTCACCCAAAATTCCCGACCAGCCTGCTCGCGACGCGGAGGCTTTCGTTTCCATGCGTGATGGTTACGGCAAGGCGGTCCGGCCATTTGCTGGTCACATCGCTGCCCCGAACGTCGGCGTCCGCGGAGAGACCATATGTGATGACGCGTGCCCGGGTCCGTTGCGCCATTGCGCGCACCAGAGGATCGTCGGCATTGAGGATGAGCCAGCCTTGCTGCGGCAGCGCCTCAGCCAAGACGCCCTTTTCCTTGGCGGTGGCTTCGAGCGTGCGATAGACCTTGAAATGGTCGCTGCCGACTGTCGTCACCACGCCGATCTGCGGCTTGAGAATTCGCGTCTGTTGCCGGATCCGTCCCGGCCAGGCGCCGCATAATTCGTGAATGGCGTATTCGAAGCCGGATCGCATGGACAACATGCTCCGGCTGAGCCCCTCCGGACCGTTGCGGTCCGTATTCACAAAGCACCGGCCGGCGGCAGAGAGAACCTCGCCCGTGAGTTGTGTGGTCGTTGTCTTGCCGCAGCTTCCCGTCACGCCGATATAGGTGACGGACGGCTTGAGACGGCGCTTCCCCGTCGCGGCGACGGAAGCCACAAGCCATTTGAATTTCAGAAGCGGACCCACCCGGTCCAACGGATTTTGCGTCTTCTTCAGCGGTTGCCTCGGCTTGGCCGCCGGCAACCGGAAAAGCTGTCGTACGCCACTTGCCATTGAACGCCGCCCTCGTTTCCCCGGCACGCGTCGAGCCCCGAACGCGCGTTTCAGGGTAGCATCAATTCCCGGCTTCGGGGGATGACTTTAGCGGCCCGGCGCGCTGAAACCGGCCCTATGAGAACGCCCAAACTGGCGACCCCGACAGGATTTGAACCTGTGACCCCCAGATTAGAAATGCTCCCACATACCGGCTATGTTAGTCTCGTAGGGTAACGGTGCATAACACC
The DNA here is from genome assembly GCA_036257375.1 of Methyloceanibacter sp. GTDB lineage: Bacteria > Pseudomonadota > Alphaproteobacteria > Rhizobiales > Methyloligellaceae > Methyloceanibacter. The sequence goes on from DATAFR010000114.1 coordinate 64,445, forward strand.
CTTGTACGGTTACCCCAGTGTTACCGCCCCTCGCGCAACTCGGGGGGAATGAATCCTAGCCCTAGCGCCTTATGAATATCTTCCTCGTTTCTGCTCGCGACGATCTTATTGCCTTTGCGGAGCCCGTTTTCATCGAGCGTATCGGCGATAGC
>DATAFR010000115.1:0-52437 GCA_036257375.1 Methyloceanibacter sp.
TTTGGCTGCATGGCGGAGAATGCCATTCCGCGATCCAGCTGATCGTGAATCCTGATTCTAAAAATGCGCGCGGGGCGAAACGCTATTCTAACGTCGGCTTCTGCCTCGCGAAGCTACGGACTTTATCAACACAATCTGCCATTGGCGGACATTGGCCCCCCGTTCAAATCCGCCCGTCATCACCTTGGTATTGGCTCGCTAGTCAGTCAGCAGTCTGCTTCGGTTATTTGATCTCCCAGGTGGCCTTGTGGTTGACGATATAGGCCCCGCGGCCGCCGACCGTGTCGTGAAGTACCACAACAGTGTAGGGAACCGTTCCCGTGATCCCCTTGTATTTCCCCGTACCACCGATCAGGTAGTGGTTTTTGTCGTCGAAGGTCGTGAAGACGTTGTCACCATCTTTGTCGGTTTCAACGCAGCTTCCGCTGTAGTGAGTTGTCTCTCCCACCGAGCTCGTGTGATAGAGGCAGCGAACGGACATGTCGTGGAACGGGCCTTCTCCTTTGACATTGCGGGTGATTCCAGTGCTGTCAACGATTGCCCCCGTGCCAGCTCCGCCATCAATTTTTGCCATAGTGTTATCTAGGTAGTACGTGTCGTACTCCGCGCTGCCAGTCTTCGGAAACTCCGCAGCTTCTGCCGGAGCCGCGCAAAACGTGAGTACGACAGCCATCGAAGCGATTTTCGATTTCATAGCGGTACTCCTTGCTTGGTCGCGTCTGACACTACACCTTCAACGATACAGTTTGTTGCGTCCACAAGGGTTAACGCGGACGCGCTGCACAAGCTTCGCCCTGCTACCCTGCGGATTTCGGCCACGCGGTTATAAGGCAATGCGGGAGAGCGTTGCTGGCACTCGGGTCCGATGATAGTTTGTTGGTGCGTCTGACCTTTCCGGAGGTCAAGGCCATGTGTCTCTGGCAAGAGACTTATCAAAGCTTCGTTTCCCAATCTTCGCTCGAGCTGACAGCCCCCGCGTTTGAGAGCAGGGACGAACGCGCTCATCTGCGCGCGGGCCTAGCCTAGGGAGGTTGCGATGAGAAGGTTGTTGCTAGTTCTGAGCCTATTGCTGCCTGTCACGATGCTCATCAGCGGCGCTTCATTGGCGCAAACCAAACTCGAAGCGACTATCTTTTCTTATGACGGTAATGATTTTGTCCGAACCGAAACGACCTTGATGCAAGGTGGACAGTCGGCGGTCGGTACAAAACTTGAGCATGAGAGCCCGGCCTACAAAGCCTTGGCCGAAAAACACTCCTACACCGGGCCAGCGACCGTTTTTGGTCAAAACTACCAAGCCAACTACGCACCGCTCATCGGTGCAGATGGCAAATTGACCGGCGCCCTGTTCGTGGGCATGGCGAAATAGTCGTCGTCGATAGGCGGCCAACCCGATCTGGGGCAATGTTCCCGGTTGGGGATAGTGCGCGCAAGTACTGAGGTTGCACCTGGACTAAACCTCTGGCTTGGGCCCGGCGCTCTTCTCTTATCCTCCCGAGATACCTTCACCCCTGAAAACGGACATCTTCAGCGTCAAAAAATCGATGTCCGCCAAGTTCAAGAGCGGACCTGCTTGGCGCCTTGTGATCGCCTCCCCGTACAGCGGTCGGCGGACAGGTAAGTGCGTGTAACCCTTTGGATACCGGCCTTCGCCGGTTCGGCTGTGAATCGCGTCACCCCCTCAGTGGCCGGCGCTGAAACTGGCGCGCCGCGCGTTCGTCATAAGTCTTGCGAATTGGGCGTGGGTCATATGCACCAAGGTCGCGTGATCACCGCCCTCGAAATAGACTTCCGGCTGCTCGTCGATGCTGTCGTCGACGACCGTGTCCAGCCCGTAGCATTCGCCGACAGGCGGAATGGCACCACGCTCGCAGTCCTGAAACAGATCGGCGATCTCGGGCTCGGTCGCCAGGTCGACATCGTCGCCGAACTGCCGTCTGAGCTCGGTAAGCCGGATGTGGTGCGAGGCCGGGAGCACCGCGAGCGCATAGCCAACGTCGTCGCGAAGCAAGACCGCCTTGGCCAGACGATCGCCGGGGATGTGACAAGCCTCTGCCGTCCGCAGGGACGAATTGGTCGGCTCATGCGCAATCACGTCGTATCTGGCGTGCTTAGCCTCTAGATATTTTTCCAATGTGAGGGCGATTGCCATGTTCAGCCTCCTTCCGCGAAGGCAGCCTCGCAAGTCTCAAGGCTCGCAGCCCCCCTTACGCCTTACACGCGCGGCTGCTTGAACATTACGCCGATCATACGCCGCTGGCCGCGAGGCCACAACCCGGCTGCAAGCGTCCTAGCGTTGCGGCTTGTCGGTGCGGCGGCGTTTCGGCGCCGGGCGGGGCGGGGTGCCGTCGAGGTCGTTGTCGGGCAAGGCGACGAAGATGAGGACGCCCAGCACGGTCACGTAGATGCGGAAGGCGGGCTCCTGGAAATTCCAGTCCTTTGACTGCCACATGGCGAACCACTCGCCGGCGACGACCATGAAGCCGAAGAACCAGATGAGGAAAGCGAGCGTGGCGCCGGCGATGACGAGGGACTTGGCTTCGTTGAACACGAAGCCACTCGCATTGCGCGCCTGAAATAAGCGAATGGCGCCTGCGAGGAAGAGCACGCCGGCGATGCCCTCGGCGGCGATGATCAGCGCATAAGCGAAATGCCACAGCACCGGATTGGTGATGGCGCGGTACATCAGCACGTTGCCGGGAAAGGTCGTGTCCATGCTCATCACATGCTGCAACGGCAGATAGTTGGTGCCGTAGTCGGTGATGTTGTCGAAGGTGACGAGCAGGCAGAAAGCGGCGAGCGCGAGGCTCATCACGATTTTGGCGTAGCGCGCGATCAGCATGGGTTAGTCCCTTCCCCACACTTGTTTGTCATTGCCCGGCTCGACCGGGCAATCCAGTAATTCCGGCGCCCACAGGATAATGCTTCAGCGGTTACTGGATTCCCGCCTTCGCGGGAATGACAACCGGCGTCGCCCGCAGCGCTAATTCTTGCTCTTATCGACCATCTTCCGCTCGGCGATCCACGGCATCATGGCGCGCAAGCGCTTGCCCACCTCTTCCATCTGGTGGTTGTCGCATTTGGCGCGCATGGCCTTGAACGAAGTCTGGCCGACCTTGTTCTCCAGCATCCAGTCCTTGACGAACTTGCCGGACTGGATGTCGGAAAGAATCTCCTTCATCGCCTCCTTGCTCGCCTTGCCCACGACGCGCGGGCCCGAGACATATTCGCCGTATTCGGCGGTGTTGGAGACGGAATAGTTCATGTTGGCGATGCCGCCTTCGTAGATGAGGTCGACGATCAGCTTCACCTCGTGCACGCATTCGAAATAGGCCATCTCCGGCGCATAGCCCGCCTCGATCAGCGTCTCGTAGCCGTTCCGCATCAGCTCGACCAGGCCGCCGCAGAGCACCGACTGCTCGCCGAAGAGATCGGTCTCGCACTCCTCGCGGAAGGTGGTCTCGATGATGCCGGCGCGGCCGCCGCCGATCGCCGCGGCATAAGACAGCGTCAGATCATGCGCGTTACCGGTCGAGTCCTGGGCGATGGCCATGAGACAGGGCACGCCCGCGCCGCGGCTATACTCGGCGCGCACGGTATGGCCCGGGCCCTTCGGCGCCACCATGCACACATCCATGTCGGGGCGCGGCTCGATCAGATTAAAATGAATATTGAGGCCGTGGGCGAAAAAGAGCGCGGAGCCTTGCTTCATATTCGGCTTGAGCTCCTTCTCCCAGATGCCGGCTTGGAGCTCGTCGGGGGTCAGCATCATGACCACGTCGGCCCATTTGGCGGCCTCGGGCACGTCCATCACCTTGAGGCCAGCCTTCTTCGCCTTGTCGGCCGATTTCGAGCCTGGGCGCAGGCCCACCGCCACGTCCTTCACGCCCGAATCCTTGAGATTCAGCGCGTGCGCATGGCCCTGGCTGCCATAGCCGATGATGGCGACTTTCTTGCCCTTGATCAGATTGAGATCGGCATCCCGATCGTAATAGACACGCATAAGGGTCGTCCCCTGCCCTGAAATGAGTTGGCTCCAATGCTCGGTTTGTGACGCGCGGCCCGGCAAAAAACAAGTGGGTTCGGGCTACATTCGCTCTGAGCCGCGGGAGATGGCGGCAAGCCCGGTGCGGGCAACCTCGACCAGGCCGAGCGGCTGCATCAGCGCTATGAATTCCTCGATCTTGGCCTGCTCGCCGGTGACCTGGAAGACGAAATGCCCGGTCGAGGAGTCGATCACGTCGGCGCGGAACGCCTCCGCCAGACGAAGGGCCTCGACGCGCTTCTCGCCCTTGCCCGCAACCTTGATCATGGCCAGCTCGCGTTCGATGGGATTGCCCTTCACCGTCAAATCGGTGACGGAGTGCACCGGGACCAGCCGCTCGAGCTGATGTTGGATCTGCTCGATCACCATGGGCGGGCCGGAAGTGACGATGGTGATGCGCGACAGATGCGCCTCGTGCTCGGTCTCCGACACCGTGAGCGACTCGATATTGTAGCCGCGGCCCGAGAACAGCCCGATAACGCGCGCGAGCACGCCCGGCTCATTGTCGACCAGCACCGTCATGGTGTGGGTCTCGGGCTTCTCTTCTTTCTTCTCGAGCGGATAGGCCGATCCTGGCTGCGTCATGAATGCCCTCCCCCGCTATCCGGATCGGGCCGCGCTCCACTATTGTCGCTGCCCGCACCATGCCCTTTGCCGCCGGCGAGCTCGATCATGCGCAGCGCCACTGCGATCATCAGGATCGAAGCGGGGAGCACGATCATCGCCCACTCGAAGGATTTTCCAGAATCCACCGTGCCGACCACGACGCGAGCGAAGATCACGATGAGGACCACGATGACCACCTCGGCCAGGATGCCTTTGAGCTGGCTCACGCCCTCGATCTTCATCCAGTTGGGCAAGGTTCGGCCGTAGCCTTCAGGCAGAGTGAAGACGAAGCCGATGGCGATACCATAGGCAAAGATCACCAGCACGATGCCGAACAGAAACGCGTCCACTGCCTCGAGCACCGGGACCGTAACGGAACGCTCAGCGATCTCGTGCGCCGGCGTCATCAACTTGCGCCAAGCCTCATTCAGATAAAGTCCGCCCTGAAGAAACATCAAAAGAGCGCCGACCATCGCCCCTACGGAGCCGATCAGCATGATGGCGCGAAGCCCCAAGAGAAAGCTCAGCAGTGTTCTATTGCCAGCGGTCATGTCGACGGACTCGGAATTGGCATAAGCAGCGACTCACGCGCCACTATGATGCTCGCTTTTGCAGGAGTTCGGCTGCGAGCACAAGCGCGAGTGGCGCCTACACCATCACCTTGCCTTCCTCGGTGATGGCGTTCTCGATGTCCTCTTCGGTGAGGGCATCGCCCATCAGCATGTGATTGTGCGCCTCTCCGCTCGGGATCATCGGGAAGCAATTGGCGTGCTTGTCGACGCGGCAGTCGAAGATGACGGGCTTCTTCACCGCGATCATCTCACGGATGGCGTCGTCGAGCTCGGACGGCTTCTCGGCCCTGATGCCGACCGCCTGATAGGCTTCCGCAAGCTTGACGAAATCTGGGAGCGCGGCGGTGTAGGAATGCGAGTAACGCCCGCCATGCAACAACTCCTGCCACTGCCGCACCATGCCCATATATTCGTTGTTCAAGATGAAAATCTTGATCGGCAGGTCGTATTGCGCCGCGGTCGACATCTCCTGCATGGTCATCAAGACAGAGGCTTCGCCGGCGATATCGATGACGAGCGAATCCGGGTGCGCCATCTGCACACCGACGGCGGACGGCAGGCCATAGCCCATCGTGCCCAGCCCGCCCGAGGTCATCCAGCGGTTCGGCTCCTCAAATTTGAAGAACTGCGCCGCCCACATCTGATGCTGGCCGACTTCGGTGGTGATGTAGGTATCGTGGCCGCGGGTCAGCGCGTAAAGGCGCTCGATCGCGTATTGCGGCATGATCACATCGTCGCGCTTGCGGTAATGAAGGCATTTGCGCGCACGCCAAGCGTCGATCTGAGTCCACCACGTCTTGAGCGCGGCCTTGTCGACTTTGGGCTTCCTCGCGTTCCAACTCTCGATCATCTGCTCGAGCACACGGGCGCAATCGCCGACGATCGGGACGTCCACCTTGATGTTCTTGTTGATCGAGGAGCGGTCGATATCGACGTGAATCTTCTTCGAGCCGGGCGAGAAGGCATCGACACGTCCGGTGATGCGGTCGTCGAAGCGCGCGCCGATGCAGATCATCACGTCGCAATCGTGCATGGCGTTGTTGGCTTCGTAGGTGCCGTGCATGCCGAGCATGCCGAGCCATTGCTTGTCCGAGGCCGGATAGGCGCCAAGCCCCATCAATGTCGAGGTGATGGGGAAGCCGGTCATGCGCACGAGATCGCGCAAGCGCGCGCTCGCCACCGGACCGGAATTGATGATGCCGCCGCCGGTGTAGAAGATCGGCCGCTCGGCGCGTCCCATCATGTCGATGGCCCCCTCCACGGCCTCTTGGTCGCCTTCGGTCTTTGGGTTGTAGCTCTTGTGCTGCGAGTTGGTGAGACCGGTGTACTCGCCCTTGGCGAACTGGATGTCCTTGGGGATGTCGACGACGACCGGACCGGGGCGGCCGGTGCGCGCGACATAGAACGCCTCGTGCAGCACGCGCGAGAGCGAGTTCACGTCCTTGACCAGATAATTGTGCTTGGTGCAAGGGCGGGTGATGCCGACCGTATCGCATTCCTGGAAGGCGTCGTTGCCGATCAGATGCGTGGGCACCTGGCCGGTGATGCAGACGATGGGGACCGAATCCATCAGCGCATCGGTCAGGCCGGTGACGGCGTTGGTGGCGCCGGGACCCGAGGTCACGAGCACGCAGCCGACCTTACCGGTCGAGCGGGCATAGCCCTCGGCGGCGTGCACTGCGCCCTGCTCGTGGCGGACAAGGATGTGCTTGATCCTGTCCTGCTGGAAGAGCTCGTCATAAATCGGCAGCACGGCGCCGCCCGGATAGCCGAAAATATGCTCGACGCCCTGATCGGCGAGAGCCTGGAGCACCATCTGGGCGCCTGTCATTGAGCGCGACATCTTCAATCCCACACTGACAAAAACCGGCCTCGCGCCTTCAGGTCCGCGGCCGGTCAAAGCTCGAGGAATAGCGGAAAAGTCTAAATAAGGCGCGCACCCTAGGTCCTGCAAGTTGGAGGGTCAACGACAAATGCGAATGAATGACAAGAGTCTCCGGCATTTTGTTTCCGTAAATTACCACTTGTTGCGCGAACCCGAATTTTTATTACTCAGCGCCGCCCGCCGGGGCGGGTCGGTCCCCTGCTCATTTGCTTGGCCTGGACAAGCCGAGCCGCTCCGACTATGTCCCTACGCTTTCGAGGCACCGCGGCGCTGCGTCCCGCGTTAATCGCGATATCCTCCAACGCCTTTCATCTTCTTCGAGTGATGCCGCAGGCCGTCCGCTCAGAAACTGCTGCCGCCAACGGCGCTGACGCCTTCCAGCCTGCCCAGCATGCCTTCTGGGCGCTCACTTTCGGCTCGATCGGCGTCGTCTATGGCGATATCGGCACGAGCCCCCTTTACGCGTTCCGCGAAGCGGTTCTGGCCGCCGGCGGCGAAACGGGGGCCGTCACTCCCGCCGCGGTCTATGGCGTGCTGTCGCTGATCTTCTGGTCGCTGATCTTCGTCGTCACGCTCAAATATGTGCTGATCCTGCTGCGCGCCGATAATAACGGCGAAGGCGGCACATTGGCGCTGACGGCGCTCGCCTTTCGCGCTCTCGGGCGCCGCACGCCGCTCGTGCTCGCGCTCGGCATCGTCGGTGCATCGATGTTCTACGGCTCGACCTTGATCACGCCGGCGCTGTCGGTGCTGTCGGCGGTGGAGGGTCTCACCGTCGCGACACGCGCGTTTCAACCTTACGTCCTGCCGCTCACGGTCATCATCCTCGTGGCGTTGTTCTCCGTACAGTCGCACGGCACGGCGCGCGTGTCGGCCTTCTTCGCTCCGATCACCGTGCTCTGGTTCCTGGCCATCGCCATCCCGGGCGCCGCGGAGATCTTGGCCAATCCGAGCGTGCTCGCCGCCGTCAATCCTGTCCACGGCATCGGATTTCTTTTGGACCACGGTCTCATCGGGCTTCTGACCCTCGGAGCGGTCTTCCTCGTCGCCACCGGATCCGAGGCGCTCTACAACGATCTCGGTCATTTCGGCCGGCGCCCGATTCAAACCGCATGGCTCTATTTCGTCCTGCCGGCGCTCTTGCTCAATTATTTCGGCCAGGGCGCGCTCGTTCTGGCGCATCCCGAGACGATCGAGAATCCGTTCTACCTGCTCTACCCGGACTGGGCGCTTTACCCGATGGTGGCGCTCGCCACGGCGGCAACCGCGATCGCAAGCCAGGCGGTGATCACCGGCGCCTATTCCATCACGCGCCAGGCGATGCAGCTCGGCTTCCTGCCACGCATGGAGGTGCGCCACACGTCGGAGGCGCTCGCCGGGCAAATCTACATGCCGCGCGTAAACTGGCTGCTGCTTACCGGCGTGCTCCTGCTCGTGTTCATGTTCAGGTCGTCGAGCGAACTGGCGGCCGCCTATGTGCTCGCCGTCGCCACCACCGCCTGGGCCGCGGGCGTGCTCGGTTTCATCGTGATTTGGAAGCTCTGGAAGTTGCCGCTGTGGTCCGCCGTCGCCCTGATGTTCCCGCTCTTCCTGATGGACACGACATTCGTGCTGGCGAGCATGCTGGAAATCGTCGAGGGCGCCTGGCTGCCGGTGCTGGTCGGGGCGGTCTTGGTGATGATCATGTACACCTGGCGGCGCGGCACGCGGCTGCTCGCCCTAAAGACGCGCCGCGTCGAGGTGCCGTTCGAGCCGCTGATCAAGACTCTCGAGGCCAAACCGCCGCACGTCGTTCCCGGCACGGCGGTGTTCCTCACCAGCGATCCAGACTTCGCGCCGACCGCGCTCCTGCACAACCTCAAGCACAACAAGGTGCTGCACGAGCACAATGTGATCCTCACCATCGTCAACGAAGACATTCCGCGCGTGGACCTGAAAGACCGCGTTCAGATCGAGCCGGTCAGCGAGAAATTCATGCGGCTCGTGCTGCATTTCGGCTTCATGGAGCGGCCGAACGTGCCGAAGGCTTTGGCGGTCGCCCGCAAGCAGGGCTGGCAATTCGACATCATGTCGACGTCGTTCTTCCTGTCGCGCCGGAGCGTGCGGCCGGACCCGCGCTCGGGCATGCCGCAATGGCAGGACCGGCTCTACATCTTCCTCGCCCATAACGCCGACGACGCGTCGAGCTATTTCCAGTTGCCCACCGACCGCGTGGTGGAGATCGGCACCCAGGTCACGGTGTAGTTTCGAACATCTCGCTCCTTGTCATTGCCCGGCTCGACCGGGCAATCCAGTAACCCCGGTGCTCGAAAGTAACTAGGATCGGTGGTTACTGGATTCCCGCTTTCGCGGGAATGACAAGTCATCCGAGGCAACCGCCGCCGATGCGGGCAACCACTCCCAGTCCTGCATGAAGCGCCGCGCCCACGTCATCTGCCGCTTGGCGTAGCGGCGGCTCTCGGTCTTCGCCTTCTCGATCGCCGCATCGAGGCTCGTCTCGCCGGCAAGATAGGCGGCAAGCTCGCGCACGCCATGTGCCCGCATCGCGGGCAGGCCAGGATCGAGGTGAAACGCAACAAGCACCCTCACCTCCTCGATGGCGCCCCGCTCGATCATGCTGTCGAAGCGCGCATCGATGGCGGCGTAGAGCGGCTCACGCTCGGGCGCGATGACGAGCTTGAGCACGCCGCTCGGAGCGAGCACTGGAGCGGCATTTCCGTCCTGCCATTCCGCAAGCGACACGCCGGTGGCATCGATGACCTCGAGCGCGCGCACGATGCGTTGCGGATCGCTCGGGCGGAGGCGCGCCGCCATGACGGGATCCCTGACTTGCAGCTCGGCGTAGAGGCCTTCACCGCCGAGCCTGTCCGCCTGCTCGCGCCACGCTTTGCGGATGTCCGGCGGAATATCGGGAGTTGGCGCCAGTCCTTCGGTGAGCGCCTTGAAATAGAGACCGGTGCCGCCGACCAGGATCGGCACCCTCCCCTCATCTTGCGCCTGCGCGATGGCGCGCGCTGCGTCTTCAAGCCAATGACCCACGGAATAGGCTTCGCGCGCGGAGACCGTGCCGTAGAGGCGGTGCGGGACGCGTTGCATCTCCGCTGGCGTGGGGCGCGCGGTGAGGATCGCGAGTTCGCGATAGACCTGCATGGAGTCGGCATTGATGACGGTGCCGCGCAAGCGGATGGCGAGCTCGAGCGCGGCGGCCGACTTGCCGCTTGCGGTCGGCCCGGCGATGAGGATGGCTTTGGGCCCGCCGGCGTTCGGCGCCACGGCGCGGGCCTAGCTCGTTGGCACGGCGACGAATCTCAGCTCGCCCTTGGCATCCGACAAAAGCAGCAGCACGGATTTCCGGCCGGATTTTTTGACCGCGAGCAGGCGCGCCTTCACGTCCTGCGGTTGCTTCACTTTCTCCTGCGTCACCTCGACGATCACCTCTCCCGGCTTCACGTCTTTTTGCGCGGCAGGGCTGTTTGGCTTCACCTCGGTAATGATCACGCCCTCGACCGACTTGCCGATATGGTAGCGCTGGCGCAGCTCCTCTGTGAGCGGGGCGATCGATAGGCCGAGCAGATCTTCGCGCTCGGGCTCAGGCGTCACCTCTTCCTCGCCCTCGCCTTTCACCGTGTCGGCGACCTCCTCGTCCTCGGGCAACCGCCCGACCGTCACCGTTAGGTCCACCGTCTCGCCCTTGCGCAGCAACTCGACAGCGACGCTCTTGCCGATCGCAGTGGCGGCAACGGCGCGCGGGAGGCTGCGCATATTATCGATCGGCTGACCGTCGAATTTGAGGATCACGTCGCTCGGCTGGATGCCCGCGCTTGCCGCCGGGCTGTCGGGCGAGACCTTGGCGACGAGGGCGCCCTTGGGCTCTTGCAGGCCGAGACTCGTGGCGATCTCCTCGGTGACGTTCTGCACGTGCACGCCGAGCCAGCCGCGACGGGTCTCGCCATATTGCTTGAGCTGGTCGAGGACCTGCACGGCGCTATTGGACGGCACGGCGAAGCCGATGCCGATCGAGCCGCCGGTCGGCGAGATGATGGCCGTGTTCACGCCGATCACCTGGCCGTCCATGTTGAACAGGGGACCGCCGGAATTGCCGCGGTTGATGGCGGCGTCGGTTTGCAGGAAATCGTCGTAAGGGCCGGCATTGATGTCGCGCTTGGTGGCGGAGATGATGCCGACGGTGACGCTGCCGCCCAGCCCGAAGGGATTGCCGATCGCCATCACCCAGTCGCCGACGCGCATCTTGGCGGAGTCGCCGAAGGTGACGGCCTTGAGCGGCTTCTTCGGCTCGACCTTGAGCAGCGCGAGGTCGGTCTTCGGATCGTGGCCGAGAATCTTCACCACCCTCAATTTGCTGCCGTCGATGAAGTTGATGATGATCTCATCGGCGCCCTCGATCACGTGATTGTTGGTCACGACCAGGCCTGACGGGTCGATGACGAAACCCGAGCCGAGCGAGCTTACCTTGCGCGGCAGACCATCCTTCTCCTCGTCGTCGAAGAAATCGTCGAAGAACTCTTCGAAGGGCGAGCCCTTGGGGCCAGGACCGGTCGGCGCGTTCTCGGCCGAGCCCTTCAAAGTTTGCGTGGTCGAGATGTTGACGACGGCCTCCTGCAAGCCTTCGGCGACATCGGCCACCGAGTCAGGCCCGCGCGCAGCGGCCGGCGGTGGAACCAGCGCGCCACCGGCAATGAGCAGCCCGGCGCAGGCCGACATCAGACAGAAGCGCCGAAGTCCTGGCATCGATCGAAACTCCCGCATCGCTCGCCGATCACATCTCGATTCCGCCATCTTAGCGGAAATCCTCCGGGGTGAGCAGATTCCCTCGCGGCACCCGCATCGCTTAGCCGCGCACGATCCAGATGACGAGCACGCCGGCGGCGACCGCCACGGACCCGGCGAGGCGCAGGGTCTGGTCAGGCACCCCCGCGGCCGCTTCCAGCAGCTTGCGGCCGAATCGCGGCGACAGCGCCCAGAGCGAGCCTTCGATGACAAGAACAAGGCCCAAGGCGACGGCAAGATCGCTCATTGCCAAGCTGCATCTCGCGGTTAGGGCGCCTGTGGAGCGGCCAGCGGGTTCTCTTCAGCGGCGGCGTTGCGCCCGGGGATCGCCGCATCGCCGTTGGCGCCCTGCTGCGGCGTCTCGCTATCGGTGTCGGCGGCGGGCGCGTCGGGCGTCTCGGCGGGGGGATTGGATGGCGCTGGCGGGGTGGCCCCTCCGGCCCCGGGCTTGCCGCCAGCACTATTGAAATATTGGAAGAATTGCGAATCGGGGCTCAACAGGAGCCGCGTATCGCCCGCTTTCAGCGCGCCCTCATAGGCCTGCATGGAGCGGTAGAACCCGAAGAAATCGGGGTCTTGGCCGAAGGCCTCGGCGAAGATGCGGTTCTTCTCGGCATCGCCGTTACCGCGGATACGCTCGGCTTCACCGGTCGCCTCGGCCTTGATCACGGTGACCTCGCGGTCGGCGGTGGCGCGGATGCGCCGCGCGGCGCCTTCGCCTTCGGCGCGGAACTCGGCCGCCTCGCGTTGCCGCTCGGTCTGCATGCGGCGATAGATCGCCTGCATGTTGGCCTCGGGCAGATCGACGCGCTTGATGCGCACGTCGACGATCTGCACGCCGAAGGGCTTGGCTTCCTGATTGACCTGGGCGGCGATGGTCCTCATCAGCGCCTCGCGCTTGTCGCGCACGACGGCCGTAAAGCTCGATCCGCCGAGCACGCGCCGCAGCGAGGCTTCGAGCACCGCGCCGATGCGCGAGCTGGCGATGCGCTCGTCACGCAGGCTTTGGAAGAACAGCAGGGGATCGATGATCTTGTAGCGGGCGAAGGCATCGACCACGAGCCGCTTCTTGTCGGAGGCGATCACTTCCTGGCTGGCGGTATCGACGTCGAGGATGCGCTTGTCGAAGAACTCCACGTTCTGGATGAACGGGATCTTGTATTGCAGACCCGGCTCGGTGATCACGCGCTTCGGATTACCGAATTCGAGCACGAGCGCCTGCTGCGTCTGGCTGACGGTGAACAGCGTCAGATAGGCAATGAAGGCACCAACCGCGAGAACGATAAGGCCAAGGGTGAGGGATGCGCGGTTCATGGCTGGCCCTCCGGAGGTGTGGAGGGTTTCTTGGTGAATTCCGACAGCGGCAGGAAGGGCACGACGCCGGGACCGGCCTTGTCGTCGACGATCACCTTCTCGGTGTCGCCAAGCACCTTCTCCATGGTCTCGATGAAGATGCGCTGGCGCGTGACGTCGGGGGCCAGTTTGTACTGCTCGTAGACACTGATGAAGCGGGCGGCCTCACCCTTGGCGAGCGCGATAACCTGATCGCGATAGCCTTGCGCGGCTTGCAGGATGCGCTCCGCCTCGCCGCGCGCCTCGGGGATGATGCGGTTGGCATAGGCTTGCGCCTCGTTCTGCAAGCGCTCCTGGTCGGCGCGCGCGGCCTGCACGTCGCGGAACGCGTCGATGACCTGCGCCGGCGGATCGACCTTTTGCAGCTGCACCTGGGTCACCTGCACGCCGGCGCCATAGGAGTCGAGAATCGTCTGCATCAGCTCCTGCACGGCGGCTTCGGTCTTGGCGCGCGCCTCGGTCAAGATCGGCTCGATGTCGCTTTGGCCGACGATCTCGCGCATGGCGCTCTCGGCCACGGCCTTCACCGTGCCTTCGGGGTTCTGGATGTTGAACAGAAAGTCGGGAGCGTTGGCGATGCGCCAGAACACGACGAAATCGACGTCGACGATATTCTCGTCGCCGGTAATCATCAGGCTCTCCTCCGGCACGTCGCGGATGGTGGTGGTGGCGTCACGCACGTCGGAGGAGCCGCGCATGCCGACCTCGATGCGGTTGATGCGCGTCACCTTCGGCAGCTCGACCTGCTCGACCGGATAAGGCCAGCGGAAATTCAGGCCGGGGGGAAGCTGCCGCACATATTTGCCGAAGCGAAGCACGATGCCGAGCTCATCGGGATTGACGCGCACGGTGAAACCGAAAAAGCCGATGGCGGCGATCACCACGGCGGCGATCAGCACGGCGAACGGCCCGCCCATGCGGCCGCCCGGCATGGCCTGGCGCAACCGATCCTGGCTTCGCCGCAAAATCTCCTCGAGATCGGGCTGCTGGCCGGGGCCGGGCCGCGGGCCCCAAGGCCCACCACCCCCGCCTTTCCAACCGCCGCCACCGCCGCTCTGATTACTCCAAGGCATGAGAAATGAGGTCCTGATGTCTGCTGAGGGGTCGTGTAGGAAGCCGCTTTCAGGAGGCGCTAGTCAACAAGTCTAGCCGCATCAAAATGGCGGTCCTGCGACAGGGTCTGGAGGGTTATAGGCCAGTCACCGGAGGCGTGCAATGCGGGCCCGCGGCTAGCGTTTACGCTCAAGCACGACGAAGCTGAAAGCATGGTCGTCCTTGGGGCCCTTCTCATGCGCTTCGCGCGAGACCTCGCGCCATGCGTTCATGTCAAGTTCGGGGAACCAGGTGTCGGCGTGGGGCGAGGCGTGCACCTCGGTAAGATAGATGCGGCCGGCTTGCGGCAAGACCTCGCGGAACACGTCCTCGCCCCCCATCACCATGATCTCGTGGACGCGGGCACGTTGCGCGGCGCGCCGCGCAACGTCGAGCCCCTCTTCGAGACTGTAGGCCATGACCGCTCCCGGCGCTTCGAAGGCGGCGTTCCGCGTGAGCACGACGTTGAGGCGGCCGTCGAGCGCGCGGGGCAGCGACATGAAGGTGAGCCGCCCCATGATGACCGGCTTGCCCATGGTGATCGAACGGAAGTAGCGCATGTCGCTGCGCAGATGCCACGGCAGATCCCCGCCCCTGCCGATGGCGCGGTTCTCGCCCATGGCCACGACCAGAGCGATGATGGGCTCCCCCGCGCCACGCTGTTCAGAACTCACACTGCCACCTTGGCGCTGATGGCGGGATGCGGGTCGTAGCCGACGAGCTTGAAGTCCTCATAAGCGAAATCGAATAGCGAGCGGACGTCAGGATTGATCTCCATGCGCGGAAGGGCACGGGGCTTGCGCTTCAGCTGCTCGTCGGCCTGATCGAGATGGTTGAGATAAAGATGCGCATCGCCGAAGGTATGCACGAACTCGCCCGGCTCGAGGCCGCTCACTTGCGCCATCATCAGCGTGAGCAGCGCGTAAGAGGCGATGTTGAACGGCACGCCGAGAAAGACATCGGCAGAGCGCTGATAGAGCTGGCAGGAGAGACGCCCGTCGGCGACATAGAACTGGAACAGGCAATGGCAGGGAGCGAGCGCCATCTTGTCGAGCTCGCCGACGTTCCAGGCGCAGATGATGTGGCGGCGCGAGTCTGGGTCGCGCTTCAGCCCTTGGACGACATTGCTAATCTGATCGATATGCCCTCCAGCGGGCGTCGGCCATGAGCGCCACTGCCGCCCATAGACGGGACCGAGGTCGCCCTTCTCGTCGGCCCACTCGTCCCAAATGGTCACGCCGTGCTCGTTCAAATAGCGCACATTGGTCGAGCCCTGGAGGAACCAGAGCAGCTCGTGAATGATTGATTTCACGTGCAGCTTCTTGGTGGTGACGAGCGGAAAGCCGTCGGCCAGATCGAAGCGCATCTGATGACCGAAGATGCTGAGCGTACCGGTCTTGGTGCGGTCGCCCTTGCGAGTGCCGCTATTGCGTATTTTGGCGAGCAGGTCGAGATATTGGCGCAAAAGGGCTCTATTCTCCTGTTGTCAGTTCCTAATATAGGCTTCCCAAACGAAAGAAGGTGCTTTCGATGCGTTTCATTCCCCCCTTCCTGGCCCTCAGCTTCGCCTGCATCGCGCCTGCCGCCGCGGGCTCCGTCAACGTCGAGGATGTCCGTGCCATGGCTTTCGACAAGGGCATCGTTAACATCAAGGAGGTCGAGCTCGACGACGGCATCTGGGAGGTCGAAGGCACCGACGCGAGCGGTCACGAGATCGAGATGAAGGTCGACGCCGCCAGCGGCGCCATCGTTAAGCTCGAGCGCGACTAACCGCTCAGGGCGGTGCTTTCCCCCCGCGGATTGAGCTTACCATTCAAGACTGATTCGCGGTGGGTTACTCAAAGCATCAATCTTTTTTTCGCCGCCAAGGAGGCCTATATTGAGTCTCGTCGGCGCAAGCCGACTATGGCGATAAATAGCCTTCGTAATAAGCCATTCGGACCCGGGGGCGGTACCCGGCGCCTCCACCATTCGGAACCAGAGGTCAGAGGTCAGAAGTCAGAACGTGCGAGAGGCAACCCGCACACCCCCATAAGCGTTCTGATTTCTGATTTCCGATTTTCGAGTTCTGAACAAGGGGGCGAAATAGGATCGACGAGGGTGTAAAGGTCGTGCTTTCGCCCGGCATGGTTCCGCCGTTATCGGGCCAACCAAATAGTTGCCAACGACAACTATGCGGAGGCTCGTCTCGCTGCGTAAGCGGCGCGATAGCCTAAACATCAAGTCCCAGCCGCTTCGCGGCGGCTAGGCGCGGTTTCGGAGGGCACCGGGCAACAGAAGCCCTCCACTTTACGGGGGTGGCTGCCTTTCAGCGTCGCAGGGGGATAGCGGCGGTTTCCATGGCAGAAGACGAAATCAGATACGATCTTCTCACGCAGGACGCGCTGCGCGGCGTGGTTCGGCAAGTTCTGGCGCGCGTGCAGCGCGACGGGCTGCCTGGCGAGCATCATCTCTACATCGCTTTCGATACGAGCGCGGAGGGCGTCTCGATCTCGAAGCGACTGAAGGAGCAATATCCGGAGGAGATGACGGTCGTGCTGCAATATCAGTTCTGGGACTTGCAGGTGACGAACGACCGATTCGAAGTGAAGCTCTCCTTCTCCAATGTGCCCGAGCGGCTGGTGGTGCCGTTCAGCGCGGTCAAGGCCTTCTACGATCCCTCGGCGCAGTTCGGGCTGCAATTCGGCAAGCCCGGCGCCGCCAACGACTCGGCCCGGCAGCATATGGCCGCCGCGCTGCCCGACCTCGTCCCTGAGCCCGAAGAGCCGCGCGGGCCGGCCGATGCTGGCCATGACGAAGCGGCGGACGGCCAAGTCGCGGCCGAAGTCGTCATGTCGCGGCCGCCCGCCGAGGTCGTGCATCTCGATCGCTTCCGCAAGAAATAGGCGGCGTCCCCTGCCCCGGCCTTAAGCTTCTTCTGCCTAAACTTTCATCAGCGCTCCGTTGACGGGGTCAATAATCTTGACGGCAACAAGGATTTCGCCATGGCATGATTTCTGCCAGGGGCCATCGTCTCTGCGCTTTGGCCGGTCGGACCTTGGGGATCGCGTTGAACAAGATGGATGCCGTCAGGCTGACGCGAGACACGGAGGCTGCGACGGCGCTCGCGCCAGTTGAGGATTATCTCGCGGAGTTGCACCGGCGCATCTCCGGCGTGACCGGCGGGAAGCCGGCTGACTACATCCCCGAACTCGGAAAGGCCGACCCCAACCTCTTCGGTATCGCCATCGCCACCGTCGACGGGCAGATCTATGCCGTAGGCGATACCGAGGTCCCCTTTACCATCCAGTCGGTGTCCAAGCCCTTCATGTATGGGTATGCCTTGCAGCGACACGGCCGCGAGGCGGTGCTGAAGCATGTCGGGGTGGAGCCGACGGGCGAAGCCTTCAACTCGATCGTGCTCGACGAGGTCGCCAACCGGCCGTTCAATCCCATGGTCAATGCCGGCGCCATTGCGGTCGCAGAGCTGATGGGCGGCGAGACGCAAGAGGAGCGCGTGGCCAACATGCTCGCGTTGTTCTCGGGCCTCGCCGGCCGCAAGCTCGAAATCGACATGCCGGTTTACGGGTCAGAGCTCGCCACCGGCCATCGCAACCGCGCCATCGCCTACATGATGCTGAATACCGGCATGATCACGCGCGATCCGAACGAGGTGCTCGACCTCTACTTCAAGCAGTGCTCGGTGAGCGTCACCGCGCGCAATCTCGCCGTCATGGCCGCGACGCTGGCCAATGACGGCACCAATCCTCTCACCGGGGAGACCGTGCTCGACACGCAATATGTGCGCGACATGCTGTCGGTGATGAATTCCTGCGGCATGTACGACTATGCCGGCGAATGGGCCTATGAGGTGGGCATGCCGGCCAAGAGCGGCGTATCGGGCTGCATCATCGCCGTGATCCCCGGGCAGATCGGCATCTGCGTGTTCTCCCCGCCGATCGACAGCCAAGGCAACAGCGTGCGCGGCATCCGCGTCTGCCAGGAGATCTCCAACGAGTTTCAGCTGCACGCCTTCAACAACCGCACCAATGTGCGCAGCGTGATCCGGCGCGATTATCTCGCAGACCTCGTGCGCTCGAACCGTTTGCGCACGCCGGAAGAACGCAAGATCCTCGCCGAGAAGGGCCGCAAGGTAGCCGTGCTCGAGGCGCAAGGCGCGTTGTTCTTCGGCTCGACCGAGCAACTGATGCGTCGCATGACGCAGCTCGCCGCTGGGGCGCGTTACGTCATCGTCGACTTCAAGCGCGTGCATCTCGCCGACGTTTCCGCGCGCAAGCTGATCGAGCGGGCGGCGCGCGCCATGGCCGACAGCGGGACCGAGCTTGCCTTTGCCTCGATGCGGGCTGACGGACCCCTTGCCGCCCTCGCCCAAGCCTTCGGCGAGCCGGAGAACAAGAACCTGGTGCGCATCTTCCATGACGCGGACGCAGCACTCGAATGGTGCGAGGACCAGCTGCTCGCCTACAACAGCTCCGGCGCGGCGGGGACGAAATTCGCGCTCGCGGAGATCAATCTATTCAAGGGCTTGAAGCCCGAGGAATGCCGCCTGCTCGAATCGATCGTGCAGCCGCTGGTGTTCGATAAAGGCGATGTCATCATCCGCGAAGGCGACGATGCCAATTTCTTCTTCGTGCTGGCCCGCGGCACCGTCAGCGTGCAGATCAGGGTCCCCGGACAGGGCCAGCGCAAGAAGCGCGTGGCCTCGATCGGACCCGGCTTGAGCTTCGGCGAGATGGCGCTGATCGACGGCGGCAAGCGCTCGGCCGACATCATCGCCGACGACAAGGTGATCTGCTACGGGCTCAGGGTGGAGCAACTGCACGAGCTTACGGCCGAGCACCCGAACATCATGATCACCATTCTCGGCAATCTGACACGGGAGTTCTCCGAGCGCTTGCGCCACGCCAACGAGGAAATCGGCGTTCTCGAATAAGCGCTAGACCGCGGCCGCAGCCTTTTGCGGCTTGGTGCGCGGCTCCTTCGACGGCTCGAGCGGCACATTCAGCTCAACGTAAAGACCGGTCGGCCTGAACTCGACCTTGGTATCGCCGCCGAGATTGTGGCGGACGCCCTTGTCGATGAGCTGCATGCCGAAGCCGCCGCCGCGGCGCGTCGGAACGACGTTCAGCGTCGCCCTCTCCTCCCAGGTCAGATACAGGCGGTTGCCGCGCCCCGTCTTCCAGCTGATGCCGAGCTGGCCCGTGTTCTGCGACAGCGCGCCGTATTTCACCGCGTTGGTCGCAAGCTCGTGCAGGGTCATGGCGAGGATCGAGGTGCATTGCGGCGGCAGCAGCACGTCGGGGCCCTTGATCATGATCCTCGGGCCGCCCTCGCGACGATAGGGATCCATCTCGCGCTCGACCATGGCTTTGAGGCTGGCGCCAGACCATTGCGATTCGAGCAGAAGGTCATGCGCGCGGTGCAGCGCCTGAAGCCGCTCGGCGAGCGTCTGCGCCATGGCCTGGGCGGGCTTCGAGGTGGCCTGGCGCAGGCTCGCCTGCACCAGAGACTGGACGATGGCGAGCGCGTTCTTGACGCGATGGTTCAGCTCGCCGACCAGCATCGATTGGCGTTGCGCGGTGCGCCGCCGCTCGGTCACGTCGCGGAAGATCAGCACGGCGCCGGCGAGCGAGCCGTCGAAGCCGACGATGGGCGCGCCACAATGCTCGACCGGCACCTCCTGCTTGTCGCGGGTGACGAGAAGCGCGCCGGATTCAAGCCGAGTCACGGCGCGCTCGCGCAGGGCCTTCAGCGCCGGATCGTCGACCGGTTTGCGCGTGCTTTCGTTGATGACGCGGAACACCTCCCAGATGGGGCGGCCGCGGGCTTCAGGGCCGGACCAGCCGGTCATCTGCTCGGCGATCTTGTTGAGCAGGAGCACGCTGCCGTTCGGATCGGTGGCGATCACGCCGTCGCCGATCGAGGCGAGCGTCGTGCTCAACCATTCGCGCTGACCGCGCAGCTCCATCAGCGCGGCGTTGCGATCGCGGTCGGCGCGTCTGACGGCGCCGATCGTGGTCCAGGCGAAGAGGGCGAGCACCAGAATGCTGGCCACGGCGAAAATGGCGAGGGTGGCCGCGCTGTCGTAATAGGTCCTCTCCTCGGCCTGATGGGCGAACCAGCCGATCACCAGCGGCAGAACGATGATGCCGGGCAACAGCCGGCGCAACATCTCGCCGGCCGGCGACTGCTCGACGATGGCCGCGGCGATGCCGTATTCCGGCGAGGCGGCGAGCAAGCCCAAGGCGAGCAGGAAGCCGACAATGGCGCCGTAGACCGACATCTGCACGAAGGGGAACGGATAATAATAGGTGGCGACGCCGTAGGCGTAACCGGCGAGCACGATGAGAACCTGGGCGAGGATGACCAGCGCCAGGATCTGACTGAAGGCCGACAAGACGCTGCTTTGCTTGGCGTAAAGCAGCGCCAGCCCGAATAGGATCAAGGAGCCGGTGATGCCCGGTGCCATATGCAGCTTGCCGGCTTCCGCCGCGCTCGCGGCAACGCTGCCGCCGCGCAGAAGCACTTGATCGATGCCGATGGTGAAGCCGAACAAATCTTCGATGAGGACGGCCAGGCCGAGCACGATCAGGCCAAATCCGATCAGACGGGCGAGCGGGCGGATCGGCCTGAAGGTCAAGCAAAACAGACCAATCGCAGCGGCAACGATCCCCACGGCAGCGGCGGGCGTCATGCTTTCCACGCCTGGCAGGGATTCGGGCGGACTCGTGAGCTGCCAAGCGAAGAGGATGACCCCTCCCATCGCGGCGACAATGAAGGCAGCCAAGCGCGCCACGAGCAGCGACATTTGCTCGGCGCGTGGCGCTGGCAGCGCCATTCTCACTGGTACTTCAGCCACTCGCCTCCTCACCCAAGTTCGCGGTAAACGAAGCCGGACCTTTGGGCGCTCCTCGGCAGAAGGCCGCACACGCTCTCGAACGAGCGCGTTCTCCCACCCCTGAGCGTGTTATAGCGTAGCCCCCATAGAGCCATTAGGCCAGTCGGCGTTGGGGGTGCGACGGTCGCGCGCCCGCCTCGCCGAAAGCTATCCACAGGAGAAGTAAGCATGCCACAAGGGTCCCCAACTTCCGCTCGCATCGAAACCGACTCTCTCGGCCAGATCGAGGTGGCCAACGACCGCTATTGGGGCGCCCAAACCGAGCGTTCGCGCCGGAATTTCAGGATCGGCGAGGAAAAAATGCCGAAGCCGATGATCCGAGCCATCGCGATGGTTAAGAAGGCGGGTGCGCTCACCAACCGCGAAATCGGCCTGCTCGACGAGCGGTTGGCTCAGGCGATTGCCGCCGCGGCGGACGAGGTGATTGAGAACAAGCTTGATACGCATTTTCCCCTGGTCGTCTGGCAGACCGGGTCCGGAACCCAGAGCAATATGAATGTCAACGAAGTCATCGCGAACCGCGCCAGCGAATTGCTGGGCGGCGCTCTTGGTTCAAAACGTCCG
This sequence comes from Methyloceanibacter sp., assembly GCA_036257375.1. Taxonomy (GTDB): domain Bacteria; phylum Pseudomonadota; class Alphaproteobacteria; order Rhizobiales; family Methyloligellaceae; genus Methyloceanibacter. Next base: position 21,804 of record DATAFR010000115.1, read on the forward strand.
GTCCACCCCAATGATCACGTTAATCTCGGTCAATCCTCCAACGATGTCTTTCCCACGGCCATGCATATCGCCGCGGCTGAGGAGATCACCTACCGGCTGAACCCTGCGCTCGCCCGGCTTTACCAGGCGCTCAAGGACAAAGCTGAGGCGTTTCAGGACATTCTTAAAATTGGCCGCACCCATCTCCAAGATGCAACTCCCCTCACACTAGGGCAGGAATTCGGCGGCTATGCGGCGCAGGTCGACCACGGCATCGAACGCATCAAACTTTCGCTGCGCGGCCTTTATGAGCTCGCCCAAGGCGGCACGGCGGTCGGGACCGGGCTCAATACCCATGCTTCGTTCGCCGAGGCCTTCGCCGCCAAGATCGCCGAGATGACCAAGCTCCCCTTCAGGAGCGCGGAGAACAAATTCGAGGCGCTGGCGACGCACGACGCAATTGTATTCGCGCATGGCGCGCTGAACACGGTGGCGGTCTCGCTGTTCAAGATCGCCAGCGACATCAGGCTGCTCGGCTCCGGTCCCCGCTCGGGCTTCGGCGAGCTGGTCTTGCCGGAGAACGAGCCCGGCTCCTCGATCATGCCGGGCAAGGTCAATCCCACCCAGTGCGAGGCGGTCACCATGGTGGCGGCGCAAGTGATGGGCAACAACGCGACGATCAGCTTCGCGGGAAGCCAGGGGCATCTCGAGTTGAATGTGTTCAAGCCGGTGATCGCCTACTGCATGTTGCAGTCGATCAGGCTTCTCACCGACGTGGCCGACAGCTTCCGCGAGAAATGCATCGTCGGGATCGAGCCGGACCGGGCCTGCATCAAAGATCACATGGAGCGCTCGCTGATGCTGGTCACGGCGCTCGCGCCGACCATCGGCTACGACAAAGCGAGCGAGATCGCCAAGGCCGCACATAAGCGCGGCACGACCTTGCGCGAAGAGGCGATCAGGCTCGGCCATGTGAAGCCCGAGGAGTTCGACCGGCTGGTGCAGCCCGAGGACATGGTCGGCCCTAAGAGCTGACATGGGGCAAGCCCGCAACAAGCGCTCGCTCAGCATCGCGCGGCACCGGACATCCGTCTCGCTCGAGGACGAGTTCTGGGACGCGCTCGTCTCGATCGCGCATGCCGACGGCAGGTCGGTCGCAAGCCTGGTCGCCGAGATAGACAAGAAGCGAAGCGGCAAGCCGGCGCCGCAGCCAAGCCTCTCGGCGGCGATCCGCATCTACGTGCTGGAGCGGACGAAGCGCGGGTAGCGCCTAACCGCCGCCGAAGATCGGAATGCCCTTCTTCCAGTCGTCCGGCGCTTCCTGCTTGCGCGGTTTGCGCGGCTTGACGGGACGCGGACGCGGCGGCTTGGTCACTTCAACAGTTGCAGGCGTCGGTGCTGCTGCCGGGGCCGGAGCCGCCTCGACCGGCGGTGCGGGCTGCTCGGGCGGGGGAGGCTCAGCGAGCGGCGGCGTAGCGGGCGCTTCCGGCGCAACCTCAACCGCCGCCGAAGATGACAGGGGCTTTTGCGGAGCAACCACGCTGGGCGGCGCAGGCATTGCCTCAACCGGTTTGGCAGGCGGCGGCACGGCCGGCGCGGTTTCCTGCTGCCAGGCCTCCTGAAGCAGCTCGATCGCCGAAGGCGAGGCCTTGGCGGAAGGCGAGGATTGCGGGATCGGCTGGTCGGGCGATTGCGTTTCGGCGGTGGGCTTCGACTGCTCGAGCGGCTCGGGTTCCGGCATGGGCGTCTGCTCCATCAGCGGCCCGGCAGGCTCCTCGGGCATGGCGGAGGTCGCCTCCTCGGGTGCGGGCTCTGGCTCGGCTTGCGGTTGCGCCCTGCCGCTCACGTCGAGCGTCTCGAGACGCTCGACGCCTTCCTGCATGCGCCGCATGGTCAGGTAGGCCTCCACCGCGGCGGTATCGACCGCCGGCTTGATCTCGCCCGCCTTGTTGAGCGTGCCGGTGAAGAGCAGGCTGACCGGCGGCACGTCCTTGCTGCCCGGGCCGGTGAGATTGACCGCCCATTCGCTGTCCAGCTTGAGGCTGGCAAGCTCGACATAACCGTTGATCTTGGTCTCGGCGCCCGTGCTCAAGAGCGCCGCCGGAGCGAAACGGAGCGTGCCGTTCTTGATCTCGAAGGCGAACTCGGCCGGCGCATAGCGATAGATTCCCTTTGTGATCTTCTCCCGCACGCCCTTAGTCTCGGCTTCGATCTCTTCCTTGTCGGCCTTGATCGTCTTCCGCGCCGCGGTTGCGGCGACGCCGCGCAAGGGAGCCGACGACAGCGCCTGAAGCACCCCGGCGCCGAGGCTGAGCGTCCCCTCCCCGCTCAATCCGGCAACCACGCCGGGCGGGCTCAGGCCCTCGCCTTGAACATCGAAAGCGAGATCGAAGGCGCCCTTGGCGAGGGGCGCCCCGGCAACATTCTTGGTGAGATCGTCGAGCTTGCCGCCTTTCAGATCGGCACGCGCGGTGAGCTCCGCGCCGTTGCCGCGCGGCGCGAGGTTGCCCGAGGCGACGAAATCGCCGCCGTAGAGACGGCCCCTGAGTTCGGTGATCGAGAGCCCCTCCTTGCCGAGCGCGGCGGTCAGCACGGCATCTTGCACCTTCACCGCCGAGCCGAGGGATAGCGTGCCGGCCTTGAGGTCGATCTTGCCTTCGGCCTCTTCGATCGGTGCAAGCGCGAAGCCGCGCGCCGGCCAGACCTCCGAGGCGCCCGCTCCGACCGCGCCCAGCATCTCTTCGGTCGAGGGCGTGCGGTGCCAGGCCACAAGCACGCCGAGCAAGGAGGGCAGCGAGACGGTGCCGGCGCTTCCCGACATGGCGAAGCGCGTCCTGGCGCCGCCGAGGTCCAAATGCACCGAGCCGCCGACAGTCTCACCGGCGACGCTGCCGGTGATGGCGGTGAGATCGACGATCGACGCCTGCTTGGAGAAATTGAGGCGGAGGCTCAACGGGACGTTGGCGGCACTTGGCGGAGCTTCCATGCCGAGCAAGGTCAGCGCCGCGCTCGCATCGCGGCTGACCACGGCACCCTTCCCGGCCAGCGCGAGCCCGTTAGGCTGTAGCGAGCCTTCTCCGACAAAGGCGACCTCGATTGGCGCCGTCTCCAGCGCAGCCTTGCAGGCGACTTTGGTGTTCGGCACGCCGGAGAACTTGACGATCAGCCTGCCCTGACTACCGGCCGGGGTGGCGATGCGCTCAAGCGGAAGATCGGGGAACAACAGGACCAGGAAGGCTTGCGGCTTTTCGCCCACGACCTTGCCGTCGACGTCGATCCTCGCCTCGCCCGGTTTGGCGGAGTCGCCAAGCGCGCGCGCCACGAGCGAGACATCGGAGGCGCCAGCCTTGCCGGCGATCTCGATCGCGGCGTTGGTCAAGTCGCCTTCGCGCGCGGCGACGAGGCTGACGCGCACATTCATGGGCGCCAAGGGCGAGAGATGCATCGAGCGGCTGACGCCCTCGGGCAGTCCGAACAGGCCCGCGACGATGCGCAAAGAGTCGGCATTGGCGGCTTGAAGGGCGAAATCCACACGGCCCGACGGCTTGTCGCGCAAATGCTCGATGCGGCCCCTGCCGTTGAGCGCAAGCGTGCTCGCCGCGGCGAAGTCGAGCTGCTCGACGTCGAGCGTGCCGCCTTGCAAGCCGAAACGCGCATCCAGCTTGCCGGGCGGAATATTGGGCAGCAGCAACTCGCCGACGCGCAAGGTGACACGCATGTCGTTCTCGGGAAGCTCGGCGAACAGGCTCTTGTCGGGAACGCCGGCGGCAGCCGTCTCGCCCGTGCCGAACGAGGGCAGCCAGGACTGCCAGAGCGGGCCATCGCCGATCAGCTCGCGCAAATCGAGGCGATCGCTATCGAGGGTAAGCTCGATCAGCGTCCGCTCGCCGCCATGCATGCGCAAGCCGCCACGGAATTTCGTGCCGCTCAACTCGCCCTCGGCATCGGCAAGGTTGAGCTCGCCGTCGCCGATGCCGGCATTGGCGGTGAAGGTGAAATCGCCGACCGAGGCTTGGCCCGACATGTCGCGATCGCCGGCCGCCCAGCGGGTGAGCGGCCGCAAACCCGAGCCCTCGACCTTGACGGGACCGGAGAAGACCGGACCGAACTTGCCACGGGCGAGCTTGCCCGAGGTCCCGATGCTGTTCTTGCCGGGGAGCACGGCCTTGAGGCGGTCGATCGTCAGCGCGCCGTTCTTGGAGGCGAGCGACATGTCGACGGCGCCCACGAGATCGCCGCCGAGGCTCGCCTGCTCGATGGCGACGTGCAGGGTGCCGTCGCGGAACTCGGCCGCCTGCCCCAGCACCTCGTCGGCGAACATATAAAGGATCGTGGCGGGCGATGGCTTCTCCTCGGCGCCAGGCGGCGCGAACAACGCGTCGAGATCAACGAAGCCGGCCGCAAGCTCGCCACTGGCCGTGATGCGCTCGCCGAAATCGAGCGTCAGCCTGCCTTTGAACATCTGCGGATGCCCTTTGGCGTGAATGGTCAGGTCGAAGTCCGGGAATTCGGCGCGGCCGGGCGTCGCCTTGAGCGGGCCCTTCAATTCGTAGAGCGCGCCCTTTTCGCGCGGCGCGACTTGCTCCGGCTGACCATTCTTCTGCACCTCCGTGACCGCATCATCCTCGGCGCTGCCGGCGACATTCGCCGCGCGCACGACGATGGTCCCGTCATAGGCCGGCGTGGCGCCGACGCCGGTCACGCCACCGTCGAGTATGTAGGTGGTGTTGCGGTCGAGGTCGCGCAGCGAAGACTTGATGCGGAAGAGGCCAGCGGCATCCGGAGCGCTCGTCGAGAATCTCAGTTCTTGCGGACGCCCCTCGAAGCTGTAATTGGCCGAGACCTTGTAAGGCCCAGACAGGGACTGCGCGCTCGCCTCGCCGTTCACGTTTTCCACGGCAATCTGCGGGACGCCTTGCTTGGTGATCTCGACCCTGCCGCCGCTGACGCTGACCGAATCGAGCATCACATCCTTCGGCGCGAAGGGCAGCGCCACGCCTTTGCGCCCGACGTCGCTCCAATTGCCCGTGCCGTCGGCCTTCACATCGAGGCGCAAGACCGGATCGACGATGGCGATCTTGCGCGCTTCGACCGCACCGCGGAGCAGCGCGCCGATATTGAGCCAGGCCTCGAGCGAGCGAGCTTCGAGGAAGGGCCGATCGAGTTGCCCCTCCTGGTCGGCGACCTTGATGTCGTCGAACCGTAGCTCTGGCGTGGGCAGAAGCACGAGATGAACCCTGCCGCCGACCTTCACTTGGCGGCCGAGCAGGTTGCTCGCCTGAGTCTCGAAGACCGAGCGGTAGTCGTTCCAGTCGATGAAGAGCGGCGCCGCAAAAAGCGCGCTCAAGACCAGAATCAGCAATGCCGTCAAAGTGAGCAGGAGCGAATTCACTGCCGTCTAACCCAAGGCTTAACGCGCGCTCTGGTGCAGCAAAGCGTCGAGGAATTCCGGCCCCCTCCGAGAGGCGCCTTCATGGTAACGCAAAAATCTTGCCAGGATTGAGGATATTCAACGGGTCCAGCGTCTTTTTTATGGCAATCATGGCCTTTACTCCCGGTCCATGCTCGGCGACCAGGTAGTTTATCTTGCCCTGACCGATTCCATGCTCCCCAGTGCAGGTACCACCATAGGACAGCGCCCGCTCAACCAGCCGCTCGAGAAAAGCTTGTACCTTGCGCCGCTCTTCCTCGCTGGCGGGATCGATCAGCGGCAGGACGTGGAAATTGCCGTCGCCCACATGGCCGACGATAGGGGCGAGCAGCCCTAAGCGGTCGATGTCCTGGCGCGTGGCGCTGACGCAGGCGGCAAGTGCCGAGATCGGCACGCAGACATCGGTCGACAGCACCTCGGCGCCGGGCTTCAACCCGCGTGCAGACCAATAGGCGTCATGGCGCGCCTGCCAGAGCTTGCTGCGATCCTCCGGCCGCTCGGCGTAAGCGTAGTCCCCTCCCCCCTCGGCACGCGCGATCTCCGCGAAGGCTTCCACCTGCTCGCGGGTCGACGACGGCGTGCCGTGGAACTCCAGGAAGAGCGTCGGCGTCTCGGGCAGAGTGAGGTGCGAATAGGCGTTGCAGGCACGGATCTGCACTTCGTCCAGCAGCTCGATGCGGGCGAGCGGGATGCCCGTCTGCAAGGCGGCGATGGTGGCGTTGCAGGCGCCCTCGATCGAAGCGAAGGGACAGACCGCGGAGAGGATCGTTTCGGGGATACCGTGGAGCTTCAGCGTGAGCCGCGTGATGATTCCGAGCGTGCCTTCGGAGCCGATCAGGAGGCGCGTAAGATCGTAGCCGGCCGCAGACTTTCGCGCCCGGCCTCCGGTCGAGATCACGCTGCCGTCGGCGAGCACGGCATTCAACCCGAGCACGGCGTCGCGCATAGTGCCGTAGCGCACGGCGTTGGTGCCGGAGGCGCGAGTCGCCGCCATGCCGCCAAGGCTCGCGTCGGCGCCGGGATCCACCGGGAAGAAGAGACCACCGTCGCGCAAATGATCGTTGAGCGCTTTCCGCGTGACGCCGGGCTCGATCACGCAATCGAGGTCGGCCGCGTGCACTTCGAGGATATTGTTCATGCGCGAGAGATCGAGCGAGACGCCGCCGAACGGCGCATTGACATGGCCTTCAAGAGAGGTCCCGGTGCCGAACGCAATCACCGGCACGCGCGCCTCGGCGCAAAGCTTGACGACGTCGGACACTTCGCCTTCGGTTTCGGCGAAGAGAACGGCGTCGGGCGGCTCGCGCTTGAGCCAAGTGAGCGTATTGGCGTGCTGCTCGCGGAGCGCCTGGCTCAGCGAGAAACGCGCGCCGAAGCGCGCGGCGAGCACGGCGAAAAGCGCGCTCTTGCCCTCCGCCGTGGCGGCCCTCGGGGCGTCTGCCATGATCGCGCTCATGGCGTGATCTTATAGGGTGCTTCGCGCGAAAATTTAAGGATTTTCCGGAGGTGCGCTACAGGCTTGCAACCGACATCACGGCCGCGAAATGGCAGCTCGCCGCCGAGAGCACGAAGCCGTGCCAGATGGCGTTCTGGTAAGGCAGCCGCTCCCAGAGATGGAACACGACGCCGATGGTGTAGAGCACGCCGCCGACCATGAGCAGCGTCAGCACCGTGCCGGGCAGCGCCGACATCAGCGGCTCCCAAGCGGCAAGCACGGCCCAGCCTTGCACCAGATAGAGCGCGGTGGAGAGGCCGTCGAGAAAGCGCGGCAGGAACAGCTTGATGGCGATGCCGATGGCGGCCATGGTCCAGACCACGGCGAGCAGTCCGAAGCCCCAGGGCGTCTGCATCTTGATCAGGATGAAGGGCGTGTAGGTGCCGGCGATCATCAGGAAGATCGCGGCATGATCGAGCCGGCGCAGTACCTCCTTGATCTTGGGGTGTCCCACGAGATGATATCCGGCCGAGAAGCCGAAGGTCGCGACGAGGGCGAGCCCGTAGATGGTGAGGCTCAGCACAGAGGGCAGCGCCTGCGACTTGATGCCGATGATGAGAAGCGCCGTCAGCCCGACCAGGCTTGCCGTCACGCCGAGGACATGGATGCAGCCATCCGCCACCCGCTCACGCAGGGTGTAGCTCGGAAAGGCGGCGACGCTGTCTCTGATTCGTCCCATTGGATTCGACTCACACAATGCTAAAGACGTTGAAAGTAGCTTATCACGCGATATGGCGAGGATGAGGCATCAACGTTTCTCGATCATAACGTCGCGCACACCGAAAAGGTCAGGGCCCGAACCGGGCCCTGACGAGATGACGCAGCGATGGAACGATCGCCCGTTATTGACCGCAGACGCTCGAACCGGTCGTGCAGACGAACGGCACGACGACGCCGGTGAAGCAGGTCGTATAGAAGCGCGAGGTCACGATGTCGGGCTTGAGCATGGCGTCGCGCGGAACCCCTTGGGGTCGCACGGCCTTCCAGAAGGGATCGCCGTTCACCTGTCGCGCGTAGAGCGTGACATAGGCCCATCTCCTGGCACGCTTGAGCTCATAGGCGCTTTGCAGGACGAGGGCTTGCGAACTCTTGGCCGCCTCGGCCTTCGAGCCAGCGCTATGAGTGGCCTTGATCAGCTGGCAGGCCGCCTCGGCGGGTCCGATCGCGCCAACGGTCGCAATCGTAACGCCAAGCACAGCGATGCCCATCTTCAAAGCTTGAAGCATGTCCCGTCTCCCGTCTGAAGCCGAAGCGAACTTGTTTGGCAGTGCCGCCGAATCTCTGCAACAGCAATAATGGAGTTTCCATGCGGTTTTTTGTCAGAATCAAGGCTTGCCGTTTTCCGTGTTGCTCCGTCAAGGCTACAGCGAAACTTGCTGGATGATTGGCAACGCACGTTGCCGGAAGGTCTCAGTCTTGTATGATATAGTCCATGAGTTCATGACAAAGATTCGCTCTTCAGCTCTCGAAGCTCCCGCGCTCCCCGCCCCCGAGGACGAGCAGCTTTCGACCTCGCAGCGCGCCATGCGGCGCCGCCCGCTCAGCTATCTCGATGCGCTCAACCCCGAGCAGCGCGAGGCAGTCGAGACGCTCGAGGGCCCGCTGCTCGTGCTCGCCGGAGCCGGGACCGGCAAGACGCGCGTGCTAACGACGCGCATTGCCCATATTTTGAGCTTGGGCAAAGCGCGGCCCTCGCAAATTCTTGCCGTCACCTTCACCAACAAGGCTGCGCGCGAGATGAAGGTTCGCGTGGGCGAGCTGATCGGCGGCGTGGTCGAGGGCATGCCCTGGCTTGGCACCTTCCACGCCATCGGGGTCAAGATCCTGCGCCGGCACGCCGAGATGGTCGATCTCAAGCCGTCTTTCACCGTGCTCGACACCGACGACCAGATCAGATTGCTGAAGCAGTTGCTCGATGCGGAGAATATCGACGAGAAGCGATGGCCGGCGCGGCTGCTCGCCTCCATGATCGACGGCTGGAAGAATCGCGGGCTGACGCCGAAGCGCGTGCCGGAAGGGGAGAGCTTCGCCTTCGCCAATGGCAAAGCGCGCGAGCTCTATGCGCTCTATCAGCGGCGGCTGAAGGAGCTGAACGCCGCGGATTTCGGCGACCTGCTCTTGGAGAATCTGCGGCTGTTCCAGGAGCAGCCCGAGGTGCTCGCCAAATATCAGCAGCGCTTCCACTATATGCTGGTCGACGAGTATCAGGACTCCAACGTTGCCCAATATCTCTGGCTGCGGCTGCTCGCCCAAGGCAACGGCAATATTTGCTGCGTCGGCGACGACGACCAGTCGATCTATGGCTGGCGCGGCGCGGAGGTCGACAACATCCTCCGCTTCGAGACCGACTTCCCCGGCGCCAAGATCATCAGGCTCGAGCGGAACTACCGCTCGACCGGGCACATTCTCGCCGCAGCCTCAGGACTGATCGCACATAACAAGGGACGGCTCGGCAAGACGCTCCGCACCGACGGCGTGCTCGGCAACAAGGTCGAGATCGAAGGCTGCTGGGACGACGAGGAGGAAGCCCGCATCATCGGCGAGGATATCGAGCAAATGCAGCGGCAGGGGCACGCGTTAAGCGAAATTGCCATTCTCGTGCGCGCATCGTTCCAGATGCGCGCCTTCGAAGATCGCTTCATCACGCTCGGCCTTCCCTATCGCGTGATTGGCGGCCCGCGTTTCTACGAGCGGCAGGAGATCAGGGACGCCACCGCCTATTTCGAGGTGACGCTCAATCCCGCCAACGATCTCAAGTTCGAGCGTATCGTCAACGTGCCGCGGCGGGGGCTCGGCGAGTCCACGCTGAAATCGCTGCATCAATTGGCGCGCGCTCGCGGCGTGCCGCTGTTCCAAGCGGCGCGGCTGATCACCGAGACCGAGGAGCTGAAAGCTAAGCCGCGCAAGGCGCTCGCCGACCTGATCCTGGCCTTCGACCGCTGGCGTTCGCTGATCGAGACGATGCGGCATACCGAGATCGCCGAGCTGATCCTCGATGAGTCGGGCTATACCGGCATGTGGCAGTCGGAGCGATCGCCCCAGGCGCAATCGAAGCTCGAGAACCTGAAGGAGTTGATCCGCTTCATGGAGGAGTTCGACACGCTCGCGGGTTTTCTCGAGCATGTGGCGCTGGTGATGGATGCGCAGACGGAGGAAGGCGCAGACCGCGTCAGCCTGATGACGCTGCACTCGGCCAAGGGGCTCGAGTTCGACACGGTGTTCCTTCCCGGCTGGGACGAAGGTCTCCTCCCCCATCAGCGCAGCCTCGACGAAGCCGGACGCGCGGGCCTCGAAGAGGAACGGCGGCTTGCGCATGTCGGCATCACCCGCGCACGCAAGCGCGCCAAGATCACCTTCGCGCAGAACCGGCGCACGCGCGGCACCTGGCAAAGCGCGCTGCCCTCGCGTTTCATCGACGAGCTGCCGGTCGAGCATGTCGAGGTCGCAGAGGACAAGCGCCTGCGCGGCTACGGGCCGAGCCGCTTCGACACCGCCGAGAATTTGTTTGCGAGCGGCTTCTACGAAACGCCGGGCTGGCAGCGGGCGCAGAGGAACCGCCCGCAGGGCACGGGAGCGCCGCCCAATCGTGGCCCGCTCACCATCGAAGGGACTCTGGTCGCCTCGAGCACAGCCGAGGGTGCCGGGCTTGAGATCGGCGCGCGCGTGTTCCATCAGAAATTCGGCTATGGCCGCATCATCCATGTCGACGGCAACAAGCTCACCGTCGATTTCGACAAGGCGGGGGAGAAGAGAGTGGTCGATAGTTTCGTCGAGAGAGTGTGAGGGGAAATGCGTTCGTCAGTGTTCGTTGCGGTCGCGTTTATGGGCGCGGCGTCGGGCGCGTGGGCCGTGCCGCTATGGACCGTGGAGAAATCCGAGATCGCCTATCTCTTCTATGGCGAGCCTGAGGCGCCGGTTCTCTCGATCTCGTGCGGACAAGAGGAAGGCGAGACCGGGCGCGATGAGACGCGAATCGAAGTCGATGTCGCGAAGGGAACGAAGCCGGACAAGGACAAGGTCGTGCTCCGCATCGAGCAGGACAAAGGTCACAAGGACGTGCCGCTCAAGCCGCTAATCTGCGGGGGCTTGAGTGAATGCAAGGACCAACCCGACGGCGAGGTCTATCGCTACGCGACGAGCGTCCCGGGCAAGGGCCTCGCGCTCGACATCGCCAATAAGGGACGCAAGCTCGTCCTCGATGCGCCGGGCGCCAAGATCGCGGCGCCGGCCGATCCCGCCGCCTTCAAGAAATTCTCGGTGAGCTGCCTGAACTGGTAAGGCCGGCGACAATCCAATGGCTGGAGTGGCGGCTTAGCCGCAGCTTCGATCCTTCCAACAATAACATTGATAGGGAGAGTCCTGGTAATACGGCCTCGAGGAGCTACCGCAGTTCAGTCGACCTCCCCTCGGGCAGTCGTATGACCCACCACATGGGCCGGTATATCCATAGGTCTTAATCACTCTTCCATGTTGGCTTAATGAGCTCGTGTCGGCCTTGCCCGACTGCGATTGTGCCAGCAATGCCAGAAGCAAAGTCATAGCGGAGGCCATCGCCACGGCGATCAAAGTTCTCATTGCGTCCTCCCACACTTAAAGGTTGAACAGATACCTATATACAACTTATTGTGGAAACAAGCGGTAGGGGTTTCGCGATGAGAACAAAAGGTGTACATTGCTAAGAGCGTTACGGAGGGAGGGCGATCATGCGTGCATTCATCACAGCAGTGTTCCTATTGATTTTCTTCGGATTTTCGGCCATGCCCGCAGTGGAAACGGCCTCAGCCCAGGAGACCTGCCGCTGCAAGGGCTGCGGCTGCAAAGGCGGACCCGGCTGGCGCGGGCCTGACGGGTTCTGCGTCTCGCAGTCGAAGCTTGCCGCGGTCTGCGGAACGCCGCCCGGCGCGCCGGGCAAACAAGAAGGCGCACCCCGCGTCTGCTTCGGCAAGCAGGCCGCCAGGTTCGAGTCTGGCTCTCAACCCTCACCTTAGCACCGGGTCCGGCTCGAGGGGGCAACGCGCCGTTTGATTGTGACCGGCGCGCTCGCCTAAGCTCCCTCGCAACATGCAGGATCGGCTCGACACCGCGCCGCCCGTAGCGACGGCACGACAAACGTTGCCGCAGGCGCGCGAGCGATTCATTCCGGTCAGCAGACATGGGCTCCGCGCCAAACTCGCCGCCCTGCTCGCCGAGAGCGGCGGCGGCGAAAGAGAATGGGCGCGCGCGCTCGATTGTCTTGCCGCGTGGCGCCATCAGGAGCATCGCAAGCGCCTGCTCGACCTGATCGAGGATTACCTCCCCTTCAGCCCCGACAGCGACACCGTCAATTTGATCGAGCTCGACTTCGACGCGCGGCGCAAGGCGCAAGCCGAATTCATCGCCGGAATCGACGCTTTGCTGGCCCAAGCCAATTTCGTGCAATTGAGGCGGGACGACGTGCAGCGGCTCCTGATCGAGCGGTCGCCATATGGGCTCAATCTCAATGTCGATCTCACTGAGTTCGACGAGGCGCTGCTCTATTATCGCGGCACCGGGACGATCGTGCGCGAGGAGCGCAATCCCTGGCGGTTCTATCTGCGTAAAGAGCGCCACGAAGTTCCGATTTTCGAGCGGCTGTTTCTGCTGCTCAAATTGAAGCCCGCCGAAACGCGTATCGCCGAGATCATGACGGCGACCGGCGCGGACCGGGCGCGCGCCACGCGAATGTTGCAGAAGGCGCGGGCGCATTTTCCGCCCGGCGTGTCGAGCGATTTCATCTATGTGAAGGTGTTCAAGCGCATCCCGCAGATCGACATCGAGATGCTGTTTCCCAACACCAAGGTGAATTTCAGGCCGTTCGACAAGTTGAAGCTGATGGTGACGGCGGGCGGCGGCACCGTCGCCGGGGTGGCGGGCACCGCGACCAAGCTGCTGGCCGCGACCAACCCCTTCACGCTCGCCTTCGGCGTGTTCGGCCTAAGCGCGGTGATCTTCCGCCAGGCGATGAAGTTCTTCCACACGCGCAATCACTACATGATGGTGCTGGCGCAGAACCTCTATTTCTGCAGCCTGGCCAACAACCGCGGTGCGCTCACGCTGATCGCCGACGGCGCCGAGGAGGAAGACGCGAAGGAGGACATGCTGCTTTATGCGTTCCTCGCGCGCAACCCCGCAGACCACGACGCGCTGCCCGAGCTGAATCAGATGATCACGCGCTTCCTCAAGGAGCGCTGCGGGGTAAGCGTCAATTTCGATGTCGAAGACGCGCTTAAGCGCTTGCGCGCGGACGGTCTCGTCACGGTCGATGCGAACGGAAAGTTCAACGCGGTCGCGCCGCAGGATGCGCGCGCGCATCTCGACAGGCTGTGGGACCGGCTGCTCGACGTCGACAGCCTCGACCGCGCTGCTTCCGGCAACGCAAGCGCATGATGCATCAGGCAAGCATCGAAGCCTGCGCCGCCGAGGCCGAGCGCATCGCGCGCGCGCTGGAAGAGGCGATCGAGCCGGAAGCCGTCGCGGTCGGGGTGTTCGAGCGCGGCAAGGACAGATTCGAAGTGTTCGCACATTACCCGGCGCCCCCTCCTCGCGACACGCTGCTTCTGCTGATCGGCCAGGTTGCCGAAGGCAGCGCGCTCGGCGCGCTGAGAATCGAGGAGCTTGCTCCCGCCGATTGGGTGACGCTGTCGCAAGGCAAACGCCCGCCCGTGCGTGCCGGCCGCTTCCTTGTGCATGGCAGCCACGATCGCGGCCGCGCTCCTCAGCACCGGTTCGCCGTCGAGATCGACGCGGGTCAGGCATTCGGCACGGCGCATCATGCCAGCACGCGCGGCTGCCTGCTCGCGCTCGACGACATTCTCAAGCGGCAGCGGCCGCGTGTCGTCGTCGATATCGGCACCGGCACGGGCGTTCTCGCCATCGCCGCGTCGCATGCGCTGAAGCAGCGCGTGCTGGCGTCAGATAGCGACCCCGTCGCGGTCGCGACCGCAAGCGCCAACGCCGGACTGAATTGCGCGCGCCGGCAGGTGAACGTGTTGCAGGCGGCGGGCTTCGCTCACCCGCAGCTCCGCAATCTCAGTGCCGACCTCGTTTTCGCCAATCTGCTGGACCGAACCTTGCGAGAACTCGGACGCGAGTTCAGCCGCCATGTCCGGAGCGGCGGCGTGGCCGTGCTTTCGGGGCTCACCACCGACCAGGCGTGCGGGGTCGAGGCGGTCTACCGCGCGCACGGATTTGTCGTGGAAAGGCGAATCGTTCTCGATGGATGGGCGACGCTGGTGATGCGGCGTCGCAATACACGCAAGGCGCGCGCCACGCCACGTGTCCTGAAGCGCGATTGATCGCCTGCGCGCTTTCCGCTTACAAAGGTCCGGCCATGTATCAGATTTTCGACGAAGTCAGTTTCCCTGCGGCGAGCGGCGAGCGGGTCAAGGCGCTGCAGCGGGAAATGAAATCGCGGAGACTCAAGGGCTTTCTCGTCCCGCATAGCGACGAGCATCAGGACGAGTTCCTCTCGCCCCCGGCCGAGCGCCTGGCCTGGCTCACCGGCTTCACCGGGTCGGCTGGCGTGGCCATCGTGCTGGAGAAGGCGGCCGCGCTCTTCGTCGACGGCCGCTACACGCTGCAGGCGAAGGCCCAGACCGACCCTGCTTTGTTCGAAGTGTTGCAGACGCCGGACGCGAAGCCCTCGAGTTGGATCGCCGATAAGCTGTCCAAGGGCAATGCTGTCGGCTACGACCCGGCGCTGCACACGATCAAGGAGATCGAGCGGCTGACCGAGGTCTTGAGCAAGTCCGGCATCAAGCTTGTCCCCGTCGACACCAACCTTATCGATCTCATCTGGCAGGATCGGCCGAAGCCTTCCGGCGCAGAGATCGTGCCGCACGGGCTGGAATATGCCGGCAAAAGCGCGCAGGACAAAATCCGCGACGTGCAGGTGCTGCTGGTCGAGGAGAACGCCGACGCCGTGCTCCTCACAATGCTCGATTCGATCGCCTGGCTGTTCAATATCAGGGGCGGCGACATCAAACATACGCCGGTCGCATTCGCCTTCGCGCTCGTGCCGGCGAGCGGCAAGCCGACGCTCTTCATCGACCCCGCCAAGGTTGGAGACCACGTAAAGGGCAGGCTCACCGAGGTCGTCGATCTCGCCGAGCCCGGCGCGTTGGTGGAGAGGCTAAGGGCGCTGGGCCAGGCCAAGGCGCGTGTCAGACTCGACCCCGATACTGCGCCGGTTCGATTCGCACAGGTGCTCCAGGCGGAGGGCGTGAAATTCGTGCCGGGCCAGGACCCGTGCATCCGCCCCAAGGCGATCAAGAACGAAGCCGAGATCAAGGGGGCGCGCGCGGCGCATTTGCGCGACGGCGTTGCCATGGCGCGCTTCCTCGCCTGGCTCGACGAGGTCGCCGAGTTGGGTAAAGTCGACGAGGTCACCGCCGCGATGAAGCTCGAGGAGCGCCGGCGCGAGTCGGGCCAGCTCAGGGATATCAGCTTCGACACGATCTCCGCCTTTGGGTCGAACGGCGCCATCGTGCACTACCGGCCGACAACGAAGAGCAAGCGCCCGCTGGAAGCGGGCTCACTCTATCTGATCGACTCGGGCGCGCAATATCGCGACGGAACCACCGACGTCACGCGTACCGTCGCCATCGGCACGCCCACGTCGGAGATGAAGCGGCATTACGGACTGGTGCTGAAGGCGCATATCGCGATTGCCACCGCGCGCTTTCCCAAGGGCACGCGCGGGCAGGACCTCGATCCCTTCGCGCGGCGGCCGCTCTGGGAGGCCGGGCTCGATTTCGACCATGGCACGGGGCACGGCGTCGGCAGCTATCTCGGCGTGCATGAAGGACCGCAACGCCTGTCGCGGCTCGGCACCGTCGAACTCGAGCCGGGCATGATCCTCTCCAACGAGCCCGGCTATTACCGCGAGGGGCAATACGGCATCAGGCTCGAAAATCTCGTGCTGGTGACGCCGCGCGAGGCGATCAAGGGCGGCACGCGGGAGATGATGGGATTCGAGACGCTGACGCTGGTCCCGTTCGACCGCCGGCTGATCGATCCAAAACAATTGCTGCCCTTCGAAATCGCCTGGCTCAACGCTTATCACGCGCGGATCAGGCGCGAGATCGAGCCCAATCTCTTGAGCGACGACAGGGCGTGGCTCCGCCATGCCACGGCGCCGATCGGCTGATGTCGACAGAGATCCTTGTGTCGGCCGTGGCCGCGACGCTCACCACGACCGCCTTCTTGCCGCAGGCGCTGCACATCATCCGCCACAAGGAGACGCGGGCGATCTCGCTCCTGATGTATGTGGCCTTCGCCGCCGGGGTTGCGCTCTGGCTTCTGTTCGGCTGCCTGATCGGCAACTGGCCGATCATCATCTCCAATGCCATTACGCTCGCGCTCGCGCTCGCCATCATCGCGATGAAGCTGAAATACGGGTGAGGCTCAGTCAATCAGCTTCAGCCATTCCTCTTCGGTGAGGACGGTCACGCCGAGGTCCTTGGCGTTTTTCAGCTTTGAGCCAGCGCCCGGGCCTGCCACCACATAATCGGTGTTTTTGGAGACGGAGCCCGCAACTTTGGCGCCAAGGCGCTCGGCTTTCGCCTTTGCCTCCGAGCGCGTCATGCGCTCGAGCGTGCCGGTGAACACTACCGTCTTGCCCGAGATCGGAGAGGCGTGATCGACCGCCTCGAGCGGCTCGGGGGTGACCTCGGCCAGCAGTTCCTTGACGACCGCCACGTTGTGCGGCTCGGCGAAGAAATCGGCGATCGCCTCGGCGACCGTCGGGCCGATGCCCTCGATATTGTCGAGCTCGGCGAACGCCTCCCCTTCCCGGTCGGCGCCGGCGGCCTGCATCGCCTTGAGGAAGGCCTGCGCTGAGCCGTAGTTCCGCGCCAGCAGCCGCCCCGTGGTCTCGCCCACATGGCGGATGCCGAGCGCATAGATGAAACGATCGAGCCTGACATTGCGCCGCGCTTCGATGGCATCGAACAGCTTCTTCGCCGAGGTCTCGCCCCAACCTTCGCGCTCGGCGAGTTTCGACGAGGCGCGCTTGTCGCGGGCCGCCAGCGTGAAGATGTCGGGCGGCGATTGGATCAATCCGTCCTCGTAGAAAGCCTTGATGTGCTTCTCACCGAGGCCCTCTATGTCGAAAGCGTTGCGCGAGACGAAGTGCTTGAGCCGCTCGACCCGCTGCGCCGGACAGATCAAGCCGCCGGTGCAGCGTCTGACCGCATCCTCCTTGCCGGTGTTGGGATTGATCTCGCGCGAGGCGTGGCTGCCGCAGGCCGGGCACACATCTGGAAAGACGAATCGTTTCGCGCCCTTAGGCCGCTTTTCTTGAACTACGCCGAGAATCTGCGGAATGACGTCGCCGGCGCGCTGCACGATGACGGTGTCGCCGATGCGCACATCCTTTCGCGCAATCTCGTCCTCGTTATGCAAGGTTGCGTTCTGCACCACGACGCCGCCCACGGTCACGGGATCGAGCTTGGCGACGGGAGTGAGCGCGCCGGTCCGTCCCACCTGGATGTCGATGTCGCGCAGGATGGTGGTCGCCTTCTCGGCGGGGAATTTGTGGGCGATGGCGTAGCGAGGCGAGCGCGAGACGAAGCCAAGCCGCTGCTGGAGATCGAGCCGGTCGAGCTTATAGACGATCCCGTCGATGTCATAATCGAGACCGGCTCGCCCGCTCTCGATATCGCGATAGGTCGCAAGCATCTCGTCGAGAGAGCGCGTCAGCCTGATCAGCGGGTTCAAGGGGAAGCCCCAGGCGCGCAGCACCTGATAGACGTCCCACTGGGTCTCGGCCGGAAGCCCGGCCACCTCGCCCCAGCCATAGGCGAAGAAACGCAACGGCCGTTTGGCGGTGATGGCGGGATCGAGCTGACGGAGCGAGCCGGCAGCGGCGTTGCGCGGATTGGCGAACAGGCGCTCGCCGCCCCTCGCCTGCTCCTCGTTGAGCCGCTGGAAGGCGGCGCGGCTCATATAGATCTCGCCGCGCAGCTCGAAAGGATCGGGGAAGCCGCGCGATTTGATGGTCTTGGGAATGTCGGCGATGGTGCGCACATTGGCGGTGACATTCTCGCCCTCATAGCCGTCACCGCGGGTGGCACCCTGCACCAGCTTGCCGCTCTCGTAGCGCAGCGTGATGGAGAGCCCGTCGATCTTGGGCTCGGCGGTGAAGGCGAGACCCTCGATCGTGTCGAGCCCGAGGAAGCGCCTGATACGGTCGAGGAAATCGCGCAAACCTTCCTCGTCGAAGACGTTGCCGAGCGAGAGCATGGGCACGCGATGCTGCACCTTGCCGAAGGCCTCGACCGGCGCCGCGCCGACCCGGAGCGAGGGACTATCGTCGCGCACGAGATGCGGGAAGCGCGCCTCGATCGCGTCGTTGCGCGCGCGCAGCGCGTCGTACTCGGCGTCGGAGATCTCAGGCTCGTCCTTGCGGTAGTAAAGTTCGTCGTGATGGGCGATCGCCCGGGCAAGCCGCGCAAGCTCGGCGGCGGCTTCAGCCTCGTCGAGCGCGGCAACGGGCTTTTCTTCGAGAGACGCTTCCGTCGGGTCTTTCTTTCTCGTCTTGCTCTTGCTCATGTCTCATCATGCTGAGCGGCTCATCAGCCGCTCGGCGGCTCTGCGCGCCTCATCGGTTATGGTTTGGCCGGCGAGCATGCGCGCGATCTCTTCGCGCCGATGCTCGCCTTCCAGCACGGCCACGCGCGTGGCCATCGCCTCGCCTTGCGGCCCGCGCACGGCCTCCTTCGCGATCAGGAGATGACCGGCGGCGACAGCCGCGACTTGCGGGGCATGGGTCACGGCCAGAACCTGGACGCGCGAGGCAAGCCGCGCCAATCGCTCGCCGACGGCCGCCGCCGTAGCGCCGCCAACGCCGGAATCAGCCTCGTCGAAGACGAGCGTCGGGGCCGAGCCGCGAGCGGCAAGCACGACCTTCAGCGCCAGAATGAATCTTGCCAGCTCGCCGCCGGAGGCGACTTTCATCAGCGGGCCGGCCTCGGTGCCGGGATTCGTGCGCACGAAGAAGGCGATACGGTCGATGCCCGAGGGACCGCCTTCGGCGAGATCGACAGTCTCTATATTGGTAATGAAGCTCGCTCTTTCCAGCTTCAGCGGGGCGAGCTCGCCCACGACCTCTTTGTCCAGGCGCTCGGCCGCTCGCCGCCGCGCCTTGCTCAAAGCAAGGGTCTCAGTCTCGTAGTCCTTGCGCGCGGCGTCTGCGGCCTTGGCCAGCTCAGCTCCCCGCGCCTCGCTGGTATCGAGCGCGGCAAGCTCGGCTTCGAGCCGGTCAATCAGCGCCGGCAGGTCGTCGACCGCGACTCGGTGCTTGCGGGCGAGCGCGCGCAAGGCGAACAGGCGCTCCTCGGCGCGCTCGAGCTCCTGCGGCTCGAACGCGCTCAAAGCGAGCGCCTCCTCGATCTTGGCGCGCGCGGTGTTGGTCTCCGACAACACACGCTCGATCGCCTCGGCCACGGGCGTGAGCAGGCCGGGAGCCACGGACGCCTGGCGCTCGATCCGGCGCAGCGCCGCGGCAAGCCGGGCGCCGCTCGTTCCCTCCCCGGCAAGCGCATCGAGCGCGTCGGAAAGCTCGGCGGCGAGCTTTTCGGCGTGCATCATCAACTGCCGGCGCTCTGCCAGGCTTTCCTCCTCGCCCTTTTGCGGATCGAGCGTGCGCAGCTCCTCGAGCGCGTGGCTGACATAGTCGGCGTTGGAGCGTGTCGCCGCGATCTCGGCCTCATGCCGCGCCCGCGCGGCGTCGGCCTCCTGCCAGGCCGCATAGGCGGCAGCCACGCGCGCCGCGTCGCCGGTCAAGCCGCCGAAGGCATCCACCAGCGCGCGGTGACCCGAGGGGTCTATCAGCGCGCGGTCGTCATGTTGGCCGTGGATCTCCACCAGCGCCTGGCCGACCTGACGCAAGAGCTGCACGCCCACGCTCGTGTCGTTGATGAAAGCGCGGCTCCTGCCGTCCGACCCTTGCACTCGCCGCAAGATCAGCGGGTCCTCGGCGGCGATGCCGTTCTCGGCAAGGATGGCAAACACAGGTTGGCTCTTGGGCAACTCGAAGATCGCCGTCACCTGTCCTTGCGTCTGTCCTTGCCGCACAAGCGATGCATCGCCCCGGCCGCCGATGGCGAGCGAGAAGGCATCGAGCAGGATCGATTTGCCGGCGCCGGTCTCTCCGGTGAGCGCGGACAGGCCTTGGCCGAATTCGAGATCGAGCTTGTCGATCAGGACGATGTCGCGGATCGACAGGGCGGCTAGCATGGCAGTGCGTCGATTAGGAGGGCTTGCCGTCGCTTCTCCAAGTCTCGGTGATCCAAGAGCCCCCGTGCTCTTGCGGCTGGAGGCCGACTTTTCTCAAGAGCGCATAAGCGTGGCTGTACCACTTGCTGTCCGGAAAGTTGTGGCCGAGCACGGCGGCCGCCGTCTGGGCCTCGGGGACGATACCCAACGCCATATAGGCCTCGGTCAAGCGCATCAAGGCCTCTTCCACCTGCTCGGTGGTCTGGTAGTCGGTCACGACCACGCGGAACCGGTTGATAGCGGCAAGGAAGTTGTTGTGGCGGAGGTAATAGCGCCCGACCACCATCTCGTTCGCCGCCAAGAGATCGCGGAGGATGCGCTGCCGGTTGCGCGCTTCGGCGGCGTAACGCGACTCGGGATAGCGCTGAATCAACGTGTCGTAAGCGTTGAGCGCCTTGCGGGCGTTGGTCTGATCGCGCTTCGGATCGAGCACGCGGTCGTAATAGGATTCGGCGATGATGTTCTGCGCGAGATCGGCTTCCTGCGTGCCCGGGTGCAGCGCCAGATAACGGTCGGCGGCGCCGATCGCATCGTCATACTTGCCGGCCCTGTAATAGGCGTACGCCGCCATGAGGATGGCGCGGCGCGCCTCCTGCGAATAGGGATGGTTGATATCGACGTTCTCGTATTGCTTGGCGGCGTCGCCAAACTTGCCTTTGTCGACGAGGGTTTCCGCCTTCTTGTAAGTGACGTCCGGAGTTTCGTTGATGTCCTCGACGACCTCCTTGTCGCCGCCCAAGAAGGAGCCGCAGCCGGCAAGAAGTATCGCCGAAAGCAGCACGCCGGCAACATGAAGCGGCCGCAGGCAGCGGCGTTCCGGCGCTGCTTTGGGCTTCCCCGGCGCGGCCATGCTATCCCTCAAAGACGGTCCCCCTCGCGGCCTAAGCGCGATTTTTGCAAACCAACGGGTGATTGCCAAGGCTTGCGCAGCTGCCAGCAACCAACGCGCTGATTATGGTGTTTTTTTGCTCTCTCGCCGCAGGCTAGACGCCGGCATATCAGTGCGCGCTGGACGCATGTCCAGTTCACACCAAGTCGTTGCGAAGACGACAATAACGCTTGAGAGGCTCGGCGGCCCGGTTAGCTCCGCTCGGCGGCGAAATTCGCTGCCGCGAGGCGGTGGCTGAGCTCGGCATGACGAATCTCGCGGTAACGCGGGGCTTCGATCATGGTCCATGCCTCGGGATCGGCGAACAGGGCCTGCAACACAAGAGCGTTCAGCCGGTGGCCGCCGCGATAGGAGCGGAAGGAGCCGAGGATAGGAGCGCCGGCAAGGGCAAGGTCGCCGACCGCGTCGAGCGCCTTGTGGCGCACGAATTCGTCGGAGAATCTGAGTCCCTCGCGGTTGATGACGCGATCGTCGCCGATCGCGACGGTATTTTCGAGCGAGGCGCCAAGCGCAAGCCCTGCGGCCCAAAGCCGCTCCACGTCCTTCATGAAGCCGAAGGTGCGGGCGCGGGCGAGCTCGCGGCGGAATGAGCCGGGATTGATGTCAAGCTCGATCCTCTGCGAGCCGATCAGCGGCGAGTCGAAATCGATCTCGACGTCGATGTGGAAACCGTTATGCGGGGTCAGTTCGCCGAAAGCGCCGGCATCTTCCACGGCGACGCGTTTCAGCACTTTGAGGAAGCGGCGCGGAGCTTCAAGCTCGGCAAGCCCAGCCTCGTCAATCGCCTCGACGAAGCGCGAGGCGCTGCCGTCCATGATTGGCACTTCACAGCTGTCGATCTCGATCAGGGCATTGTCGACGCCGAGGCCGCTCAGCGCCGCCAGCAGATGCTCGACCGTGGCGATCGAGGCACCGTTGCCGTCGCCGAGAACGGTACAGAGCGTCACGCCCGTCACCGACCGCGGTTCGGCCGCGATCTCGGTGCCGTCCGCATCGCCGTTGGAAAGAAGGAATCGTACGCCGGTGTTTCCGTCCGCCGGACATAGGACGATGGAAACTGGCGCTCCGCTGTGGACCCCCGTGCCGGTTAGTGAAATCTCGCTGGCAAGCGTGGTTTGGCGTGCCCCTATGAAACCCTTCATGGCCCCCGTCGGCCCCCGCGCCGTCTTTTGAGTTCCCTACTTAGCTCGAGGTGAGACCCCGAGCCCCCCGTTAATCGGCGCTTCCGGCACTTTAGACCGTTTTCCCCTCGGTCTTTGCGTGTGCCTTTTTGGTCGTGCCGATCAATCTATGAAGAACCTTAACGCTGGGATTCGGGGGCGACAAATCACGGTTTCTTTCACTGTATTACCGGCCGAGGAACGCTATAAGTTCCTGATTTATAATCACTTTATTGTTTCATCGGTCGTCTGACGATTGTATAAGTCAGGTGCCCGTCAGTTGGCCCGGCGGCGCAGGAACGCAGGAATCTCCAGATCATCGTCACCATGTGATTCGGCTTGAGGTTCCGCAATTTCGACCGCCAGAGACCGTGCCGGCGCCTCAATGCGCTTTGGCGCAGGCGCGGCTGACGCTTCGCTGCGCGGCCGCTCGATTCTGATGCCCTTCTGCCCGAAAGGAGTCTGGGCCTCGGGTCTCGGGGCCTGCGGTCTGGGGGCTTCGAGGGCGGGATTGCTCCAGCCCGAACCGAAATCCGGCTCCCTCTTTGCGGGCATTTCGGCGTCGGCCTCCTTACGGTGCCGCCCGACATTGGCAAGGCGCTCGAGGAATCCGACCTTCTTCTTTTGCGCCGCGAGACCGACCGCCGGAGCCTCTGCGGTCTTGGCCTTGATCGCGTTCTGCGCAACAACGGGCAACTCTTCGACGCTCGGCATGCGCCGCACGGGACGACGCACGGTCGCCGGAGGCGCAGGCTGGAAGGGCCGCGCCGGTGGGCCCGCCGGCGCCTGTTTCTGTTGCGCGCCGCCAAGGGAAAGGCCGATACCGCCAAAAGCCGGGCGCTTCTCGATCGTGACATTGCCGGGCGCCCGCCACACCGGAGCCTGCTTGACGACCTCGCTCTGGGCGAGCACGAGACTCGGCTCGTCGAGATCGACGGGGCTTGTCGGCAGCGCGGCAAGGCCGGCGAGTCGCTCGCTCAACCGCGATCTATCTTGCATCACCGGCTGACGCGGAGCCTCGGCGAACGGCGCCGCGGCTTGCGACTGCGCCAGCCCAATACCGGTCGCCACCACCGAAACGCGGATGCTGCCGTCAAGCTCGTCGTCGAAGGTCGCACCGACGATGATATTGGCATCGGGATCGGCCTCGGCCCTGACTCGGCTCGCCGCCTCGTCGACTTCGTAAAGGGTGAGGTCGTTGCCGCCGGTGATCGACACCAGCAACCCGCTCGCGCCTTTCATGCACACATCGTCGAGCAAGGGATTGGAGATGGCGGCTTCGGCCGCCTCGATCGCCCGGCGATCGCCGCTCGACTCGCCCGTTCCCATCATCGCCTTGCCCATGCCGGCCATGATGGTGCGCACATCGGCGAAGTCGAGATTGATCAGGCCCTCTTTGACCATGAGGTCGGTGATGCAGGAGACACCGGCGCGCAAGACGTCGTCCGCCATGGAGAAGGCGTCGGTGAAGGTGGTCTTCTCGTTGGCGACGCGGAACAGGTTCTGGTTCGGGATGATGAGCAGCGTGTCGACGAATTTTTGCAGCGCGTCGATGCCGGCCTCGGCGGCGCGCAGGCGCCGCGAGCCCTCGAACTGAAACGGCTTGGTGACGACGCCGACGGTGAGAATGCCCTCCTCGCGGGAGGCGCGCGCGATCACGGGAGCTGCGCCAGTACCGGTACCGCCGCCCATGCCGGCGGTGATGAACACCATGTGGCAGCCGACGAGATGGGCCTTGATGTCGGCCATCGCCTCCTCGGCGGCGGCGGCGCCAATTTCCGGCTTCGATCCCGCGCCAAGTCCCTCGGTGACATTGGCTCCCATCTGAATGCGGCGCTCGGCGCTCGAGCTCGCGAGAGCTTGCGCATCGGTGTTGGCGACGACGAACTCCACGCCCTTGAGACCGCGTGCGATCATGTTGTTGACGGCATTGCCACCGGCGCCGCCGACACCGAATACGGTGATGCGCGGCTTGAGTTCGGTCAGATCGGGAACTCTGAGATTTATTGTCATGGCGTTCCGTTCCTTCATCGTCTCTATCGCGGCTCGCTCCCGGCGCTTCCCCGCGACGCGCCTATCGAGCCTCCTCTAGCGCTCAAAAGTTGTCCCTTATCCACTCGCCCACCTTGGCGAAGTACCCTGTGCCGGTCCGCAAGAAGCGCTGCTCGGTACGGCCTTGGAGCTTGTCGTCGCCGCGCGCCCAGTGCAGGAGCAGGCCGATCGCGGCGGAGAAATCGGGCGCGCCCGCCACGGCCGGAAGGCCGCTCATCGAGCGTGGACGGCCGAGCCGCACGGGCCGGCCGAACATATTGGCGGCAAGCTCGGGCAAGCCGGTCAGCTGACTGCCGCCGCCGGTCAGCACGAGATGCTGGGTGACTTCCGCCGCGAGTCCCGCCGCGGCAAGCCGCCGCCGCATCAGATCGAGGATCTCCTCGATGCGCGGGCGGATGATGACGGCGAGCTGCGCCTTGGTGATCTGGTTCAGGCTTGGCTGCGGCATGCCGGTGACGGCGGGATAGGTGATGATCTCACGCTCGTCGGACAGCGTGGCGAAGGCGCTGCCATGCAGCGTCTTGAGCCGCTCCGCGTAATCGAGCGGCGCGGAGAGCGTGCGCGCGATGTCGGTGGTGATGCCGTTGCCGCCAAGCGCGACGGCGTCGGCATGAATGAAATGCCCGTCGACGAAGACCGAGAGCGTCGTAGTGCCGGCGCCGAAATCGATGCAGGCGACGCCGAGCTTCGCTTCGTCGGGCGTGATGACCGACAACGCGCTGGCGCAGGGCGCGGCGACCAGGCTTGCGACGCCGAGATGGCAACGCTCGACGCAGAGCATGATGTTGCGCATCGCGACTTCGTCGGCGGTCACGGCGTGCAGGTCGACGGCGAGCCGCTCGCCGCACATGCCTTGCGGGTCGTTGATGCCGCCATTCTCGTCGATGCGGTAGCTCAGAGGCAGCGCATGCAGCACGCTGCGCTTGTCGCGGCCCGCATATTGGCGGCCGCCGGCGAGCAAGCGCATGATGTCGTCTTCGCGCACCGCACTCGATGGAAGCGCCACGCTCGCAGAGAAGGTCTCGCTCTTCAGCCGGCCGCAGGTCACGGAGACATGCACGTCCTCGACGGTGACGCCCGCCATGCGCTCGGCGGCGTCGACGGCCGAGCGGATGCAGGCTTCGGCGCTATCGAGATGAGCGACCATGCCGGCCTTCAAGCCCTCGGCGCGGGTATGATCAAAGCCAAGCACCTCGAATTGAACGGCGTCGCCCTTGCCCTCGAACCAATCGGGCGCGGGCGAGGTCTTGGCGATCAGGCAGCAGATTTTGCTCGTGCCGACGTCGAGCGCCGTCACAATGCGTTGGCGCTTGCTTCTTATTGTGGTCGTGTACCCCATCCCCCTGCCCTCAAACCCCGTCGTCTCACGTCTTTCCTTTGGCCGGCGCAGTTTTGGTGCTCGCCGTCGGTATTTCGCTCTGGGGCGCGCCGGCAGGCGTCGTTGCCGAGGCCGTATCGCGCAAGCGCACAGTGATCCGATCGAGGAGCCTGAGATCGACGGCGGCGATGTCCCGTTTGAGCAGTTCCCGCTGCCGATCGAGCTTGGTCAGCGAGGCGAGCGCCTCTCCGACATTGTCGTCGGGAAGCATGATCTCGAGCCCCGAGGCGAGCTTCAGCGTCCAGCGACGGTCGCCCACCCTGATGGCGGCGACGAGCTTCTGCTTGAGATCGTCGTAAGGAATGAGCTGGTCGTAGAGTTGGGCGGCGGACTTGCCCGCGCCCTCGCCCACGACGAGAGGAAGGCTGGCATAGGCTTCGCGCAAAGCCGGCGCGAGAACGACGCCCTCGGCATCGACCACGTAGGTCTGGCCCTTGTTCTGCCAAATGGCGTAAGGGGTGCGCTCCTCGACGACGACTTGCAGGGTCGAGGGCAAGAGCCGCATCACCTGCGCGTGCCTGATCCACGGCAGCGCCTCGAGGCGCGCCTTGGCGGCGTCGGTGTCAAAGCCAAGCATCATGGTGTTGGGTCCGGCATCGAGCGCGGCGGTGATCGATGCGTCGGTCGCATGCAACTGGCCGCTGACGGTGATGCGCTTGACGCCGAAGCCGGCGGCGACCGCCAGGCGCTCCATGCCACCGGTGAGCGCGTCGTAGATCCTTGCGGTCTGGCCGCCGACAATGGCGCCATAGACGACCGCGCTTCCGAGGAAGAGAACGCAGAGCGCGAGCCATTTGCCGCGAACGCGATTTTCGCCCAGGCGGGCGAGCCGGATAGAGGTCGGGCTACGGGTGATGAGGTTGCGGGTGCGTGTAATGACGGGCAGGCGGTTTCCCTTGCGCTGGACGGCAATGCCGCGCGCCAGGAGAAACTCTTGCGAGCCCCTGCCCCTATGCCTTCCGCTCGCGCGGTTCAGCGATTGCACGACGCATCCTCCACGATCCAGCGGACCAGCTCGCCGAACGAGCGGCCGCTATAAGCGGCAAGCTCGGGCACAAGCGACGTCGACGTCATGCCTGGCTGGGTATTGACCTCAAGGCAGATCAATTCCCCCGTGCCTTCCGGCCGGTCGTCGTAGCGGAAGTCGGAACGACTGACCCCACGGCAGCCCAGTGCCCTATGAGCCGCTAGGGACAGCTTCTGTACCAATTGGTAAACATTTGGTTTAAGCGGCGCGGGAAGCACGTGAATTGAGCCTCCGGGCGCGTATTTCGCGTCGTAATCGTAGAAGGCGAGACCCTCGGCGGGGCGGATCTCGATCACCCCCAAAGCCTCGTCCCCCATCACCGCGCAGGTGAGCTCGCGGCCGGCGATATAGCGCTCGACCATGACCTCCTCCCCGAGCGTCCAGTCGGCGGATGTCAGCTCCTGCGGCGGATGGGCACGATCCTCGCGCACGATATAGACGCCGACGCTCGAACCTTCCGTCGGCGGCTTGATGACATAAGGCGGCGGCATGACGTGCGCTTTGGCCGCCTCCAAGCGAGACACGACGCGGCTTTCGGCCACGGGAACGCCGGCGGCGGCGAGCACGGCCTTGGCCCGCTCCTTGTGCATGGCGAGCGCGGAAGCGAGCACGCCGGAATGGGTGTAAGGGAGCCCGAGCGTCTCCAGCACGCCCTGGATGCAGCCATCCTCGCCATAGCGGCCGTGCAGAGCGTTGAAGCACACGTCGGGCTTTACCTCGATGAGACGAGCGGCAATGTCGCGTCCGACATCGATGCCGGTCACCCGATAACCCTCGCCTTCGAGGGCCTTGGCGCATGCGGCACCCGATCTCAAGGAGACCTCCCGCTCCGAAGACAGCCCTCCCATCAGCACCGCGATGTGAACTTGTTTGTTCGGCATGTGAAACCCCGTCAGTCGAAGGATCGTGGCAATCGAAAAATGTCGTCGCCCGGCTTGACCGGGCGATCCAGTAATCACTCGCTGTGGTTACTGGATTACCCGCTTTCGCGGGTAATGACACGCGTCAGGAGGCGCCGATTAGGCGGGGATGCCGAGACGCTTGATCTCCCATTCGAGCTCGACCCCGCTCGTCTCCTTGACCCGCGCGCGCACCGTCTCGCCGAGTTTCTCGATGTCGGCGCCGCTGGCGTTGCCCTCATTGATGAGGAAGTTGCAGTGCATTTCGGAGACCTTCGCGTCGCCGACGGAGAGGCCGCGGCAGCCCGCGGCATCGATCAGCTGCCAGGCTTTCTTGCCGGGCGGGTTCTTGAAGGTCGAGCCGCCGGTGCGGCTCTTGATCGGCTGCACCTCCTCGCGATAGGCGGCGATGCCGTCCATCTCGGCGAGGATCGCCGCCGGATCGCCCGGCTCGCCTTGGAACAGGGCCTCGGTGAAGATGAAATCCTCCGGCGCGCCGCAATGACGATATTCGTAGCGGAGATCGGCGACGGGCAGCACATGGATATTGCCCTTGCGGTCGACGGCGCGCGCCTCGAGCAGAACTTCTTTCGTCTCGCGTCCATGCGCGCCGCCATTCATGCGCAACGCTCCGCCGACGCAGCCGGGGATGCCGCGATAGAAGGAGAGGCCGGCAATACCGGCATCTGCCGCGGCGCGTGCGACCTTCACGTCGGGCACGGCAGTGCCGGTACGGAGGCGTGAACCCTCTTCGATCTTGATCTCACCAAAACCGCGGCCGAGTCTGATCACCACGCCCTCGATGCCTCCGTCACGCACGAGCAGGTTGGAGCCCAGGCCGATGATGGTGACGGGAACGTCTGATGGAGTCCCGCGCAGGAAATAAGCGAGGTCGGCTTCGTCCGCGGGCGAATAGAGCACCTCGGCGGGGCCCCCCGCCCTGAACCAGGTGAGGTCCTTGAGCGGCGCGTCGGCCTTCAGCTTCCCGCGCAACTCAGGCAGGCAGGCCACAAGCCGGCTCTCGAGTGCAGGCCCGTTCAAGCGCCTCCCCCATGTTGCGCGAGAGTCTTCGGCAGAGCGTTGATCCATTCAGTGATGGTGCCAGCGCCGAGACCGACCACGAGATCTCCGGACTTGGCGATCGAAGCGATGGTCTCGGTCAGTGCGGCGGCGTCGTCGACGGTCAAGACATGCGGGTGGCCGTGCCGGCGCAAGCCCGCTGCCAGCTCGTCGCGGTCGATGCCGGGGATGGGCGCCTCGCCCGCCGAATAGACCGGCGTGACCACAGCGATATCGGCATCGTCGAGACAAGCGGAGAATTCGTTGAACAGGGATTGCAGTCGCGTATAGCGATGTGGCTGCACCACGGCGATGATACGCCCCTTGCCGGCCATGCGCGCGGCGCGCAACACCGCGGCGATCTCGACGGGATGATGCGCGTAGTCGTCATAGACGGCCACGCCCTGCCATTCGCCGGCGCGGCTGAAACGACGCTTCACGCCGGAGAAGGTAGCGAAGGTCTTGCGGATCACCGCGTCGCTGACGCCGGCTTCCGTCGCTGCTGCCAACGCGGCAAGCGCATTCAGCGCGTTGTAGTGGCCGAGCACCGGTAGCGTCAGATCTTCCAATTTGCGCGCGCCGCCCTTCACACCTGGGCCGAGATCGGCGTCGAAGGTGATGCGGTTGTGATCGGGGCGAAGATTGGCGAGCCTAATATCGGCCTCGCGCGCCACGCCATAGGTCAGCGTGCGGCGGCCATTGGCGGCGCCGCCGAGCTTGGCGAGCAGCTCGCGCACCACGGGATGGTCGACGCAGGCGACCGCGAGGCCGTAGAACGGAATGGCGTCGATGAATTGATGAAAAGCCTGATGCAGCGCGTCGAGCGACGGCCAATAATCCATGTGCTCGGGATCGATATTCGTCACCACGCCGATCTGGGTCGGGAGCTTGAGGAAGGTGCCGTCGGACTCGTCGGCTTCGACCACCATCCACTCGCCTTTGCCGATGCGCGCATTGGTGCCCCAGGCATTGATGATGCCGCCGGCAATCACTGTCGGATCGAGATCGGCCGCTTTCAGCAGATCGGCAATCAGCGACGTGGTCGTGGTCTTGCCGTGCGTGCCGGTGATCGACACGGTGGCGCAAGGGCGCATCAGCTCGGCCAGCATCTCGGCGCGGCGGATGATGGGGATGCCGCGCTCCTTGGCCGCCTCGAACTCCGGATTGCCCGGCTTCACCGCGCTCGAAATGACGAGATGACCCGCGCCCGTGACGTTGGCGGGATCATGCCCGATCAGGCAGGTGACGCCGCGTCCGCGCAAGCGGTCGAGATTGGCGCCGTCCTTCAGGTCGCTTCCCTGCACGCGATAGCCGCGCGTGTGCATCACTTCGGCAATCGCGCTCATGCCGATGCCGCCAATGCCGACGACGTGGAACAGGCCGGCTTGATCCGGGTCGGGAAGATGCATGCTCGAACTCTACACTACTCAGCTTTGCTGCGCGCGAGCTCCTCGGCGAGATCGGCAAGCTTGCTCACCGCCTCGGTTTCGGCCATGGCCTTGCCTCGGGCGGCGGTCGCGGCCAAGACCTCGGGCGAGGATAGAAGCCTTTGCAGCTCGCCCGCCAGGCGTTCGGGGGTGAGCTCCTGCTGGCGCACGCACCAGCCCCCGCCTCCTTCTTGCAGGCGCGTTGCGTTTTCGAGCTGGTCGTTGTCGAGGGCGTGCGGGAGCGGCACGAGCAGGCAGGGCCTGCCGATCGCCATCAGCTCGGCGACGGTCGAGGCGCCGGCCCTCGCCACGACGAGATGCGATTTCGCGATCCGCTCGGGCAGATCGCGGAAAAAGGGTGCGATGTGCGCCGCGATTCCGGCCTTCTTGTAAGCCTTCTGCAATTCGTCGATGTCCTCCTCGCGCGCCTGCTGCACGACAGTGAGACGCTCCCGCATCTCCTTCGGCAACCGCGCAAGCGCGGGCGGCAGAGCTTCGGAGAAGAATCGCGCGCCTTGGCTTCCGCCGAACACGAGGAGCAA
>DATAFR010000116.1:0-1564 GCA_036257375.1 Methyloceanibacter sp.
GTGAACAGAGCGCTGCGGCCCTATGTCAGCGGGTGGCCCGTGGTGAAAAAAGGCAAGAAAACCAAGACCGGGATCTATCATCCCCCGAAACCGGGAATGCCATATTTGGTGGTGACGGTCTCCCCCGAGGGGGTCACGGCGACCGCGGTCGAAACCAAGGACGAGGCGCGAATCCTCGCTTCCAAAAAATCGGCGGCCGTGGTCGTGGAAGACGTGACGAACAGAACCTGATCCGACCGAGAGCGGCGCGGCTGGCTTTCGCCCTTTTGCCAGGTAGGATAAGAGCCTCGGCAAACGAGGGCTGACCGGTGATTTCGTGGCGCAAGCTTCTGGGCGGGGAGGAGGCGGAGGGGTCGCCGCGCGTCGGTTTTCTCATCGCCGGCGTGCAAAAAGGCGGAACCTTCAGCCTCTATCGCCTGCTCGAGCGCCACCCGGAAATCAGCCTGTCGAAAGCCAAGGAGGTGCATTTCTTCGACAACGAAGAGATCGACTGGTCTTCGCCAAGCTACGGGCAATATCACCGCAACTTTCCCCGCTGGCGCGAGGGTCAGGTTCGCGGCGAGGCGACACCCATCTATATTTACTGGCCCGAAGCACTCGAGCGCATCCACGCTTACAATCCCGATATCAAGCTCATCCTGCTCTTGCGCGACCCGATCGAGCGGACGTACTCGGCCTGGTGCCATCAGCGGCGCAAAGGGCGCGAGACGCTCTCCTTCTCCGCGGCCATTCGCGAAGGCCGGGCGCGCATCGGCGATCCCAAGGGTTTCGGCAACCGGCACTTCTCTTATGTCGAACGCGGGCTCTACGCCGCGCAACTGCGACGCGCGTTGGACCTCTTCTCTTCGTCCAATATTCTTGCGCTCGACAGCAGAAAACTCAGCAGCGATCCGGGATCGCTTCTGGCCAAGGCCGCAAGCTTTCTCGGCGTCGGCGCGCCGAACGGCGATATCGATGCCGTTCATGCCAACAAGCGCGCGGCACCCGACGCGCCCGATCGGGTCGAGGAGGACGACGTCAGGCTCCTCGCCGAGATTTTCGCGCAAGACGTGGCCGAGCTCGGGTCAAGACTCGACTTTTCGATCGAGCAATGGCCGGTTTCGCGCTTGCTCAAGGGCGAGGTCGCGGCAAAGGATGTCGCGTCGCGGTTGGTCAAACCGGGCTTTGCGGGCGAGGATCAGACGCAAGGCGTCGCCGAGCGCGCAATCGGTCCTGTCCGCCATGCATGACGTCGTAGCGAGCGATCGCGATTCTAGTGGGCGAGCTTGACGGCGCCGGTATAGAGCGCGCCGCCGATCACGCAAGGAAGCGCGATATAGGCCTGCCCGAGAGCCGAGGCCGCGACGCAGCCGGTGGCAATCGCGATCGATCCCGCGGTGGCACCCTTGGTCATTCCCGCTTCTTGGCTGAGCTTCTGCCGTTGCGCATCTTCGATGGCGCCGAACTGGTCCTTTCGGACCTTCTCCGACTCGAAATCCTCGGCAGCCTTGATCACGTCCTTGAGCGGTACAGCGATCTCCTCCGGCTGGCGCCCGGACTCGGCGCGGTAGAGCGCGAGCAACTG
>DATAFR010000117.1:0-2357 GCA_036257375.1 Methyloceanibacter sp.
CCCTTTTCGCTCATTCGGTCCTCAGCCGCTCGCCGCGAGCGAGCTCACCGTCGCACCCGCGCCGAGGCCGGTCTCGGCACGAAGGCGCTTGATGTACCAGGACATGAGCTTCTCGACGAGTTCCTCGGTGTAGGGCGAATATGGGCCCGGCTGATAGGCCGGGCTCAGCATGCCCTGGTGCGTGCGCTCGACGAGGGAGCCGTCCTGCTTGTTGGTCGCGTGCCAAACGAAACTCAGCTCCTTGGGGTCGTAGTCGCGCCCCTCGACCGCGTCTTTGTGCACGAGCCACTTGGTGCGCAGGAGCGTGTGCTCCGGATCGATGGGGAGCACGCTGAACGTGACGATGTGGTCGCTCATGAAATGGTGCCACGAGTTGGGCTGCGTCCAGAACGAAAGGCCGCCCAGGTTGCGCTGCTCCAGGTTCCCCAACAGCTTCTGGCACGCGACTTTGCTGTTCATGGTTTGCGATTCACCGGCCTTGTCGAGCGGGAGGCGTTCGGTGCGGTAGGCGGTGACGCGCGAATCGAGGAACTCGAGCTCGACCGAGGGCAGGCCGCAGCTCTCCCAGCGCGCATGCTCGGTCTTGATCAGGTCCTTGAATGCCTGCACCTCGCTCGCGTTCTCCGGCGACGGCTGGTAGCCGAATCCGAACTCGTAGAGCGAGACGGTGAGCTCCGGGTGATTCGCCTTGCAGTGATAGCACTCACGATTGTTCTCCATCGTGAGCTTCCAGTTTCCGTTCTCGATCAGGTCTTCCTCGAACGCAACCTTGCAATCGGCGATGCGATGAGGCGCGATGTAGGGCTCGACCTCGCGGCGCATGTCCTCGATGTCGGCCGGCGGCTCGTTCGCGAGGCAGATGAAGAGAAGGCCCCCGACAGTGGCGACGTGGACTGTGTTCAGGCTGTACTGGCTGCGGTCGAAATCGTCACCCATGTGCTCGGTGAAGATGAGCTTGCCGGTGAGGTCGTACGTCCACTGGTGATACGGGCAAACGATATTGCCCACGCTGCCCTTGTAGCCGTCGCACAGACGCGACCCGCGATGGCGGCACACGTTGTGGAAAGCCCGAATCGACATGTCGTCGTCGCGCACCACGAATACTGAGGCGCGCCCGATCGGGACCGTGAAGTAATCGCCGGGCTCCGGAATGTCGGGCTCGACGCCGGCATAGATCCAATGGCGGCCGAAGATGGCCTCGACGTCGAGATCGAAGACCTCACGGCTCTGGTAGAACGGAGCCTCGAGCGTATGACCCGGCTTGCGCCTGAGGATCATCGTCCGCAGTTCATTTGATATCTGCATCATGTCCTCCGTGGTCGGAAGCCACTAGAAATCGATAAGCCGATGATTCCTCAAGTAGTTAAGAACGACTTGTGCTTTATCGACGGAAGTCCCCTCAAAAGCGACAACGCCGCCCTTGGCCTCGCTGACGACGGCCGCCCGCATCCTCTCATGCGCGGATCGCTTTTCCTCCGCTTTCAAGCGCACCGGCCGGCGCGAGGTTTGCTCGACCGTCCAGGGCGATTCGCGGGCACCCGCGCCGAGCTGTCCGTCGATCGCCGGAGGAACGGCGACAATGCGGCCGGAAAGGCGGCGAGCATAGGCGTACCCCAGCCTGACCTGGGTCAGCGGATGAACGGCGAGAATGGCCGGCAACGACACCGCGACGCCGCGGCGGCGGCCCTTTGGCAGGAACTGGCGTACGCGCGCCTCCGCTCCCTCGATCTCGACATCGAGAACATTGGCGACCACGGGGCGGCCGAGCGCCTTCGCCAGCGCGTAGGGAAATAGTCCACTTCCCGCTCCGCTTTCGGCCCGGCTGCCGGCGAGAACGAGGTCGACATCCTTCAGGAGGCCGGACAACACGCTCACGGTATCGTCACCATTCGGAGCGGCGACGACCTCGATGGTGCCTGCGCCAAGCGCCAGGTAGTCCTTGAGCGCCGGCTCGTCGATCGCGCCCGCGTGAATAGTCCTTAGCGCACCGCCGACAAGTCTTCGCCCGAGCGCCATCGCAACGGCATCGCCGTGGCAGGCCCGCGGCGCTCCCGTGAACGGGTGGCGCCCCGCCGAGACCAGCACTGCCGCCTTAAACTTGCCTCCCGTCATGGCGCCTCCGGCAGTTCGCTCTGCTCGCGGGCCTGAGCGATCCGCGTCAACAGCGCCTGCATCACCTCTTCGGCATCGCCGATCACCGACAGGTCCGCGCGCCCGATGATCGGTGCGCCGGCGTCGCGGTTCACGGCAATGACATGCTGACAGTCCTTGATGCCTTGCAGATGCTGGACGGCCCCGGAAATGCCGACCGCGATGTAGCCCCGCGCGGAAACCGTCTTGCCGGTCGCGCCGATCTG
>DATAFR010000118.1:0-2553 GCA_036257375.1 Methyloceanibacter sp.
AATGGGCCGACGTCGTGATGATGCTGACCCCCGACGAGCTCCAGGCCGGCATCTGGGAGCGCGAGTTGAAGCCGAACATGAAGCAGGGCGCCGCGCTCTTCTTCGCCCACGGCCTCAACATTCATTTCAACTTGATCGAGCCCCGTCCCGACATGGATGTGTGCATGGTCGCGCCGAAGGGTCCCGGCCATACCGTGCGCGCCGAATATTTGCGCGGCGCAGGCGTGCCTTGCCTGATGGCAATCGCCCAGGACGCGACCGGCAACGCCCACGACCTCACCCTGTCTTACGCCGCGGCGGTCGGCGGCGGCCGCGCCGGCATCATCGAGACCACCTTCCGCGAGGAATGCGAGACCGATCTGTTCGGCGAGCAGTCGGTCTTATGCGGCGGCTTGGTCGAGCTGATGCGGAACGGTTACGAGACCTTGATCGAGGCCGGCTACGCGCCGGAGATGGCCTATTTCGAGTGTGTGCACGAGGTGAAGCTGATCGTTGACCTCATCTATGAAGGCGGCATCGCCAACATGAACTACTCAGTCTCCAACACTGCCGAGTATGGCGAATACGTTTCCGGCCCGCGCGTGGTTGGGAAGGCGAGCAAGAAGGCGATGAAGCAGATTCTCGCCGATATCCAGTCCGGCAAGTTCGTCAAGGACTGGATGCTCGAGAACCGGGTCGGCCAGACCTCGTTCAAGGCGATGCGCGCGAAATGCAACAATCACCAGATGGAAGAGGTGGGAAAGCGCTTGCGCGCCATGATGCCGTGGATCGCCGAGCGCAAGATGGTCGACAAGAGCAAGAACTAACATGGCGATTTTCAGTCCATGCTGATCGCGCGCTATGCCAAGATCGTCATGAGCCTGTCGCTCGCTGCCTTCCTCCTCCTCGTCACCTTCGACAACTTGACCGACTACGGTTCGAACTTTCAGTTCGTGCGCCATGTGATGAGCATGGACACGACCTTTCCCGGCAACGCGCTGACCTACCGTGCGGTGACGATCCCTGCGCTCTGGCACCTGGCTTACGCCATCATCATCGTGTCGCAAGCTCTGGCCGGAACTCTCTATCTGTGGGGCGCCGTTCGCCTGTTTCAGGCGCGCTACGCGCGGGGCTCCGCCTTCAACCAGGCCAAAGCTTGCGTGATCGCAGCCTCGCTGCTTGGCTTCGTCATTTTCTTTTTCATGTTCATGGTGATCGGCGGGGAATGGTTCTCGATGTGGCAGTCGAAGGATTGGAACGCCCAGGAGGCGGCGTTCCGCTTCTACATGGCGGTGCTCGGCGTGCTCATCTTCGTCAGTCTGCCCGACGGCGACCTTGCCGAACCCGCTTCCTCCGCGGGGCGCCGCGGCGATGTTTTGTAAAGGATTTTCACCGAGACATTCGGCTTTTCACCGAGACATTCGCCTATGATCGCGGAGCGATCGTTGGCTTGAGCCCGCCATGGACTCTGCACTCCACATCTTCCTTCTCGCACTCGCGGCGATCTTTCCGATCGTCAATCGGGGTCGGCCCTTGTCTTCCTCGGCTTGACAAGCAGCGCGACCCGCGAGGTCCGCCGTCTCGTCGCTTGGCGTGTTGCGCGAAACGCGTTCTTCGTCCTCGTCAGCGCGTTGTTGCTCGGCTCGCTGATCCTCAGTCTGTACGGCATTTCGATACCGGTCCTTCGCGTCGCCGGCGGCTTCATCGTCGCCGTGGCCGGTTGGAAGCTCCTCAGCGAGGGCAGCCAGAAGGAACTGGAAGCCACGGCGGACGGCCACCACCAGGCCGATCCACTTGACCTCGCTTTCTACCCGCTGACGCTGCCCTTACGACCGGGCCCGGGACCATCGACCGACGAGGCCGTGTTCGTGATCGCGAGCCTTTGCGCCATATTCGTGATTGCAGCCGCCATCTTTGTGTGTTCGCCTACGCCGACAGCTCCAGCGCCTGTTGGGGCCGGGTGGCACCGATATCGCCGTGCGGCTCTCGGCTTTCATTCTCTTTTGCCTCGTTATCCAGATCCTTTGGTCGGGCGGAAGCGAGCTGTTGCATTCGGTGATGCATCCACCGCCAGCGGTGCCGGCGCCGCCGCGCACCTGACGCGTGGCGGGCTTGCTCTGATGGGCCCAGCCGACTATGTTCCCGGCCGAAGCGACAGGTGATCGATGCAAGGCGTTCGCGAGCAGATTGAGGCGAAAATTGACGCTTCCGCGCCCGATTCCGCGCGTCTGCTGACCTCCAAACTCCTCCTTAGTCGCCCCTGAGCACCTCAGGGCGCTGGGCTCTAGGCCGCGCCAGGCGTTCAGGGGATCTCAAGAAAAATCGGCGAAATTCAATGAGGCTTGCCAGTCGTGTTAGACTGAAGCCCGAAGCTCAAGGACGAACGAGATGGAGTCCAACAAAAGTCGCAGCGCCAAGGCGGAAAGCCGCTCAGAGCGCGACCGCGTCGTGATCTTCGACACCACTTTGCGCGACGGCGAACAGTGCCCCGGCGCCACCATGACCTTCGAGGAGAAGCTCGAGGTCGCCGAAGTCCTCGACGAGATGGGCGTCGATATCATCGAGGCCGGGTTC
>DATAFR010000119.1:0-5778 GCA_036257375.1 Methyloceanibacter sp.
CTGGGATCGAACAGCATGCCGACCGAGACAAAGAACAGCACGGCGAAAGCATCGCGCAGCGGAAGCGACTCGGTGGCGGCCTGCTGGCTCAGTTGCGACTCGCTCAGCATCATGCCGGCGAAGAAAGCGCCGAGCGCGAGCGAGATGCCGAACAACTCCGCCGCGGCGTAGGCAACGCCGAGCGCGATGGACAGAACGGCGAGCCTGAACAACTCGCGGCTGCCCGTATGGGCGACATAGTGCAGGATGGGCGGAATAAGTTTTTTGCCGACAAGCAGCATAACGGCAATGAAGATGGCGAACTTGCCGAGGAGAAGCGCGACCGAGCGCGCAATCTCGATTGCGCCGGGTGCCGTCTCCATACCACGGAACAGCGCCGTGAGCCCGGGCAACAGCACCAGCACCAGCACCATGGCAATATCCTGCACGATCAGCCAGCCGACGGTGATGCGCCCGCGCTCGGTCTCGATCAGCCGCCGCTCCTGGAGGACGCGCAGCAGGACCACGGTGCTCGCCACCGACAGCGCCACGCCGAAGATCAGCCCCGCCCCCACCGGCCAGCCGAGCGACCAGCCGACCGCCATGCCGAGCGGCGTCGCGATAAGCGCCTGTGCCACCGCTCCGGGCACGGCGATGGCGCGAACCGAGAGCAGGTCTTTCATGGAGAAATGCAAGCCGACGCCGAACATCAGCAGAATGACCCCGACCTCTGCGAGCTGGTTGGCGATGTTCTGGTCGGCGACGAATCCCGGGGTGAACGGCCCGATGACGATGCCGGCAACGAGGTAGCCAACGAGAGGCGGCAGCTTGAGGCGGTTGGCGAGCACGCCAAAGCTGAAGGCGAGCACGAGGCCGATCGCGAGCGTAGAGACGAGTGGCGGCACATGCAGCATGCGAGCGAGCTCCTGACCCACACCCTGACAATGAATGACGCCGCCGACAATCCCCTTAGCGTTCGACGGGGTGATGCCCATCGGCGTTGTCGTAACGTTAGGCAAATTCGCCGACACCGGCGCGCGTCAGGCTGCGGAGGCTGGTTTTGACCCTCCCGACATGCTTTAATGGCTGCGTGAGTGCGTTCAACTACAGGGCTCCCGCCGAGCTTTACGCTAGCGCGAGCAAGACCGGTAAGCGGCCGATGCGCTACACGCGCTTCAAGAGCGCCGCCGAGGCGATCAAATATGCCGTGGAGGTGCTTCCGCCCGAGCTGCTCATCGGCAGCACGCTCGAGGTGAATGAGGAGCGCTTCGACGGCTTCGGCATCCGCGCCCTTTACGACAGCAAGAAATATCCGCTGCGGCGGCGGAAAAAGGCGAGCTAGGCCGGACCTTTGGGGGCAATCCCTTAACCGCGAATCCGCGTCTTCCCTTGACATTGTGCCGGCTGGCGGCCATGTTCGCCTCACATCGATTGCTCGCGATCGCGCGTAGCTGCCGCACCACTGCGGCGCCTCATCCCGAGACAATTTCTCTTTCTTCGTCTGTCCCCAGATAGCGCGTGGGGTGAGGCAAACGCCGAATCCAGTCTCGACCGCGCACCACTTACGCCTTGAGTCTGTTCCCGGCGCATAAGGATTTTTCTTAGTGACCAATTCTACTTTCGACGGCCTCGGCCTGATCGAGCCCTTGCAGCTCGCGCTGAAGGCCGAAAACTACTCGAAGCCGACGCCGATCCAGGCGCGGACGATTCCGCTGCTTGTCGCCGGTAAGGACCTGTTCGGCATCGCCGAGACCGGAACCGGTAAGACGGCGGCCTTCGCGCTGCCCATCCTCCAGCGCCTTTCCGGAGAGCGGCTGCCGCGCGTGCCGGGCGCGCCGCGCGCTCTCGTCCTCGCGCCGACCCGCGAGCTGGCAAGCCAGATCTGCGAACGCATCGCCGCCTACGGCCGCCGGGTGCCCTTGCGCAGCGCCGTCATCTTCGGCGGCGTCAACCAGCATCACCAGGTGAAAGCGCTGAAGGCTGGCGTCGACATTCTGATCGCCACGCCCGGCCGTCTGCTCGATCTCTGCAATCAGCGTCATATCCGGCTGGACAAGGTTTCGATCCTCGTCCTCGACGAGGCCGACCGCATGCTCGACATGGGTTTCATCCATGACGTGCGGAAGATCGTCTCGCTCTGCAAAGGCAAGCGGCAGACGCTTCTCTTCTCGGCAACCATGCCCGCGCCGATCACCAAGCTGGCCCACGATATTCTTATCGATCCTGTCCGCGTCGACATCGCTCCGGCAAAGGTTGCTGTCGACCGCATCGAGCAGCGGGTGTTCTTCGTCGGCGCCAAGGAAAAGCGGGCCCTGCTGGAGAGCCTGCTGGCCGATCGCCGCATGGATCGCGTGCTCGTGTTCACGCGCACCAAGCGCGGCGCCGACCGCGTCTGCCGCAATCTCATGCAGGCCGGCATTGCCGCCGTCGCGCTGCACGGCAATAAGGCGCAAAACGCCCGGGTGCGCGCGCTCGAAACCTTCCGCAGCGGCGATGTGCGCGTCCTCGTCGCCACCGACATCGCCGCGCGCGGTATCGACGTTCCCAATATCTCGCATGTGATCAACTACGAGCTTCCGAACGAGCCAGAGAGCTACGTGCACCGTATCGGTCGCACGGCGCGGGCGGGTGCCGGTGGCGCTGCGCTGTCATTCTGCGATCAAAACGAGCGTCCATATCTTCAGGCGATCGAGCGATTGATGCGCTCGACTGTCAGCGTTGGAGAGCACCGCCTTGCCGTCACGCCGCCGGCGACGGCTAGACCGGGACCCAGCGGCAAAGCGCACTCGCCCGCCAAGCGGCGGAGGCGCTTCCGCGGCGGGCGCTTCACCGGCGTTCAGCGTGCAACGAATGCGTCCAACAAGGGCGCGCACGCGCGTTCCGTTACAGGAGATTTGCGATGAGTCAGCCTCCTTCACGCCACTCATCCGCCAGGCGCAATGCCGAGGCGCTGATGAACAGAGCGCAAAAACGCGAAACGAATTTCAAGCTTGAGCAAGAGCGCGAGCACGAGGCGATCGCCCTGAAGACGGCGCGGCTGCGCGAGCTTCGTCTAGCCAAGGAAGCCGAGGAAAAGAAGCAGCAAGCGGCGGCGTCCCCTCCTCCTCGCGCTCCCAGGCCACGGCGATCGAAGCAGACTTAATCTCCCTGTCGAACCGCGGGTCATCAAAATGGCGTTCAAGCCCAATTACAACCAGCAGCGCGCCGACCGCAATCGGTCCAAGGCGCAGAAGAGACAGGAAAAGCTGAAGCGTCTCGAAGAAGAGACGGCGAGGCGCAAGGCGGCGCGCGGCGACGCGCCCTCCCCCGACAAGTCTCAAGAAGACGTCTAGGAGGCTAGCACATGGCCAAGAGGCAACAAGCCCGCCCCAACGGCTTCGTGCTTTTCGACGTTGTCTATGAGGACGGCACCCAGACCTCTAACCGCAAGGTTCCCGCCGCGGTTCTCGGCGGGCTTGACGGCGACATGCCGGCCCGCGCGATCGTGGAGATGCAGGACCGTGAGATCGCCGAACGCTCGGGCCGCCCGCGCGGACGCATCCAGACGATCACGCGCGTGGGCAAGGCTAAGGCCTCGGCCTAGCCTTGCTGGTGGTTTCGGCGCCGGCAGCGACTTCTCCTGGCAGGCTGTTGCTACCTACGGTTTTGACGTCAAATGCTTCGGCTCGCCGCTGCATACGGTTATCGGTTACCGAGCGCTCGCCGTCGACTATAGTGAGAATGGCCGCTTCGGAAAGAACGGTCTCGACGTCGTACAGCATGGACCACTCCTGGGCGTCACGCTCATTGGTGACCATGCAATATCGATCAATCTGGGGAGGTAAGTTTCATGCAGGTTCTTGTTGCGTCGTTCAAGGTCATCTTCGCGCTCGTCATCTCCCTGATGTTCATCGGCGCCGCACACGCTCAGACGACCGAGGTCGAAGCCGATGCAGGCGTAGTCACCCTGGTCGGCACCGTCGAGGCCATCGACGCGACGCGGCAGCTTGTGACCGTTGTCGGCCCGAACAATAAATGGGTGGTGGTCAAGGTCGGTCCCGAGCATATCAAGCTTATCAAGGTGAAAGAGAAGATCACCATCGCCTACTCCGATGAGGTGGCTGTGGGACTGCGCAAGCTCGACAACCCGCAGCCCGGGAATGTCATCGAACAGGAAGAGACCGCCGGCATGGACATGAATCCCGAGACCGTAGCCGAGCAGGATTGGGTCGAGGCGACGCCGAGCGGCGCCGCCGATCTCACCACCATCGAGATCACCGACACGGTCGCCGCGATCGACAAGAAGAACCGCGCCATCACCTTCACCGGCACGGGCGGCAAGACCCGCACCATCAGGGTCGATCCGAGCGTGCAGGGCTTCAATCAGGTGCAGGTGGGCGACATGATCGTGCTCGAGGTCACGCGCGCCGTCGCCGTCAGCGTCAAGCCCGCCTAGTCGCGACACACTGCCCCGCTCAGGAACTCCTTGCGGCACTCGACGTTCACCGTCGAAGGGTCACAAGGAGTTCACCCCATGGCACGCAAATATTCCAAGTCCGTCTCGAAGGATGTCGAGCGGGCGATGCACAAGAAGAACCGCGGCACGCTGAAAAGCGGCCGGAGCGGCGAGAAGGTCACCAGCCGCAAGCAGGCTATCGCCATCGGACTTTCCGAAGCTCGCAAGAAGGGCAAGAAGGTCCCGAAGAAGAAGGCGAGCTAGGTGTTAACGGCGACCTCATATCCGTACTCGCCCGCGGACGCAGTGAGCCAGCGCCAGAAGCTATGCGACACGCTGCGGAATATGGCGATATCGTAGCTCCGCGTATCGTCGGTCTGCCAAAGCTGCACCCCCATCAGCGAGATCGTGCTGGTGGCCGCACTTCCCAGCGGGAAGGCGCGCGGATCGAGGTCGATGGGCAGCCCCTTGACGAGGACATCGCGCGCGCGGGGTCCGCTGATGCGAAGCACGGTGCGGCCGCCGCTCTGGTCTGAGATCGAGGCAAGACCTTTCAGGCGCCGGATAAGATCGCGGGCAAGCGTCGAGTTGCCGAGCGCTTCGGAGACCGCGAGCCATTGGCCCGGTCCAAAGCCGATGAAGCTCACCTGAGGTCCTTGGCCAACACGCGAGCCATCGGGAAGCTCGACGCCATACGCCTCGGCGACAGCGGCTTGCAACGCAGCCTCTTGCCCTTTGCGCGCGGCGACCGCGGCAAGGCCGAGCCCGGTGCGCTCCTGAATGACAACGCCCGGCTCGCCATCGGCCTTGCCGTAGCGGCCGGGCTTGGCGACGCCTGCAAGCGCCGAAAGGGGACGGAGATGCCGCTCAGACACGAAGGCGCTCCCCTTCTGGATCGATGAAGCAGGGCGGACGCACCTCGACGAGCACATCGCCGCCGCGCACGGGGTCGTAAGCGCGTACGATCTCCCCATGCCGCTCGGGCCCGCGGGCGAGCAGCCCCAGCCCCAGCCAATGATTGAGCGAGGGCGAGAAGGCGATCGAGGTGACGTGGCCCTGATCGTTCTTGGCGATCGCCTCGGCATCCTTGGGGATGAGATGGGCGCCGGCGCGAATGCGTTCGCCGCGATCGATGGGCCTCAATCCCACCAGCGTCGGGCGCTCGGGATCGGTGAGCGCCGCCCGCGCCGCCATGAAGCGGCCGATGAAATCCTTCTTGCCCGAAAGCATCTTGCCGAAGCCGAGATCGTGCGCCGTGGTCTGTCCATTCAGTTCGGCGCCGGCCGGGTGGCCCTTCTCGATGCGGAGCACGCCGAGCGCCTCGGTGCCGTAGGGCGCAATGCCGTAGGCCGCGCCGGCCTCCA
>DATAFR010000120.1:0-5911 GCA_036257375.1 Methyloceanibacter sp.
ACCCTGAGGACAAAATGATCCTGCCTTTTGCCCGTAAATGTCATATCATGACGCAAATGTTATAACATAACAAAACAACGCTGAGACCAAGACTGCAGAATAAGCCGTGGGGGGCTGAAAAGAATGACCAGATGGCGGATCACCGCGAGCGACCTAGCAGGCGCCATTGCCGCTATCGCGGTGGCGGCTGCCGTCTATTCCTTTCCCACTGCCGCCAAAGCCAATTGCGACGTGCCGGAGACCCCGAACGGCATCCCCGAGGAAGTCGCCTTCAAGGCCGATGTCGGTGGAATTCGCAAGGGCCTCGCCAACTACGGCGTCGGCGTCGGCGGCGCCTATTACGCGGAGCCCTTCTACAATTGGGGCGGCTTCGATGAGGGTGGCGAGTACCAGGGCGTGCTCGAGCTCTACCTCAACGCCGACATGCATAAGCTCG
The DNA here is from genome assembly GCA_036257375.1 of Methyloceanibacter sp. Taxonomy (GTDB): domain Bacteria; phylum Pseudomonadota; class Alphaproteobacteria; order Rhizobiales; family Methyloligellaceae; genus Methyloceanibacter. The sequence continues at coordinate 437 of DATAFR010000120.1, forward strand.
GTCTTTGGAGAGGCCTTTGCTTCCATACCAACGGCTACCAGATTCACGGCAACTCGATCACGGCGGCGAATATCGGCAGCCTCATGCCGGTCACCAGCCTTGAAGCCGTCGATGCCACTCGCCTGTTCGAACTTTGGCTCGAGCAGACCATCATCAAGGACAAGCTCTCGGTGCGAATCGGGCAGCTCGCGGCCGACGAGGAGTTCATCCTCAGCGATGGCGGCGGCTATTTCATCAACGGCACCTGGGGTTGGCCGTCGATCAGCGCCGCCGACCTGCCGAATGGCGGCCCCGCCTATCCGCTGGCCACGCCCGGCGTGCGTGTCGCCGTCAATCCGAACGAGAAAATGGCCCTTCTGATCGGCGTCTATAACGGCGATCCGGCTCCGGAATGCAACAAGGCGGGCGGCGACCCGCAGCGTTGCAACGATCACGGTCTCGATTTCGAGCTCGACGACGACCCGCTGCTGATGGTCGAGGGCGTCTATCGCTACAATCAGGAGGGCAGGCTCCCCGGCGCCGTCAAAATCGGCGGCTGGAATCACTTCGGAACTTTCGAGGACCAACGTTTCGATTCAGGCGGCGCGCTGATTGCCGTCACCGGCAATCCCGGCAGGCCGCACGATAACGACTGGGGCCTTTACGGCATCATCGACCAGCTGATCTGGCGCGTGCCGGGCAGCGAAGATCCGCAAGGTGTGGGCATCTTCGCCCGCGTCATCGGCGCGCCGGAGGACCGCAACCTGATCGATTGGTATTTCGATGCCGGCCTAACCTTCACCGGCATGTTCAGGAATCGCCCGAACGACGCCTTTGCCGTGGGCTTCGCCTATACCAACATTTCCGACCAGGTCTCGGCCTTTGACGTCGATTTCGGCGAGCCGGTGGCGCGCAATTACGAGGCTCTGATCGAGATTTGCTACACGTTCCAGATCAACGACGGTTTGGCGATCCAGCCTGACTTCCAATATATCTTCCAGCCCGGCGGCAACGTGGCGGGCCAGAAGGACGCAACGGTTGTGGGGGCACGTACCAGTATCAGCTTCTGACCAAGGACGAGTGCACTCACAGGATTCCAATTCTCGCGGTTGCATCATCGAGTTGTCCCAGAGAGCTCCGTCGAGGCAGGCGCGCCGTGCCTGTCTTGGCGGGGCGATCGCTTTTGGGGCGGCTCTGACCCTGATCGTCGGCGCCCTGCAAACCTATGGCGGAGACGCTGGGCCTGCGATCGAGGGGTTGACCGCTCCGACGGCCGATTTCAGCAAGCCGGAGCCCGGCGAGGAGAAGCCGGGCGGAGGCGCCACTTCGCGCGGCTCGACCGATACCGTCAACGCCTTTTCGCTCTCTTCCGGCAATATGGACTTCAAGCGCGAGCTCGATTTCAAGATCGGCAATGCCATCTTCCGGAAGAACTGGGTGTCAGCGCCGGCCTCGACCGACGCCTCAGACGGGCTCGGGCCGCTGTTCAACTCGCGTGCCTGCCAGGCCTGCCATTTGAAGGACGGGCGCGGCCATCCGCCCTTCTCCACCGATGTCCCTGACGACTCGGGCTCCATGCTGGTCAGGCTCTCGGTCCCGCCGAAGAACGATGAAGACAAAGCGGTGCTCGCGGCGCACCGCGCAAACTCTCTGCCCGAGCCGACCTATGGCGGCCAGCTCCAGGATCGCTCGATCCAGGGCTTCAAGGGCGAGGGCAAGCTCAAGATCGATTACAGCGAGCAGGAGGTGAAGCTTGCCGGCGGCGAGAGCGTCTCTCTCCGCAAGCCGCATTACGAGTTGACCGATCTCGCCTATGGTCCGATCAGCCCGGACGTGATGATCTCGCCGCGCGTGGCCCCGCCCATGGTCGGGCTTGGCCTGCTCGAAGCCGTGCCCGAAGAGCAGATTCTCGCTCTCGCCAAGTCGCAGGCCGAACAGAATGATGGCATCTCGGGCAAGCCGAACCAGGTCTGGTCGCGCGAGCACGAGAAGGTCATGCTCGGCCGCTTCGGCTGGAAAGCAGGCATCCCCACCATCGCCCAGCAGGCGGCGGAAGCCTTCGCTGGCGATATCGGCATCTCCTCGACGATGATCCCTGAGGCGTCCGGCGACTGCACCGAGAAGCAGCAAGATTGCCTCAACGCGCCCAACGGCAACTCGCCGAAATACCAGAACGTCGAAGTCGGCGACGATCTGTTCAAGCTGGTGACGTTCTATTCGCAGAATCTCGCGGTCCCTGCGCGGCGCAAGCCCGGCGATCCGGAAGTGCTCAAGGGCAAGGAGATTTTCTACAAGAGCGGCTGCGCCAGCTGCCATAATCCGAAATTCGTCACGGGCGAGGCGCCTGGCCAGCCGCATTTGTCGCATCAGCTGATCTGGCCCTACACCGATATGCTTCTGCACGATATGGGCGAAGGGCTTGCCGACAATCGGCCCGAGGGCGAGGCATCAGGAACCGAGTGGCGCACCCCGCCGCTCTGGGGCGCGGGCCTCACCGAGACGGTGAGCGGTCACACCCTGTTCTTGCACGACGGCCGCGCACGCAATGTGACCGAGGCCATCCTTTGGCATGGCGGCGAGGCCGAGGCTGCGCGCGACAAATTTGCCGCGCTGTCCAAGGCCGACCGCGACGCTCTGCTCGCCTTCGTCAACTCGCTGTGAGGAAGAGCATGAGGCCAGTTCTAGTAGCCGCGGCTTTCCTCTGCGGAACCATTTCGGTCGCCCATGCCGAGGCCGATCATGCGGCAATAGCGCGGGCCTCGCTCACTGAGGTCATCCGTCCCGGTTATGCCGCGTTCGCCGAGGCGGCCGGCGCGCTCAAGCAAAAGGTGGAAGGCCTCTGCGCCCAGCCGTCGGGTCCCGCGCTGCAAGAGGCGAAGGATGCGTTTGCCGCGGCGGTCTTAGCCTGGAGCAAGGTCGAGATCGTCCGCTTCGGTCCGGTCACGCAAGACCATCGCTTCGAGCGTCTCTTCTTCTGGCCGGATGCAAAGGGTCTCGGCTTGCGGCAAATCCAGGACGCGCTTGCCAAAGAGGACGCGAACGTGACAGAGCCGGATGAACTCGCCGCCAAGAGCGTGGCACTCCAGGGTCTGCCCGCTCTCGAATATCTGCTCTACGGCGACGGCGGAGTTATTCCCGATGACGATCGCGACTTCCGCTGCAAATTCGGGCTCGCCGTCGCCACCAATGTCGACCGCATCGCCAACTCGGTGGTCGAAGGATGGCGCGATGATTCGACCTATGAGAAAGCGTTCATGGGCCCAGCGCCGGATGATCCCTACTATCACGCCCCCAAAGAGGTGACGCTCGATCTGTTCAAGACCTTCACCACTGGCATCGAGCTCGTGCGCGACCAGAAGCTCGGTAAGCCGCTCGGGGCCAACCCCGATGAAGCAAAGCCCAAGCTCGCGGCCTTCTGGCGGAGTGTACTCACCTTCAAGAATGCGGCCGGCAATCTCGAAGGTGCGCGCATTCTTTTCGCGCAAGGCGGTTTTGCTCAGGTGGTGAGACAGGAATCGGCGGGCGTCGAAGATTCGATCCTCTTCGATCTCGATCACGCCGTCGATGTTCTGCGCGGCATCGACCAGCCGATGGCCGAGGTCGTCAAGGACGAAGGCCTGCGCGCCAAGATCGAGGCCTTGCGTGTGGCGCTGAAGGCCGCGGCGCAGACCGCGGGCGACATGATCTCGCGCGGCGCCGGGCTCGCCTTCGGCTTCAACGCCATGGATGGAGATTAGCCATGGAACTCGACCGCCGCATGCTTCTGATCGGCCTTGCTTCGAGCAGCGCCATGCTGGCGTGGCCGGAAAAGCTGTGGGCGGTGTCCGAGCGCGAATGTTTCGCCGCGGCGCGACGCGACGACAGGGGCAATTTCTCCGCCGCGCTCTTTACCCTGCAGGGGGATGTGCGCGCGGTGGAGCTTCCGCAACGCGGCCATGACATCACGCTCAAACCCGACGGAAGCGCATGGGTCGCGTTTGCGCGACGCCCAGGCCGCTTCGGCGTCGCCATTCCTCTCGATGCGCGTGAGCCGGTCTGGTTCGCGTCGAAGCCCGGACGTCATTTCTTCGGGCATGGCGTGTTCTCGGCCGACGGCAAGCTGCTCTACACCGCCGAGAACGACTATGAACGCGCTGCCGGCGTGATCGGCGTGCGCGATGCCACCGGCGGTTACCGGCAGATCGGCGAGTTCCCGGCGCAAGGCATGGAGCCACATGACATCGCGCTCCTCTCCGATGGCCGCACCATGGTTATCGCCAATGGCGGCATTCAAACGCATCCCGATCGAGGCGACGACGAGTTGAACCTTCCCGACATGCAGCCCTCTCTCGTCTATGTCGATGTGGACACGGGCGATCTGCTCGAGGAGCAGTGCCTGGCTCCGGCGCTACACCAGCTCTCGATCCGCCATCTCGCCATCGCCGCGGGCGATGTCGTCGTGTTTGGTTGTCAATATCGTGGGCCCGAGGAGGATACGCCGGCGCTTGTCGGTTTTCACCGCCGCGGCGAGGCACCGATCATCGTTGAGGCTCCTGCCGAGACGCAAGTTGCCTTGAATAACTACGTTGGCTCGGTCGCCGCGGACAATGCGGGGGCGATCGTTGCCGCTTCGGCGCCCAAGGGCGGACTCATTACTTATTGGGACGTAGCGGGGCCGCGCTTCCTCGGCACCTCGAACCTGAACGACGGCTGCGGGCTCGCCCCGACCCACCGTAGCGCGCATTTCCTTCTGACCAGTGGCGAAGGCTGGCTCGCCACGGCTGACGCTGGCGGCGCAATGTCGCGCCAGTCATCGGCCTTCCAGTGGGACAATCACGCGATCCTAGTACGTTGAGAAGGCTTGGCTCACGCCAATTCCTATTCTCACCTTATTTCTCGGGCTAGAGTCGGGAAACAACTCACACGACCATGCAGACAAACCAGCCTCACAAGACGGCGGCGCCGCACGCGCATCACAAGGCGCCACCGCCGAAGCCGCAGCCCGCCGCTGACGGCGCCAAGCGCAGGCGCATGCGGCTGCTCTTGATCGTCGGTGGCGCAGTGGTTGGCGTTGCGCTTCTCGCGCTTGTCGCCGTCAATCTGCTCGTTTCCGCCGATTGGGTACGCGACCGCGTTGCCTCGCGCATCAAGGAGCAGACTGGGCGCGTGCTCGAGGTGAAAGGCACGACAGCCCTTCTCTTCGTTCCGAGCCCTCGCGTCGTCATCAGCGATGCGACTTTCGTCGATCCCGAGGCGCGCGCCGGCACGGCCGACTTCTCGGTTGGGCGGCTCGTCATCGATCTCAGCCTGTTGGAGCTCGTGAGCCGGCAGGTGGACGCCGAGCGCGTGGTGCTGGAGCGGCCAGTCCTGACGCTGCGTCTCGGCGAGGACGACAGGCCGAAGGAGGACAAGCCGAATAAGCCGAACGTCGCCAAGGCGCCGAGCGACAAGCCTAAACGCGATGTGAAGCTCCGCGACGTGCGCATCGAGGACGGCACCGTGAACGTCGTCTATGAC
>DATAFR010000121.1:0-3623 GCA_036257375.1 Methyloceanibacter sp.
ACCTCTTCGGCCTTGCGATCCTCGAAGCCAATGGGTCCCTCACGAACCGAAGCTATCTGCTGGCGGCCTCTGCGGCGCGGGCTTTAGCAAGTGCGCTTATACGCCTCTTGGTATGGCGAGCCTTACCTGCAGCTAGTCGGCGCTTCCAAGTCCTCGCCGCTTTCTGTCCTGCTGTCAGTTTTTCAGCCGTGGGCAGGCAGACCCTAGATTATGATCCCGTCACAGGAGCGCAGCAAAAAGGGAATCACTGATGGATGGCACGGGTAGCGGCGCGAACATTCCCTTGAGCAGCAGCGGCTGCATCAGTCTGCCAAAGAGAGGTGAGATCGAATAGCGCAAGAGATCGCCCACGAGGGGGATCGCGGCGGGCGAGGACAACAGAACGTCTCTATTTGGGGGATATGCTTAGATTCCATCTTCGCTTGCTTTCATTTGCGCCGTCCCGCTTTGCCGAGCATTTGGGTGGCGCTTTTGTTTCTACGCTTCTTGATATTTCCCTTTCAACATTAAGCCGCCGCCGCGACCACGGCGATGCCGTCGAGCTTGACACGCACGGTGGTGTCGGTGTCACCCGCGCCCGCGACCGCCACGCCGATGGGAAAGAACCCGGCTCCGGTCGCGTTGACGACGACCTTGAGCGTATCGTTCCACCAGACCTTCGCGCCTTCGGCGATAATGCCGGCGGCCTTGGGGAGGATGAACACGCCTCGCGTGACGACCTCGACCTCGGCGCCCTCGATGGCGTCATAGGCGGCGATGGCGAAGATGTTGCCGACGACGAAGCCTTGTCCCGCGAGGATGCCGCCGGTCGGACTCGTCAAAGTGAGGACGACGCCGTCCTGAACGAAGTTTTTCATCTCAAGCCCATCCTTTTTCTGATCTCACATAAGCGACGTTGACGGCAGACTTGCCTTGCATCGCCGCGATGTCTTGCTTGAGGTCGCCGATAGCTTGGCGAAGCTCGACATCGCTGCGGTATTCGACCACGCGCGACACGCCGTTCGCGACGTACTCGACGCGCCGGTCGCCGGTCCACCGCACCCGCTCCAGCTTGGTGAGCAGGTCGAGCATTTCGGCAATCGTCAGATTGCTCGGCGTCGCCATCATCAAGCTCCGGGGTTGCAGTACCAGCCGCGCCAGTCAACGAAGCCCGCGCCGTAATCCAAGCGAACCTTTACTTCGACGCCGTCGACCTTGAACCCGGCCTGCGTGTCGGTCTGCGGTCCCGGCTCGGATGCGAGATAGGCAAACTCCAGCCCATCGACCTGTCCGGGGTCCGCGACCAAATACCACCGCCCGTCATCGCTCAAGCGCGGCTCAACGATCAGCGTGAGGTTCGAGAACACAGCCACGTCATCCGTGGTCGTCGGTGTGAAAGTCGCCAAGAACTTCTGGCACGCCGTCTCTAGCTCGCTCGGCACGACGAGATATTTCGGCGTGACCGCAATCAGCGCACCACCGAGGCCGGTCTGCTTGCGCATCGCCGAGCGCCCTGCCGATAGCGTCGTCTCGTCACATGCTGCATCGCTTCCGGCAAGGTTGCCGTGGTCGGTGTGAAAGAGCGCCTTGTCGTCGCTCATGTCGGGGCCGACGCCTGCCGCCCCTTCGAGCAAGGTCACAAGGCTCTGCGCCTCGAAGGCGGCAGCGGCTTGACCGAGACGGCGGGGAAGATCGGTGAACGCGCCCACGTCGTCGTTGATTAAGGCTTGCCGGGTAATGCCGAAGACGCGCCCGAAAGTTTCGAGCTTATACGACTCACCCGCTTCGGCCATCGTGCCCGACTTGAACTCGCCGTGCTCGTTGACCTTCTCAAGCACGATGCCTGCGCTGTCGAGCATCAAGCGTGTCTTGGCACGGAAGTCTGCCGCCGTGGTTTCGCGTGCGACTGTGCGGATCCCGCCGGCCACAGCCTGATAGCCGTCACGTAACGAGCGGCCCACGGTGTCGCCCAAGGTCAGCGCGAAGTCGCTGGTGGTGTGCAGCGCGCGTTCGATCAGCGCCGGCGCCGCAAAGCCGGTGATGCTCGAACCGTTACGGCGCAAACACTCGCGGGCCATGTCAGCGATGCTCAAGCCAACGAACTCGCGGGCCTGAGTGCTTGGCGTGAAGCGAGGATTGCCGCGAGCGTAAAGTGCTTCGCCCATCGATGACGATTTGCCGGCGGAAACCCATCGTCGCTTTGCGCCTAATGGTAAGCCCACGTTCTTCGGTCATTATTGGTTCAGCAATATGCCTCCCGCACCAACCTCGCCGACCACCGCTTGCGTGGACTATAGCGTCGCGCGAGGCGGCACGCTGGTTGCCTATCGCTGGAATGGCGAGCAGGAATTGAGCTGCAATAACTTCTGCTTCATCTGATTGCGGGCCCTTTTCGCAAAGGGTTTCGAGGCGGTCCGGTTAGGTTAGCGTCTACGCTTGCGGGTTAGGGGGTACGCTTAATGTGTCGTTCGGCGACAACCCATCCGAGGAAGACGATGGAAGAGGGCCCGGAGCCAGTTTTAACGGCCTAAATCTCGCCGTGGCTCCTAGGCGGCTTTCGCGTAGTAAGACTTGAGCCCGTTCATCACCTGCTGTTTGTCGAACTCAGCGCCCATGTCGAGCATGGCGTCAGCGAAGCGGCCGGCAATCTCCATTATAGCTTTCGGCGTAAGCTGGTTGAGAATGCCGATGCGCACCTGAACAGGTTCTGACAGCGTCGGCCAGATGCCGAATCCGTGCGCTCGGCATCCCGCGACGAGATCCTTCTCTTTGCCCGCGAGCTTGCCCGGCAGATTGAGCACGATCAAACTAGTCGTGTTGGAGATGACGCCGCAGCCCATGGCCTCCACGGCCTGGCGGAGCGCCTTCTCATGATAAGCGTATTCCGAGGCTTTGCGGTGCCGCCCGTAGCCCAGGATGATGCGCAACGCCTCGTGAAACGCCGCAACCGCATAGCAGGAGTGCGTGCGGTGATAGACGGGCATCGACACATCCCTGCCGTCGATGATGCCCCAGTGACGCGCCTCCAGAATCGGATGGTGCACATAGGTGTAGCAGCCGCGCTTCTTCACGACATCGATCGCCTTGTCGGTGAAGCTGACCGGCGCGTAGGTCAATGGCAGACTGAGAACGCCCTTTTGCGGACATGACGCCCACGCGACCACCCCCGGATAATCGTCGATGCTGAAGTCGGCGACGCCTAGGCTCGACGCGGCGTCGACAAGGCCCATCACCCCGTGTTGAGGCACGCGTCGCTGAAGCCCCCGAGGTCATTAATGCGGCCCGATCCAGTCTCCCAATGGGCCATGAACGCCCACATCGGCTTGTGCTCCGCGAGCGCCTTGTCCACGAACTCGCCGGTGATCGACTTGCCATGCGGCATTTCCATCGTGACGACGTTCTTTGGCTTCGGGTTAAACGGATCCGCAGCTAGCTCCTCATTCGAAGAGGCTTTCATGCGGATGGTAAGGCCACCGATGCCCGAGAAGGTGCCGTTGGGGAACACCCCGACCGTGTCGCCCGGCAGGATCATCGAGAGCACGCAATCGACCGCGCAGAAGCCCGTGCCGCCCACGCCGTAGGTGTAGACGTTCTTGGTGCCCCATAGCTCACGGAGCATCTCCTTAGCCTCGATCATGCCGCGC
>DATAFR010000122.1:0-1748 GCA_036257375.1 Methyloceanibacter sp.
CGGCGCCGGTATCGGGCGTGGTTTGGATCATGGCGTAAGCGCTGACCCCGACGCCCCATCGGCCGAGATTCTTGGTGATGTTGCCTTCGAGATTGAGGATCTCGCCGGACTCGTAGTCGGTCGCTTTGTTCTCGAAATTGAACACGTAGATTGCGAGCCGTTCAACTGCCAGCCGGTCTTGGGGTTGAAATAGGTGGCGGCCACCCGCGGCATGATCGCCCAGTGGTTCAAGCCGGTATTGGCAAGCTGCTTCTTGCTGTAGTCGCCTGTCGGCGCGAGAGCGAAGGTGGCGAAGTTCCAATGAAAGTTTCCGGCATGCCAACCGAGCAACACCGGAATGATGTCGGTATCGCCAGGCGCAAGATTGGTTTCGCCGGTCTCGAAGTTGAACGGACCGAGGGTCCGGCCGAGCGGGCCGGTGATTTGCGGAAGTCCGATCCCGACATTGACATCCACCGCCATCATGGCCGGAGCGACGCCGAAGGCGTAGGGCCTCCGAGAATCTTCCATGGCGTCACGTAGGTGAGCGTTGCGATCGTCGCGGTCAGCTCTTGCTCGACGCCGAGCTGCACGAAACCGTTGAAGATGGTCCGCTCGACGCTCGCCTCGTAGTGATAGGCGTCGGTGCGGAAATAGAGGCCGGGCTCGGACGGCAGGATTCCGGCGTAGATGTCGGTGAAGCCTTTGACCCACGGATCGGCACCAAACTCCGCGCCACGCGCGGAATGCGAGGGAACGGAGACGCCGAGCACAAGCAACGCGAGTGCGGCGAGCAAAATGCCCGGCAGCCGGGCTCGGGCCGGCCTCGAATGCAATGGGTCGATCCCTATACGCATCTTCAGGAACCTCGTCTTGCGTATTGACCCAACCCTTAGATGTGCCGTCAACGCTCGCCGTTCCGCGCCAGCGCGGATATTGATCGGGGCGTGGCCGATGGGACACATATTGCTGAAACGAAGCCCGGCGGCTTTGCAGAAATCAAGTGACCGCGGTTTTGCCGAAGCGGCGGCCTCAGGCCGCTTCCTGGGCCCGCCGGAGCGTCTCGGCGCGATAGCTCAAGGCCTCGGCAACATGGATGCGCGCGACTTTCTCTTCGCCGTCGAGGTCGGCCAGCGTACGGGCGACGCGGAGCGTGCGGTGATAGCCGCGGGCGCTAAGCGAGAGCGCATCCGCCGCCTCGCGCAAGAGCGTAAGCCCGGCGCGGTCGGGTGCGGCGATGTCTTCGAGAAGCGCGCCGTCGCAATCGGCGTTGGTGCGGGTGCGTGCAAGACCGAGCGCGGCGTAGCGCTCGATCTGGATGCGGCGGGCGAGTATCACGCGCTCGCGCATCTCGGCGCTTCCTTCGGAAGCTTGCGGCAGAACGAGGTCGGCGGCGGAGACGGCCGGGACTTCGATCTGGAGGTCGATGCGGTCGAGCAGGGGGCCGGAGATGCGCGCGTGGTAGCGCTCGGCGCAGGCTCTGCCCTTGATGAGCTGAAGCAGGTCTTGAGGGCGAGGATAGTCATGTCGGCAGCGGCCCACGCGGCCTGGGCCCCGCATGAAGCGGGACAGATCAGCTCCTTGCCGAGCGCGTTGGCGCCGATGGCAGCAGGGACCGCGCCGGCGACGGCAGCGATCGATCCGTCGAGCGACAGCTCGCCGAGAACGCAAAAGCCTTCGATCGCATCGCGGGGAACGGCGCCGGTCGCAGCCATGAGCCCGAGCACGATCGGCAGGTCGTAATGGCTGCCCTCCTTAGGCAGATCGGC
>DATAFR010000123.1:0-22731 GCA_036257375.1 Methyloceanibacter sp.
CCCGCGCAGCGTCCCTATAACGGCGGACCAGCTTGAGCACGTGCTCGATCCCTTAACAGCGGCTTTCTTATCTGTGCGCTCCAGAGAGTCCGCTAACTATGCGGAACTCTGCCAGCAAACAGTGCCGGTTTTCGACGGCAAGCAACGCTTCGACATCATCCTCAGCCCAAAGCGATCAGAGCATGCGGTCGAGAATGCGCCTATTAGCGTTTCTGGCCCTTTGGCGGTTTGCCGCGTGAAGTTTGTGCCAATCGGAGGCTATCGGCCCGACCACCCCGGCATCAAGTTCATGACGCAGACCGACGACATAGAGGTGTGGCTTGTTTCAGTACCTCAAACCGATCATTACATCCCTTATCGCATCGTTGTGCCAACGACGTGGGGCAAAGGATCAGTCACGTTGAGTGACATCAAATTTCGCGTGGATGGTTAGGCTCGTCCGTTATTGGCACCAAGCGTTCGTTCGCTTACGTAGTTCGGCTACGGCATTGGGGGGCCGATGCCCTCTGGTCCACGCCGAAATATTCCCGAATCTCGGACGGCATTGAATTTCATTCGCAGAACGAGGCTCATATAGACGCCATCAATTCCTGCCAACTTCAGTAACTCCGCGCGCAGCGATCGTTCGGCGATGCCCTTCTTCGTGATGTTCGAGGTCAATGCCGCCCTTATTGGGGGCACGGTATGTTGGCGTGGCGACGTGCTTTGGGAGAAGCAACAGGGACACTTCGATCAACAACACGTGTCAGATCGCACATGTCAAACCATTGCCTCAGATGATTTGGGCAAACGCATTTTCGCGCTCGCCATTGAGCCGGACGCTCCTCGCGATTTCTCCGTAACTGCGAACTCATCGCAGCGCGTCTTGCTCTGGCTAAAACGGGCGCTGAAGTTGCTTGGCGTTGTCGTGCTGCTCATTCTCGTTATTCACATCGATTCTCCCGTTCGGCTTCTGCTTCCGCTAGGAGCCATGTCATCCACGCTCCTAACCTTCTTCATCTATTGGCCGGACCTATTGACTGGCTTCCGCACACACGACGGAGCCAATGACGGCCTTGTGCACGAGTCCTTCGGATTCAGCATCTCGCAAGCGGTCGCCAGGGGCGATGTGCAAAGCGCTTTGCAAGGAGGCGAAGACGTTTTCTTTTTTAGCCGGGTTTGCGTTACCTGAGAGCGCTGGAAGAGTACGTCCTATGGCTTGGTGCTCCTCTGCATGTTGATCCCCATTTTTCTTTTTTATCTGCTGCGTCAATTTCTCCAACTGCGCTGGAGCGTGGGGCTCATTCTCCTCTTTTTGTTCACGCCGGTGTTCGAAAGGCTGGGCTTCGCGCAATTCCTGTATGTGCGAGAAATGTGGAAGGGCTTTCCGGAGCCGATCGGATATGGAGCCTTCCTCGCTGCGCTGGCGCTGACCGCTCAATTGCGTCCTGACCAAAACCGCGCAGGCATCCCAATTGACACTGCCTACAGCCTGGATCGGCCTGGCACTTGCCTTGAGCGTCGCCCTGCGGCCAAACTTGGCAATTGCCTGCGCGCTGCTTGTGACACTGCTTGCCGTCTGGCTAGCCATACATGGAAATTGGCGAGGAGTTATTTTTCTCGGAATTGGGCTCTCGCCGATTCTTCTGGTAACACTTCATAATGTTGGTCCTCCTCACTTCCAACGCTTTCATACCTGCAAACTTGCGCGCGCCACCTTCCGCGTATCTGCAAGCCATCCATGAACTTTTGCGTGGCGATGCCGCGGGGCCAAATGCGACTCGCGTTGCACAACATTTAGCCCAATGGAACTCACTTTCGGAGGTCTATCGCGTGCCAATCCTAGCGGCAACTCTCTGGGCGGCTTTGCGTAGTCGCTCTCATCCTTGGCTGAGAGGCTTGGCTTTGATCGCACTCTCGCTTCAAGCCGTGCTTTTTTTCTACTTCGCCTCGGGAAGGTATGCATACCTTGCTTGGCTTTTGACGTTTCTGGTCTTCCTGATTGTGTTGTGGAGAGCCTCCGCAACCGACATTGGAGGGCGCTTTACCGGAGCAGCTCGTCACCCGACGGAATTGCAACGCGCCTGCGCCGCAGAACGGAGAACGCAGACCTTGTCGCTAGTGATGAAAGGACAGGCTCGTCGCGAGACGATAGGTGCCGGATTGCTCGTCGAGCTGAAGGATATTGATCGTGTGACCCGCGGCGGACGTCTTAATGCTCATGCGGCCGGAGAACTTGTCGCCGGTGATCCGGGCATGGATGGTATCGTCCTTCGCCGTTCCGGCCACGGCGCCATTGGCATCGTAAACGGTCTCGTTCCAAGAGCCTTTGATTTTGCCGTTCTTGTAGGTGAGCTTGAGCGTGGTGTTCACCTCGTAGTCGTTGCCGGTGCAGCGCAGGGTCTGTGCGACATTGCCGCCGGTCGTCTTGTAGGTGGTTTCGCAGGTGACTTTCTTGGGCTCTCCCTTCGAGGGGATGATCGTGCCCCCGCCTTTCCAATCGCCATTGAGCTGATCGAAGGGATTGGCCCCTAGCGTGGCCGCCTCGCCGGGCATGGCCAAAGCTGCGGCGAGAAGAAGTCCCGCAAGACCGGAAAACAAGCGATAGCCCATGCGCATTCCCCTATTTCGACAGCGAAACCGAGCGTCGCACTCGTTCGCGGCAAAAGCTCGGCGCGTTCAAGTCTTTGTCGCGCGCGGGGGGAGAGTGCCGAACTGCGGGACAAGGCGCAACCCCTTGCAAGACGGCCAGGAACCATTGGCGGCGCGAGCTGGTTATGCGAGGTCTCGGCCGAAAGCACCTCGATGGAGAGCGACATGGCGAAGGTGGTCTACAAGATCGTCAAGCATGAGAATGGTTGGGCGTATAAAGCCCGCGGGACGTTCTCCGAGACCTTCCCGACTCATGACGCGGCGCTCGCGGCGGCAAGAATCGCGGCCGGCGAGCAGAAAGTGCCGGGCGAGACGGTCGGCATCCAGTATGAGAGCGCCGACGGCGTCTGGCATGAGGAGGTCGATCCCGGCTCCGACCGCCCGCAGACGGAGGTGAAGGACGGCTAGGTGCCCCGCGCGATTTTAGTTTTGCGTGTTGCCGGTACGCCAAACAAAGAGGCGGCAGACCGATGCGACCTGCCGCCTTTAAGACTCGCAATCAGTTACGGGCAGTACCAAAGAGCGCCGATGACGACGCAACCCCGATGCGACCAGCGATAGGGGCGATAGCTGTAGTGACGCCAGCCCTTCGGGGCGCTCTTGTATCTGTGGGCATGGACATATTTGTCGTGCCGCTTCGCGTGCCACTTGCCGCCCTTCCACTTGCTGCTCTTGTGTCCGACCTGAATGAGATCGGTCGCGGCCTCGAGCCTCGGCGAAGTGGCGGGGCTCGGCGTGAAGGCAAGCGCCACCGAGACGACGCCGAGCGACAGGATCGCCGCGGCTAAAATCGATCTGATCATTCCAAAATCCTTTCATGGCTTTGCGGGAAGGACGCAAAGGCTCATTGCGCGCCCGCGACTCACGGGGCGAAACCTATCAGATCGAGAGTTTGCGGGGGGTAATAAGAAGCAGCGGACCGGGGTCCGCTGCTTTGCTGCTTAACGCAGCTTTATGGGCAGTACCAGAGCGGGCCGATGGCGATGCATCCGCGAGTGGCCCAGCCATAGGGACGATAGTGGTAGGAGCGCCAGCCATAGGGCGGGTGATCGTTGCGGTAGCCGTATCTGTGCTTGTTGTGCCGCTTCCAGTCGCCCTTCTTCCAGTCGTCGTGTTTCCAGTCGCCCTTCTTCCAATCCTTCTTCACCTGAAGAGTATCGATCGAGGCCGCTGCGCCTGGGGAAGCGATGTGACCGGGCAGCGCGTAGGCCGCAGATGCGAGGCCGAGTGAAACGACCGAAGCAACAAAAATCGATTTCATCATTCCAAAACCCTTTCCAAAGCTGGAGGGAGAAAAGACGCGGGCCTCGATGCGTCAGCGCGCGATCGGCAGCCGGCGACCTATAGCGCTAACGTCTCAATGCGCGAGCGGTTCCGCGGTTGTAGGGCGTGCCGGTTTGCGTGATGCGTGCATGTGGACGTCGTAGGGTGGGCAACGGCTGCTGGCCTAGCCGTTGCCCACGCGAAGCGAGGGGAGGGGAGCTTCGCTTCGTTGCCCTACGCAGCGTCGACGAGGATGACTTCGCTATCCTCGAGCGCTTTGATCTTCAGCACCTTCTCGTCGGAGATGGCAGCGCCGTCGCGCGTGTCGATGCGGATGCCGTTCACCTCGACGCGGCCTTGCGCCGGAACGAGATAACCGTGGCGCCTTGTGCCGAAGCGATACTCGGCGGTATCGCCCGCTTTCAGCGTCGCGCCGAGAACGCGCGCCTCGGCTCTGATTGGCAGAGCATCCTCGTCGGCGGGGAAGCCGCTCGCCAGCGGCACGAAGCGCCCCGAGCGATCTGCTTTGGGAAACGGCTTGGCGCCCCACGACGGCTCGCCACCGGCCTCGGTCGGCTCGATCCAGATCTGGAAGATCTTGGTGGGCACGCTCTCGCGATTGTATTCGGCATGGCGGATGCCCGAGCCCGCACTCATCACCTGCACGTCGCCGGCTTCGGTGCGGCCTTTATGGCCTAGGCTGTCCTCGTGCGTAATGGCGCCCTGCCGCACATAGGTGATGATTTCCATGTCGGCATGCGGGTGCGGCGGAAAGCCCGTGTTGGGTGCGATCTCGTCGTCGTTCCACACGCGCAATGCTCCATGCCCCAGGCGATCCGGGTCGTAATAGCGGGCGAAGGAAAAATGATGTTTCGCCTTGAGCCAACCATGGTCGGCGCCGCCGAGGGCGCCGAAGGGTCTCCTCTCGATCATGTCCTAGTCCTCCACACGGCTGATACGCGTTAGGCGTTGAAGCCGCCATCGACGGTGAGCGTGGTGCCGGTGATGTAGGCCGCGGCGGGGCTTGCGAGAAAAGCGACGGCTGCCGCGACTTCCTCCGGCTTGCCGTAGCGGCCGAGCGCGGTCGCGCTTCTCTGCGCGGCGGCAAAGTCGCCGTCATCCGGATTCATATCGGTGTCGATCGGGCCGGGCGCTACATTATTCACCGTGATGCCCCTCGGTCCCAAGTCGCGGGCCCAACCGCGGGTATAACCAAGGATCGCCGCTTTTGTCGCGCTGTAGTCGGCAATGCCGGCGAACGGTGAAGAGTCTCCGACCACCGAGCCGATCGAGATGATGCGACCGCCATCGTTCATCAGCGGGGCTGCACTGCGCACTGCGGCCGCCACGCCGCCGACATTGACGGCGAACAGCCGCTCGAGCTCGGCGATATTATTGGCGCGGTCATGCACCTGACCGAGCGCGAATACGCCGGCATTGTTGACCAGAATGTCGAGACGACCGAAGCGCTGCGCTACAGTCTTGACCAGAGCCTCAACTTCCTCGGCTCTGGCCTGATCGGCCTTGAAAGCCTCGGCACGGACACCTTTCTTGCGCAGCTCCTTGACCACGGCCTCGGCCTTGTCGGCGGAGGCGGCATAACTGATGGCGACATCGGCGCCGTCATCGGCCAGAGCCTTGGCGATCGCCGCGCCGATGCCGCGCGAGCCGCCGGTTACGAGCGCCACTTTACCGTTGAGTAGCTTTGACATGGGTCCATCTCCGTATGCTTAGTTTTGTAGCAGACGCTACATATCTAGGCTATGGACCCGCACTGTCAAGGGCATTATATAACGATCGTTACAAATTGGGGAGGTGCTACAGACAGAGAAAATGGCAGGAGACAAGGCCGTGGCGATTGGCCGCCCCCGCTCTTTTTGCAAGGAACACGCGCTCGACCGGGCGCTCGAAGTGTTTTGGCGCAAGGGCTACGAGGGTACGAGCATTTCTGATTTGACTGCCGCCATGGGCATCAACCCGCCGAGCCTCTATGCGGCGTTCGGCAACAAGGAAGGCCTGTTCTACCAGGCGCTTGAGCGCTATGCAGAGACGCATGAGAGCTTCATCCGCGATGCGCTGGCTCTGCCGACGGCCAGGGAAGCCGTTGCCGCCCTCCTGCGCGGCTCGGCCGATGCCCTGACTGACAAGAAAAATCCGGCCGGGTGCCTGCTGGTGCAGGGCATCGCCGGCGCGGGTGAGCATGCCAAATGCATCAGCGACGCGCTCTGCGAGCAGCGGAAGGCCATCGAGAAATCGATCCGCGAGAGGCTGAAGCGGGCAAAGATTGAAGGCGATCTTCCCAAGGACGCCGATGCCGCCGCGCTCGCCCGCTTCGTCGCCACCGTGACGCAAGGCATGTCGGTGCAGGCCGCGGCCGGCGCGAGCCGCAGCGAGCTCCGCCGCGTCGCCGAGACTGCGCTCCGCGCTTTTCCTGGTTGAAAACTAGTTCTTGGCGTCCTTCGCAGGCTTCTTGGGCTTGGGCTTTTCGGCCTCAGGCTTGAGCAGAAGCTCGGTCGGCTTGAGCTTGTAGATGAACTGCTGCACGATCTGCGATGCCGCAGGCCGTGCTTAACCTCAATTCCATTGAGCCGCCGGCGTTAGGAATGGGTTCAGAGTGGGGCCAGGCGAGGCTATAATCGCCGCGTGATTCGTGGCGGAGCATCGAAATGGCGAAGATCGCTCTATTGACCGTCTCACTGGTGCTTTCGATATGGCCCGCCTTTGCCCAGCCGCCGGTGGAGCAGGAGGGGCCGCTATCCCCTTGCCGCGCGCCGCAAGCCGACGCAAGCACCGACAACTCAGAGCCGCAGTCGCTGCCCGCATGGGGCATCGTGATCGCCACGGCCTTCTCCAAGGATGACGCGCTCAAGCAATTTGCCGCGGCCAAGCAGGACCATTCGAGCGTCCTCGGCAGCTATGACCCGATTGTCGTCGAGACCTGCAATCTGAACATGGGCACGAAGCTGCAATATTCCGCGCGCGTCGGCATGGACAGCCGCGAGGATGCGGACGCTTTGTGCGCCAAACTTCAAGCCGACGGCGGGGCCTGCATCGTGCAGAAGAATTAGCCAGAATTGAAACCTGTGGCGTTATTCTGGTTTCTAGCGACCGATTCCTGGTGGATACGATGCGTTTGCTAGCGACAGCTCCGGTCGTTGCGGGGTTTCTACTTCTCGCCGCTCCTTGCTGCGCGGGCGAGACGGTGGCCGCGCTGGTCGAGACTGGGGCCAAGGAAGCCGGACGCGCGCTCGCCGGACCGAAGCCCTTCGTCGACATCGTGTGTCCGATCATGCAGCAGCAGGCCGAGGCTCGGGGGCTTCCGCCCATGCCTTTCGTGCGGCTGATCTGGAAGGAAAGCCGCTTCAATCCGCACGCCGTGAGCCCCAAGGGCGCGCAAGGCATTGCCCAGTTCATGCCGGGTACGGCCGAGGAGCGCGGTCTTAACGATCCGTTCGAGCCGAAATCGGCGATCGTGCATTCGGCGAGCCTGCTCGCCGATTTGCGCCGGCAGTTCGGTAATTTCGGATTGGCGGCAGCGGCCTATAATGCCGGCGCCGAGCGGGTCCGCGCGTGGCTCGCCGGGTCGAGCGGGTTGCCCTACGAAACGCAAGACTATGTTCAGTTCATCACCGGACGCGCGGCGGAGGAATGGAAGCAGGCCGAAACCGAGCTACCGGATGCGCTGAAGACCGCGGGTCTCGAGGTGCAGGAGTCCTGCCGCAAGCTTGCGCCGCTCGTGGTACGCGCGGTGTACGAGACCGAGCCGCTGACGGCGAGCGGGGCGTGGCGGCCTTGGGGCGTGCAGGTCTCGACCTCGTTCTCCAAGGCGAAGGCGCTCGCGCAGTTCGGCAGGCTGAAGCGGCAATATGCTTCGCTATTGGGCTCGCGTGAGCCCTTCGTGCAGCCTGAGCGGAATTTAAGCCGCGGGCGCCGCTCGATGTACATGGTGCAGATCGGCTCGGATAGCCGCGATGACGCCGCCAAGCTTTGCGCAGAGCTGCGCTCGGCCGGCGGCGCCTGTATCGTGCAGAAGAACTGAGCGTCCGGCCTAGAACGCCATGCTCGCATTCGCCCAGAGCGTACCTTCCCGCTCGAGCTGGTAGCCGTTCGGATCGTCCATCACCGGCTGCAGCCATTCGGCGGAAAGGCGCAAGCCTCTCAGCGCGCCGTTCGGCACGACCGTATTGACGCCGAATCCGATATCCCAGAAGCGGCCGCCATAGTTGGCCTGGAGATCGGGTGGGCTCGAATGATTATGCGCGGCGTTGTAATGGCCCTCGATCGGCCCTTGCTCGGTGTAAAGACCGCGGAGCGAGGCCGAGATCCAATTGGCGAAGCGGTAGCTGCTCCAAGCGGTGGCCTGGAATACGTCGCCGAGTCGGTAGCCTGAATCGTTCTCGTTTTCGAGCCTGACCACGCCCAGCACCTGCGCGCCCCACGCCAGATGGTTGGCGCGGCCGGTATAGGTGATGCTTGGAACGAAGTCCCAAGTGCCGGAGCCAGGCTGCATGCCGTAATGGGTGAAGACGCCGTCGATCTTTTTGTCGACCGAGCCGGTCGGCGCGCTGAACATTGGGTTGAACTGCAAGTGATAGCCCGGGCCATCGGCGAGCCTGAGCTCGGGTCCGAAAATGGTATCGCCCCAGTCCTCGGTGCTGTGCGAATGCGCGCCCATATGCGCGTGCCTATCCGCATGGCCCATGTCCATGCCATGGTCGTCATGCGCCGTGCTCGGCGTGCCGTTGAGCGGCACCATGGTCATCTCGTGGCTCATCCACATCGGCATCACCATCAGGGTGACCCAATCGGCGGGCGCGTACATGATGTCGAGCATGTACATGTTCATGGTCATGTCGCTCGGCCTCATCGAGCAGCTGTGTCCTGGGCAACCCTTATCGATGACCTCCTGGTCGCTGACCGAATGCGTGCCGTGCAGCATGTCGCCGCCGGCGAAGCTTCCCGCGTAGCGGAAGCCGACTATGATCTCGCCCTTTTTTGTGCATGTGATCGAAATTCACGCCGGCCGGCGCGTGCTGATCGGCGAGCAGCGGCTGGCCTGAAAGCGGGTCGGCGTACGACTGGGCAGCGAAAGCCGCAGTCGCAAAAAGCAGAGTAAGCGCCGGCATGGCAGCCCGACGCGTGGTGCAACGTAGCATGATAGCAGCCCCCCATTTAGGCGCCGGTTTGTCCCCTCGCGCCTTCTCGATTTCGGAATGCGCCGACATGCGAATCGGCCTCCCCGAATGCCGCGCACGACGGCACAAAGTTGTGGGTCAGAGGCTATGCAATGGGAGGAGCGCGGGGCTGCGCCGCGGAAGCCTCGGCCGATCTCGGCTCGAGCCCCAGAAGCCGCGGCGGTTTGCCGGGCGCTTCCAGGGAAGCGGGCAGGGGAACGCGCAGTGCAACAGGAAGGATACCGCCGCAGGCACCGCCGCACGCCAGCCGACAGGACATCGAGCAGCATTGGCAGTCGGCCTTTTGGTGACCCTGCCCCGGTAATTGGCGGCCAATGACCGCGCCCTTGGCCGTGCAAAGCACGATGCTGCCGCCGGACGCGAGGGTTGCGGCATGAGCGCCAGAGGCGAAGGAGAGCATGGCGGCTTGCAGGAGAAGCGCCCAGGCCACAACCAGGGCGATGCAATCCTTGTCTCTGCGGAGCCAAGCCATCGTCTTTGTTAACCGCCGAGGTCTACCGGTGTCAAAGGCTTCAGTGGGCTGCAATGTCCCAGTGGAACTATAAGACGACTGGTATAAGTTCCCGGCCAGCGGCGGACATGATCTAAGTCAAGAGCCGACAGGACCGGATGCCGCCGGAGAGGCCCGATGCTCACGATATACGAGAACCGCTCCGGCACGCTTGAGCGTCAGAAGGGCAAGCCGAGGATCACCGAGCAGGCGGTCTGGATCGATCTCATCAATCCCACCCCGGAGGAGGAGGGCAAGGTCGAGAGGGCGCTCAAGCTCGACGTGCCCACGCGC
Organism: Methyloceanibacter sp.; assembly: GCA_036257375.1. Classification (GTDB taxonomy): domain Bacteria; phylum Pseudomonadota; class Alphaproteobacteria; order Rhizobiales; family Methyloligellaceae; genus Methyloceanibacter. The sequence goes on from DATAFR010000123.1 coordinate 9,874, forward strand.
GAGGAGCAACAGGAGATCGAGGTATCGAGCCGGCTCTATCAGGAGGACGGCGCCTATTTCATGACCGCGACGTTGCTCTATCAACCCGAGCAGGGCGAGCCACGGACGACGCCCGTTACCTTCATTCTCGCGGGCCAGCGCCTTATCACGCTGCGTTACGCGGAGCCGCGGGCCTTCTCCATCTATGTGTCGCGCTGCAACCGCGCCGAAACCGACCTCAAGAGCGGCCCCGCAATTCTGATCGGGCTGTTGGAAACGGTCATCGACCGGCTCGCTGATTTCGTCGAACGCATTCAGGCCGAGGTCGAGGGATTGTCGCATTCGATCTTCGATCTCAAAGGCGGGTCGGTGACGCGGCAGCGCCGTTTCGACGTGCTGCTGAGGGCGATCGGGCGCGAGGGCGAAATCACCTCGAAGGCGCGCGAAAGCGCCCATTCCTTGGGGCGTCTGCTGACCTTCCTCGTGAATGCCGCCAATGAGCGGAAGGAGGTGAAGCCGCTGCAGGCGCGTATCCGCACCGCCGCGCGCGACGTCGCCTCGCTGACCGATCACTCGACGTTTCTCTCCGGCAAGATCATCTTCCTGCTCGACGCCACGCTCGGCATGGTGAGCATTCAGCAGAATGACATCATCAAGATTTTCTCGGTTGCGGCCGTCGTGTTCCTGCCGCCGACGCTGATCGCTTCGATCTACGGCATGAACTTCAAGCATATGCCGGAGCTCGGCTGGTGGTACGCCTATCCTCTCGCGCTCATCTTGATGGTGCTCGCCGCGGTATTGCCCTATCTCTACTTCAAGCGGAGAGGGTGGCTGTAATTTGGGCTTGCGGCGCGCGCCTCGCGTCGTCAGACTCCGCTTCAACATCGGCATCCGGACGGGCGGCGGAACTTGGTAAAGGAGAATTTACGAATGATCTTTCGAGCGCTCTCTCTCAGTCTCGCCGCTTCCGGCTTTGCGCTACTCGTCGGCTTTTCGGCGCCGGTCTCAGCCGGTCCAGGCGTCGTGGCGGCGCCGGAGGCCGGCACTGCTCTCGTGCAGGAGGTCGGCTACTACAAGCGCCGCTGGTGGCGTGGCGGCACGTATGTGCGTGCGCCGTTCACCGAGGTCGACACGCGTCGCGGCACATGGGTCGCAGCACCCTTCGCGCGCGTTTATAGCGACGGGCGCGGCACCTGGGTGCGGGCCCCCTTCGTCAATCTCTGGGCGCCGCGCGACTGACCGCCGCTCGGAAGCTGCCGGGATCTTCGCATGGCCGGGCCTCGTCCCGGCCATGTACGTTTAGAGCACGCGCTCGCCGCTAGAGAGTCCGCCGCTCGCGTGCTACGCAAAAGCCGGGGAGACGGAAGGCGAGCCATGGTGTCGGCGCAACTCATCCAAGTGGCGGTGTTTCTCGCCGCCGCGGCGATCGCCGCGCCGCTCGGCCGATATCTGCGCATGGGCGCGGTGCTCGGCTATCTCGCGGCCGGGGTCGTCATCGGCCCCTTTGTGCTTGGGCCGCTTTACGCGCTGACCGATGTCGGCGAGGTGCTGCATTTCGGCGAATTCGGCGTGGTGATGCTGCTCTTCGTGATCGGGCTCGAGCTTCGCCCGATCAGGCTCTGGTCGATGCGCTCGGCCATCTTCGGTCTCGGCACGGCCCAGCTCGTCGCCACTTCGCTCGTACTTGCCGCGATCGGGATCGCGCTCGGGCTTGCCGCCGCGCAGGCCTTGTTCATCGGCTTGGCACTCTCGTTATCGTCGACCGCGTTCGCGCTGCAAGTGCTCGAGGAAAAAGGAGAGCTCACCACGCGTCACGGCAGGCTCGCCTTTTCGGTCCTGCTGTTCCAGGACCTCGCCGCAATCCCGCTCATCGCGCTGGTGCCGCTGTTCGCGCTTGGCGCAGAAGAGCCGACCATGGACGTGAGAGCCGCCTTCATCGCCATCCTCACCATTCTCGGCGTCATCGTGGTCGGACGGTTTCTGCTGAGCCGGCTTTACCACTTCGTTGCCGCCACCGGCGTGCGCGAAGCGATGACCGCGAGCGCGCTGCTGACGGTGGTGGGCGTGGCGCTGGTCATGGAAGCGGTCGGACTGTCGGCGGCGCTTGGCGCCTTTATCGCCGGCGCGCTGCTGGCCGACTCCGAGTATCGCCATCAGATCGAGGCGGACATCGCACCCTTCGAGGGTTTGCTGCTTGCGGTTTTCTTCATCGCGGTTGGCATGTCGATCGATCCTCGCGTGCTTGTCTCAGAGCCAGGCACGCTGTTCGCCATCGTGCTCGGGCTTGTCTTGATCAAGGCGGCGATCCTCTATCTGCTCGGACGCTGGTGGGGGCTCGACGCCACCGCCGCTCGCCGGCTCGCCTTGGTGATCAGTCAGGGTGGCGAATTTGCCTTCGTGTTGTTCGGCGCAGGCGTGGTCGAGGGCGTGATCGACCAGCATATGTCCAACCTGCTGACGCTCGCCGTGACGCTGTCGATGGCGGCGACACCGCTGCTGCTCCTTATCGACGACGCGGTGAGCAGTGCGCTCGCGCCTGCGCCGCCCGAATACGAGATCCCGCCGGCCGGAGATCGTCACGTCATCATCGCCGGCTTCGGCCGCTTCGGGCAGATCGTGGCGCGCGTGTTAAGGGCGCGCCAGATTCCATTCACCGCGCTCGACTCGAGCGTCGAGCAGGTCGATTTCGTTCGGCGCTTCGGCGCGCAGATCTATTATGGAGATGCGGGACGCCTCGACATTTTGCGCGCGGCCGGCGCAGACAAGGCGCGCGCTTTCGTGCTTGCCATCGACAAGGTGGAGAGCTCGCTCAGAGTCGCCGAAGTCGTGCGCGCGAACTTCCCCGATCTTCCCATCTACGCGCGGGCGCGCGACCGCACGCATGTGCACAAGCTGATGGATCTCGGCGTGGGGATCATCGAGCGCGAGACATTTCTCGCGGCGCTGGAGTTGACCAAGGATTTGTTGCGGGGTTTGGGTCTGAAGGAAGCCGAGGTCAAACGTCTGACGGAAACGTTCAAGCGCCTCGACGAGAAGCGCCTCTACGAGGACTATCAATATTACACCGACCTGGAGAAGGTCCGCGCCAACGCCCAGTCACAGGCGAAAGAGCTGGAGGAGCTGTTTGCCCGCGACATGGAAGAGCTGCCGGACGGAGACGGCGTAAAGGTCACCGCGTTAGAGCGAGATGGTCGAGGATCAACCGGTTGATCTCGGCGGGATGGGTGAACGGGCTCATATGCCGCGCGCCCTTGAGGGTCGTCACCTTGACGTCGGGGAGGGTAGTCGCGAGCAAATCGACAATGGCGCGGTTGGGCGCGCCTGTGGAGCCTCCGACAATCAACAAGGTCGGCGCGGTGATCGCGGCGTAATCTTGCAGGGTGCTTGGCGCGTCGACGACGAAGCCGAATTCGAGCGCCACCTTGGGGATTGTCGCCTGGATCGCCGCTTTGAAGCGCTCCGGCGACAGCCACCAGCGCCAGCGCCCAAGCCAATAAGTCATGAAATGTTTGGCGGCCGCGCGGTCGTCGCCCTCTGCCACCGCCCCAAGCACGGCGCGGGCGAGCGTCTTGACCTCGTGCCACTCGGGGCGCCCACGCAGAATATGGAACAGGCTTGGCTCGACCAGCGTGAGGCTTTTTACGCGGGAGCCGAGCGAGCGCGCGGCCTCCAGCAAGAGCGCGGCGCCATAGGAATGGCCGACGAGATGTAGCTTGCCCTTCGCCTTCTTTGCGACGGCAAGCACGGCCTGCACGTCGGCATCGACAGAGAAAGACTCATCGGCCGGCCAAGCGGCCGACTGCCCATAGCCGATGAGGTCAGGAGCGAGCACACGCCAGTCGGGCTTGAGCTTTTCGATCAGCGGAAGCCACTCCTTATGCGAGGCGCTGGAGCAATGGCCAAGGAGGACGACAGGGCCTTTGCCCCCATCGAGATAAGCGATCTCGATGCCGTTGACGCTGAGTTGCTTCATGCCGCGGCTTATCCCGGCCCGCTTTCGGAATGGGTGAGGGTTAGAGGCTCACGTGAGGCGTGGCAATACTGATTGAAGCAAATCGAGGACTAGCCGGCAGCGGCAGGTTCAGGCTGTGCGGCGGCCGCGGCGGCCTTGGTCACGGCCTTCTGCACCTTCTCGAAGGCGCGCACCTCGATCTGGCGGATGCGCTCGCGGGAGACGCCGAACTCGGCGGAAAGCTCCTCGAGCGTGAGCGGGTCCTCGGCAAGCCGGCGCGCCTCGAAGACGCGGCGCTCGCGCGGGTTCAGCATTTTGAGTGCCTCGTTCAGCATCCCACGGCGCTGATCGCGCTCATCGGATTCGGCAAGCGCCGTCTCCTGGTCGATGCTCTCGTCGACCAGCCAGTCCTGCCACTCGCCGCTCTCGGCGTCGTTCCTGACCGGTGCGTTGAGCGATGAGTCGCCGGCAAGCCGCCGGTTCATCGACACGACGTCCTCCTCGCTCACGCCAAGCTGGGTGGCGATGCGCTTCACTTGGTCGGGTCGTAGGTCGCCGTCATCGAGCGCCTTCAGCTGACCCTTGATCTTGCGCAGATTGAAGAAGAGCTTCTTCTGCGCGGCGGTGGTGCCCATCTTCACCAGGCTCCACGAGCGCAGGATGTATTCCTGGATCGCCGCCCTGATCCACCACATGGCGTAGGTCGCGAGCCGGAAACCCTTATCGGGGTCGAAGCGCTTCACCGCCTGCATCAGGCCGACATTGCCTTCAGAGATGACTTCGCCGATCGGCAAGCCGTAGCCGCGATAACCCATGGCGATGCGAGCGACGAGCCGCAGATGCGAGGTGACGAGCTGATGCGCGGCGTCGCGGTCGCCATGCTCGCGCCAGCTCTTGGCGAGCATGTATTCCTGCTGCGGCTCCAGCATCGGGAACTGTCTGATTTCTTCGAGGTAGCGCGTCAGTCCGCCATGCGCGCCAACACTCGGCAAACTTCTTGCGGCCATGAGAGCCCGTCTCCAGCGGCCTGAACCGGCCGCGATCTACCCAAACCAACCGCCCCCAGGCGACTCCTCTCTCTATAAATCCTTTGTCACAGAGATAAAAGCCCGCCCCTTATTCACGGTTCCTTGAAAGCCGCCACGATCTCGGCGAGATCGGCAGGGAGCGGACTATTAAATTTGAGTAATGTGCCGCTCTTCGGGTGAACGAACGCAAGATGCGTGGCGTGCAGCGCCTGGCGGTCGAGAGCGGCAAGCTTGGCTTGCAGAGGCTCGGGAAGCTTGCGCAGCTTGGACTTGAAGCCCTGGCCGTAGAGCGGGTCGCCGATGAGCGGGTGGCCGATATGGGCAAGATGCACGCGCACTTGGTGGGTGCGACCGGTCTCCAGCGTGCATTCGATGAGCGAGGCGATAGGCTCCTTGCCGCGGCCGAACGTCTCAACCACGCGCCAATGCGTCACAGCCTCACGGCCCTTCTCGGGCGGCAGGACCGCCATCTTGGTGCGGCTCGTGGGATGGCGGCCAATGGGCGCGGCGATCGTACCTTGCGGGCGCGATGGCGCGCCCCACACAAGCGCCAAATAGCCGCGCTCCAGTTCGCCGGTGCGGCCATGATCGGCAAATTGCTCGGCGAGCGCGCGATGCGCCTGATCGGTCTTGGCCACGACCATCAGCCCGCTCGTATCCTTGTCGAGGCGGTGCACGATGCCGGGCCGCGCCACCCCGCCAATGCCCGAGAGGCTCATCCCGCAATGAGCGATAAGCGCATTGACGAGCGTGCCCGCCGCGTGACCGGCGCCCGGATGCACTACCAGTCCCGCCGGCTTGTCGATGACGATCAGCGCATCGTCCTCGTAAACGATGTTCAGCGGAATCGCCTCCGCGGCCGGCTCGGGCGGAGCGGCGGGCGGGACATCGAGTGCGAACCGGTCGCCCGGTTTGACCCGGTATTTCACGTCAACTATGGTCGCCCCGCCTGAGGAGACGCGCCCGTCTTTGATCAGGGTTTGCACGCGGGTACGGCTCAGCTCAGGCAGGTGCTCAGTCAGGAAGCGGTCGAGCCGCTGCCCTTCGGCGTCGGCGGCGGCTTCCGCAGTAAGCCGCTTGGGTGGATGCGCTTTACTGGGCTGAGGCATGAGGACTTGAAGGATGGCGGTCGCGAGCGAGCCCGACAATACGCCATTGCCAGGCACGGTGTTCACCCCGCGTCAGGTGCGGGTGCTGAAACTTGCCGTCGTCATTATGGGCATCTTGCTGGTGGGCGGCTTCGCCTTTGTGCTGGCGGCCATTGTCTATCAGGCCTCAAAGGGCGGGCAAAGCCGCGCTCCTTCAGGGGCTGAGGCGATCGCGGGCGAGCTGGACATCCCGAAAGACGCGACTATCAGCACGCTCGCTCTTGATGGCGACCGGCTTGCACTCCATCTGCAATCGAGCGCGGGAGCCGAGATTGTGGTGATCGATCTTGCCAACGGCAAGACGCTTGCCCGCATCAAGCTCAAGCCCGAATAGGCCGCGCAGAAGCACAGAGCAGTAGCGCATCAATAATCCTTGATCGCCTTCGCTCGCCCAAGCTATAGCTTTCACTCGATCTTGGCCCGGAGCACACGCCCCGTTCGTCTAGTGGCCTAGGACGCTGGCCTCTCACGCCGGAAACAGGGGTTCGAAACCCCTACGGGGCGCCATTTTTCAATCATCCGACTCCCCGGTCACCGCGATCTCCACATTGGTGTAGGCTTGGCGCATGACGCTACTTGTCGCGCTGCATGCTTTGGCCGCCGTGGTTTGGGTCGGTGGAATGTTCTTCGCCTATGTGGTGCTGCGCCCATCGGCCGGGGCGCTTGAGCCGCCGTCACGGTTTGGGCTGTGGCAGCGCGTGTTCAGCCGCTTCTTTCCCTGGGTTTGGGCGAGCATCGCGATTCTCCTGATCAGCGGCTATGCGATGCTGTTCCATCGCTTCGGCGGCTTCGCGAGCGTCCCGCTCCATGTCAACATCATGCAGGCCATTGGCATTCTGATGACCCTGCTATTCCTGCATCTCTTCTTCGCGCCGTGGCGCCGCTTCTCCCGCGCGTTAGGAGCGGGCGCGTTCGAGGATGCCGGCGCCGCGCTCGGTCAGATCCGCCGCATCGTGGCGATCAATCTCTTGCTGGGGCTTGCCACCGCAGCGATCGGCGCGAGCGGCCGCTTCTGGCCGTGACGGTGCGGAAAGGTCTGATGCAGTACGTCTTGGCGGTCCTTCCCTGGCTGGTTGCAGCCTATCTTGCGATCTGCGCCTTCGCCTATTTCGGCAATCGCACCTACATGTATTTCCCCGATCCGACCCGCATCGCGCCTGCGGAAGCGGGGCTCGATGGCGTCAAGGAGGTCGAGATCGTGGCAGCCGACGGCACCAGGCTCGTGACTTGGTATGCGCCGCCGCAGGACGGCAAGCCGACGCTGCTCTATTTCCACGGCAATGCGGCGAATGCCGCCAATCGAGCTCCCAAGATCGCCAAGATGATCGAGAGCGGCTTCGGCGTTCTCTATCTAAACAATCGCGGCTATGGCGGCTCGGGCGGAAGTCCAACCGAGGCGAACAATGTCGCTGATGCGATCGCAGCCTACGATTACCTTAAAGGACTTGGCGTGCAGGCTGACAGCATCGTCGCTTACGGCGAGTCGCTCGGGTCGGGTCAGGCTGTGCAGCTCGCCGCGAAGCGGCCGGTCGCCGGAGTTGTGCTGGAAGCGCCGCTCACCTCGACCGTCGATGTCGCACGCTCCGTCTATTTCTTTCTGCCGCTCGGCTTACTCATTACCGACCAATACAATGTCGCGCGCGACATAAGCGGCGTAACGGCCCCGATTCTCATCCTGCACGGCGTGCAAGATGAGGTGATCCCAGCGGAGATGGGCAAGCGCGTCTATGCCGCAGCCAATGAGCCGAAGCACATCGAACTGTTACATGACGGCCATCACAACGATCTGTTCGACAACGGCGCGTGGGAGAAGATGCGCGCCTTTCTGCTTGCGCTGCACCAGCGTCGTTAGTGTCGCTGGCGACAAAGTGCTCCAGTGTTTCTCGCCGATCGAGCCACCAAGTGCCTCCATCGGGAGGGGCCATTCTGACGAAGGAGTAGCTCCCATGAAGTCATATGTGGCAGCAGGCCTCGATTTGTGAGTCTGGTAACCCCAGCCCTTGCGGCCGGGCAGCATTACGCCGTCAAGGATACGGTCGGCAATTGCGCGGTGATCGACGAGCGCCCCAGCCCGACCGAGATCAGCGGTCTCACCATCCTCGGCAACAAATCCGGCTATGACAGCATCGCCGCGGCGCAGAAGGCTCTCGGCAGCGGTGCTGGCTGCAAGGGCATGGTCGACAGAGCGTGAGGCGACGGCGACCTCGAGTAATGCGAACGCATCGCTAACGTGACGGCGCGCGCGAGGCTTGTGCCAGGACGCTCGCAATGTCGCGGCCGTTTGGCTTTGGCACGGGCGGACCGCTAGCGTCCTGCGCCGGCTGATCCAGGATCACCGGCTCTTCGTGGCCTCCATTCTCGTGCCGGCCATTCTCGCTGATCGCTTCTTGGCCGGCCTCGCGAATGACGCTGTCGAACTGTTCCAAATGGCCCAGGATCTTCTTGGCGAGGTCGACATAGCGCTGATGCAGCAGCGCGAAGCGCCGGCGCACGCTTTCATTGGCACTGCGCAGCCGCGCCAACTCCGTCTCTTGCAGGCTGACGCGCGTGCGTAACGTGTTGCACTCGGCGACCAGGCGCTGAATGGCGGCGGCGCCGGCAAGCGCCGCGCTCTCCATGGATTGACCGTTGGCAAATTCAGCGGCCGGCGCTTCCACGTCAGCGCCCGCGTCTCTGGCATCCTCGATCATGGCGTTGAGCTCCTCTTAAGTAAGCCGGGAGGAGACAGTCGGGGCCAGCCGATCACGAACCCTGCATGGGAACTGTAATCAAAAGCGTCGGGAGCTTGCCTTTAGACCCCGTCTTGCCCTGCCGACTCTCCGCATTCTGCGGACGGTCGGGCACGGAAGTGTGGCGAGAATGGCCACAAAAATGGCCGTTTTGATAAAGCCGGAGGCGAGCGGGGGCAGCTTCTACGGCTCAAACGCTACTGCTCAAAACGCTGCCGCGATGGAGCAGCGCATCGAAACCGAGCAAGAAGTCCTTGTCGCCAGACTTGACGAAGAGCGTAGCTGCTCCCCAAGGGCGGTGTGACAGCACAGCTACGCTGGCAATGACACCCGGAATGAATGACTGGATTCCGTTATAAACCTACCCGCCGGGGGTTCAAATTTTTTGAAACTGGCTGGACTCGCGCAGACCGCTGGTTTGCGGCCAGCCACCCCTTTGGTTTGTCTTATCAGTCGAGATGAGGGGGTTGGAATGTTCGGCAGTTTGCGGGAGCGGCTCGAGAGGAGGCAATGCCTTCAGCGGCGGATTGATGGGCTGGTCGAAGGTGTGGCCTCCTCAGGAATCAAGGATACCAACGTTAATTAAGTCGGTGGATGCCAACGGCATCGCCCGCAACGCCAACGTCTATGCCGAACTCGGTTCGACATGGCGCTTCGTCATGCGCGATCCAACCACGGCTGCGCACCTTCTCGGCAAGCTCGTGAAGCACATCGGCGAGGATAACGTGCTCTGGGGTATGGCTCACCTCAGGACCAGATCCAGGCGTTTCGAAGCTTTCAGATCGCACCGGCATTGATCGAAGCGCACGGGTACCCCGAACTTACGCCCTCACTCAAGCAGAAGGTGTTCGGCCTTAATGGTGCTCGCGTCTATGGTGTGGATGTGCCCGAGCAGCGCCGAAAAACTGAGTTGGTCAGGAGCAGTTAACTCTAACTGCTCAGGGACTGCGCCGTTAGCCTCTGCTGCGAAACCGAGGAGGGTCCACCAGCTGCACGCCGCAGCCGGTCCACGAGCGTACGCATCACGGCCATCGCGAAGAACGGTGTCTCGTGGATGAGGAACAGAAAGGTCTCTTGGCCGATGACGGTAAGCTCGCAATTGGTCTTGGCGCGGGCCGTGGCGCTCCTAGGGGAGTTGTCGATCAGGGCCATCTCGCCGAATATGGCGCCTGACGTCAAGCTCGCGAAGACCTGGCCTGCCCTCTCGATGACCACCTCGCCCGAGCGAATCACATACATCGTGTCGGCTTTGTCTCCCTCGCGGAAGATCACCTCGCCGGCGCTGAACGCCTGGGGAGGACGTCGCCTCTCTTTTATGATTGCACCATAGGCTTGATTGATTGCGGCCATCCTCTTAGTGGCGATGGCAACAAACTCCTTGGGCACCCCGCGCGCGATGAGATTGCCCGGATGGTTTTCCATCACCAGCTTGCGGTAATGGCTGGTCAACGCCTCGTTGCTGATGTCTCGATTGACCCCCAGGGCGTGGTAAGGGTTGCGCCTTTCGGCAAGCGCTTGTCGCGCCTTGATCGTGGTGAATTCTGACTCGGTGAAGCCGAAGCGCCCGGCCACCTGCGCCAGGAACTCCTCCTCGCGAGTGTCGAGGTTGTTGTCGGCCCACGCAATATGGAACAAGCCGTCGAGCACATCCTCGAGCACCTTGCGGTTGACCTTGAACATGGTGGCGGCTGCTCGGCATAGGCCTCATAGCCTGACATATCCTGCTTGGCGAGATTGAAGATGCGGGCGACGTTGTTTATCTCGCTCTCCGGAACCTTGAACGCCTCCTTAAACGCGCTCACGTCGTCCTGACTTACCACGCCGTCGGCCTTGGCCATCTTGGCGCCGAGCGCGATCACGCCCACGGTGAAGGCGAGCTGATCTTCGGGAGGAGCATTTCCGTCGTCACGGTCAACGGCGTAATGACCAGCGACGCCCCCGAGCAGGGCGCCGATCGGGCCGCCGATCACCAAGCCTGTTGCCGCACCGGCAAGCTTACCCCAAATCGACATGACTGGAATCCCTTTGGGACGAGCATAGGGAATCTTGCGCGGATCCGCAGTAGGAGAATCCGCGAATGGTGCGGATCCTGGGACCTCTTGGCCTTGTCGACGAGATCATGCGGGGCGCCTCGAGCTCTCCGAAGGGCGTCGATCCGGGGCAGGGTCAGCTACAATCCTAGCAGCCATAACCGAGCGTTATGACGCACCAGACACCCTTGCCGGTCGTTTTGGCCACCGTGCCAGTGCCCTTGGCAACTCCGACTGTGGCCTGACCAGCGGCTTTCGCGACGCTGGCAGATCCTTGCACGATGCCCTGGCCGGCCTGTCCGGCGCCCTGGACCACGCCCTTACCCACCGTCGCGGTGCCTTTGACTGTGCCTTGCACCGCGCCCTGCACTGGCCCACTCGGAGCTTGCGCAAGCGACGGCAATGTCGCTGCGGCAAGCGCAATGGCCGTTAGGAGTAACACACGGATCATGATGCCCTCCGATCTAGCGGTCTTTACCTTCGGCAGTGACCGATTTGACTGACGCTATAAGGCCAATATTGGGCTCAAGTGCGACGTCCCAAACGCGACGATCAATTGACTTGTATGGCGCGCTGGTGCGGGCGGTAAAGGCAGCACGAGGGCCAAGACGACGGCGATGTGCTGACGTAAGCGCGAGCGCTCGCTTCGGCGCCCTTCGATCTCTCGGTCATAAAAAATAAAGCCCCGGCAGGGCTAGGGCGGGGCAAGTCTCTCACTAGGGAGACCGCTGCGGGCGCGTATGGTTGCGAGCGCGGGATTTCAACTTAACGGAGAAATAGATGGAGAAGAAGCCCCGGAGACGGGGGGCTGCTCGGGGCTTCTTCGGGTTCCTTATGGGGGGAACCAGTGATGGGGAGGGAATCCCATCACAATAGAGCGACTTAACACTCTGATGTGACGAGTCAATGCATGTATTGTCGCGGGCCGGCGCGTTCAGCCTTGGCTGGTTTTTGCAAAGGCATCGGATGTCCTGGCATATTTGGCCAGCACTCTTTGGCCAAGCACTCTGTCGGAGAGAGTGTCGGGCAAGGTGGGCGAAGCCGCTTAAAAGAGGGGCGGCGAAAAATCCGACTTCACGTTCCCGATGGTGACGAGGCCGGTCATCCGTGATGCGCTAAGGCAGACGCACAAGATCGCTATCGGCCAGCTCATCATGCAGGGTCGGGAGCACCTGGTAGGCATCAAGGCTCGGGCCCGCATTGCGGACGTGATTTGCCCTGCACGGGCCACGGTGACCGCAGTGGAGACGGCCTCAAGGGAAGAGCCTCCTGGGGCCGTTTCTTTTTTGGCTTAAGAGAAAAAGAAGGCCCCGCTGAGGCGTCGGCAGCCCTTCCGATGCTAGGACTGCGTTCCCGCCGGCGCATCCCTGATCTGGTGGCCGCTTAAGGTCTATCCGCTAATGAGAGCGGATGCGCGCGGATATCCATTAAGGCCCCTACCTTAGCCTCCACCCAGAAGCCGGCCACCTCGCGATCGCCGAAAGCCTCTTGCGATGGCACACGGCCGGTTCATACATGGTGTGGCTCCAGCCGATGATCAGGGATGGAATGTTGGAGGCCGGTCGTGGCCCTGCGGGGTTGTAAGAAACCCACGCATTCTGAAACCGGTAGCAAAGGAACTTGAAGCGCGGGGAGCATCGGGTGATGGCCGCCAGCGATCGACTGGATCAGTGCCGCGCGTGGGCCGCCCCGAAACCTCAGCTGCTGAGGCTGGTCATGGGTTCCTTGCCGGTGCGGCTGGAGATGGTGCCACCGCTATACTTATTTCCCCCTGCTCACCATCACCCGACTTGTAGCCGAGATCAAAAACGCCAGCCGCAAGGCGAAGCCATTTTGCACGATCCTCGAGAGACCAAACGCTGTCGGGTTTCGGCAGCAGGTCTATGAGCCCCCGAACAAGAAGGTCAATTCCGCGCTGATAATCCGCAGTGTGATTTGCCGGCGAGCTACGAAGCTTCTCGATTAAACTTTCGTTGGGTTGGAGCTTTCGCA
>DATAFR010000124.1:0-15783 GCA_036257375.1 Methyloceanibacter sp.
AGCGGCGACGGTCCGCGTGCTCGCGCGTCCGCAGGATTACAGGTTCACCTCGACCGTCAATCAACTCGACCGCGTCGCCTGGCGCGCCGTTCCCATCATCCTCCTCATCACCTTCCTGATCGGCGGGATCATCTCGCAGCAAGGCATTTTCCATTTCCGCAAGTTCGGCGCCGAGCTCTATTCGGTCGACCTCGTCGGCATCCTCGTTCTGCGCGAGATCGGCGTGCTGATCGTGGCGATCATGGTCGCAGGCCGCTCGGGCAGCTCCTACACCGCCGAGCTCGGCTCGATGAAAATGCGCGAGGAGATCGACGCGCTGCGCACCATGGGCTTCGACCCCATCGAGGTCCTGATTCTGCCGCGCATCATCGTTCTCGTCATCGCCCTTCCCGTGCTTACCTTCATCGGCTCCATGGCGGCGCTCTATGGCGGCGGCTTGGTGGCGTGGCTCTATGGCGGAATGAGCCCCGACATCTATGTCGAGCGGCTCACTGAGGCGATTTCGCTGACGCATTTCAAGGTCGGCATGCTGAAAGCGCCCTTCATGGGCCTCGTCATCGGCATCGTCGCCTGCGCCGAGGGCCTGCAAGTGAAAGGCAGCGCCGAGTCGCTCGGCCTCAAGACCACGGCTTCGGTGGTGAAGTCGATCTTCCTGGTCATAGTGCTTGACGGACTGTTCGCCATGTTTTTCGCCTCGATCGGAATGTGATTGAGATGGCGCACGAGCCCGTCATCAAGGTCCGCGATCTCGTTGTCGGCTTCGGCGACCAGATCGTGCTCGATCATTTGTCGCTCGACGTGCGCGGGGGCGAAATTCTCGGTGTGGTGGGAGGCTCGGGCGCCGGCAAGTCGGTGCTGTTGCGCACCATCATCGGCCTTTTGCCGAAGCGCGGAGGTTCCATCGAGGTGCTCGGCGTCGATCTCGCCAAAGCTAGCGAGGCCGAGCGGCGGGCGCTGGAGCGGCGCTGGGGCGTTCTCTTCCAGCAGGGCGCCCTGTTCTCTTCTCTCACCGTGCTCGAGAACGTCCAATTTCCCATGCGCGAGAATCTAACCCTCTCGCCGCGGCTGATGAACGAGATGGCGCTGGCTAAGCTTGAAATGGTGAATCTTACGCCCGACGATGCGAGCAAATATCCGGCAGAATTGTCCGGCGGCATGACCAAGCGCGTGGCTCTCGCCCGCGCGCTCGCGCTCGATCCGGAGATCGTTTTCCTCGACGAGCCGACCTCCGGTCTCGACCCGATCTCGGCCGGCGATTTCGACGAGCTGATCCGCACCCTGCAACAGACGCTGGGACTGACTGTGTTCATGGTGACACACGACCTCGAAAGCCTTTACACCGCTTGCGACCGCATTGCCGTCGTCGCCGACGGCAAGATCGTCGCCGAGGGGCCCATGGAAGCCATGCTTGAATCCACCCATCCCTGGGTGCGGACATATTTCCAGGGTAAGCGCGGCGAGTTGTTGATAGACCGGCGACAGAGCGCCTCACCTTAAGGATTTGCAACGATGGAAACACGCGCGCGTTACGCCCTGATCGGACTGTTCATGCTCGCCGTGATCCTTGCGAGCTTCGCCTTCGTCTACTGGCTCGAGAACAAGGGCGGGTTCGGTCAGCGGGATATTTATCAGGTCCGCTTCCAGGGCTCCGTCTCCGGCTTGCTTACGGGTTCGGCTGTTCTGTTCAACGGCATTCGCGTCGGCGAGGTGACGGGGCTGTCCCTCTCCGCCGAGAGGGCGCAAGACGTGGTCGCGACGATTGCTGTAGTGAAGGGAACGCCGATCCGCGACGACACCCAGGTCGTGGTCGAGAGCCAAGGCCTCACCGGCGGGGCTGCGGTCGCGCTCAGGGGCGGCACGTCGTCATCGCCGCTTCCGGCCTCCGAAGCAGGAGGCCCGCCGACTCTAGTCGCGGCTCCGCAAGCCGGTCAGGACTGGACCCAGTCGGCGCGCGACGCCTTCCAGCGCGTCGATGAGATTCTCGCGCAGAACTCCGAGGCGCTGCACAGCGCGATCGTGAATATCGACACCTTCTCCGATGCGTTGGCGCGGAACTCGGATAAGGTCGACGGGATTCTGGCGGGGCTCGAGCGCATGACCGGCGGCAGCAGCCCGGCCAATGCGCCGGTCTACGATCTCGTCGCCGCGACGGAATTTCCCTCCAAGCCCACGGAGGCCCCCTCCTGGACGCTGGTCGTGCCCGAGCCCAGCACGTTGATGGGCTTCAACACCGACAAGATCCTGCTCCAGCCGGCATCCGGAGAGAGCGTGCCGCTCGACAATGCCAAATGGGGAGACAACTTGCCGGTGCTGTTGCAGGCCAAGGTGGTTCAGAGCTTCGAGAATGCCGGCTATGCGCAATCGGTGAGCCGCACGCGCGACGGTCTTACTGGCGATTACCAGCTCCTCATCGACATCAGGAGCTTCCATATCTCTACTGCGGAAGCGCCTGTCGCCGATATCGACTTCATCGCCAAGCTCGCCAACAAGGACGGCAAGATCATCGGGACGAGGACCTTCGAGGCCACCGCGCCCGCCAAGAGCAGCGATGCGCAAGCTTATGTCAATGCGATCGACGAGGCGTTCGCCAAGCTCATGACCGATCTTGTCGATTGGACAGTGACCACCTTGGCGAGCCAGCCGTCACCGCCGCCGGTGACCGTCGAGCCGCCCGCTCCCGAGGCTCCGGCCCCCGACCAACCCACGCCCTAGGGGTCGGGCGCAATAAAGGGGATCGCTCGCGTTCAGCTTCGCCCTCACGGGCTCCTTGATCTCAATCAACGCGGACGGCTTTTTTGAGCGGGATCGTCGTCCCTAGCCGCTCCAAGTTCGTTCCTTGGCGCGGCCTCGGCCCAGCTAGCCCGGTGAACCATGGAGCTGTTGCAAGCCATCCACGGACGGCGCTCCGTGCGCGAATTCACTGACGAACCCGTCAGCGAGACGACGATACGCGAACTGATCGACGCTGCCGTTCAGGCGCCGAGCGCCATCAACCAACAACCTTGGTGTTTCATCGTCGTCACTGACACGGCGCTGCTGGACCGCATCTCTGATCAGGCCAAAGCGCATTTGCTGCGAGCGTCCCTCGGCGCGCCGGCCCATCCCTTCCGCGACATGCTGAACGATCCGAAGTTTCATATCTTCTACCATGCGCCCGTGCTCGTGGTGATCACCGCCTGCCAGCCCACCGACTGGGCCGTGGAGGACTGTGCGCTCGCCGCCGAGAACCTGATGCTTGCCGCCCATGGCTTCGGCCTTGGTTCCTGCTTCATCGGCTTCGCCCAGCATTGGCTTGCCACCCCGGAGGGAAAGGCCGCGCTCGGCCTGCCCCTGTCGCATAGTCCGATTGCCCCGATCATCATCGGCCACCCGCTGCGCAAGCCCGCCGCCGTGCCGCGCAAGGAGCCGAACATCCGCTGGCTCGATTCAGCGAGCCGAATGCGTGACTAGAGGGAGATTGCGAGGCCGTCATAGGCGACACTTGCGTCGACGGCATGCTCCCGCCCAAGTTGCCTGATGCGCGCCGCGATGCGTCTCCCATCGCTCTTAACGATCCCGCTGCCGCAATGCGTGAAAATAGCTCGCCGCACCCCTTCCCGCTCGCACCAGCCGAGCTGAGCGGCGATCGGCGCATGCCCGATCAGCGCGTGATCGCGGACACGCACCATCGAGCGGACGATGGTGGCGCCGTCTCCGACATAAAGCGCGACATTACGCAAGGCCTCGTGCTGCTCATCGATGGCGGCGAGGTCCGGTACGTAGAAGACCGTCGAGCGACCATTGCCGATGCGGTAGCCGACGGCCGGGGCGCGAAGCGAATGCTGCACGGGAAACGCCTCGAAACTCACGCCGCTGACGGCAAACGGCGCGCGCGGCGCGACGATGCGGCGATCCTCGAGCGGAAACCGAGCGATCAGCGCCCAGGTCTCGGCTGTGGCATAGACCGGACACGGCGCACCCTTGGCGAGCCCGAAGGCGTGGTCGCCGTGGCCGTGGGTAAGAACGATAGCAGTGGGAGAAACCGACTTCAGCGCCCTCAGCCAATCGGCGCCGCAATCGATCATGATTCGAGCGCGCCCCTTTCGGATGAGAAGCGCACTATGCCGGCCATGCCGGCGAGATCGTGCCTCGATCTCGCCGCGCGTGCCGAGAAAAGTGATCTCGATCGTATCGCTCCTTGGGCGCGCGAGTGGCAGCTTACGTTTTCTTGATCGCGATCAAAGGTAACTTGGTGACTGGTTCGGCCATTTCGAAGCCTCCTGCACAAACCCGATTTTGAGGGGTCTACAAGGCAGCGCGAATTCGCGCTTTTGTCATTGACCAGCGTCAAATTCACCCCTGCCGGCCCAGTCTAAGAGATGCGATAGATGTCTCTGTCTTGGAGCGGCCCCGTTTGCGACAGAACGCCAAAGCCCTGGATTTGCATGCAATCGCGCTCACTGCCATGCGCAGCGAGGCGCGCATTGGCCCGCATTTCAAGCCTGACCTCAAGATCGATGCCGACGGCACCGCCACGATCATTGCCGAGGTCGAGAACGTCGCCGTCAAGCGCCTCGCGCTCGAGCGGCTTGCCAGCATCAAAGGCGTCAGCGGCATCGTCGACCGCTTGCGCGTGAAGCCGGCCATGGCCATGAGCGACGACGGCATTCTGGATCATCTGCGCAAGGCGCTGTACGCCGAACCTGCTTTCAGCCAGCTCGCGATCAAGGAGCACAAGAGCGGGAAGATGACGTTTGTGCGCGCCGTGCCGGGAGCCCGCGGTGAAATCGAGATCGAGGTCAAGAGTGGCGTCATCATCCTGAACGGATCCGTGCCGGGCCTTGCCTCGAAACGGCTTGCCGGGTTGCTCGCTTGGTGGGTGCCGGGCGCGCGCGATGTCGTCAACGGGCTCGCGGTCGAGCCGCCCGAGGAGGACAGCCCCGACGAGATCGAGGAAGCGGTCAGGATCGCGCTCGACAAGGATCCGTTCGTCGATGCATCGCAGGTGCGTGTCGGTGTGCGCAACAGGACCGTGCGCCTCACCGGGGCGGTGCATTCTCCCGAAGCGCGCGACGCCGCCGAGTGGGACGCTTGGTATGTGTTCGGCGTCGACAATGTGATCAACGCGCTAGAAGTCGTTCCTTAGCTAAAGGCGGTTCTTTTCGAAGTCCTCGAGCGAATAGCCGAGCTGGGCCAGCCCCTCTTCCAGATAATCGCCAAGCTTGGGGGTTCCTTTCAGATAGACCGCGATATGCTTGTCGCGCATCTCCTCGGCCTCTTTGCGCGCTTCGGCAAAGGAGGCGAAGTCGCCACGGCCGAGCCAGGTCAGCGCCATGAGGTCGAGCTGCTGATCGACATTGAGCGCCTCGAACGCCGCGTCCAGTTCCTGCTCGACCGTGTCGTCAGGCTCTTCCTCTAAGACATCGACCTCGCGGTCGTCCGACGGGTTGGATCCCGACTCAGGATCGGTTGGCGCGACTTGCTCATCGAATTCCCGCGCCTTGACGATGATGTAGAACGCCGTCTCCGGAGAGAGGCTCAATTGATCTGAATTCTCATTGGGTTCCATGCGCCTACCGTAGCGCATGGCCTGCACGGCCGGCTTTGACCTGGCTCAACCATCCGCGGCCGCTTGCGCCTAGGCGGCCTGCTTCTCGAGGTCTGCCGACCATTCGCCGAGCGTGGCAAGCCCGTTCATCGACGCGCGATGGACAAAGGCCGCTTGCGCGGCGCCAACATTTTCAGGCTTGCCTGCCCATGCCTTTTGCGGCGCGGCCTGGAGCGCGCGGCCGTAGGAGAAGGTGAGCTTCCACGGCACGTTGCCGATCTTGTTCATGGCGTCGAGATGCGCCGTCGCCTCCACGTCCGACTGACCCCCTGAGAGGAAGGCGATGCCGGGAACCGCCGGCGGCACGCAAGCCTTCAGCACGCGAAGCGTTTTTTCCGCGACCTCTTCCACCGAAGCGCGCGCGCCGCTCTTCTTGCCGGGCACCACCATATTCGGTTTGAGCACCGTGCCCTCGAGCTGAACATCGGCATAATAAAGCTCGCGATAGACGCTCTTCAGCACCCACTCGGTGACCTCGTAGCAGCGGTCGATGCCGTGGTCGCCGTCCATCAACACCTCCGGCTCGACGATCGGCACCAGGTCCTCTTCCTGGCAGAGCGCCGCATAGCGGGCCAGCGCGTGAGCATTAGCGTTGACCGCGTTAAAGCTTGGGATCGACGGACCGATATCGATCACCGCGCGCCATTTGCAGAATCTGGCGCCGAGATTGCGATATTCGACAAGGCGCTCGCGCAAGCCATCCAACCCTTCCGTGATGGTCTCGCCCGGATTGAAGGGGAGCGGCTTCGTGCCCTTGTCCACCTTGATGCCGGGCAGCGCGCCGGCCTGCTCGATGACCTTGACCAGAGGCGTGCCGTCCTTGGCCTTCTGCCGGATGGTTTCCTCATAAAGGATCACGCCGGAAATCTTCGCCATGCCGGGCCCTGAGCGGAACAGGAGCTCGCGATAATCGCGGCGGTTATCCTCGCTCGATTCCACCCCGATTGCGTCGAAGCGCTTCTTGATGGTGCCCGAAGATTCGTCAGCCGCGAGAATGCCGCGGCCTGGCGCGACCATGGCGTTCGCGATCTTGTTCAGCTCAGCGAGATTCATGAACCTCTCCGTTCCTGCCGGGACCGTTTCTGCGCCCTGGTTTAAGCCAGCTCCGGCCTAAGCTCAACGCCGAGCGGCAAGCGTCGTTACCGGGTGCGATTCAAGGCCGTTAATGGCCGGCCATGCGCGGGGGTGTCTTTTTCCAGGGATAGCCGGCTTGGGCCATGCTGAAACCGAGATCGTAAAGCTTGCCCATATAGATCGGATCGAAGGCCTGCGTGCTGCTATCGACGAAATCGCCTGGTATGTAAGCGAGGTTGTAGTCGATGCCGTTCGCCTTGGAGAACACGTAAAGCTCGTAGAGATCGCCGACGCCTTGGCTCTTGATCAGGCTCGACACCGCGCGCCCGGCGATGGACAAGGTCTTCGCCTTCACCGGCTTGTATTCGGGGCCGACGTGGCCGTTGCGGATGATATAGGCGCGCCGGATGGGGTTGATGCCGAGTCGACCGTCAACCCTCTTCGCCATGAATTGCGTCGGCACCAGGAAGACCTCGCGCGTCGCTCCGCCGTCGACATGCATCTCGTCATAGACGGCACCGCCAGATGAGACTTTGACGAAGCCCGGCGGGAACACCGCAGGGATGGCGGCGGAGGCGAGCAGCACCTTGCGGAAGAGGTCGAGCGCCTGGGGTTGCCCGGAGGTCGCGATCGCGCCCATATCCCAGATCACCGGGCGCTCGGCGTCGAGATTGGTGGTGCCGATGAGAAGCCGGCGACCCTTCTTGTGCTCCTCGGCGACCTCGGCGAGGAAGGCGTCATTCACATAGTAGGCGACTACGTTGGCCAAGGGCGCGTTGCTTGCAAGCGAGTCGCCGCCAAGCAGCCCCCTGACCGGCTGCATGATGGCGATGTCCTTGGTGTTGGACTGGGTGAAGACCTTTTTCAGGGCGTCATCGTATTTCGGCCCGAGGAAGGCAAAAGGCGCGGTTAGCGCTCCAGTCGAAACGCCAGTGACGAGATCGAACTCGGGCCGCTTGCCCGAAGCGGTCCAGCCGCCGAGCACCCCTGCGCCGAACGCGCCGTCAGATCCGCCGCCGGACAGGGCCAGGAAATTGACCACAGGCCTTCCGCCGCGCGTGAACTCTGGTCGCGCGGCGCGCGCCTGCGCCCATTTCTCCTTGACCATGGCATCGGCGTTTGGCGGTAGCTGGTCGCCCCAAAAGCGGACCGGCGTCGGACCCATACCGACCACTTCCACATCGCCTTCGAGCGACGCCGGTACAGGATTGCGGGCGATCGCTGCCGCACAGCCTGCCAGCGCCAAGGCCAGCAGTAGAGCCCATACGACCCGTCCCAACGCATCCCCCTCAACACCAGCACGCCCGAAGCCTTAGGACCCCGGGATTTCCCTTCAAGCCTCGAACATTAGCGCAAAATTGTGGCACGGGCAGATCCCGCGAATCGGCCCTAAACAGCCATAAATGGCCCGTCTATAGTCGGCCCCCACCAAAACTCGGAGGGCGCATGCAAATCCTGGCAATTGCTGTTGTCCTGTTGGCGACATTCCCCTTCAGCGCGGCGACTGCCGCTCCCGACGAATGCAGCATCAGGGATTCAGCCATGTGCCTAGCCAACAAGAACTGCCACTGGGACGGTTCGAAGCCCGGCTGCTATCCCGGTCCCGCTCCCTATCATGACCCTTGCTGGGCGCATGAGGCTGAGGAGATCTGCAACTCCGACAACACGCTCGGCTGCCAATGGGCCGCCGAAACCAAGAAATGCGAGTCTAAGACGAAGGGCTCGGCCAATTAGGGGCGCGCCGGGCCAGAGCCGAGACGAACAGCGTGCCGATCACCGCATGGATGATCCCCGTGGCCCATAGCGCCACTCCGCCAAGCTCAGCCGCGGTCCAGGATGATGCAGGCGGCAAGCACGTTATAGAGCGTCAAGCCAAGCGCAGCGGCGAGGCCGCCATGCGTACCAAGCTCGTTGCGGGCGAGCAGCGCCGCGATGCCGATGCCCAATGTCGCGGCGCCAAGCACGCGAGCGAAAAAGATCGCCGAAGGATCGGTCCCGGCGCCCAACCCATCTGTCACCGAACTCGTCGCGAAGATCGCGGCGATGCCGAACAACGCCTCGAACGCGCCCGATACGATCATCAACAGTCGAAGCATCGCCCCCTCCCCGCTTCGCGCGATGATTACTGCGAGCTATCGACCTTCGTCCAGGTCTGCTCCGGAGCGAAAGCGTCGATCTTCCGCGCGAGCGCCGGCGTATTCGTTCCGAGATCCTTTTCGAAGACCGTACCGTCGTGATTGACTACGAAGGTCATGATGCCCGAATTGCCGTATTCGGCCGGGTAGGCGATGAGCGCAAAGCCACCCATCATCTTGCCTTTGACCAGATAGTCGTAGGCGCCCCCGGGGGCTCCGGCGCCCTGTCGCGTGAGAATGCGGTAGTAGTAGCCGTGATAGGGGATCGGCTTGTCGCCGGCCTTGTAGCCTTCCGCCGACGCTTTTGCGGCGAGATCGCCGAGCGGGCTCGGCGCTTCGCCCCCGGTAGTCGGCCAATAAAGCCCGTCCTTCTTGCCCGGCCGGCTCACGATCCGCTGCGCATAAACGCCGCGGCCAAGGCCCGCGGGATCGAGCGCCGCATATTCGTTCTGCGCCTGCACATATGCTTGTAAGACTTGAATCGCCGAGAGCTCGTTTCGGCCGATACGCCTGCTCAAGATCTCAACGAGCCCTGCTATCGTGTCGAACTGCCATTCGCCTGCCTTGTTGACGAGCGGAATGGGAAAGGGCCAATCGTCGTTGCCAAGGATGAGGGTCTGTGTGCCGTCACCCTCCATCTCGATCGCATGCTTCGCATCATAGGAGGCGACGAAGGCATCCCTGATGTTGGCGTCCGCCACGGGATCGCCTGAGCTCACGACGAGCTCACCTTCAGGCCCGAGGATCTTGATGATTGCCTGCTGCTCTCCCGCTTTAGCTGCAGTGATGAGTGCGTCGACTGCTGCCTCGGGCGTGCTGAATTGCTCCTGCGCGAAAGCTGGCGCACCAAAAGCGAAGGACGTAGCGACAAGAAGAACGCGGCTTGCTTTTATGACCATGGCTACACCTTCAGTTTGAGATCCGTTCCAACCACTCTTTCCAGGTCATGAATTTCAGGCCGATGCGGTCGTAGTTGACCATCAAAAAGCCGTCGCGATCATAAGATACCGCGCTTGGGTCGATCTTCTTCACCTCCTGTGCCATGACGCCGACATAGAGGGTGTGATCACTCCCCTTGTAGCGGAAGCGATAGAGCTCGAGCCCATTGTTGAGCCGCACCAGCGAAACGAGATCTTGCTTGAGGCGGATGTCGGAACGCCGCCCGCCCCCGCCTCGCCCGCCGCCGCCGCCGCGGCCACCACCACCTCGGGCGACATGTCCTCCGCCGCGGCCGCCGCCACCGACACTGGGACGGCCACCGCCCTTTTTAATTGACTTGGGAGCTCCTCCGCTCGGCCGCTTGAAATCCGCCGCACTACGATTGCCCAGGCTCGCATGGCCACGCTTTGAGAAGTCCTTCGCCTTGGGGCCATCGTTTAAGTCGAAAGCGTTGCCTCCTCCGGGCTTGCCCTTGGGCTTCGCCTTGCCGAGATCGGGCTTCTGGCTGGGCAGGTTCGCCTGCTTGCCGGGACCCTTCTGCTTCAACCCTTCCTGGATTTGACCGATATCGGGTCTCTCGCCCTTGCCGCCGAGGTCGGGACGATTATCGCCTCCGGGCTTGAAACCTCCATCGGGCTTGAACCCGCCGCCGCTTGGCTTGCCGCCAGGACGTTCGCCCTTGCCGCCGAGATCGGGGCGATCACCACCGCCCAGGTTTGGACGGTCGGCCCCACCCGGCTTGCCGTCCCCTTTACCGGGCTTCAGAACCTGCTCGCCGCTATGGCCGCGATAATCGAGCTTCCGATCCGCCGGCCGCGTGTCGGCCTTGGCGAATTTGTTTCTCACCGCGTCGTTGTCATACTTCACCCCGCGCCGGTGATAGGAATCGTGCTCCCATTTCTTGAAGTCGCGATCGATGTCGACGTTGCGGTCGATATCGATGTTCCGGTCGATGTCGATATCAATATCGCCGTGATGCCAATCGATGTCGTCCCAGATCTCGCGGCCAATGGCATAGGCCGCGCCCCAAGCGAGCCCGGTCGCGACGGCGCCGCCGACGATGTAGCCCGACGGCGGGGGATAGTAATAGGGCGGATAGTCAGGATAAGGCCACGGGCCATAGACCACGGCCGGGTCGTAGTACGGAACATAGACGACCTCTGGTGACGCAGGTTCGATCTCGATGATCGGGGTGCTGCTCTCCGGTTCCTGCTTCAGCGTCACCTTCTGCTGCTTGGTGGTCTCAAGCTTGCCGTTAGCTTGCGCCTTTGCGCGCAGGCGTTGGATCGCGTCCATCACGTCGGTTTGCTGCGCGAGAACTGCATCGCCGAGCGCCTGAGTCCAGTCGAGCTTGTCGTTCATCATGGCCAGCACGGTTGGCGTCGACACGAGCTCCTTCACGCTCGCGTCCCAATCCTGCTTGGCCAAGGCATCGGTGAGCTTGTCGCCCTTCAGCCCCTTGTTTGCCTTCGCCCAGCGATCGGCCTGCACAACCTCGAGCGGGTAGGTCGAAGCCATCAACACTTGTGCGAGCAGCGGGTCGGAATAAAGCGCGATCGGCGCCACGAGCTGATCGAGCTGGGCGGCATCGAGCCTTTGCTGTTGTTGCTGCTCTTGATCCGCGGGAGCCTGCTCCTCTTGGGCGTTCGCCTGCCCCGCGCCGAAAACCGTCAAGACAAATGAAAGAACGAATGCAGATGGCCTCATAACCAACGCCTCCGCTGAAACTTTCGGTCAACAGTAGGTTGGAATCACTCTTTCAACGGGCATGTGTTCCTATTGAGACGGGGGGCTCATCTCTCCGATCTATCGCAAATCTCCAGTTCCATCGTCCAATCAGCTCAACTCGTCCTTTCGCGTTTGATACAGCGAAAGCCGAGATGGCATGTCGAAGTATCGATCGGTTCAGCGTGGCGCGCGGCCGGACGATAGCGCCGGCAATAGCTCGGGGCGCAAAGGAACGAGCCGCCTTTGATCACTTTTCGCGGAATCTTGATGTTGGGCTGGCAGGGATCGTAGCTCTGCTCTTCGGGCCCGCCGCGCGGGTTCTGCGGCATGCAGCACGGCTTGGCGGGATCGGCGGCATGCTTCTGCGAATACCAGTCCGTGGTCCATTCCCACACATTGCCGATCATGTCGTAGAGGCCGTAGCCGTTCGGCGGGTAAGTGCCAACCGGCGAGGTCGTTTCGTAGCCGTCGCTCATCAGGTTCTGCCAAGGAAACTCGCCCTGCCAGGTATTGGCCATATATTTGCCGCCCGGCGCGAGCTCGCTGCCCCAGGCGAATTCCGTGCCCTCCAAACCGCCGCACGCGGCATATTCCCATTCCGCTTCTGTCGGCAATTCCTTACCGGCCCATTTGGCGTAGGCCTCGGCGTCGCGAAAGGAGATGTGCACGACGGGATGGTCGTCGAGGTCCTTGATCGAGCTGCCGGGACCGTAGGGATGACGCCAATCGGCCCCGAAACCGAAGGTCCACCAATTCGACCAATTCTTAAGATCGACCGGCCCCTTCGATTTCACGAAGACGAGCGAGCCCGCGCGCAGCATATGTGGCAGCGCGCCCGGATAATCCTTAGGGTCCGGCGGGATTTCGGCGAAAGTGACATGGCCCGTCTCTCTGACGAAGCGCCGGAATTGCGCGTTGGTCACCGGCGTCGTATCGATCCAAAAACCATCGACTTTGACGCGATGCGCGGGCTTCTCCTCGGCATAATGATGGTCCGAGCCCATGGTGAACTCGCCGCCAGGGACAAACACCATCTCGCCAACGGGCCTGGCCCTGACTTTGAGGCCGCCTCCTCGCTTCACCTTGCGCGCGATACTCATGCTGCTTACCGCCTATTGCGCCTTTGCCGGCGGGAAGATTGTCTTCCAATCGTTCTTCATGTCTACCACGGTCCAGCCTTCGGCGATCGCCTCGTCGAGCGCCTTGTCGAGCTTGCCCACGTCGGAGTTGCGGTCATAGGCGTATTCGCGCACCGCGTCGGTATGATGCACCAGACCCATGAAGCAGAGCCGCTGACAGAACGCCGTCCATTCCAGCATCTCCTTGTCGCCGTCCGAATTGCCGAAGGCGAAGATTGGCTGGCGCCCAATGAAATGATTGATGCCTGCAGGCTTGCCTGGCCCATCATCGACGAACAGCACCTTCGGCTGTTTGATCAGCACCGGGCTCGCGTCCCACATCTGATATTGCGTCACGCCGGATGAGCCGATCACCTGCTCGGGCGGAATGCCATAGCTCTTCTCGGCGAAATTGCGCATGAACTCCACGCCGCCACCCGACACAATGAAAGTCTTGAAGCCGTTAGCGCGGAGATAGCCGAGCAGCTCCAGCATCGGCTGGTAGACCAGATCAGTATAGAGCACCTTAAAGCGCGGGTGCTTGGCTGTCTCGAGCCACTGCTTCACCGAATTATTGAAGCCGACCGTGGTCATGCCGGAATGCGTAGCGGCGACGATTTCGAGCATGCCTTTCTCGGCCATTGCCGCGAGCGCCTTCATGTCACCGGCTAGCACCGACTTGAACGGCTCCTTGTCCTTCCACTCGGGATGCTGGTTGGCTTGCGCCTTCACCTCGTCGAGGGCGAAGACGAACTGGTTGTACATCGGCTGCTCGATCCAGAGTGTGCCGTCATTGTCGAACGTGGCGACGCGCTCCTCCAGCTTCACATAGTCAGGCCCGCCCTCCTTGGTGACGCGCGTGACGAAATCGATGATCGATTGCTTGGTCGCGCCCTCGTTCCAGGACGGCAAAGGATCGTCGGCCGCGCGTGCATTCGATGTAATGCATGACGCCAACAGTGCGACTGTACATGCCAGCCGCCTCAGCCATTTTGGAAACATGATGAGATTTCCTTGCCTCTGAGCAATTCAGCGGGCGCCCGACGGGCGCCCGCTCCGCTTGTAGATCAGTTGCCAGGTTGTCCCTTGGCGATCGCGGCCTCGACCTGCTCCTCAGCCTGAAGGTTGAATGAGGCACCTTTCTGCATCGGCGGGAACCCGATCGCCGTCTGTGCCAGTTCTCCGACCTTCTGCTGCACGTAGACGAAGCGCCAGAATTCGCGAGCGTAGAAGTCATTGAAGTAGGCTGGAGAACCTTCGAGCACGTTCGAAACCGGCAGCCGCTCGAAGGGATCCTGCTTGATGTTTTCCAGGATCGGCATGTTGATCGACACCTTCGGTCCCGGCGGTGTCGCTCGCCCAGCAATGCACGAGATTGCGCGGGCCGACCGCGTTACGGATCGCCGGGTCCTTCGGATAAGAATACCAGTAGGGATCCGACATGGCGTCGAGGTGGTACAGATACCCGAAGAACTCATCGAAGCCATGCACGCAAGGGAGATATTTGTTCAGATCGCCGAGGTGGTTCTTGCCGAACTGACCGGTGGTATAGCCCATGGCTTTGAGCGCTTGCGCCGGCAAGCCGATATCGGCGCCCGCCTGGCCGACCGTGGTCATGCCGGTGCGAATGGGTAGTTCGCCGGTGATGAAGTTCGCGCGTCCCGCGGTGCAGCTTGCTTCCGCATAGTAGTCGGTGAAGCGCATGCCTTCCGAGGCCAGCTTGTCAAGGTTCGGCGTCCTGCCCGACATGATGCCCCCATGATAAGCGCTGATGTTGAACCAGGCAACAGAGGCAGGAGAGATGGAAGAGAACGTATCAAGCTCGTCCGATATCGTCACCCATGATGAACAGGATGTTGGGCTGCTTCTGTTGGGTCTGAGCGCTTGCCGGCTCTACCGCCGCTATCGACAACACGGCGATCACACCCAGCAAAGCTGAGCGGGAGATCGTGCGGGCGCTGCTGGAAACTTGGCTCGGCCACGACACGCAATTGGGCGCTGCTTCGGAGCCTACTGTGGAATCCTCGTTACTCATGGCTTTTGCTCCTGCCTTTACTTTTTTGAATTGAGGTCTGACTCTCTTGACTCACTCCTGCCAACGTATCGCTTCGCGTCAAGTTCCCGTAGGACTCGACTGCAGCGACTCTAGCGCTGCGTCGATCGAGAAGAAGCCCGGCTTCTGACGCGGTGGGAAGTCTTTAAAAGTTGCCAGGAAATTCGCGACGAATCCTGTGCCGGAACGACCGGCGGAACGCGAGTTGCCGCCGGTTTCGTTTTCTGCCGAGGTTCATTGCTACCTCTCTTGCAACAGATCACGGTGATTGCCATCTGATCGGCGGGGCACCAACAGCCGTTTTGCTCGCATCTTGAGAGATGGCGATGCGCGCGGTTCCTGACTCTCATGCATAATTCGCGTCCTGGCCTTCGCGGCACGCAAACCGGGCGACGTGACGATTATACGGACGAGTGTAAAGTCGCAATTATCGGAGGAGAATCGTCGTGAAGAAATGGCTGTTCGCATTGGTAGCGTCTTTGTCTCTCCTTCCGCTCCTTGCGCCTTCCGCGCAGGCCATCACCGAAAATGAGGCGCAGGAGCTCGGCGTGGATGCTTATCTTTATTTCTATCCGATCATCACCATGGACATCACCCGGCGCCAACTCACCAACCAAGCGCCGAGTCCTGGCGGCATCGGCGGCCCGATGAACCGCTTCGCCAATGTCGGTGAATTTCCGACCGCCGACATGCGCGTCGTGGTGCGGCCAAACTTCGATACGCTCTATTCGAGCGGCTGGCTCGATCTGACCAAGGAGCCTGTGGTCTTATCCGCTCCTGACACCGGCGTCCGCTATTACCTCTTGCCGATGCTCGACATGTGGACCGACGTGTTCGCCTCTCCAGGCTGGCGCACGACGGGCACGGGAGCAGGCAACTTCCTCATCATGCCTCCCGGCTGGACCGGCACCGCGCCGCCCGAGTTCACGGGGATCAAAGCCCCCACGCCCTATGTCTGGATCATCGGCCGCACCAAGACCGATGGCCCTGCCGACTACGATGCGGTCCATAAGATTCAGGCCGGTTACAACATCACGCCGCTCTCGCAGTGGGGCAATGAGCCGGTCCCGCCAGAGTTCAAGCCCGATCCCTCGGTCGACATGAAGACGCCACCCAACATTCAAGTCGACACGATGCCGGCGGATAAAT
>DATAFR010000125.1:0-17974 GCA_036257375.1 Methyloceanibacter sp.
TCCCAGAACTTCCTCGGCCGAATAGCCGAACAGGCGCTGGGCGCCGGCGTTCCAGCTCATGATGATGCCGTTGAGGTCCTTGCTGAGGATGGCGTCGTCGGAGGATTCGACGATTGCGGCCAGCCGCTGCCGCGCCTCCTCGTCCGCGTCAAGGACGAGCCTTGAAGGCCCCAGGGGCGCCTTGAGCGCATCCATAGTGTTCATCGTCCTAGACGGAACTCCCCAAACGCCCGGAATTCTAACCAACCCGGGCTTGCAAGGTTCCTAACAGCACGCGGGACCAAGCGTGGAGAGCCGCAGTTTCAGGCCGCCTTGGCGCCCCTCCCCGCCAGCACCTGGTCCGCCACCTTGCCTGTCAGCTCGGCCAGGTGATCGAATTTCGCGTTGAAGGTGCCAACCCCGGCCGTGGCCGATCTCAGCTCTACGATCAAATTCTGGATCTCGGACTCCGGCAGGTGCACCTCGACCAGGTCCCATCCCGGCCATCCGGGACGCGCGTCGAAACCGAGAATCTGCCCCCGCCTCGACGACACGATCGAGTTGATCTTCGCGGTCGCGTCCGACGGAACGGCGATCTCCACCGCCATCACCGGTTCGAGCAACACGGGCGAGCATTGCGGCATGCCTTCGCTCATGGCGATGCGTCCGGCCTGGCGGAACGCCATGTCGGAGGAATCGACGGAATGGTAGGAGCCGTCGATCAGGCAGACGGCGACATCGACCACGGGAAAGCCAAGCGGACCCGTGTGCAGATAGTCGCGCACGCCAATCTCCACGGAGGGAATGTAGTTTTTCGGCACCACCCCGCCGGTGATCTGGTCGCTGAACTCGAACCCCTGCCCTCGCGGCCTCGGCTTGATCGTCACCACCACGTCGCCGAACTGGCCGTGACCGCCCGACTGTTTCTTGTGGCGGCCGCGTACTTCGACGGACTTACGGATGGTCTCCTTGTAGGGGATCTGCCGCGGGCGGGTTGAGGCATCGATGCCGTATTTGCGCACGAGCCGTTCCAGCGCCACGCGTAAATGCATCTCGCCCTGCCCCCACAGCACCATCTCGCCCATGTCCTGACTATGGGTGAGCGAGATCGAAGGATCCTCCTCGATGATCTTGGCGATTGCCGCGGTGAGCTTCACCTCGTCCTTCTTCTCTTTGGCAGCGACGGCAAGCCCGAACACCGGCTGCACGATCGCTCCGGACGCGATCTTGACCTTGCTGCCCTTGTCCTCGCTGAGCGTGTCGCCCGTCTTGACGCTGTCGAGCCGGCCGAAGGCGACCGTGTCGCCGGGCTTCGCCTCGCCGCGCTTGATCGGCTCCTGGCCCATGAGGGTGAAGATGCCGGAGACGCGCTCCTCGTCGGCGCCGCCATAGACGGTGGTGCCGTCGGCGAATGTTCCGCTCAGCACGCGGACGAGCGAGAGCTTGCCGCCATGCGCGGTATGGAAGGTTTTCGCCACGAAGGCGCATGACGGCGCCTTCTCTACTCCCAGGCGCTTAGTTGTAGTTTCGACAAAAGGGGCTTCGTGCCTCAGCGCCTTGAGCAGGCGGAAGATGCCGTGGCCGCTCTCGGCCGAGCCCAGCAGCACCGGGCAGATCTGCCCCTCGCGCAGCTCCTTGGAGAGATCGTCGAACACCTTGTCGCGCGGCGGCGGCACGTCTTCGAGCAATTGCTCCATCAGCCCGTCGTCGTAGTCGGCAAGCTTCTCCAGCATCGAGAAGCGCGCTTCCTTCTCGCGCTCGGCAAGAGGCTTGGGAATCTCGACCACCTCGCTCGGCGCGTGCTCGCGATAGACGTAAGCGCGCTCCAGCGCGAGATCGATGAAGCCGGTGACGATGTCGTTCTCCCAAATCGGGATCTGCCGCAGCACGAGCGGCTTGGTCGATGCCGGCTGCAACATCGGCACGATGTCGCGCACCCGCGCCTCGGCCTTGTCGATCTTGTTGATGAACAAAAAGTGCGGGATGCCGCGGTCTTCCAGCTGCTTGAGGATGAGCTGGAGCGCGGGCACCTTCTTCTCGTCTGGCTCGCACACCACGACGGCCGCATCGCAGGCCGTGAGCGCATGCGAGGCGTCGGCCTGGAACTCGATCGAGCCCGGGCAGTCGAGGAACGTAAAGCTGTCGCCGAGAAAATCGATGGTGGCCACGTTGAGCTCGACGCTCATGCCGTGATGCCTGGCCTCTTCAGAGGCATCGCCCACCGTGTTGGCGCTCGCCGTCGAGCCCTGCCGGGTGATGGCGCCGGTACGCGCCAGAATGGCTTCGAGAAGGGTTGTCTTTCCGCTGAGATAGGGGCCAACCAGTGCGATGCAGCGGGCGCTGCGGGCTGGCTGGCCCTGCGCTTGGCCCATGGACTCCTCCCTTGCGGTTATGACCGCGGGAAGGCTCCTGACGCACCCACCCGCGCAAGCCTTGGTAACGCTATGGTGACAAGCCAAACGCCCTCTGGCAAGGGGCGCGTGGCATGGTTTCGGCCCTTATTGGGCCCAATCGGACTGTTCAAATCGGCGCCTGTGTCTTTATGCTGACGGCACGACGGAGGGCGTTTGCATGCGTCTGCTTCATGGGTTTTCGCTCGCGGCTTGTCTTGCGCTGTCTCTGAGCCTCGGCGGCAGCGTTGCAGACGCTGGGATCGTGTGCGGCATGTTCGATGGCACGTTCAAGTGCAAGTCCGACCCCAAAGCCGGGACCCAGTTCGGCAAGAATGCTACGCCGGGCGCTCCGATCAGGAATGATGAGACGTCGCCGGAGGTTCCGGCGCCTGGAGAGGAAGGCTTGCCTCCTGCCGAGGGTAGCCGGACGACCAATCAGAGCGGCGCAGGCGCCGCTGACCCGACCGCCTGCCAAAACGGCATGGTCGGCACTCCGCCGAATTGCCAATGCCCGAAGAACTCTGAATTGCTGGGCGGCAATTGCGTGCACTACACCGCGTCCGCTTGCAACAACGGGCTCGCGTCCGACGCGCTTCCGCAAGCTTGCCGAGGCGTCGAGGAGAAGCTCTCCTGCAGATTGCGCGATGACGGCCTGAAAGATTGTTGCTGCGTGACTTATGACAAGTTCTAGCGTCGGAACCGGCAACTTTCAGCTCTAGCGGATCACCACGAGACGGTCAGTGCCGGATTCAGCCCCCCACATCTCGCCGGGGCGTCCGAGCATCTGGCGCACGGCGGCGTTGGGTTTGTCGCTCGGGAAGCTCTCGAAGGTCGATGCTTCCGGATCGAACCTGAGAATGGCGTTGGCGGCGAAGTCGCTCACCCAGACCTTGTCCTTGTCGTCGACAAAGACGGCATAGGCATGCGGCTCCTCGCCCGGCAGCTTGAAGACTTGCCAGTCCCTGGTCGCCGGGTCGAAGACGCTGAGATTGCCGGCATTCCATTCGCTGACCCAAAGCCTTCCCTTCGAGTCCGACCAGACACGACGCGTGCCCGCGTCGGGAGTCTCCGGCTCTATCACCGTGGTCTCGCCGGTCTCGAGGTCCGGCTTGCCGAGAAAGCTTCCTGCCAGCGAGACGTAATAGATCTCGCCCTTGGGCGTCGCGTCGATGCCATAGGGTCCCACGCGTTTTGGGGCGTCCCACACATCCATCTTTCCGGTCGCAGGGTCGAGGCGGCCGTAAATACCGGACTGCCCGGTGAACCAGATGCGGCCCTTGCCGTCGAAGGCGGGCGTGTTGAGATTGGCGTTGGCACGCTCCTTGGGCAGAGGCCAGGTCTTCACCTCCTTCGTCTTGGGATCGACGCGAACGATGGCGTTGAGCCCGCTATCCGTCACCCAGGCCGCGCCGTCGGGCCCCACAATGACGCCATGAGGCGCGGAGCCCTGCCCGAGCGGAATGCGCTCCACTTCCCCCGTCTTCGGATTGAGACGCCCGAGCACGCCCGCGCGCTGCCCGGTGTACCAGACCGTGCCGTCGGGCGCCGGCGCCACGTCGTGCGGGTGGTCGCCTTGTGGCACCGAGAAATATTGAACCTCCGCCGCTTCGGCCGGCAACGCCAGCAGGACCACCGCCAAGAAAGACGCTGAGAGGAGCATCGGTCGCATGAGATCAAGCTACTGTCTCAGTGTGAAAAGAAGATGGCCCCGCCTAAAGAAAGAGAGCGCTGGCGAGACCGGCGGCAAGCGTCGCCACCGTTGCGATGAGCAGCTTGTTGCCGAGCGCGGCGCCGGCCAGGAAGAAGGCCATGCCGCATTTCACGATCGTGTTGGTGATCGCGGCGATGACGATGGCGATCACCGCGACGCGCGCCTCGCCGCTCTGAGCGAATTCCGACATCGACAGCGTGATGGCATCGACATCGACGAGACCGGAAAGTGCTGCCACGGCGTAAAGCCCGCTCGGCGGGAAATGCTCCTGCACGATCTTCACCGCGAGCAGGACCACGGCGAACAACGACGCGAATTTCGCCGCCTCGGTCAGGCTGAACGGATTCTGAACCTTGAGCTTGCCTTTGGCAGCCGTGCCGTCGGCCGAGCCGCCGTGAAAATAAAGATAGGCCGCGAAGCCGCCGACGACGATCGCCATGATCGCGAAAGGCACCGCAACTTGCGCAAGCAGCCCGCGATTGACCACCGCCACCAGCACGATCACGCGCACGAACATGACCGCCCAAGAGAGCAGGATGCCACAGGCAAGCGCGGCCGCCTCTTGCGGGTTGTCGCGTCCTTCCTTGGCGAATGACAAGGTCACCGCCGTCGATGAGACGAGGCCGCCGGTGAGCCCGGTCAGCGCCGTGCCGCGCGCGGTCCCGAGCAGCCGCGTCAGCACATAGCCGACGAGCGACAGGCTCGAAATCAGGATGACCAGCAGCCAAAGCTTGTATGGGTTGAGCGCGCCCCACGGATCGATCGGCTCATCGGGAAGAAGCGGAAGCGCGATGAAAGTCGCGATCAAAAGCCGCACACCGGCATAGACATCGTCCCAGCCAAGCTTATCGACGAAGCTATGCAGCGGCTGCTTATAGGCGAGCACCGCCGCGGTGATGACCCCAAGCCCGATGGCGAGCGCGGAATGACCGAGCATGACCATGGCGCCGAGCAGAAAGACAATGACGGCGGCGACCTCGGTGGTCAGCCCGACCGACTCTGGATTGGCGCGTCCGGTGATGAAGTAGCCGACGGCAACCAGAGCGCCGACCACGAGAAGCGCCCCCGCCACCACCCACGGCGACGATGTGCTGCTTGCCAGCCACCCCGCGCTCGCACCCAAGAGGGCAAGCAGGGTGAACGTCCGCAAGCCCGCGATATGCTCGGCGTCTTTCTCCTCGGCCTTGCGCTTCTCGCGCTCGATGCCGACCATGGCTCCGAGCAGAATGGCAGTGGCGAAATCGAGCGCGACGTCGAGCAGCTCCTGATATTCCATCGCGACGATCCTCTGGGACGAAGACGCTCAGCGCATACGCGGCCATTCAGAAACGAGAGGAGTTAGCCGGGAGGGGTGCTGGCGCACTAAAGCCTCCACATACAACGTCACGACGAATCTACCGCCGGGGCCAGCAAGTATCTCATTATTAAGAGTGTATTCCATCAGATGTTGTATGAGCCTGACCAGGACGGCATCGTCGTTCAGCAAGCAGGGACACTAAGAATGGCAAGACAAAAGCTAGATCGAAGTGCCGTTGTCATGGCGATTGCGGCAATGATCAGCGCGGGCCCGGCATCCTCCCAGTCGACTCCTACGCGAGACGACACGCCGATTGTTCAGGTGAAGGATCACGACGAGCTTACCAAAAAATTCTGTGCGGCCGATGCGAACGTCGAGCACATCTTCGTCCTGCCGGCATCCCTTTTCGTCGACAGCGAGCAAGTGATTTGCGACAGCGGCCCGTACAAGCTCTACAGGATCATCGAGCAGGACGACACCGACGACTTTGAATACTTTCTGGATCCGCCGGTGTACGGCAAGGCAAACCGTTTGGGCTGCGACGGAAAAGCCGGACGGACCATGCAGACGATCGCCGTGAACTGCCGGCCGTTGAAGTAACAGCAGCGCTCATGCAGTCCGCGAGCATCAAGGATCCAAATCGGCGCGACGCACTCAAGGGCATTGCCCTGCTCGGCGCTGCCGGGCTGTTCCCAGCAATGCTGCCAATTCGATCCGCGCGCTCGGCCGATCTTACCGCAGGCTTCGTCTATATCGGGCCGCGCATGGATTGGGGCTGGAACGAGTCCCACGCGGCGGCGGCTGCGGCCCTGAGGGGCGTTCCGAACGTGCGCGTCGTCGAGGCCGACTACCTTCCGGAGAGCACCGACTACGCGAGCGGAAAAGAAACGCCGGAGACGCTCGCCTACACCAAGGCGATGGAGGGGCTGATCGCCGATGGCGCCGGCCTGATCATCTCGACGTCGTTCGACGACGATCCTTTCCTTCTGGCGATGGCGGCGAAATATCCCAATGTGGTGTTCCGCCAAGCCTCGCAGCTCGCGAACGCCACGTATCCACGCAACGTGGGCAGCCAAAATGGCTTGCTCAACCAGGGCCATTATGTGAACGGCGTTGCCGCGGGCCTCAGCACGACCACCAACATGCTCGGCTTCGTCGCCGGCAAGCCGTTCGGCAGCGTGCTGCTCAACGTGAATTCATTTCTGCTCGGCTGCCGGCAGGCCAACCCTCATGCGAACGTGCGGGTCATCTTCACCGGCGAGTGGGAGGACGAGGTTCATGACGCCGCGGCGGCGAATGCGCTGGTCGATGCGGGCTGCGATGTCATCACCTGTCACCTCGACGCGCCGAGGGTCGTCATCGAGACCGCCGAGCATCGCGGGATCAAGACATGCGGTCATGCCTTCGACCAAGCGCCGCTCGCGCCCAAGGGCTACATCACCGGCGCGGAATATAGGTGGACCGATCTGTTCGAGACGTTCGTTGAAACGCTCCAGAAGGGCGGAACATTGCCGAACTTCGTCACCGGCGGGTATGACAAGGGCTTTGTCGCGTCGAGTCCGTTCGGCGCAGGGGCGACGCCGCAAGCGATCAATGCCGCCACGACCGCCATGCAGGCGATGCAAAACGGGGATCCGCTCTTCGTCGGGCCGATCATGGACAACGCCGGCAAGACGGTGATCCCAGCCGGGACGACCTACGGGCCTTATGCCGCCGAGCTTCAGCAGACCGATTATCTGATCGAGGGCGTGGTCGGCTCGCTCACCTAAGCGGCTGCAGCTTTCTCCGGATAAACGACCCTGGCCTCGCGAATGAAGAGCGCCCGTAGCTTGTCCCAAAAGTTGCCGCCGAGGACAAACAGGCTGAACAGCAAAATGATATCGCCGACAATGGCGGCGCTCACGGAATAACGGCGTAAGAGCGGAACTAGGTCGCCGAGATAAGGACCCACCCAGCCAATCAAGATGGGGATCACGAACAGGACGAGGCCGATGCTGTAGCGCCTCGGACCAACCTCTTGCGGAGGCGCGTATCGACCAATGGCTCCCAACACCATCTGCTTGAGTTGGTTGAATCCAGACTTGCCTAGCAGCGCGACGGTCGCCAGCAGCAAGATCTTGTTGAGCGCGAAATTCATCGCTGCGATGGCCGCGACGGTTCCAGGCCCTGCACCAGCGAGCATCGCGACCAGCGTGACCAAATGAATCGCGAATGCGGCGATAAAGCAGATGATCCCGAGCCTGAAGCGCCAACCACCGGCCGTCGGCGCGGAATCGACTTCGGTCATGTCAGCTCCTCCGCTCTTTGTGCGGGCCAAGCGGTTGGCCGTGACTGAACTCGATGATATGGCCGCTCGGGTCCTTGACCGCGCAGAGATAGCCGGTCGGCGGTGCGTAATCGCGCGGCTCCCAATGGAGAATGCCGTCGCGCCTCCCGCGCTCGGCGATCCTGTCGATGTCCCCGCGGTTGGGCACGCCGAAGCCGTAATGCGTCATGTCGTCATCGTGCTGCTCATGCGGCGGTCCGCCTCCGAGCAAGACCAGCACGAAATGCTCTTCCTCGCCGGGGCTCGCAAGCCAAGCCACGCGGCCATTGCCTTCCCCATGCCGCTTGACCACCTCAAGCCCGCAATAATCGCGGTAGAAGGCGACCGACTCATCGAGATCGCGCACATGCAAGGCGCAATGGGTGAAGGCTGGAGTCATCACTTTTGGGTTGCACATCTCACGTCTATGCCACTATTAGCTGCATCCGGTTGAATCCTGTTGGGGAGGTATTTCAATGGCTGAGCTGAAGGACTGCTCGAAACTGAAGGAACCGAAGGAGCGGATGGAGTGCATCGAGAAGAACTTGGCACAGGTGAATGCGTCGCTCGAGTCCGTGGCGCGGGAACTCAGGGCCAAAGTCGAGGCGCTCACGCAAGCCATTGGCAGGGACTGCATCAAGCGCGGCGACGTCGTCACCATTTCCTCGGTCGATCCAACCCAGAACAACGCGGACCGGCACCAATGCCTTACTTGGATCGATGACAAGTCGGCGCCGAGAACGCAGGCCTGCGGCGGGGGAGCCGTATATGCCCAGGGTTGGAAGCTGAGCTAGGGATTGGCTGGCACGGACCGCGACTACGCCGCGCGTCCTTTCGCGTGCTCTGGGTAGAGCGTCAACAGCCCGTCGCGGGTGGCGGGCGTCACGCCGCGCTCGGTGATGAAGCCGCTGATAAGCCGCATCGGCGTGACATCAAAGCCGTAATTGGCGGCCTGCGTTCCCTCCGGCGCGATCTCCACGGTCGCGATGCTGCCGTCGGGCAGACGCCCCGTCATGCGTGTAACCTCCTCGGCATTGCGCTCCTCGATGGGAATCGTGCTCCCGTCGGTGAGGCTCCAGTCGATGGTCGAATAAGGCAGCGCGACGAAGAACGGGACGGCATTGTCGCGCGCGGCGAGCGCCTTGAGATAGGTGCCGATCTTGTTGGCGACGTCGCCGGTCGCGGTGGTGCGGTCGGTGCCGACGATGCAGAGATCGATTTGTCGCTTCTGCATCAAATGGCCGCCGGCATTGTCCGCGATCAGCGTGTGCGGCACGCCATGCGCGCCGAGCTCGAAGGCGGTGAGCGAGGCGCCCTGATTGCGCGGCCGCGTCTCGTCCACCCAGACATGCACTTTGATCCCTTCGTCATGCGCGCGGTAGATCGGCGCGAGCGCCGTGCCCCAATCGACGCAGGCGAGCCAGCCAGCATTGCAATGGGTGAGGACGTTCACCACCGCACCGTTCTTCTTGTCCGAATGCGCCCGGATGATGCCGAGCCCGTGCTCGCCGATCCTGCGGTTGGTCTCGACATCCTCATCGCAGATCTGCGCGGCGCGGGTAAAGGCAGCGGCGACGCGCTTGTCGCGGGGCTGATTGCGCACCGCCTTCTGCATCTCCTCGAGCGCCCAGCGAAGATTGATCGCCGTCGGTCGCGTGGCGGCCAGCGTCTCGCAGGCGCGATCGAGCGCTTCATCGGAGGCATCGTTGCGGAGCGCAAGCGCCACGCCATAGGCGGCGGTTGCTCCGATCAGCGGCGCTCCCCTCACCTGCATGGTGGAGATGGCGCGCGCCGCCTCGTCGAGGGTATGCAACGTCACCGTCTCGAATTGGTGCGGCAGCTTGGTCTGGTCGATGATGTCGACCGACTTGCCGTCCTGGTTAAGCCAGATGGTGCGATAGTGCTTGCCGTTGATTTTCACCCTAATCCCCTTCGAAGGAGATGAGCGTGTGGCACTCCACCCCGAGATTGGCGAGTCGTGCAGCGCCGCCGAGATCGGGCAGGCCGATGACGAAGGCGGCGCCGACCACGTCGGACTTCAGCTTGCGCAACAGCTTGACTGCGGCCTCGGCCGTCCCGCCGGTGGCGATCAGATCGTCCACCAGCAGCACCGGATCGCCGGCCCCGATCGCGTCCTCGTGGATCTCGATCACGTCGATGCCGTATTCCAGCTCGTAATCCTGGCCGATCGCCTTTCCCGGCAGCTTGCCCTTCTTGCGGATCGGCACGAAGCCGCAGCGCAAGCGGTCCGCCACCGCCCCGCCCAGGATGAAGCCGCGCGCCTCGATCCCCGCCACAGCCTGGACCCTGCGGTTCAAGAACGGTTGCGCAAGCTGCTCGATGCAGGCGCGGAAGCCGTTGGCGTGGCCGAGCAGCGTGGTGATGTCGCGGAACATGATGCCCGGCTTCGGATAGTCGGGTATGGTGCGCACGAGGTCCTTGAGGTCGAGGTCGGTCAGCAGATTCATCAAGGACCTCCAAATTATCGGGCTCGAACCGGCGCCGAAGTCGCACAGTCATCGAGCCTATAGTCGAACCGCGAGCGGCTGGCTAGTCGAGAGCGCCGCTTAAATCTTTGGGGGCAATTCTATGACAGACGGGTCCAACCTGGTCACCATTCGGGACATCGACGTTCCCTTCTGGCGGATCGTCATGATCCTGGTGAAATGGAGCATCGCCTCGATCCCGGCGCTGATCATCTTCATGCTGATTGTCGCGCTGGCGGGAGCCATCTTAACCGCCGTGTTGGGGGTGATCGGCCTGCAGCTCCCGGAAGTGCCGACGCCGCCGGCGCCCGCCCAGTGACGCGGGTGCGCCGCTAGCCCTTCAGCACGCGGCCCGCCACCGCATCGAGCTTCTTTATCAGCTCCGGATCGCGTGCTTCCGGCGCGGTGATGATCGCCGTGTCGAGCGCGCGATCAGAGCCGATCGGACAAGGCTCGTGCTCGCGGGGGAAATTGCGCGCGAGCCTCGCCACCAGCTTGGCGCCTTTCTCGGCATTGGACATCAGCACTTTGATGATGTCGGTGACGGTGACGGCGTCATGGTCCGGATGCCAGCAGTCGAAATCTGTGACCATGGCGACGGTCGCGTAGCAGATCTCAGCCTCGCGGGCGAGCTTGGCCTCGGGCAGATTGGTCATGCCGATCAC
Source organism: Methyloceanibacter sp. (assembly GCA_036257375.1). Classification (GTDB taxonomy): domain Bacteria; phylum Pseudomonadota; class Alphaproteobacteria; order Rhizobiales; family Methyloligellaceae; genus Methyloceanibacter. Next base: position 10,837 of record DATAFR010000125.1, read on the forward strand.
CGAATAGCCAAGGCCCTTATAGGTCAGGCTTTCGGCCAGCGTGGAGAATTGCGGACCTTCGATGCAGACATAGGTGCCGCTCCGCACCACCGGGATGCCTTCCGCCTCGGCCGCCTCGGCGAGATGGATGCGCAAGCGCGGACTGACCGGGTGCGCCATCGACACATGCGCGACACAACCCGTGCCGAAGAACGAGCTCGGCCGATGGAACGTGCGATCGACGAACTGATCGACCAGCACGAAGGTGCCCGGCGGCAACTCTTCCTTGAATGAGCCGCAAGCCGACACCGAGACCAGGTCGGTCACCCCCGCCCGCTTCAGCACGTCGATATTGGCGCGGTAATTGATGTCGGTGGGCGACAGCCTGTGACCCTTGTCGTGGCGCGACAGGAACACGAGCGGGAGGCCGCCAATCTCGCCGATCCTGAGCGGCGCCGAGGGCTCGCCCCATGGACTCTCGATCCGCTTCTCCCGGACATTCTCGAGCCCCGGCAAATCGTAAAGACCCGATCCGCCGATCACCCCCAACACCGCCTTTGTCATGCCGTCCCCTTACTCGCCGATATGCATGTAGAACAGCGCCCAGACCCAATGGCCATGACGCGTGTCGTCAGGCTTGAAGTCGGGCGCGCGCGTATTGATCAGCCAGATCGGCCCCTGCTGCCCAAGCCCAAGCGGAACGCCGTCGGCCTCGAGCGCGAGGATCCAATCCGAGGTCTCGATGTCCTCTGGCGCGAGCCAGCCGCTATAGCCGTCGATCGCCATGAAGGCGACCTTGACCTTGGCTGCCTCGATGAAGCCGAGCACCTCGCGCAGCAACGGTCCCTTGAACGTCGCGGGCTTGTCACGGAAGGCTGCGCCGTCACCGCCCCTTGCGGCAACGCAAGCAGCATGGCGCGGTCGAACGCGAACGCGCCTTTGAATTCCACCTTCTGCAAGGCGAGCAGACTGTCGCGTTTCTGATCGAGGGGGCCGCGATTGGTCTTGCCGATCATGCCGCTCACGGTGAGCAGCACCATGTCGCGAGGACGTTGCGCCTCGTCGCCGGCGAAAGCGGGGAGAGCGACGACAAAGACGAGGAGAGCGATAAGGGCGCGTTGCATGGTTGCCCTTATACCCTAGCGAGCCCGAAGAGACCTAGGCCGCGTGCGTGGCGCCGCCATGCTTGAGCCGCGCCCACACCGCGCGCTTGGCGAGATACATGATCACCACGAAAACGATGAGGAAGATCATCACCCGCGCGCCCACCTTGTGCCGCTCCTCTAGTTTCGGTTCGGCGGCCCACATCAGATAGGCCGCGACGTCGCGGGCGTAGTTGTCGACCGTCGGCTTGGTGCCGTCGGTGTAGGAGACGACGCCATCACTCAAAGGCGGCGGCATGGCGATTTGATGCCCAGGGAAGGCGGCGTTGTAGTGCATGCCCTGCGCCACCTGGAAACCTTCCGGCGCCGGGCGATAGCCGGTGAGCAGCGCGTAGAGATAATCGGCGCCGCCCGGCCTCGCCTTGGCGATCACCGAAAGGTCGGGCGGCAGCGCGCCGTTATTGGCGTTACGCGCCAGTTGATCGTTGGCAAAGGGCGAGCGGAACGGGTCTGACGGCCGCGCCGGACGCTGGAACATCTCGCCCTTCTCGTTCGGTCCGTCGGTCACCTGGACTTGCGACGCGAGGATGTCGACCGCCTTGGGCGAAAATTCGGGTCCGCCCGACTCGCCGAGATTGCGATAGGACAGAAGCCGCATCGAGTGGCAGCTCGAGCACACTTCCTTGTAGACCTGGAAGCCGCGCTGGAGCTGCGCGTTGTCGTAGGTGCCGAAGGGTGGAGAGAAGCTCCAACTCTGACGCGCGATCTCCGGCGCGTGATTGTTGCCTGCCTCCTCGGCCATACCGGCGACAGGAAGCGCGACGAGAAGAGCGAGCGTTGCGGCAAGCGTGGCTGAAGGGGACCGCATCAGACGAGCTCCGCAGGCTTGCGCTTGAGCGGCACCTTAGGGGCGGGCGGCGCCTTGACCTCCTGCGGTCCGAGCACGGGCTCGGTGATGCTGCCGGGAAGCCCGCGCGGCTTCTCGATCAGCCCGACGACCGGCATGACCACGAGGAAGAAGGCGAAATAGTAGACGGTGAAAATGCGCCCCAAGATCAGGTACCACCCTTCCGGCGGCTGCGAGCCGAGATAGCCGAGCACGAGGCACGTCAGCACGAAGGCCCAGAAGAACCATTTGTAGATCGGCCGGTAGCGGGTCGAGCGCACCTTCGAGGTGTCGAGCCAGGGCACGAAGAAAAGGATGCCGATCGACGCCAGCAGCGCGATCACGCCGAACAGCTTGTTCGGGATGGCACGCAGGATGGCGTAGAAGGGGAGGAAATACCATTCCGGCACGATATGCGGGGGCGTCTGTAATGGGTTGGCCGGGATGTAATTGTCGGGATGGCCGAGCCAGTTCGGCGCATAGAACACGATTGCCGCGAAGGCGAGAATGAAGGCGACCAGCGCAAAGCCGTCCTTGATCGTGTAGTAGGGATGAAATGGAACCGTGTCTTTCGCCGTCTTCACGTCGATGCCGGTCGGGTTGTTGTTGCCCGGGATGTGCAGCGCCCAGATATGCAGCACCACGACGCCGGCGATGATGAAGGGGAAGAGATAGTGCAATGAGTAAAGCCGGTTGAGCGTCGGTCCGCCGACGGCGAAGCCGCCCCAGATCCACTCCACGAGCCGCGTGCCCAGGCCGGGGATCACCGAATCGAGCGATGAGAACAGATTGGTGATCACCGTCACCGCCCAGAAGCTCATCTGCCCCCAAGGCAGCGAATAGCCCATGAAGGCCGTGGCGATCATCAGCAAGAGGATCAGCACGCCGAGGATCCACAAGACCTCGCGCGGCGCCTTGTAGGAGCCGTAATAGAGGCCGCGGAAGGTGTGGATATAGGCGGCGACGAAGAACATCGAGGCGCCGACCGCGTGCGAATAGCGCAGCAGCCAGCCCCAATTGACGTCGCGCATGATCCTCTCGATCGAATTAAAAGCATCCGCCTCGCTCGGCACATAGTGCATGGCAAGCACGATGCCGGTGGCGATCTGCGCAACCAGCATGAAGGTGAGAATGCCGCCGAAGGTCCACCAGTAGTTAAGATTGCGCGGCGTCGGGAAGACCATGAACTGGTCGTGCATCACCCGCGGGATCGGCAGCCGCGCGTCCAGCCAGCGCTCGATGCCGGTCTTGGGCTGGTAGGTCGAAGGATGCGCCATCGTCGCCCTACCCGATCTTGATCTTGGTGTCGGAAGTAAAGGCGTAAGGCGGGATGGCGAGGTTCTGCGGCGCCGGCCCTTTGCGGATTCGCCCGGCCGTGTCGTATTGCGAGCCGTGGCAGGGACAGAACCAGCCGCCATACTCGCCTTTATAGTCTCCGACCGCCTGCCCCTTCGGGATGCAGCCGAGATGCGTGCAGATGCCGATCATCACGAGCCAGGGCTCGCGGTCCTTCGCGGCGCGGTTGGTGTCGGCGGCCGTCGCATCCTCGGGAAGATTGGCGTTGCGCGCCAGCGGATCGGGCAGATCGTCGAGTGGCGTCGCCTTCGCCTCTTCGATCTCCTTGTCGGTGCGGTGGCGGATGAAGATCGGCTTGCCGCGCCACATCACGGTGATCGCCTGCCCCGCCTCGATATGCGAGACGTCGACATCGGTGGTGGCAAGAGACAGCGTGGAAGCGTCGGGGCTCATCTGGTCGAGCAGAGGCCAGAGCGCGGCAGCGGCGCCGATCGCGGCAAAGCCTCCAGCCGCGATCAAAATGACATCGCGCCGTGTCGGCTCATCGTCGTCGGTCAGAGATGGATTAAGGGAAATATCGTTGGTGGCCACGCGCCGGAAGCTCCTAGATCAAGGCTCGGGATGCTCTCCCGAGCGAAACCCCATGCCAATTAGCCGGGCGCGAAGCAAGCACTTCAGCCGCGGCCTCAAGCCGTGCCCGAACCCAACGCGCCTTGGGGTTTGCCTCTCCTGATGCCATTTTTGGCATTCTTGTGCCGCTTTCTTGCATCGGCTTCCCGGGGTTGTCCAGGGGCGGCGAGTTGGGCAAATTGGCGCATTAAAGACTTCGGTCAGAGATCCCGGCATAGGCCTCCCTTTGCACGAGCGTCTTGATCCCGGTCAAAGCCGCGCAAGCCTCGCCAAGTCATGGCTTTGAGCGTGCTCATCCGCTAGCCACAAGGCCCTCGACTATGGATCAGAAGACACCGAAAGAGCAGAGCCCGTTGGAGACGTTCAGCCCCGCGCGCAAAGAGCGTGCCCGCGCCTGGTTCGAGCATCTGCGCGATCAGATTTGCGCGGGCCTCGAAGCGGTCGAGGACGAGGCGGAAGGCCTACCCGGCTGCGAGGGAAGAGCGGCAGGCCGCTTCGTCAAGACGCCCTGGACGCGCAACGAGCGGAACGGCGCGGAGGGTGGCGGCGGTGTCATGGCGCTGATGTCGGGCCGCGTGTTCGAGAAGGTCGGCTGCCATACCTCGACCGTGCATGGGACCTTCCCGCCCGAATTCGCCAAGCAGATTCCCGGCGCCGAAGCAGACCCGCGCTTCTGGGCGAGCGGCATCTCCTTCATCGCTCATCCCGTGAACCCCAACGCGCCGACCGCGCATATGAACACGCGCATGGTGGTGACCTCGAAAGGCTGGTTCGGCGGCGGCGGCGACCTTACGCCCGTGCTGATGCGGCGCCGCACGCAAGAGGATAATGACTCGCGCGACTTTCACGCGGCGATGAAGGCGGCCTGCGAGGGCGAGCCGTCAGCCGACTATGAACGCTTCAAGGATTGGTGCGACGAATATTTCTATCTGCCGCATCGCGGCGAGATGCGCGGCATCGGCGGCATCTTCTACGACTATCTCGACACCGGCGATTGGAAGGCCGACTTCGAATTCACGCAGAAGGTCGGCCAGGCCTTCTTGCGCATCTATCCGGAGATCGTCCGCCGCAATATCGTGACGCCCTGGTCCGACGCCGACCGCGAGGAGCAGCTCGTCAGGCGCGGCCGCTATGTCGAGTTCAACCTGCTCTACGACCGCGGCACGATCTTCGGCCTGAAGACCGGCGGCAATGTCGAGGCGATCCTCTCCTCCATGCCGCCATTGGTGCGCTGGCCTTAGCGGCCCTACCCCCGCACGCCGGCATACATCAGCGGCGGGGCAAGCGGTGCGGGAGCGCCGCCCTGCATCTCGGAGACGATCGCGCCGACGCGGGTCTGGAGCACCGGCGCTTCGTAGATCAGCCGCGCCATCAGAATGGCGAGGGCCGTGAGCAGCAGGATCACCACGATCTTCCACATGTCGCGAGCCTTTCGAGAGCACCTGGCGCGCGTCTCGCGCCGTTCGTGGTGCAAGCTCTAGGACTTCGCGGCTGAACCCTCTCTGAGGGCGCCGTTCATCTGCCGTTTAGATTTCGAAAGGCCGATTTCCGGCGAAGATTGTGATGACGGAGCAACCACTTCGGGCTTGCCAAGCGCCGCCTTATCCACCATGTTTGCCAGACCGGGCGCCCAAGGCTTTGGGCGCGGACTTGGACGACGGCAAGTGACTATCGCTGCAAAAGAGCACGACCTTTCCTGACATCTCAAGACGCCGAAGGACCCCTTTCGGGGGCCTACGGCCCGTTTGTGTTAACTTCAACGGGAAAGGAAATTCCCTCATGGCTCGTGTCAACGGCACAGTGAAATTCTTCAATCATGCGCGCGGCTTCGGCTTCATTCAGCCCGAAGACGGCGGCAAGGACGTGTTCGTACACGCCTCCGCTCTGGAGCGTTCCGGCGTCCCGCCCCTCAACGAGGGCGACAAGGTCTCCTTCGAGATCGAGGACGACCGCCGCGGCCGCGGCAAGCAGGCCGCCAACATCCAGCTCGCTTAGTTCAAGCGCGCACTCTGATTGAGAACCGCCGGGCTTCTGCCCGGCGGTTTTTTGTTTGCCGCGTGCGTGCCGCAATCCCTTAACGGGCGATTCATTTTGGCGGCTCTATTTTGACAAAAATCGAGAGCTTACTTGTTCGATCCCATCCCAGGGAAACCTCCAGCTCGCTTAGGGGCACTTCGCGGGCTCAACGATGCGGGACACGACAATGACAAATGGATCTTTGAAGGCCCTCGCCGCTGCGGCACTCATCGGCTTGGGCACGCTTGCATTACCCGCGCCCGCTGAAGCGGGGCGCGGTCACGGCAATGCTTGGGGCGCCGGCCTTGTCGGCTTCGGCGTCGGCGCCATCGTCGGTTCGGCGCTCGCGCCGCGCGAGGTTTATGTGGCGCCGCCCCCTCCAGCCTATCCGGCCTATTACGGCCCGGCCGCTTACGGTCCTCCACCGTGGAGCCCCGGCTGGTACAACTATTGCCGCAATCTGCACGGTCCGTACTTCAATCCCAACACGGGCTATTTCCAAGGTGCCGATGGCGGCTGGTATTTCTGCAGGTAAGCGGCGGATTTAGGCCAAAAACTAGGGCCATTGGATTTCTACCCATGCCGATACCCACTCAGGCCTTAACGGGCCTGGGTGGGCTTCCTACGGCTTCTGAGTTCTTCAAGCGCACCCCAGGCCGCTTGCCATTGGTGAACTCGATGGTGGCCTAATGCCTTGCACAGCGTTGGCACGGCGGCCCTACTTTCGTTCCATTGCAGTCTACAAAATTGGCCATGGAGCAGAGCCGAGCATGGTTCCCCCTGCTCCTAGGTCCCCTTCATAAGTTAAGGGGCCGGCTTCTTTCTTGGCTTCGCCCTTCGTCTTCCTGTCATCTACGCCATGTAGGGTTCTAACCGCGCGCCCCCCGCGCGCCTGTTTTGGTGGTGTAAGCAGCATGACTATGCCCTCCCTTCAAGAGAGCCCGGAACCTACCTCGGGCGAATAAGTTCGTTTATAGGGCGGGAAGACCAAATGGTCCAAAGGGACCAAGGAGATCTCCCATGAACCGCCTTTTGACAACCACTGCCATCGTATTCTTCTTGGGGCTGTCACCTGCACTGGCAGTTGAAGACTCGTCCAACATGCAGGACCAACCGGGTTCTGGAACGGAAGCGGGTCAGCTTCCATCAAGTGCCCCTGAGGAGCAAAGTTCGGTGCCTCCGTCCGGCGATCCGTCGACCTTTAAGGCGCCTCCGTCTTCCGGCGCAG
>DATAFR010000126.1:0-24372 GCA_036257375.1 Methyloceanibacter sp.
GCGCTTCAGATAGGCCTTCACATAGCTCGGCGGCATCAGCCGCACCGTGTGACCAAGCGCCTGCAGCTCACGTCCCCAATGATGCGCTGACGGGCAGGCTTCGATCCCGACGAGGCAAGGCGGCAGAGCAGCGAAGAACTCGAGCAGCTTCAAACGACTGACACGCTTGCGGATCACCCACCGCGCCTGAACCATCAACCCCGTGCACCTGAAAGACCGACTTCGCAATATCAAGACCAATCGTGCTAGCCTCGCCCATGGACGGCTCCCCTCAACGTGGTTTGCTACAACGCAGCCACCCTATGGCACTTCGATGCCGCAGAGTGGGCGCCGTCCACAGCATCATTAGCCGACGTCGGCTGTGCGCCTAACAAGGCTACCTAAGCTGCTTGCTTGATGGCCTGGCCGTTGATGATGAGGCCGTCCTTGTTGGCCGAGATCTTCACCGTCTCGCCGTCATGGATCTTGCCGGCCAGCACCTGCTCGGCGAGCGGGTCCTGCACATATTTCTGGATGACGCGCTTCAATGGCCGCGCGCCATAGGCCGGGTCGTAGCCCTTCTGGCCCAGCCAGTCCTTAGCCTTGTCGTCGAGTTTCAGCGTGATCTTGCGCTCGGCGAGCAGCTTCTGTAGCCGCTCGAGCTGGATCTCGACGATCTTGCCCATCTGCTCGCGCTTCAGCCGGTGGAACAGGATGATCTCGTCGACGCGGTTGAGGAACTCGGGGCGGAAACGCGCCTTCACCTCGTTCATCACCTGCTCCCGCACTTGCTCTGAGTCCTCGCCTTCCGGCTGGTTGACCAGATATTCCGAGCCGAGATTGGAGGTCATAATGATCAGCGTGTTGCGGAAATCGACGGTGCGGCCCTGGCCGTCGGTCAGGCGGCCGTCGTCGAGCACCTGCAGCAGCACGTTGAAGACGTCGGGGTGCGCCTTCTCGATCTCGTCGAACAGGATGACCTGATAGGGGCGCCGGCGCACGGCCTCGGTGAGCGCGCCGCCCTCTTCATAGCCGACATAGCCGGGGGGGGCGCCGATCAGCCGCGCCACCGAGTGCTTCTCCATATATTCGCTCATGTCGATGCGGATGATGGCGTGCTCGTCGTCGAACAGGAATTCGGCGAGCGCGCGGGCGAGCTCGGTCTTGCCGACGCCGGTGGGACCCAAGAACATGAACGAGCCGATCGGGCGGTTCGGGTCTTGCAGGCCGGCGCGTGAGCGGCGCACCGCGGTCGAGACGGCCTCGACCGCCTCCTCCTGCCCCACCACGCGCTTGGCGATCTGCGTTTCCATCTGCAACAGCTTCTCGCGCTCGCCTTCCAGCATCTTGTCGACCGGGATGCCGGTCCAGCGGGAGACCACTTGCGCGATCAGGTCGGGCGTCACCACCTCCTGCGCCATCGCCCCGCCTTTCGACTCTTCCTCTTCGAGCTTCTTCAGCTTCGCTTCGAGATCGGGGATGACGCCATAGGCGAGCTCGCCGGCGCGCTGGAGGTCGCCCTTGCGCTGCGCCTGGTCGAGCTCGATGCGGGCCTGGTCGAGCTGCTCCTTCAGCTTTTGCGCGGAGGCGAGCTTCTGCTTTTCCTCCTGCCATTTCGTTGTGAGCGCGTTCGCCTTCTCCTCGAGATTGACGATCTCCTTCTCGAGCTTGGCGAGCCGGTCCTTGGAGGCTGAGTCTTTTTCCTTCTTCAGCGCTTCGCGCTCGATCTTGAGCTGCATGATGCGCCGGTCGAGCTCGTCAAGCTCCTCGGGCTTGGAGTCGACCTGCATGCGCAGACGCGACGCCGCCTCGTCGACGAGGTCGATCGCCTTGTCGGGCAGGAAGCGGTCGGCGATGTAGCGGTTGGAGAGTGTGGCGGCGGTGACCAGCGCTGCGTCCGAGATGCGCACGCCGTGATGCAGCTCGTATTTCTCCTTCAGCCCGCGCAGGATGGAGATGGCGTCTTCCACCGTGGGCTCCGGCACATAGACCGGCTGGAAGCGCCGCGCCAAGGCCGCATCCTTCTCCACATGCTTGCGATATTCGTCGAGCGTGGTCGCGCCGACGCAATGCAATTCGCCCCGCGCGAGCGCGGGCTTGAGCAGGTTCGACGCATCCATCGCGCCGTCGGCCTTCCCCGCGCCGACCAGCGTATGCATCTCGTCGATGAAGAGGATGATCTGCCCTTCGGCCGCCTCGATCTCCGACAGCACGGACTTCAGCCGCTCCTCGAACTCGCCGCGATATTTGGCGCCGGCGATCAGCGCGCCCATGTCGAGCGCGAGCACCTTCTTGTCCTTGAGGCTCTCCGGCACGTCGCCCTGCACGATGCGATGCGCCAGCCCCTCGACGATGGCGGTCTTGCCGACACCCGGCTCGCCGATCAGCACGGGATTGTTCTTGGTGCGGCGCGACAGAACCTGGATGGTGCGCCTGATCTCCTCGTCGCGGCCGATCACGGGATCGAGCTTGCCGGCGGCCGCCGCTTCGGTGAAGTCGCGCGTATATTTCTTCAGCGCATCGTAGCTCTGCTCGGCGCCGGCCGAATCGGCGGTGCGGCCCTTGCGCAGATCGTTGATGGCGGCGTTGAGATTTTGCGGCGTGAGCCCGGCGTCGGTCAGGATCTTCGAGGACTCGGCCTCCTTGCTCAAGCCCAGTGCCTGGAGCGCACGCTCGACGGTGACGAACGAATCGCCCGCCTTCACCGCCATCTGCTCGGCCTGATCCATCACGCGGGCGAGTGCCGCGGCCATATGCGGCTGCGCCGCCCCGCCGCCGGAGACCTGGGGCAGCTTGGCGAGAGCGGCCTCGGTCTTCTCCAGCGCGATCTTCGGATTGCCGCCGGCGCGCTTGATGAGCCCCGCCGCGAGCCCCTCGGTGTCGTCGAGCAGCACCTTCAAAAGATGTTCGGGCGTGATCTGCGGGTTGCCCTCGCGCACGGCAAGCGTCTGCGCCGACTGGAGGAATCCCTTGAGGCGGTCTGAGAGTTTCTCGAAATCCATGGATTTTGTCCCGCGTGGTGCGTGCGAGGAATTTGGGCAGGGGGTGCCAAGCGCCAGGGGCTCATAACGCAGGCACCGTTAACGGAGATATAGCGCCGGGATTTCTCAGAAAAAAGGGGCTACATCTGGGAGCGGGCGCGGCTCAAAGCAGCTTGCGCCAGTGTTTACTGGATAACCGCTTTCGCGGGCATGACAAGGCATGCTTCGAGACGCGCCGCCTACGCAGCGCTCCTCAGCATGAGGCGTTCAGGCAATAAGCGCGGAAAAGAAGCCCCTAGCTCACGGGGTCGGGGTTGGTCTCGTCGGGCTGGTGCGCTTCGGCTTGGTCCGAGCCATTGCCATCGCGGTCGCCGCGCTCGCGGCCATTGCCGCCGTGCCGGCCGCGGTCGCGGTCGCGTCCGCCGCCTTGATGATGCTCGCGGTAGCCGGCATGGCGCCTCTGATCCTGGCTCCCCTGCGCCTGCTCTCCGCCGCTTGCGCCTTCGGCGGCAAACTCTTCGTCGCCTTCCTCGTCCGCGTTCCAGCGGGCCGGCTGACGATAGGCGCCGTTAGGGCTCTCCCCGCCCTGGTGCTGCCCGCCATGCTGCGGGCCCATCTGCGCCTGGGCTGCCATGATGATGCGATTGTAATGCTCGGCGTGCTGGAGATAGCTCTCCGCCGTGACCATGTCACCCGAGGCGATAGCGTCGCGCGCGAGCGACATATATTTCTCGGCGATATGCGCCGCGGTGCCCCTGATCTTCACGTCGGGGCCGTTCGACTCGTAATTCCGCGCCAGTGGATTTTGGGGTTTACGGCCGCGGCCGCGCCCCCTGCGATTTTGCTGTCCTTGCCTCATATCCTTTTAATCACCTGCTAGGCGGAGCCTTTCGCCCCCGCGTCCTTCCCTGTCTACTCACTTGATCCCCACGGCGGCGGCCCTTCCAACACGCTCTTCCGCGCCCGGAATTCGGCTTTCAGCCGTGCAGTCGTCTACGCGCGCTTGTTTCGCCTTGTTATGAGTCGTTCACTCCGGCGCTATGCGTCCAAAGTCCTAGCAGCTAGCGCCAGCCAACCTCAGCCTGATGGGCGGTTGAGCGTCCCTTGCACGTTCCGAGAGGCCTCCAAGGGCCTGACAATCGAGAATCGCGAGAATCCGCTCGTGTTGCCGTTGCAACCGGCCGGCGCGCTTGCCCTGCGCGAATGGCCGAAATCGTCGTGTGCTACAAGTGAACTTAATCCGAACATGGCGGTTTTCCAAGCGGTATTTTGGCCTTGCGGCGCTTGGCCCCCAAGGCAGGTTCACGTGCTGCCACAACCACCCGGGGTCTGCCGGCAAGGTCGCGCCGCAGCGCTTGGGGCCTAAGCACAGCCTCGCACAGGATTTTCTGCACGGCTTCGGCCTGGGTCGCGCCGATCTCCAAGACGAGCCTCCCGTCTTCGGCGAGCGCCCGGGGCGCGCGTGCGGCGACGTGCCGGTAGGCGTCGAGGCCGTCGGCGCCACCGTCAAGCGCGAGGATGGGGTCGTAGCCCGCGACATCGGGGGCAAGGCCAGGGATGTCGCACGAGGGAAGGTAAGGCGGATTCGAGAGAATCAGGTCGAACCTGCCCTCGATCCCATCGAGCCAGTCCGCCGCGATGAGCCGCGCGCGATCGTCGACCCCGAGCCGGCGCGCATTGGCAGACGCGCAAGCCCGCGCCGCTTGACTCTTATCGATCCCGACGCCACGCGCGCGCGGCAGTTCGGCAAGGAGCGTGAGGAGGATGCAGCCCGTGCCGGTGCCGAGATCGAGCAGTCTGAGCGGCTTGTCGTGCCAGCGTTGCCGCTTCACGATTCCGAGCGCGGCCTCGATCAGGGTCTCGGTGTCGGGGCGCGGGTCGAGGACATCCGCATCGACCTGGAAGCTGCGGCCGTAGAACTCGCGGCTGCCTGTGATGCGCGAGACAGGCTCGTGCTTGAGGCGGCGGGCGATCGCGGCATCGAGGCGCGCGCTCGTCTCGGGCTGAAGCGCTTCCCGGCTCCGCGCGATATAGGCTTCGTGACTGAGGGCGGCGGCGTGGCAGAGCAGGAGCCGCGCGTCGAGCTCCGGCGTCTCGATCCCCGCCTCGCGCAAGACTCTCACTGTTGCGATGAACGCCTCTCGTAGGGAGGGATGCTCCCCCTCTCCCCGAGGGGGAGAGGGCTTGGGTGAGGGGGACATGGCAGTTTGAGCTTGGATCCCCCTCACTGGCGCTTCGCGCGACCTCTCCCCCGCGGGGAGAGGTGTAGCAAGTCCGGCTGCCGTCAAAGGATCAGGCATGAGCTTCTTGCTGCATGGCGGCGAGCTGGGTGGTCTGATGCTCGGTGATCAGCGCGTCGATGATCTCGTCGAGCGCTTCGGCGCCTTCCAGCACATAAGGGAGTTGGTGCGTGGTGAAGCCGATGCGGTGGTCGGTGACGCGGCCTTGCGGATAGTTATAAGTGCGGATGCGCTCGGAGCGGTCGCCGGTGCCGATCTGGCTGCGGCGGTCTTGCGCGCGCGCCGCGTCGAGCTTGGCGCGCTCCATCTCGTAGAGCCGCGCGCGTAAGACCTTCATCGCCTTCGCCTTGTTCTTGTGCTGCGACTTCTCGTCCTGCTGGCTGACCACGAGGCCGGTGGGCAGATGCGTGATCCTGACCGCGCTGTCGGTGGTGTTGACCGACTGGCCGCCGGGGCCGCTTGAGCGAAACACGTCGATGCGCAGATCCTTGTCGTCGATCTTGATGTCGACCTCCTCCGCCTCGGGCAGCACGGCGACGGTGGCGGCGGAGGTGTGGATGCGGCCTTGCGCCTCAGTCTCAGGCACCCGCTGCACGCGATGAACGCCAGACTCGAATTTGAGCCGCGCGAACACGCCCTTGCCGGTGATGTTGGCGATGATTTCCTTATAGCCGCCAGTCGCGGATTCGCTCGCCGATAGCACGTTCACCTTCCAGCCGTGGCGGTCGGCATAGCGCTGATACATGCGGAAAAGGTCGCCGGCGAAGAGCGCCGCCTCCTCCCCGCCGGTGCCGGCGCGCACTTCGAGGATCGCGCTCTTCTCGTCAGCGGCGTCCTTAGGCAGAAGCTGCACTTTCAACTGCCGCTCGAGCTCCTCGATCTTGGGCCCGAGCGCTTCGAGGTCGGCTTCAGCCAGCGCCACCATCTCGGCGTCCGAAGCCGGATCGTCGATCAGCTGTTGCAGATCGCCGCGCTCGGCGATCGCCTTGCGTAGCGCCGTTATGGTCCCGACGATGGGGTCAAGCTCGGCGAACTCGCGGGAGAGCCGCACATAGCTTTCCTGGTCGGCGCCCGCGGCAAGTGTGCCTTGCACCGTCTGCCAACGGGCGACGAGCTTGTCGAGCTTATCGGCGGGGATTGTCGTCATGCAGCCTTGGATGAGCCGTTAGCCGCCAGGAGCCGTTGGCAGCTTGTCGGCCTTGCGGCTGCGGGGGTCGTCCGGGTCGAGCGTTCCGCTTTGCGTGGCCGCGCCTTGGCCTCCGGTGGGAAGGGGCGCATGGGTGAGGGTCATCCACAGCCCGAAGGCCACGATCGAGATCACCAGCGCGCCAATGGCCAATTTGAGGAGAACCGGCCGGCGGCGAGGCTTCTCCGGCTGAGGCTCTGGCTCAAGCGCCAATTCCGGGGCAAGCGGCTCGACGCCAAAATCGGCATCGAGCGGATGCGGCTCGGCAGGCGACGCCTGCCGCGGCTTGGCTTGTTGCTGCGGCGCTTGAGGCTGAGGCTGCGGGCTGCGCGGCGGCTGAGGCCTGCGGTCCGCTTGCGGCTGGGCTTGGGCCTGACGCTGCGGCTGCGGCTGTGCGTTGGGCCGCGGCGGCTGCGGCGCTTGCTGACCAGGCCAGGCTTGTGGCTGCTGCGGCGGCGTGCCTTGCGTGTTCTGCCAGGCATAAGGCGCCTGCGGCGGCTGCGGCGAAGGAGCGGTCGGTCCATTCGGCCAAGCATTACGCTGCGGCGGCTGAGGCGCGGCCTGCGACGGCGGCCAGGGAATATCGAGCGGATTCGGCTTCGGCGCGCCGCCTGCATTCGAGGGCGGGAAAGAATAGTCTTGCTCGCGCGGCGTCATCACCGGAACGTCCGGCATGGGCTTGGGCTGAAGCTCGACGATCCCCGCCTCGAGCTGCGCATAGATGCGCCTGAGCAGCGGGCGCACATCGAGATTGAGCAGCGTGCCATAGGCATTCACCACGCGGCAGGTCTCGGCCCAAGGCGGAAGCGCATAAAGCGCCCCCTGCTCGAGCGACTGCACCACGTCGGCGCGGGTGCCCAATCTCGCAGCGAGGTCCATTTCCGACAGAGCTGTCGCGGCCCTCAAGTCTCGAAACAGCTCCGCCACCTCAGCATCGTAGCCGGCTGGCATCTCTTCAATCCCGTGAATAAGCAGACGCTGTACTGCGGCGTCCGGTTGTGGGCTTGGCGGCACTTGGTGCGGCTCGAGCGGCATCGCAAGGCCGGTCCCATGTCCAGTTTGTCACCGCTAACACAAGCTGAACGGCGTCAAGTTTGCAAGTTAAAGCGAGACTAGCATATCGGGGCCCGAGTTGAAGATTTGTCATAGCGTTCAAAAGGCTAAATCTGTACGCCCTGCTCTGCGGCGAAACGCTTCAAATCCTCGCGCAACGACGTGTCCTTGGATTCCAACAGCTCCTCCAATTTGCGCCTGATATTGCCGGCGTCGAGAGAGAGGACCATGGCTTTGACCGGCCCGACCGAGGCGGGCGCCATGGAAATCGAGCGAAAGCCGAGCCCGATCAGCGTCATGGCTTCGAGCGGCTTGCCCGCCATCTCCCCGCATAAGGTCAGCGGCACGTCATGCTTCTTGGCGGAGTCGGCGATCAATTTGAGCGCCTTGAGCCCGGCCGGGTTGAGCGCATCGAAACGCTCGGCCACACGCGTATTGCCCCGATCGGCCGCGAACAGGAACTGCATCAAATCGTTTGAGCCGACCGAGGCGAAATCGGCCAAGGGCAGCACCCGGTCGAGCTGCCAGAGCAGCGCCGGGACCTCGATCATGGCCCCGACCATCAGCTTCTTCGGCTCGGGCCGCCCGTGCCGCTTGAGGATCGTGACCTCGCGGTCGATCAGCGTGCGGGCCGCCGCGAACTCCGACACATCGGCAATCATCGGCAGCATGATCCTGAGCTCGCGCCCAGCCGCAGCCCTCAACAGCGCCCTGATCTGGGTGCGGAAGAGCGCCGGCCGGTCAAGCGCCATGCGGATCGCGCGCCAGCCGATGGCCGGGTTCTCCTCCTTGGCCGCGCGGAAATACGGCAGCACCTTGTCGCCGCCAACGTCGAGCGAGCGGAACACCACCGGCCTGTCGCCGGCGGCATCGAGGATCGCCTTATAGAGTCGCGTCTGCTGCTCGAGCCGCGGGAAGGTGGCCGAGATCATGAATTGCAGCTCGGTGCGGAACAGACCGATGCCGTCCGCGCCGGACTGGTCGAGATGTGGCAGATCGAACAGGAGGCCGGCATTGATATTCAAGGAGACCCGCTCGCCGTCGAGCGTTACCGAGGGTACGGTGCGAAGAGCCGCATATTGCGCCTGACGCCTCGCCCTGAAGCGCACCTTGTCGGCATAGGCCGACACCACCTCTTGCGTCGGCCGCACATGCAGCTCGCCGCCTTCGGCGTCGACGATGGCCGCATCGCCCGGTTCGACCGATTCAAGCACGCCTTTGACGTGGGTGAGCGCGGCGATGCCGAGCGCGCGCGCCACGATGGCGACATGGCTCGCGGCACCCCCCTCCTCCAAGACAAGGCCGCGCAAACGCTGTCGGTCGTAGTCCAGCAACTCGGCCGGCCCCATGGTGCGCGCGACGACGATGGCGTCCTGCGGCAGGTTTCCGGTCGCTGCGGTCCCCACGCCGCCGGAAAGCAGCCGCAGCAGGCGATTGGACAGATCGTCGATATCGTGCAGCCGGTCGCGCTGGTGCTGATCGGGCATGCGCAGCATGCGCGCGCGCGTATCGTTGCGCACGCGCTGCACCGCCGCTTCCGCGGTGAGGCCGGTGAGCAGCGCCTCGTCGAGCCGCCGGCGCCAGCCATGATCGTGGGCGAACATACGGAAGGCTTCGAGCACCTCGCGATGCTCGCCGGCGCGGGCCAAGTCGCCGCGCTCCATCATGTTGTCGATCGTGCCGGTGAGGTCTTCGATCGCTTGGGCCAGGCGGCGGCGTTCGAGCTCGACGTCCTCGGCGATCAGGCGGGTGACCACGATGCGCGGCTCATGCAGCACGACGTGGCCGAGCGCCACGCCTTCCGAGATGGGAAGGCCGCCGAACCGCATGGCCACTTCGCGGCGGGTTTCCGCGCTGACGACTTCGCTCACAAGTCCTCCCGAGGCGATCATCTCGGCGAGCACCATGGCTGTGGTCTGCAGCGCTTCGACCTCCTCGTCGCTGTATTGGCGTTTGGTGCGGTTCTGCACCGTGAGCACGCCGATTGTGTGGCCGCCGCGGAGGATCGGCACACCCACGAAGGAGTGATAAATCTCCTCTCCCGTCTCAGGCCGGTAGGAGAAGGCGGGATGATGCTGCGCGTCGGGGAACTGCATCGGCTCCGCCTCCTGAGCGATCAAGCCGACGAGGCCCTCCCCCGCTTTCAGATGCGTATTGTGCACGGCCTCCGGGTTGAGGCCTTCGGTGGCAAACAGCTCGAAGGATCCGTCGCGGCGCTGCAAATAGAGCGAACACACTTCGGCCACCATGTTGGAGGCGATCAGCACCACCACCTTGTCCAGGCGCGCCTGGGCGCTCTCGCGCTCGGCCATCACCTCGCGCAAGCGTCGTAGCAATTGTCTCGGGGCCCCAACTGAGACAGGCATAACTATCAGTCCTCGCCGACAGGCGGTGCGGCGGACCAAGCATCGTCAAGAGATTAAGGCTGGCCGCCAAAATCCCCTAGCGGCTGTCCAATCCGAACAAGGAATGCAAGGTCCGCACGGCAAGCTCGGCATAGGCCGCGTCGATCAATACGCTGATCTTGATCTCCGAGGTGGAGATCGCCTCGATATTGATGCCCTTTTCGGCAAGAGCGCTGAACATCTGCGCGGCAACTCCGGCGTGGCTCCGCATGCCGACACCTATAGCCGACACCTTGGCGATGTCGGTAGAGCCGCGCAAGTCCAAATAGCCGATCTTTTCCTTGGCGTTGCGCAAGACTTCGAGCGCCCGGTCGAGGTCGGCGCTTTGCACGGTAAACGTAAGGTCGGTATAACGGCCGTCTTCGGAGACGTTCTGCACGATCATATCGACGTTGATATTGGCGTCGGCCAGCGGGCCGAAGACTTGCGCGGCAACGCCCGGCTTGTCGGCGACCTTGAGCAGCGTCACCTTGGCCTCGTCCCGCGCATAGGCAATTCCACTGACGACGTTCTGCTCCACGATCTCATCCTCATGGCAAACGAGTGTTCCAAGTTTCTCGGCCTCGTCGGTCGGGCGCCCGCCAAGATCGGGCGGATCGAAGCTCGAGCGGACGAGGACGCGAACGCCGCGCTGCATGGCAAGCTCGACCGAGCGGGTCTGCAGCACCTTGGCCCCTTGCGAGGCCATTTCTAGCATTTCTTCATAAGAGATTCTGTCGAGCCGGTGGGCCTTCGGCACCACGCGCGGGTCGGTGGTGTAGACCCCGTCGACATCGGTATAGATGTCGCAGCGGTCGGCCTGGATTGCCGCGGCAAGCGCGACCGCGCTCGTGTCGGACCCGCCGCGTCCAAGCGTCGAGATGCGGTTTCCGGGGGCGATCCCCTGGAAGCCCGCGATCACGGCAACCTCGCCGGCAAGCATCCGCGATTTCAGCTCCGCGACGTCGAGCCCGGTGATGCGGGCGGCGCGGTGGGCGGTGTCGGTATGCAGCGGGATCTGCCAGCCTTGCCAGGAGCGGGCCCTGATGCCCAAGGATTGCAGCACAAGCGCAAGCAGGCCCGAGGTTACCTGCTCGCCGGAAGAGACCACGGCGTCATATTCGCGCCCGTCATATTGGGCCGACGCCTCGCCGCCATTCTTCTTCCGCTCCTTGAAGCCCCAGGCCTGCTCGACCCAGGCGACGAGCTGATTGGTGTGGCCGGCCATGGCGGAAACCACCACCGCGCAAGCGTGGCCGGCGTCGGCCTCGCGCTTCACATGCGCGGCGACGTTGCGGATGCGGTCGATATCGGCGACCGACGTGCCGCCGAATTTGAGCACCAAAAGCGCCATCGTCTCGTCCAGATGCGGGGCTTCAGCGCCCCCCAAACACCAAGAGGGCCGGCCCTGTTTGGGCCGGCCGGAGATCCGGGTCTTTCATACTGATAGAGGCTCTGCCCCGCAACATGGCTTTGCCTTGACAGAGGGCGGGCCCGGGGGCCTTTGATCTCCATGGCCGGGACCGAGACGAGGACGCTCGATCGCGAGGAGGTCGCCCGCTTCGCCAAGCTCGCCGGCGAATGGTGGGACGCGAACGGACCGTTCAAGCCGCTGCACCGCATCAACCCGGTCAGGCTCACTTACATCCGCGACCAGCTCTGCCGGAAATTCGGCCGCGACAAGAAGGCGGCGGCCAGCCTCAAGGGACTATCGGTGCTCGACATCGGCTGCGGCGGGGGACTTGTGGCAGAGCCTCTGGCGCGGCTCGGGGCCAAGGTCACCGGCATCGACCCAGCGCCTGAGAACATCGACGCCGCCAAGGCGCATGCGGCGGGCATGGGCCTCGACATCGACTACCGCGCGGAAACCGCAGAGGCGCTGGCGGCCTCGGGTGCCGCATTCGACGCCGTGCTGCTGCTCGAGGTGGTCGAGCATGTGCCGGACGTGCCGTCCTTCCTCAAGGGGGTGACGCCTCTGGTGAAGCCAGGCGGCCTGACGATCCTCTCGACCATCAACCGCACCCTCAAGGCTTATGCGCTCGCAATCGTCGGGGCCGAGCTGATCCTGCGCTGGCTGCCGCCCGGCACGCATCAATGGGAGCGCCTCGTCAGGCCCGAGGAGCTTCAGTCCGCGTTGCGAGGCGCCGGGCTAAGCGTCACCGACATGACGGGCATGGTCTATCACCCGCTCGGCGACAACTGGCGGCTGTCCTCGGACAAGGACGTGAATTATTTCGCGACCGCGACGCGGGGCTAGGACCTAGTAGCCGCGCGGGCCGACGTAATAATTTCCGCGAGGCCCGTAATAGCCCTGTTGAGGCGCGAACCATCGCCGCCCGAACAGGCCGCGGCGTCGCTGCTGGTTTGGCTTCACGTAATACTGGCCACCGTCAAACCATGGAGGATAGCCATAGGCGTAGCCCCGCGGCTGCTTGCCGGGGCTCGCGACTTTCGGGCCTTCGCCGCCGGGCGTGTAACCGGTGAGCACAATCTGGGTGTTCGCGAGCCCGTTCTCCTCGACCAGCGCGAAAAGCGTGGCGGCATTTGCCCGCGAGAGGCGGACGCAGCCATGCGAGGCCGGCTTACCGAGATTCCTCTCCTCCATCGTGCCATGGATGGCATGGCCCTGCTTGGTGAAGAACACCGCATGGGGCATCGGCGCGTTGTCCCACTGCTTCGAGTACCAGATCTTGTTCATGGAACTGGCGGTGTAGCTTCCCGAAGGGGTCGTGTAGCCGTTAAGACCCGTCGAGACCGGCCAGGAATATTTCTCAACGCCATCGACGAATACGGTCATCTCTTGTGTCGACTTGTCGATATTCACGACGACGCTCGATTTGGGCTCGGCCGGCGGCGCGGCGGCCGCATCGGGCGTGTCGGTCGAACCGTTCGGCTCGCTGCTCTGGCCTTCCGGAGTGGACTCAGTGGTGCCGGCTTTTGCCTCGCCGGTGGCGCTTGGGGCGGTGCCGCCAGTCTCGGTCTGGACCTCGACCTGAGGCGTCGCGCTGTTCGGATTGGGCTCGGCAGCGGCCGGAAATGCCAAAATTGCGGCCAAAAACGGCACTGCGAGCATGATACGGAATGTGGGGGAAGTCATCGAGAGGCGCATGCTTTAAACCCTGGTTGCGCAGAAACCAACGCCCGGCAGCCTGATAAATAGGAGTCCATCGAGGCATTACCAGGGCACCTCGGAGCAATTTCTACATCGAACTACCCAAACAAGAAGTTACTGAATGAGTGTGACGCGCATACATCAGTTGCGCGTCAGTTATGATCCTCGGGCAATGGGGGGAGCGGCACGGCGGGAATGCCCTCTTCGTGCAGCGCTTTCGCCTCTTCCAGCGTCGCCTCGCCATAAATGCTCCGGGATTCGCTCTCGCCGTAGTGCATCTTGCGCGCCTCCTCCGGGAAGGCTGGGCCGACATGTTCGGCGTTCGCTGCAAGATGGGCGCGCAGGCCCTTGAGGAAGGCATAAGTCTTCTTGCGCTCGGTGGTTTCAAGCGATTCGGGGGGTGAAGCGTGGCGGCGCTTGACCGCGGGTGCCATGGGCGCCTTCTTCACACTTGTGCTGCCGCAACATGGGCAGGTCACGGCGTGCGCCTCGATCTGCTCGTCATAGCTGTCGCCTGAGCCAAACCAGGCGTCGAAATCGTGGCCGGAATCGCAAGTGAGCGCGAAGCGAATCATGACGCTTCCCTCCGCGCATTCCGACTCACGGGCTTGGCGATCTCGACCTCGAAGTCGCGCCCATGCTTGAGCACGGGAATGCGCGCCCGCGCCTCGGCGGAGGCGGCAAGGTCGATATCGGCAAAGATGACACCAGGCTCCTCGCCTGCCTCGGTCAGCACCTCGCCCCAGGGCGAGACGATCAGGCTATGGCCGAAGGTTGCCCGGCCGCTCTCGTGCATGCCGCCTTGAGTCGCGGCGAGAACGAAGGCCCCGGTCTCGATGGCGCGGGCGCGGATCAGAACATGCCAATGCGCTTCGCCGGTCTGCTTGGTGAAGGCGGCAGGAATGGCGATCAATTCGGCGCCTTCCAGGGCGAGCGCGCGATAAAGCTGCGGGAAGCGAAGGTCGTAGCAGATCGAAAGCCCGAGCCTGCCGAAGGGAAGATCGACTACGACGGCCTTGTGGCCGGGCTGGCAATATCCGGATTCGCGATGGCTCTCGCCGTGTGCCAGATCGACGTCGAATAGATGCAGCTTGTCGTAACGTGCGGCGACCTCGCCCTCGGGGCCGATAAGATAAGAGCGGTTGGCCACGCGGGCGCCGTCGAGCTTGATGGCAAGCGAGCCGACATGGAGATAGATGCGGAGCTCGGCGGCGAGCGCGCGCAACCGCCCGAGCGCCGTGCTCGCTTCCTCCGTTTGCGCCGCTTGCAGCGTGAGCTCGGGCTTGAGCTCCATGAGCGCGGTGTTCTCCGGCGTCTGCACATAGGCGGCGCCGCCTTGCGCCGCCCGCCTGATCAGCGTCTCAGCCATATCCAGATTGGCATCGACCGAGCGGCCGGAGCGGAGCTGCACGAGGGCAGCACGCAAGCGCTTATGCGGCGAAGAGGTCATATCTCATCGGCGTCGGCGAACGCCTCGGACGCGAGGGTTTCCGGCGCCAGCTTCTCGAGCGCATCGGCGAGCCAGGCATTGAGCTTGCCCTCGCGCTCGAGCGCGGCAAGCTCGTCATAGCCGCCCACATGCCGTCCATGAATGAAGATTTGCGGCACGGTGCGCGCTCCATGCGCGCGCTCGACCATCTCGTCGCGCTTGGCCGGATCGAAGCCGACGTCGATCTCTTCATAGTCGAGACCCTTGGCGCGGAGCAGGTTCTTGGCCGCGCGGCAATAGCCGCAAAATTGGGTGGTGTAGAGAAGAATGCGCGTCATGCTTAATGGCCTTGGATTATCTCCCTGATAACTGGGCGACCAGCACGCTCTTCGCAAGACTAAAGGACGAACGCGGTGGGCTCGACGGCGCGGGCGAGCGCGAGCACATCGACGCGCGCGGCGCGCCCCCGCTTCAGCGCGCGGGCGCAAGCTTCCGCCGTCGCTCCAGTGGTGATGACGTCGTCGATCACAATTACCTTCCTGCTCCTGATGCGGGCGGCATGCGCCCTCTCCACCTGGAAGGCCCCTGCCACGTTGCGCTGGCGCTGCTCCGCGGAGAGCCCCACTTGGCTCGCGGTCCGCTTCACGCGCCGCAGGGCGAAACAATCGACCTCGACCCCGGTAAGCTTACCCAGCGCTTGCGCCAACATGGCTGACTGGTTGAAACGCCGCCACCAAAGCCGGGAGGGATAAAGCGGCACCGGCACGATGAGGTCGGCATCGGCAAGCAGCTCGGCGCCGGCTTTCTTCAGCCAGCGGGCAAAGAGATTCAAGCCCTCCT
Source organism: Methyloceanibacter sp. (assembly GCA_036257375.1). GTDB lineage: Bacteria > Pseudomonadota > Alphaproteobacteria > Rhizobiales > Methyloligellaceae > Methyloceanibacter. Next base: position 15,205 of record DATAFR010000126.1, read on the forward strand.
GCCGATCCCGGTATTTGAAGCTCTGGATAACTCGCGCATGGTCTCCGAATAGCGCGCCGCCGCCCGTGCACGGTCGTAAACTGGGGGCGAGGCGATGGCCGCTGCCGAAAGTGCGTCCTCGCCCGCCTCGTAAGGCAATGGCACGCCGAGCCGCGCGCAAATGGGAGGCGCGATGAAATCGATCTTGGCGAAACAATCGCCGCAAAGGAGCCCGTGGCTGCCGATCCGCGCCCGGCAGGCGATGCAGACCGGCGGCAGAAGGAGATCGGCAAGGCGCCTGAGCACGGGCCGCCAGGGCGCGGCGCGCGCTGCTTGCGGCGCCTCAAGGCCAAGCTCTGCTTTGCCGGTCGGCATGGAAGCCATGATAAGGCCCATTGCCCCCGGGCTGGAAGCGCCGCTGCGGGTTCGCTCATGAGCGAGGAGCACCTCCTGTTCGACCGCAATCTGCTCCGGGCGCGGCGCGCGCGGTTTGCGCATGAGATCGAAGCCCGCGAGTTCCTGCTCGCGCATGTGGCACGCGAGATCGCCGAGCGGGTCGAACTGATGCTGCGCCCCTTCCCGTTAGCGCTCGACCTCGGCGCCTATCATGGACTGCTTGGACGCAGAGTGGCCGAGCTCCCCTCGGTCGTGGCGACGATCTACGCGGAGAGCGTGTATGAATTTGCCGCGCTCTGCCCGCGGCCCGCGCTCGTCTGCGACGAGGACCTGCTGCCCTTCAGAGAGCCGAGCTTCAATCTGATCGTGTCAGGCTTGGCGCTGCACAGAGTAAACGACCTTCCCGGCGCGCTCATTCAGATCAGGCGCGCGCTCCAGCCTGACGGACTCTTCATGGCGGCGCTGCTTGGCGCGCGCGCGCTCCTCGAGCTGCGGCAGGCGCTGATCGAGGCCGAGGCGGAGATCGAGGGCGGAGCAAGCCCGCGCATTTCTCCCTTTGGCGATGTCAGAGACTATGGAGCCTTGTTGCAGCGGGCAGGCTTCGCGCTTCCGGTGGCCGATTCCGAGACTTTGACCGTTGTGTATGCCTCACCCCGCGAGGTGATGCAGGAAGTGCGCGCGCTTGGCGGGGGCAATGTGCTTTTGGCGCGCAGCCGGGCGCCGCTCTCGCGCAAGACGCTCGCACGCGCGGAGGAGATTTACCGCGAGCGACACGCGACGCCCGACGGGCGGGTGAGAGCCTCGTTCGAGATCGTCTATCTCAGCGGTTGGGGTCCGGATGAAAGCCAGCAGAAGCCGCTCAAGCCGGGCAGCGCCGCGCGCCGTCTTGCCGACGCGCTCGGCACGATCGAGCAGCCGGCGGGCGACAAGACGCCGTTTCCCGGGAAGCCAAACGAGACCTAGTTGAGGATGCCCGCGACCTTCTCGTACATGCCGCTGACGGCACTGCCGATGTCGAAGACCAGCGCCGCGACGGCAATGGCAATGAGGGTCAAGATCCCATACTCGACGGCCGAGGCCCCCGAGCAGTCGGTCGCGAAGCATCGCGCAAGCCGGGCCAAGCGGACTGGCATGTCGGTTCGGCGATCGATTGGTGCTGCGCTCATCATCATCTTCTCTCCAGCGTCACAATAACTCGGGCAAAGCAATTTTGAGCGGCTCGTCGGCCGGCGGCATGTCGTAAAGGCGAAGCGTATCGGGCTTCACCCAAAGCAACTCCTGCCCCTCATGCGCGTCTACCTTGCCCTGCCAGCGCCGGCAGAGATAGACAGGCATGAGCAGATGGAAATCGGGATAAGCATGGCTTGCGAAAGTGAGCGGGATGAGATCGGCTTTGGCGATCTCGATGCCAAGCTCCTCGTGCAGCTCACGAATCAAGGCTCCCTCCGGCGCCTCCCCCGACTCGACCTTGCCGCCGGGAAACTCCCAGAGGCCCGCGAGCGGTCGCCCTTCAGGGCGCTTGGCGATCAGCACGGCACCCTCCTTGTCGAGCAGAGCGCAGGCTGCAACGATGACGATCGGGCGCTTTATGCCCTCGGGCATAGTGGCATCCGGAGGTTAACGAGGTTTGGGCGGAAAACCCGACTCAGGACCGGTAGTCGGCATTGATGGCGATATAGTCTTTGGTGAGGTCGCAGGTCCATATGGTTGCCGCTTCCTTACCAACGCCGACATCGACGGTGACGACGATCTCGGACTCTTTCATATAGGCCGCGCCTTGCTGCTCGCGGTAGGTCGGGGCGACCTCGCCGTCCCTAGCGACGAGGATGTCACCGAACCAAATCGCGAGTTTGTCCCGGTCTGCCGCCTCGCCCGCTTTGCCGATCGCGGCCACGATGCGTCCCCAGTTCGGGTCCTCGCCGGCAATCGCCGTCTTCACCAGCGGCGAATTGGCAATCGACTTGGCGATGACGCGCGCTGCCTGCTTCGACTCGGCGCCGATGACCTTCACGGTGACGAATTTGGTGAGTCCCTCCCCGTCCTTGACCACTTGAAGCGCGAGATCATGCATCACCTCATGCAACGCGAAACGGAAACTTGCCAGACTCATATCGTCGCCGTGCACGATGCGTGGAGCGCCGCGTTCCGTCGACCGCCCGGTGGCGAAGACGAGCAAGGTGTCGCTGGTCGAGGTGTCGCCGTCGATGGTGATGGCGTTGAAGGTCTCGTCGACCGCGGGATCGAGCGAGGCGCGCAGCACGGCCGGCTCGATCGCCGCATCGGTGAAGAGGAAAGTCAACAGGGTCGCCATCTCGGGCGCGATCATGCCGGCCCCTTTGGCGATGCCGTTGATGGTGACGGAGACGCCGTCGATCTCGGCTTTCCGCGTGGCGAGCTTGGGAAAGGTGTCGGTCGTCATGATGGCGCGCGCGGCTTCGGCGAAGGCGTCGGACTTGGCGTCCGTCGCAAGCGTGCCCATGAGGCGCGTGATCTTCCCCGCATCGAGCGGTTCGCCGATCACCCCTGTAGAGGCGATATAGACATCGGCTTCGAGGCAGTCGGCGGCTTCGGCCGCAGCCCGCGCGGTGGCCTTGACGGTTTCCGTGCCGCGCTTGCCGGTGAAGGCATTGGCGTTGCCGGAATTCACGACAAGCGCGCGCGCCATGCCGTGGGCAAGATGCGCGCGGCACCAATCGACCGGCGCAGACGCCGTCTTGGACTTGGTCAGCACACCGGCAACCGTCGTGCCCGGATCAAACAGCGCGAGCAGAAGGTCAGGGCGGCCGGGATAGCGTATGCCGGCCGAGGCGGCCGCGATGCGCACGCCCTGGATCGCCGGCAGATGCGGCAGCTTTTTCGGTGCGAACGGCGAGATCTTTCCCAAGGACCGCCCGTCCCGAAGCCGTCAGTTGTTGCCGTCCGCGTTGCCCGACGTATCGTCCGGGACATCGCTCGGCGGGGTTCCGCCGCCTTGGCCCATGGCCTCTTCCATCGACTTCTTCAGCTCGGGATCGACCACCTCGATCTTGGCCGCGTCGCGCAGGCTAGTGACCACCTCTTGCGCCTTGGCTTGCACGAGCTGGGCGATGATCGCCTCCTTGACCTGATCGAAAGTGGGCAGCGCCTGGTCGCGCTTCTCCTCGACCTTGATGATGTGCCAGCCGAACTGCGTCTGCACCGGCTCGGAGACCTGCCCGACATCGAGCGCGAATGCGGCATCCTCGAACGGCTTCAACATCTGGCCGCGGGCGAACCAGCCGAGGTCTCCGCCCTCAGCATTGGCGTCCTTCGACTTCTCCTTGGCAAGGGTGGCGAAGTCCTCGCCCTTCTTCAGCCGCTCGGCGATGTCCTTGGCCTCGTCCTCGGTGGCGACGAGAATGTGGCGGGCGTGAATTTCCTGATCGGGCTTCACCTGGCCGATCTTCTCGTCATAGATCTTCTTGGCGTCGGCCTCGCTGACCGCGTCGTGAATCTTCACGTCGAAGAAGGCGTCGCGCAGCGCGCGTCGCTCGTGATATTTCACCCGGCCCGGAAACGTCTCGGTCTTATCGAGATTGCCGCTTTGGCCGGCGCCAGCCATCAGCTCGTTCTCGATGACATATTGCAGCAGCACTTTCCTGCGGTCCTGCGGCGTGTAATTGCCGAGGCGGGAGCCGACTTCCGAGGCGGCGTAGTCGAGATCGGATTGCTTGATGTCGACGCCATTGACCCGGGCGACAACGGGATCGTCGGCGAGAGCGGTGAGCGGCGAAAGTCCAGCGAGGGCTGCCACGAGCAGCAAAGCTGACCAGGTTTTCACGAGAAATATCCTCATTTTCGGCTCGCCTTTCTGCCCCTGATAGAAGCGGGCGAGCGGGTTGGGTTCACTTCCCCGGGCGGGTTTTAGACCCCGCGCGTAGGGTTGCCAAGGGGTTCTACCAACCGCCATCGCCCCGCTGCGGCGAATGGGCCGCATGCGTCGAAGCCTTGGAAAAAGATATGTTGGAGGCCAATTATCTCCGGGCTGGAGGGCGGAAGGACAACGCTTTGGTCAACTCTCGATCCGGCTTTGCGCGCAAAGTGCATCTGGCGGGCGCGCTTGGGCTCGCTCTTGCTTTCAGCCTCGCCTTTATCCAGCCCGCGGGTGCCGACGTTCGCATCATTTCGAGCAGCGGCGGCACGGTCGGGGACTATCTCAACTTCTTTGCCAAGGTGAAGCAGTCGGGGAGCGCGTCATCATCGACGGCCCCTGCCTTTCGGCTTGCACGCTGGTGCTGAGCACCGTTCCGCGCAAACGCATCTGCGTCACAGCGAAGGCGGTGCTCGGCTTTCATGCACCTTATCTTGTCGACAAGAACGGCAAGACCTTCCGCGACCGCAAGGTGACGCAGGCGATCAACGCGGCCTACCCCGCCGGCGTGAGGGCCTGGATCAAGAAGAACGGCGGATTGAGCCAGAAGGTCATCCTGCTCAAAGGCCGCGAGCTCACCGCGCTCTATCCACGCTGCTGACCTAGGGTGGGCGGCCCACAAGGCGATTGACTGAAGCCTGTTACTTCGATATTTCTAGATATATGGAAATACTTTCTGCCATTGAGGCGCTCGGAGCGCTGGCCCAGGAGAGCCGGCTCAAAGTGTTCCGGCTGCTCGTGCGTCAGGGTCAAGCGGGCATGGCGGCAGGCGACATCGCGCGCGCGCTGTCCGTGCCGAACAACACCATGTCAGCGCATCTTGCGACGCTCTCGCGCGCCGGGCTCATCAACTCACGCAAAGAGAGCCGCTCGGTGATCTATGCAGTCGATCTCGAAGGCACGCGCGCACTCCTCTCCTACCTGCTCGAGGATTGCTGCCGCGGCAAGCCTGACCTTTGCGCGCCGCTGATCGAGGCGACGCTCGCGAGCTGCTGCCCCGCACCGGAAGAGTGCTGCCAAACTTAGAAGCGAGGAAACCCCCATGAAGTCCGTGAAGCGTCCCGATCCCCTGAATGTGCTTTTCCTCTGCACCGGTAACTCGGCGCGTTCGATCATGGCCGAGTGCATTTTGAATCGGCTCGGCGCCGGCAAGTTTCGCGGCTATAGCGCCGGCAGCCATCCGGCCGGCAAGGTCAACCCCATGGCACTCAATCTGCTGCGCAAGACGAACTTCGACGTCTCGCAGCTTCGCTCGAAATCCTGGGACGAGTTCGCGGCGTCCGGCGCGCCCAAGCTCGATTTCGTGTTCACCGTCTGCGACGACGCCGCCAACGAGGTCTGCCCAATCTGGCCGGGCCAGCCAATGACGGCGCACTGGGGCCTTCCCGACCCGGTCAAGGCCGAAGGGACCGATGCGGAACGGGCATTTGCCTTCGACGATTGCTTCCGCATGCTCACTCAGCGCATCTCGATCTTCGTCAACCTGCCGATCGACAGCTTGAGCAAGCTGTCCTTGCAGAAGCACCTCGATGAGATCGGCCGCATGCGCAGAGAGGCGCCCTCCGAGCAGCCGGCCTGACTTGAAGCGCGCCAGAGGTCGCGTTGACAAGGTTAGGCGGCCCTCTTATGTCTCACGAGCGTTTGTTCCCCGGCATTTTGGACGCTTTCCTAAGGCTTTCATGGGGATCGGCCTTCGGAAATCGCCACGCGCTCACGAGGCTTAAAGATCGATGTTGTCCTTTGGCACCCTCGCCAGCAAAGTCTTCGGCTCTTCCAACGACCGGAAACTCAAGAAATACGGCCCCATCGTCGCCAAGATCAACGCGCTCGAGCCCGAAGTCGCGGCGCTTTCCGACAAGGCGCTCCGCGCCCGGACCGAGGAGTTTCGCGCCCGCGTCGCCGGCGGCACACCTCTCGACGATTTGATCCCCGAGGCCTTCGCCACGGTACGCGAGGCCGCCAAGCGCACACTCGGCCAGCGCCATTTCGACGTGCAGATGATCGGCGGCATGGTGCTGCATGAAGGACGCATCGCCGAGATGAAGACCGGCGAAGGCAAGACGCTGGTCGCCACGCTGCCCGTCTATCTCAATGCACTCACCGGCAAGGGCGTGCATGTCGTCACCGTCAACGACTATCTGGCCAAGCGCGACGCCGCCTGGATGGGCGCGATCTACAAGTTTCTGGGGCTTAGCGTCGGTTGCATCCTGCACGAGCTGAGCGACCCGCAGCGGCGCGAGCAATATGCTTGCGACGTCACCTACGGCACCAACAACGAGTTCGGCTTCGACTATCTGCGCGACAACATGAAATATGCCGCGAGCGAGATGGTGCAGCGCGGACATTATTTCTCCATCGTCGACGAGGTGGACTCGATCCTGATCGACGAGGCGCGCACGCCGCTGATCATCTCAGGTCCGCTCGACGACCGCTCCGAGCTCTACATCACCATCGACAAATTCATCCCGGAACTCGTCGAAGGCGATTTCGAGCTCGACGAGAAGACGCGCGTCGTCACCTTGACCGAGGCGGGCAACGAGCATGTCGAGCAACTTCTGATGAAGGCCGACCTACTCAAGGGCGAGTCGCTTTACGACATCGAGAACGTCACCGTGGTGCACCACGTGCAGCAGGCGCTGCGCGCGCACAAGCTGTTCCAGCGCGACCGTGATTACATCGTCAAGAACGACGAGGTGATCATCATCGACGAGTTCACCGGCCGCATGATGCAGGGACGCCGCTATTCGGAGGGCCTGCACCAGGCGCTCGAAGCCAAGGAGCACGTGGCGATCCAGCCGGAGAACCAGACGCTCGCCACCATCACCTTCCAGAACTATTTCCGCCTCTACGAGAAGCTTGCCGGCATGACCGGCACGGCCGTGACCGAGGCGGACGAGTTCATGGACATCTACGGCCTCGACGTGGTCGAGGTCCCGACCAACATGGACATGATCCGCGATGACGAGGACGACGAGGTCTATCGCACCGCGCAGGAGAAATACCGGGCGATCATCGCGCTGATCAAGGATGCGCGCAAACGCGGCCAGCCGATGCTGGTCGGCACCACCTCGATCGAGAAATCCGAGATCCTTTCGGGGCTGCTCAAGAAGGAGAAGGTGCCGCACCAGGTGCTGAACGCCCGCTATCACGAGCAGGAAGCGCATATCATTGCGCAGGCCGGCGTGCCGGGAGCCATCACCATCGCCACCAACATGGCGGGACGCGGCACCGACATTCAGCTCGGCGGCAATCCCGACATGCTGCTCGAGGATTGGCTGACCGCCGATAAGGAAAAGGGCGCGGAGCCCGATGCCGAGGCCATCGCCAAGAAGCGGAAGGAGATTGCCGCGGACGTCGCCAAGAAGAAGGCGCAAGCGCTCGAAGCCGGCGGCCTCTACGTGGTCGGCACCGAGCGGCATGAGAGCCGGCGCATCGACAACCAGCTGCGCGGCCGCTCGGGCCGGCAAGGCGATCCCGGCCGCTCGCGCTTCTTCCTGTCGCTGGAAGACGATCTGATGCGCATCTTCGGCTCGCAACGCATGGATGGCATGCTGCAAACACTCGGCCTGAAAGAGGACGAGGCGATCGTCCATCCCTGGATCAACAAGGCGCTGGAGAAGGCGCAAGCCAAGGTCGAAGCGCGCAACTTCGACATCCGAAAGAACCTGCTCAAATACGACAACGTGATGAACGATCAGCGCAAGGCAATCTTCGAGCAGCGGCGCGAACTGCTGACCGACGCCGATGTCAGCGAGACGGTCAATGATATGCGCCACCAGGTCGTCGACGATCTCGTCAACACGCATATCCCGGAGAAGTCCTATCCCGAGCAGTGGGACGTCCAGGGCCTGCAGGAGGCGATGAAGAACATTTTCGACCTTGATCTGCCGGTCGCAGACTGGGCGGCGGAAGAAGGTATCGGCGAGGACGAGCTGCATGAGCGGCTGATCAAGGCCTCCGACGAGAAGACGGCGCAGAAGGCCGCCAATATCGGCCCGCAGATCATGCGCCAGATCGAGCGCGCGGTGCTGCTCCAGACGCTCGATGGGCTGTGGCGCGAGCATCTCGTTACGCTCGAGCATCTCCGCCAAGTCATCGGCCTGCGCGGCTACGGTCAGCGCGACCCGCTGAACGAATATAAGAGCGAGAGCTTTACGCTGTTCGAGCACATGCTGGCGCGCTTGCGCGAGGCGGTGACCGGGCAGCTCGCGCATGTCGAGCTCGCCAAGCAGGAGGACGTGCCTCCGCTGGAGGCGGCCGAGCTGCCGCCGATGGAGGCGCATCACGCCGATCCGGTCACCGGAGAGGACGAGTTTGCGCTGGAGCCCGCCGGCGCGCCGGGCAATGGGCGGGGCGCGACCAAGCAGTCGCGCTCGCGCAAGGGCGGCTCAGGCGCGAAGGCCGCCCCGGCGGCGGTAGCCGTCGATCCGGCCGATCCCTCGACTTGGGGCAAGGTCCAGCGCAACGCGGCCTGCCCATGCGGCTCGGGCAAGAAATACAAGCACTGCCACGGCGCCTTTAGCTAGCGAGACGAAGCGGTCCTAGTGACCGCCAGAACTCTAGGATTTCCAAGGCCTACCTGGCGATCAATAACTTCAGCCCATGTAATGGCCCATGACGGCCTTTTCGTGGCTGTACGGCCATTTCTGAGGCTCTGGCAGCCATCCGGTGGGGATTACTAGTTCGGGCGGGACAGGCATGCATAATAGAGTGCGCCTGCATGGGCCCAGCGTGAGCGGCATGCCCAACTGGATCAATTTCATCGCTGAGTATGAAGACGGGACTACCGAGCGATTCAGGATCGACAGGAGCACGCTGTCCCAAGGGGATCACGTGGCCCGGACAATCGCACGCGAACGACAAGAAGCCGGACAGCTAAAGCCCGGGAAAATACTTAAGGTCTA
>DATAFR010000127.1:0-1704 GCA_036257375.1 Methyloceanibacter sp.
AAGGTGAGCGCAATGCCGCTGTCGGGGAATTGCTTCCGCTTTTCAGGGGTTTGCCCTTCGGGCATCGGCCAACCTCATGCGCGCGGGCGACCGCAGCGTGTGCTGCAACAAGCCACCGGGTTGGCGGCCTCCTTTAGCACTTTGATCCGGGTTTGGGAAGGCAATGGCGGTCTGATCCCGATCCTTTATCCTCGCCGCCCGATCTGAGGGCTTGGCGCGAGCGCCGAGCCGAAGAGAACAAAGGATGCGCCCATGGCCCAGTTGAAGCTCCATGATCTCGAACTCTCGGGCAATTGCTACAAGGTCCGCCTGTTTTGCTCGCTGCTCGGGCTCAAGCTCGAACTCGTGCCGGTCGATTTTCTCGCCGGCGCGCATAAGAAGAGCCCTCTGATCGAAAAGAACCTGTTCGGCGAGGTTCCGATTCTCGAAGACGGCGACGTTGTCTTGCGCGATTCTCAGGCGATCCTCGTTTACCTCGCGCGGAAATATGGCGGGGAAGGTTGGCTGCCGACCGAGCCGGCTTCCATGGGACGCGTCGTCGCGTGGTTGATGGTCGCCGAAAACGAGGTCGCACGCGGTCCGAACGACGCGAGGCTCCACGACAAATTCGGCTTCAAGCTCGATGCGTCTGCGGCGCGCGAGAAGGCCAAGCGAATCTTCGGACTGATGGAATCGCATCTGGCCAAGGACGACTGGCTCGCGCTCGACCGCCCGACCATCGCCGATATCGCCTGCATGCCTTACGTAGCGCTCAGCCATGAAGGTGGATTGTCGCTGGAGGGTTACCCCGCCATCCGCGCCTGGATCGGGCGCATCAAGGCGCTACCCGGCTTTATCGGCATGCCGGCCTTGTGATGCCGCGCGGCGCGACCGGCGCATCAGCGCGCTCTAAGCCGAGATCGCCCTCCTGCGCGCTGCTCCCGCGGGGATGGAGAATCTTTAGCCTCGGATGGGGGTTCGGCGAACAGCCAGGCGAAAAAGGATGACGCGGCGACGGCGCCAAGAAACTCAGCCACGATGAAGGCCGGCGCATCGGCGGGAGCGATGCCCGAAAACGTGTCGCTGAGCGCTCGCGCGATTGTCACCGCCGGATTGGCGAAGGAAGTGGACGACGTGAACCAGTAGGCCGAGCCGATATAGAGACCGACCGCCGCGGGAAGAGCACCAGGCCTGAAGCGGACACAGCCGAGGATAGTCGCGACCAGCCCAAACGTGGCGATGAATTCGCCGAGCCACTGGCCGAAGCCGGTCCGCGCCGTGCCCGAAATCTGAACCGGCGCGAGGTCAAACATCAGATGCGCCGCCACAGCCCCAAGGCACCCGGCTACGACCTGCGCCGCGACATAAAGGAGCGCCGTCCGGGATTCGATCTCGCCGCGAAGCAGCATGACGAGCGTCACGGCGGGGTTGAACTGCGCGCCGGAAACCGAAACGAAGATGGTGATGATGACGACGAGGATCGCGGCCGTGGCGACGGTGTTGCAGAGCAGTGCGAGCGCCACGTTTCCGCCGGCAAGCATCTCGGCCATGATGCCCGAGCCGACCACCGCCATCACCAGAATAAACGTGCCGAGCGCCTCCGCCGACAAGCGTCGCGCAAGATCGATTTGCATTAGGCTTCATGCTCCCATTTCATTGTCATTGCCCGGCTTGCCTGCCTTCGCCGAAGCGAAGCTTGGCTTCGCGCAGGCAGGACCGGGCAAT
>DATAFR010000128.1:0-42770 GCA_036257375.1 Methyloceanibacter sp.
CCACGCGCCCAAGCTCCGTGCGCTCTGCCAGCCATGCGCCGGCACGGCCATATGCGGATGATCGCCCTTGTGCCAATCGGGGCCGAGCCGGTATTCGTGGCGCGTCCCGCCGTGCGTGAGCTCGAGCAGAAGCGGCGCACCGCCATACCAGTGCCAGAGCTCGGCGGCGTCGACCTTGTGCCAGCGCGACACCTCGCCGGCCTTGAGCAGAAACAAGATCGCGGTCGAATGCGCTCGTCCGTGCGGCCCGGTCTCGTCGCGGAAGGTCTCGCGGAACCAGCCGCCTTCCGGATGCGGCTTAAGCCCGAGATGCGCGATCACCTCGTCGGCCGTGAGCGTCGTAGACAAGGCTAGAACCGGTCCTTGCGGCGCCTGATCTCGCCGAAGATCTCGTAGAGCTCGCGCCCCTCCATGCCGAGCCGCTTCTGGATGGCGGGGCTCGTCGGCCGCAAGAAAGGATTGGTGGCAAGCTCCTGCGCAATAGTCGTGGGCAGCGCCGGCTCGCCTTTTTCGGCGAGCGCCGCGGCCTCGGCGGCACGCGCGCGCAGCGCTTCGTTCTCCGGCTCCACCGTCAGCGCGAAGCGGCAATTGTTGTTGGTATATTCATGGCCGCAATAGAGCGCGGTCTCCGGCGGCAGCGCCATCAGCTTCTTCAGCGAGGACCACATCGTCTTGGCGTCGCCCTCGAGCAGCTTGCCGCAGCCGACCGAGAACAACGTGTCGCCCACGCAGACAATGCCGCTCTCTGGAAAATGGTAGCTGACATGGCCCTTGGTGTGCCCCGGCGTCTCGATCACACTGCCCTTGGCGCTCCCGATCTCGACCGGGTCGCCCTCCTTGACCTCGATATCGATGCCGGGGATCGAGCCCGCTTCCTTGGCGGGGCCGAGGATAGTGCAGCCGGTCATGCGCTTGACGATAGTGTTGCCGGCGGTGTGGTCGTGATGGTGATGGGTGGTGAGGATGTGGGTAAGCGTCCAGCCCTTCTCATGCAGCGCCGCAAGCAGCTCCTCGGCGTCGGGCGCATCGATCGCTGCCGTCGCCTCGGTCTTGGGGTCGTGCAGCAATACGCCGTAATTGTCGCTGCGCGTGGGGAATTGGTGAACTTCGAGTTTCGCCATTATCTTCTCTTGAGTTTCGCTCCCGATGGGCGCGCAACCTAGCATCTCGGCCAACGGGATTGAAATGCGGGCGCGCAAAGTCGAGAACGAACTCTAAACGCTAGCCGCGTCAGGATCGGTCCATGCATCTGGACGCCATCGATCTCAAGGATTTCTACGCCTGCCCTCTGGGCATCGTGGTGCGCCGGCTGCTTGGGGGCCGCATCAGGGCGCGCTTCGATGACGTCAAGGGTTTGAGCCTGTTCGGGCTCGGCTTCGCCGCGCCTTATCTTGCGGCCTTTCGCACCGAGGCTCGGCCCTGCGGGGCGCTGATGCCGACTGGGCTCGGCGCCATCGCCTGGCCCGAGCAGGGCGAGTTGCTCAGCGTGCTGGTCGAGGAAACGGAGCTGCCGCTCGACGACGAGGCGATCGACCGGCTCGTCCTCGTGCATATGCTGGAATGGTCGGAGAAGTCCCGTGTGCTGCTGCGCGAGATGTGGCGCGTGCTCAAACCGAACGGACGGCTTCTCATCGTCGTCCCCAATCGCCGCGGGCTGTGGGCGCGACTCGACACCACGCCGTTCGGCTATGGCAGCCCGTTCAGCCGGCGCCAGCTCACCAAGCTGCTCAAGCAGGCGATGTTCTCGCCGGAGGAATGGGAATACGCGCTCTATATGCCGCCCTTCAACTGGCGCATCCTTTTGAAGTGGCCGCTGTTCTGGGAGCGGCTCGGGCTCGTACTGTGGCCGACCTTCTCCGGCGTGATCCTGGTCGAGGCAACCAAGCAAGTCTATGCCGCGGTTCCCGTGCGTGAGCTGCGCAAGCTGAAGCACCGGCGCATCGTCCCCGTCCCGGCCGGCGTCACGCCGCGTCGCGGCTAGCGGGAGAGCAAAAAGACAGCCTGCTCCCCGAACAGATTCTGGGCAAAGGCCGGCATGGAGACGCCGAGCTTGCGGCCATAGGCGTTGAGCGCGACGGCACGCTCCACCTTGGCGCCGACATCCGCGCAGAGGTCGCGGAAATCCTTGATGGTGCAGAGATGGATGTTCGGCGTCTCGTACCAACGGTCGGGCAGATTGTCGGTCTTCGGCATCTTGCCCCCGAACGTGAGACCGGCCCGCACCCGCCAATGCCCGAAATTCGGGAAGGACACGATCGCGCGCTTGCCGATGCGCAAGAGCTGCTCGAGGACATGCCGCGGCGAATAGGTAGCCTGGATGGTCTGCGACAGGATGGCGTAGTCGAAGGCAAGGTCGGGGTAATAGACGAGGTCGGTATCGGCGTCGCCTTGGATCACCGAGAGGCCCTGCGCCACGCAGGAATTCACCCCCGCCTGGCTGATCTCGACGCCGCGGCCGTCCACCCCGCGCCGCTCGGCGAGCAGCCTGAGCAGCGTGCCGTCGCCGCAGCCGATGTCGAGCACGCGCGCCCCCGGCGCCACCATCTCGGCGATGAGCAGAAGGTCGACGCGGCTCGTATCGGTGGCGCGCAGCGCGTGCGGCGGCAGGTTGACGTTCATGGCAGCCATCCTTGCGCGGGTGCTACGCCACGTTTGAGCGCCGCCGCGCCCAAGAAGCCGCGGATCGTGTCGAACAGCTCGGGCTCGTGCAACAGGAACGAGTCGTGGCCGTTGTCGGTCCTCAGCTCGACGAAGCTCACATCGGCGGCGACCGCATTTAACGCATGCACGATCTCCCGACTCTCCTCGGTTGGGAACAGCCAGTCGCTGGTGAAGGAGACGAGACAAAAGCGCGTCCTTGTTCCGGTGAAGGCGTTGGCAATCGCACCGCCATGGTCGGCGGCGAGATCGAAGTAGTCCATCGCGCGCGTGATGTAGAGATAGGAATTGGCATCGAAGCGGTCGACGAAGCTCAGGCCTTGATGGCGCAGATAGCTTTCCACCTGAAAATCGGCGTCGAAGCCGAAGGTGATCTTGTCCCGGTCCTGGAGGTTGCGGCCGAATTTTCTGTGCAGGGCATCGTCCGACATGTAGGTGATATGCGCGGCCATACGGGCCACCGCGAGACCCTTTCTCGGGCTCCTCCCCTCTTCGAGATAGCGGCCTTGGCACCACTCGGGATCGGCCATCACCGCCTGGCGGCCAACCTCGTGAAAGGCGATGTTCTGCGAGGAGTGGCGCGCGGCGCAGGCGATCGGCACGGCGGAGAATACGCGATCCTTGTAGCTTGCGGCCCATTCCAGCACCTGCATGCCGCCCATCGAGCCGCCGAGCACCGATAGCACGTCGGGAATGCCGAGATGGTCGAGCAGCCGCGCCTGCGCGCGCACCATGTCGCGGATGGTGATGACGGGAAAATCGAGCCCATACGGCCGTCCCGTAGCCGGAGTGGTCGAGCTTGGCCCGGTCGAGCCCATGCAGCCGCCGATCACGTTGGCGCAGAGCACGAAATAGCGGTTGGTGTCGATCGGCTTTCCCGGACCGACCATGGTGTCCCACCAGCCGGGCTTGCCGGTGACGGGATGCACGTTGGCGACGTGCTGGTCTCCGGTCAGCGCATGGCAGACGAGCACGACGTTCGACTTCGCCGCATTGAGCACGCCATAGGTCTGGTAGGCGATGCAGAACGATGCGAGCGCGGCGCCGCAATCGAGCGGAAGCGGCTCGTCGAAATGCACGATCTCGCTTTGCGGGTTGGCGATCTGCTCCAGCCGCTTGTAGTCGGCAAAGCCTTCCGCCGTCGGGGTCTCGCTCATCGCTCCACTCGCCAAGGCCTAAACAGGCGACCTTAACTGCAAATTCTACAATTCGGCGTTAGCTAGGACCTTACCGTCGAAAGTCAATCTTTTCTTTGCCTTGGCAGGAGGATTGGCCCTATGAGAGGCGCTTCGTTAGCCAGGAGCCCAGGAGCAGAACCTGATGGCCGCCGCCAAGCGGGGCTTGAGCCCGCGTCCAGGCGTTCTCGATATCGCGCCTTACGTGCCCGGCACGGGCGCGCTCCCTGGCGCGCGCCCCGTGATCAAGCTCTCCTCCAACGAGACGCCGTTCGGCCCCGCACCGCGCGCGGTCGAGGCCTATCTCGCTGCGGCTAATTCACTGTCGCGCTACCCGGACGGCTCGGCGCGGGGCTTGCGCGAGGCCATCGCCCAGCTCTATGGGCTCGATCCCAACCGCATCGTCTGCGGCGCCGGCTCGGACGAGCTTCTCAATCTGCTTGCGACGGCTTACCTCGGCACCGGCGACGAGGCGATCTACAGCCGGCACGGCTTCCTCGTCTACAAGATCGCGATCATAGCGCGCGGCGCGACGCCCGTGGTTGCGCCCGAGACGGACCTCACCGCCAATGTCGACGCGATCCTCGCTTGCGTCAGCCCGCGCACGCGCGTGGTCTTCATCGCCAATCCAAACAACCCGACCGGCACCTGCCTTTCTTTCGATGAGGTGAAGCGGCTGCGCGCCGGGCTGCCTGAGAATGTGCTGCTCGTGCTCGACGCCGCCTATGCCGAATATGTGCGCAGGAACGACTACGAGGCAGGGATCGAGATGGTCGCCACCACGCACAACACGGTGATGACGCGCACCTTCTCCAAGATCTACGGCCTCGCTTCGCTTCGCATCGGCTGGGTCTATTGCCCAACCGAGATCGCTGACGCGCTCAACCGCATCAGGGGTCCGTTCAACGTCTCAGGCCCGGCCATCGCCGCCGGCATCGCGGCGCTCGCGGATCAGGCCTGGGTGCAGCGCGCGGTCGAGCATAACGAGACGTGGCGCGCGAAGATGACCGAGGCATTCGAACGCATTGGCATCGGCGTGACGACGAGCGCTGCGAATTTCTTGCTGCTGCATTTCGAAAAGGCCAACGGCAAATCGGCGCAAGCCGCCGACAAGTTCCTGCACGAGCGGCGCATCATCTTGCGTCGCGTCGAGGAATACCATCTTCCGGATGCGCTGCGCATGACCATCGGCACCGAAGAGGAGAACCGCGCCGTGCTCGACGCGCTCACCGCCTTCATGTGCAAGAACGGCGCGAGCCGATGATCAAGCCGCTGTACGAGCGCCTCGCCATCATCGGCGTCGGGCTGATTGGCTCGTCTATCGCGCGCGCGGCGCGGGCGAAGGGCGCTGTGCGCGAGATCGCGGCCTCGGCGCATTCGGCGAAGACCCGAAAGCGCGTGGTCGAGCTCGGCATCGCCGATAGAGTGACGGAGACCAATGCCGAGGCCGTCGAAGGCGCCGACCTCGTCATCGTCTGTGTTCCGGTCGGCGTTTGCGGCGACGTCGCCAAGGAGATCGGCCCGCATCTGAAAGCCAGCGCGACGCTTTCCGACGTGGGCTCGGTGAAAGGCGCAATCGTGCGCGACATGGGCCCGCACGTGCCGAAGACGGTGCATTTCGTGCCGGCTCATCCGGTCGCCGGCACGGAGCATTCCGGCCCCGATGCCGGCTTCGCCGAGCTGTTCGAGGGCCGCTGGTGTATCCTGACTCCGCCCGCAGGCACCGATGTGGAAGCCGTGGAGAGACTTGCCGCGTTCTGGCGGCTGCTCGGCGCCAATGTCGAGACCATGACGCCCGAGCATCACGACCTCGTGCTCGCCATCACCAGCCATCTGCCGCATCTGATCGCCTACACCATCGTCGGCACCGCCGACGAGCTGGAGAGCGTGACGCGCTCCGAGGTGCTCAAATTCTCCGCCGGCGGCTTCCGCGACTTCACCCGTATCGCCGCTTCCGATCCGACCATGTGGCGCGATATCTTCCTCGCCAACAAGGAGGGTGTGCTGGAGATGCTTGGCCGCTTCAACGAGGACATCTCGGCGCTGACGAAGGCGATCAGGCGCAGCGACGGCGAGGCGCTGTTCGAGCAGTTCACCCGCACCCGCGCCATCCGCCGCGGCATCATCGAGGCGGGACAGGACACGCCCGCACCCGATTTCGGCCGCCCGCACGGCCATGAGGATTGAGAAAAAACCTGGCGAGCTTTGGGTGTTCGGCTATGGCTCGCTGATGTGGCGCCCGGGCTTCGAGTTTCTCGAGCGGGCCCCCGCGGCGTTGATCGGCGCGCATCGCTCGCTCTGCATTTATTCCTTCCACCACCGCGGCACGCAGGACCATCCAGGCCTCGTGCTCGGGCTCGACGAGGGCGGCGCCTGCCGCGGTATCGCGTTTCGCATTGCGGCCGACAAAGCCGAACCGACTTTGGCCTATCTGCGCGAGCGCGAGCAGGTCACCGATGTCTACGTCGAAGCCATGAAGCCGGTCAGCCTGCTCGACGGCTCGGCCCGCGAGCTCGAAGCGCTTTGCTACATCGTCGATCGGGGCCACCCGCAATATGCCGGGCGGCTTTCCCTCGAAAGACAGACGGAACTCGTCCGCTCGGCCTCGGGCCTATCGGGCAACAATATCGACTACGTGCTGAATACCGCGCGTCACTTGGAAGAAGCCGGCATCCACGACGTGGACCTAATGGCGCTTGCCCAACGCCTCGTCCAACCGACGGTGTAGCGCGACTATTTGGCGAGAGGTATCGCGGCTGACGTTTCCCTGGTCAGCTCCGGCGCACCGAAGAAATAGCCCTGCATGTAGGAAACGCCGGCCTTCTCCAGGAGCTTTGCCGTCTGCTCATCCCCCACCCATTCGCCCACGGTGGTGATGCCGAAGCTCTTGGCGAGGTCGATCAGCGTGCGCACGAACAGCTCGTCCTCGGCCTGGCTGCCGAGATTTTGAATGAACGAGCCGTCGATCTTGACCATATCGACGCCGAGCAGCCGCAGATTGCGGAATGAGGTGTAGCCGGCGCCGAAGTCGTCAAGAGCCACGCGGCAGCCGAGCGCCTTCACCGCCGCCACGAATTTGGCGGTCTCCTCGAGATCGGAAATTGCCGCCGTCTCGGTGATCTCGATGGTGAGCCGTTCGGCGGTTCCCCCCGCCTTGCCGGCAAACGCCTCCAGTCCTCGCAGCCATTGCGGGTCAGCGGCGGTCGCCGCCGAGACGTTGAGCGCGAGCTTGATGTCAGGCGCCGAATTCAACAGCTCGAAGGCGAGCTCGAGCGCGCGGTGATCGACGAGCTTGGCGAGCCCGAACTGCTCGGCCACGGGAATGAACTCGGAGGCCGACGCGATCGAGCCGTCGAGCCGCTTCATGCGCAGCAGACATTCGTAGAGCTCCGGCTCGTGCTGCGCGAGGTGACAATCGGCTGGAGCGCGAGAATCATGCGACGGTCGTTGAGCGCGCGAACGACCTCGTCGGCGATGGCGACCGTCCGCCGCCGCTCGGACTCGCGGCGCTCGCAAGGTTTATAGAGGACGAGCCGGTCGCTCCGGCTGTTGCGCGCGAGGTCGAGCGCTTGCAACGCGCGGGCGATGGCATTTTGCGCGTTGGCGGCATACTGGGGAAGCAGCACCGCGCCGACAGAGAGCGTGGTCGCGACCGCGCCAACATTTGTGTCGATGACGCTGTCGCGCACCGCGGCCATGATGCGCCGCGCAATCGTGTCGACACCCTCGACGCCGCAATCTTGCAGCACAATGCCGAACTTGTTCGAGGAGAAGCGGCCGATGCAATCCCGCCCCGCAAGGCGCGGGCGATGCGCCGCCCGACAATGGTGATGACCTCATCGCCGACATCGTAACCGTAGGTCTCGTTGATGAGGGTGAGATCGTTGACGCCGGCGAGCAGGAACGCCCCCTTGGTCGGGGTACGGCCCGCATTGCCGAGAAAGCGCGTCAGCTCTTCCGTCAACTTGGTGCGATTGAGCTGACCAGTGAGTTCGTCATGCGTGGCGAAATAGACAGGCCTGTCCTCTTTCTCGCGGCGGCCGTCGATCGCTCTGAGCGTGCCTCGCGCCAGGCGCGGCTGCCCCTGGGCATCGATCGAGCAAACGCCGGTATCTTCGACCCATAGTACGGCGCGACCACGCCGGCCTTCGGGGAGAAAGCGATAACGCAGGCAATATCGGAACTCCTCGCCGGGCGCGGCATGCGGTCCGCCGGTGATTCCGTCATAACGCGGGCCGGCATGCTCCGGATCTATCAACAGCGCAAACGCACGTCCTTTGCCGATTTTCTCGGGGTCGGCGATGCCGAGCACGGCTTTCGCGTTGGGCGTCCAGTCGATCCTGTCGGTCTCGAAGTCCCAGCGATAGGCGGTCTCGCGGATGCTCGTCAGAATCTCTTCGAGCTCGAGGGGAGACACATCGGGAGCGGCATCGCCAAGGCCGAGCGCGCCTCCAGCGTCTGGAGGCGCCGGCGGCTCGGGGTCCATGCCCACAAGCTCGTTAGAGGATGCACTCAACTGACTGCCCCCATCATCCCAAGGTCTTGTAATGGACGCCTTGTAGCGCCTCGCCTATTGGCGGGGCACCCTAAGCGACAAGATTTAAGAAAGGCGAAAGCCAGGACTCATCCTCTACGGCGAGGCCGCGCGCCGCGCACGTTAACGACGCATGCCGGCGCGGTTTTCGTCCGGCTTGGTTGATGAAACCTTGCGAGTGGGAAGCCTAGGCGGGACCGTGCGTGCTGTAATCGCGGCGCGCGGCGTTGATGGTGACGGAAAATCCCGCGATCACGTCGATCATCGCCATCAGCATCAACAGGAAGAAGGTCGAGGTCGCCGCCCGGCCCCAGATCAGGAAAAGGATCAGGCAGACCACGAACACGATCATCGAGAAGGCGTGGTCGACCACCGACGCTCCGCCGGTCCGCGTCGCCTTGAGAATCTCGAAGAAGAGCAGACCGAGCGCGACCACGAGCAGGATATTGCCGAGCGTGAGCGGCCAGACGCCGCCGGAGGGCAGCGTGATGTCGAACCGTGACGCGTCGAAATCGGCGCCCGCGCCGGCAAAGGCCACATAAGCGAGGAGAGGGATGATGAGGAGCGGCAGCGACGAGACCCAGCTCCGCCGCACGCGCCGGTGCACGACCTTGGGCCCCGGTTCCATGGTCACGCTAGCAACCCTCCGTCCCCGGGCCCTCGGGGCTTAGGCCTCTTCTTTGACGTCGAGCACCTGACGGCCGCGATACCGGCCGGATTTGAGGTCGATGTGATGCGGCCGGCGCAGCTCGCCCGACTCCTTGTCCTCGACATAGGTCGGCGCCGCGAGCTTGTCGTGAGATCGCCTGTTGCCCCGCTTCATGCGCGAGACTTTTCTTTTGGGTACAGCCATGATGCAAATCCTTAGAGCGGCCTTCAGTAACGGCCTTCGAGCCCGCCCTTATAGTGGCAATCCGCGAGCGTGACCAGCGCCGGATCGGGCAAAAAATGAACCTATTGTGCCGGGATCACGCAGCCTGAGCGCTGCATCATGATCGGCATGCGGCGCTCGACCGCCTTCGCGACGATCAGCATGCGGCGACTCGGCTTGGCCGCATTTCTGAAGCGTGGGTTCGGCAAGGCGGCTGCTAGCAGCACCGCCTCGCGGCGGGTGAGATCAGCCGCGCTCTTACGGAAATAGTACCGGCTCGCCGCTTCCGCCCCGAAAATGCCCGGCCCGAACTGGGCGACGTTGAGATAGACCTCCATCATGCGCTGCTTCGGCCAAAGCGCGGTCATGATATAGGCGAGCGGCACCTCGAGCGCCTTGCGCACATAGCTGCGGCCATTCCACAGATAGAGATTCTTGGCGGTCTGCATCGGGATCGTGCTCGCGCCCCGCACGGCTTTGAGCCCCCCACCCTCCTTCACAGCCTCCCGCACCGCCCCCCAATCGACGCCCCAATGCACGCAGAAGCGGCCGTCCTCGCTCGCGATCACCGCCACGGGAAGCTGCGGTGAAATGTCTTCGAGCGGCACCCAGTCGTGCCGAAGCGTGTGGCCCGTCAGCCTCTCGACCAGCATCACCGGGGTGGCCGGCGGATTGACGAAGCGGAAGACGACGATGGAAAGGAGAACGATGGCTGCGAGGAAAAGCAGGACGCGTGCAACCCGCCTCAGCCAAGGATGTTTGTGGCGCCTTGTGGAGCGCCTTTTGCTGCGCTCGCCGGACACCGCTTGAATCGTCATAAGCCGCCTTGTACCTCCCGGTTGCCGCCTTGAGCAACGTCGTATTAAGGTAAGGATTACCGTGGATTTTGCGGCATGGAGCCGCGGTTTTTCGCGCTTTTCCCCAAGATGGCCTTTCTCGCAGAACTCGAACGCACAGCCTGCGCCGTCGAGTCACGGCTCGACCGCCTGCTTGTCCTCGATCGCGGCAACGCCCCCGGAGAAGCCAGGCTTTCCGAGGCCATGCGCTATGCGACGCTAGGGGGCGGCAAGCGGTTGCGCCCGTTTCTTCTCATCGAATCGGCGCGAATGTTTGGCGTAACCGAGGAGGAGGCGCTGCCCGCCGCCTGCGCGCTGGAATGCGTGCATTGCTATTCCCTCGCCCATGACGATCTGCCCTCGATGGACGATGACGCCGTCCGCCGCGGGCGTCCCACGTTACACATCGCCTTCGGCGAAGCGACGGCCATTCTGGCGGGAGATGCCCTTTTGACGCTTGCCTTCGAAATCCTGAGCAGCCGCGAGAGCCACCCCGACCCCGCCATTCGCGCTGAACTTGTCCATTCGCTGTCCAAGGCGAGCGGCTGGCGGGGCATGGCGCTCGGCCAAGCGCTCGATCTAAGTCCTGCCCGCAACGGCTTTGGCGTACATGAGATCGCCGAGATGCAGGCGCTCAAGACGGGCGCGCTGTTCCGCTTCGCCTGCGAAGCGGGCGCGGTCATGGGCCGCGCGGGAATGCCGGAGCGGACAGCGCTCATGCGCTATGCCTTGGCCTTCGGGCAGGCCTTCCAGCTCGCCGACGATCTGCTCGATGCGCAAGGCGACGCAAGAGCGCTCGGCAAGGCGGTGGCCAAGGACCACGTGCGCGGCAAGGCCACCCTGGTTGCCCTGCTCGGCGTCGAGGCCGCGAAAGAGCGCCTGTGGACTCTTCTGCAAGAGGCCGAATCCGCCCTTGCGCAGTTCGGCGAGCGGGCTATCACCTTGCTCGAAACCGTACGATTCGCCGCAAACCGCAAAAGCTGACGGGAGCTTGAAGCATGGCGCCGCGGGCGAAGGCGACCAAAACGCGGGTCGAACGCGCATCGACGTGGGCGTCGGTCGCAAGGCACGCCCGCGCGCAAATTCGCTTTCTCATCGCACTCGCCGTCGGCATCGCGGTCGCACTGCTGGTCCCGATCCAGGACACGATCCCGCGCATTCTCGCCGGCTGGAACGCCGGCGGCTGGCTCTATCTCATCCTGGTCGGCGTCAAGATGGCGCAAGCCGAGGTCGACGGCATTAAGCGCGAGGCCGGCATCGAGCGGGAAAGCCGCATCGCCGTTCTCGTCGCCGTCGTCTTCGGCGCGGTTTTCGCCTTGCTTGCCTTGTTCGTGCAACTCATGGCGATCCAAAGCGAGCACGGCATCGACCGCAGCGTCGGCATAGGCCTGTCGATTGCGACGATCTTCTTGTCGTGGCTACTGATCCATACCGTCTTCGCCATTTATTACGCGCACGAGTTTCATTCCGAGGCGGGCGGAGGCGCGCGCGGAGGGAAAGGCGGAGGTTTGAGATTTCCCGGAGATCCGACGCCCGATTATCTCGATTTTCTCTATTTCTCCTTCGTCGTCGGGACGACGAACCAGACGTCCGATACCGAGGTGACATCGCGCGCCATGCGCAGCGTGGTAATGCTCCACGGCATCCTGTCCTTCTTCTTCAACACGGCGGTGATCGCGCTCGCCGTCAACCTCGCGGCGCAACTGGTGCAGGGCTGAAGCTGCTACTTCGCGCAAGCCTTGGCCGGCGCGGGATTGAGCAGGAACAGCGAATGCTCGGGATTTGCGGGCGAGAGCACGACGAAGGCGGCGAGATCGACCCCAGGCACGAGCGCGAGGTGCTCATCGGCGTCGCGGATGAGGAGCTTCATGTCCTTACCGGTACGCTCGATTGAGAATTTGCCGAGGAAGAAGCCGTCGGTGAAGCAGGAGAGCTTCTCGCCTGAACTCACGCAACGCGCGGCATCGGGGTTGGCGTAGCTGTCGGTCTTGTCGCGCATCAAGGCCGTGATCTTGGCAAGATATTTGCCGGGCGCTTCGCCGCTGTCCCCCTCGCGCGCCGATATCGAAAGCGTCAGCGCCGCGACCTTCTGTTCCGGAGACTTGGAGAGATGCACCGCGTCATAGACGCGGGTCCAGCACCCGAGCCACGGATCCGGTGCCTCCTCTTCCTGCGCCGATGCTGCGGCGCAACCGAGCGTCAGCGCCAAGATCGCAAGCGAGGCTGCACGCATTTCCCTACTCCGCCGCGTCGCGCCCGATCGCGCCCTGGCCGAAGCGCCGCTCGATATAGTCGAGCACCATCTGCTTGAACTCTGCCGCCGCGCCCGGCCCGCGCAGGGTCGCGACCTTCTTGCCGTCGACGAACACGGGCGCGGCCGGCGCCTCTCCGGTGCCGGGAAGAGAGATGCCGATATCGGCGTGCTTGGACTCGCCCGGCCCGTTGACGATGCAGCCCATCACCGCGACGGTGAGCGTCTCGACGCCGGGGTAGCGGCGTTTCCAGACGGGCATCTCTTCGCGAATGAAATCCTGGATGTCGCGGGCGAGCTCCTGGAACGTCGTCGATGTGGTGCGCCCGCACCCGGGGCAGGCGGCGACCAGAGGCACGAACGCGCGGAAACCCATGCTTTGCAACAGCTCCTGCGCCACCTTCACTTCCAGCGTGCGATCGCCGTTTGGCTCCGGCGTCAGCGAGATGCGGATCGTGTCGCCGATGCCTTGCTGGAGCAGCACGCCAAGCGCGGCGGTCGACGCCACGATGCCCTTGGACCCCATGCCTGCCTCGGTCAGGCCGAGATGCAGCGCAAGCTCGGAGCGCTCCGCGAGCATCGAATAGACCGCAATCAGATCCTGCACGGCCGAGACCTTGGCCGAGAGCACGATGTGCTCCGGTCCAAGCCCAAGCTCGATCGCCCGCTTGGCGCTGAGCAGCGCCGACTGCACGATCGCCTCGTGCATCACCTCGCGCGCGTCTTTCGGCTCGGGCAGCGTCGCGTTCTCGTCCATCAGCCGCGTGAGCAAATCCTGGTCCAGGCTTCCCCAGTTCACGCCGATGCGCACCGGTTTGTCATTGCGCATCGCGATCTCGATGATCTCGCTGAATTGCCGATCGCGCTTGTCCTTGAAGCCGACATTGCCGGGATTGATACGGTATTTGGCGAGCGCTTCGGCGCAGGCCGGGTGCTCCTTCAAGAGCGTGTGGCCGTTGTAATGAAAGTCGCCGATCAGCGGTGCCTCGACGCCGAGGCTGTCGAGCCGCTCGCGGATGTGAGGCACGGCGGCAGCGGCCTCGGCGCGATCGACCGTGATGCGCACAAGCTCGGAGCCCGCGCGCGCGAGTGCCGCGACTTGCGCGGTCGTCGCCGCGACATCCGCCGTGTCGGTGTTGGTCATCGACTGCACCACGATCGGCGCAGCGCCGCCGATCGTGACATTGCCGACCCTCACCGGGATCGTGTGCCGTCGTGGGGAACTTTTCATGGGCGGCAAGATACATCACATTTGCGGCGGGGACGCCAGCGGTCCGCCACTCTAGGCTTTCCGGCCGGTTTGCCGGGCCCTTCCCCGGCCCTTGCGCAGCCAAAGGACAAGATCGGCAAGAAGCGCCGCGCTCGCCACACCCGACGCGGCAATGAGCGCGGTCACGGCGTCCGGCACGCGGTCAGAGGTCAGCCCCTGCAACGTCTCTATGAGTGCCGCCAAGGGGACAAGCACGGCCGCCACGGCCATCGGTCTTGGCCAGGCGAGACAGAAGATGGCGGTCAGGGCGAAATAAGCGATGAAATGTTCGACTAGCCAGTGCAACCCGAGCCGGACCTGCCACGCGGCCGGGACAAAGGAGGCCATTATGATCGCCGCAAGCAGCACCGCACCGGCGAGGACAAGCCAATTTGATCGCGGCGAGCCGACCATCCTTCAAGCGTATCGCTCCCGCCGATAAGTGGCAGGGCTGCAGAGCTAAGACGACAGCGCCGCGGTGAGCGCGCTGACATTATGACGGAACATGTCGAGATAGGTCTGCGCCTGTCCGTCAGGTCCCGACAACGCATCGGAATAAAGCGTGCCGCCGATCTTGGCACCGGTCTCGCGCGCGATCTGGTCGAGCAGGCGATGGTCGGTGATGTTCTCGATGAACACTGCCGGGATGTGCTCCTCCTTGATCTGGCGAATGATCCTGGCAACGTCCTGCGCCGACGCTTCGCTCTCGGTGCTCACGCCTTCGGGCGCGATGATCTCCAGTCCGTAGGCCGCGCCAAAATAGCCGAAGGCGTCATGGCTGGTGATGATCTTGCGCCGCGCCTGGGGCAGCGCGCCGAGCGCCTGCTTCACCGCCGCCTCTTCCTTGGCGATTTCGTCGAGATATTTCGCGGCGTTCGCCTCATAGAGGGCCTTGCCCTCAGGATCGGCGGCGATCAGCCCGTCACGAATATTGGCGACATAGAGCTTGCCGTTCTCGAGGTCCTGCCAGGCATGCGGATCGGTCACCTCTTCGGCCTCATCGTGCTCATGCTCCTCGCCTTTGGCATGCTCGTCATGATCATTCTCCGCTGCCTCGCCATGATGGTGACCCTCCTCGATCATGCTGCGCGCCTTGACGCCGGTCGACGCCACCACGACCTTGCCGTTGAAGCCTGAAGATTTCTCCAGCCGCTCCATCCAGCCCTCGAAGCCGAGGCCGTTGACGAAGAAGATTTGCGCATTGGCCAGAGTCTTGGCGTCGGCCGGCGTCGGGCTGAACACATGCGCATCGCCATCGGGTCCGACCAGCGTCGCGACATCGACGCGGTCTCCGCCGACTTGCTTGACCATGTCGCCGAGGATCGAGAACGAGGCGACGGCCTTCACCTTATCGGCCGCGCTCGCAGCGCCGCACACCCCGAGCATGACAAGCAGGGTCAATCCGATCTGCATCAGCAAACGAGCTTTCATGGCACAACACTCCTTGAGGGAAATCAGGCTTCCAGATGCTTGCGCGGCAAGAGGCGATAGATCAGTCCACCCCGCGCACCGACCAGGATCGAGAGCAGGTAGAAGATGCCGCACAAGAGAATGATCGCCGGGCCCGTCGGCATATTGGCGTAATAGGAAAGCAACAGCCCGGACAGGCTCGACAAAAAGGCGATCAAGACGGCGACGAGGATCAGCCCGGAAACGTCCTCGGCCCAGAAGCGCGCGGCCACGGCGGGTAGCAGCATGATGCCGACCGCCATCAGAGTGCCGAGCGCCTGAAAGCCAGCGACCAGATTGAGTACCACCAGCAGGAGGAAGATAAAGTGGGTGGGCGAGCTGAGATCGCTTGCCGATCGCAGGAACTGCGGGTCGAAACATTCGAGCACGAGCGGCCGGTAGATCGCGGCGAGCGCGATGAGCGTGACGGTGGAAATGCCGGCGACGAGCAGCAGGGCGGCATCGTCCAGCGCGAGCACCGTGCCGAACAGCACGTGCAGCAGATCGATATTGCTTCCTCGCACCGAGACGATCAGAACGCCGAGCGCGAGAGACACGAGATAGAAGGCGGCGAGGCTCGCATCCTCGCGCAGCACGGTCGCGCGCGCGACGAGGCCCGAAGCGAGCGCCACGGCAAATCCGGCAATGAATCCGCCGAGCGACATGGCCGGAAGCGAGAGACCGACCAAGAGATAGCCGATGGCCGCGCCGGGCAGGATCGCATGGCTCATGGCGTCGCCCATCAGGCTCATGCGTCGCAGCATCAGAAACACCCCGATGGGAGGCGCGCCGAGCGACAACGCAAGGCAACCGACCAGCGCGCGCCGCATGAAGGAGAACTCGACGAAGGGCTGGACGATCGCGTCGATCATGCCGGCAGCCTCTCGCGAGAGGTTTCGTCGCGGTCGCACACTTCGGCGTGCTCGTCGAAGGCCTCGACCAGCTGACGCGACTTGGAGAGATTCGCAGGCGTCAGCACCTTGCGCGTCTCGCCCCAGGCCACGACCTCGCGCGCCAGCAAGAGCGCCGTCGGAAAGTGAGCGCGCACCTGTTCCAGGTCGTGCAGCGCAGCGAGCACCGTGCGCCCCTCCGTGTGCCAGGCAAGGATGAGTTGAATGAGATCGGCGACCGTCTTGGTGTCGACCGCACGAAACGGCTCATCGAGCAGGATGAGCGAAGCATCTTGCAACAGAAGCCGCGCGAACAGAACGCGCTGGAACTGCCCGCCGGACAGCGCGCCGACCGGACGTGAGCCAAGATCCTGCAGGCCGAGCGCCGCCAGCGCATGCGCCACTTCGTCCTTGCGCTCGGCGTCGACGCCGCGCCAGGCGCCGATCTTGCGCCACAGCCCCATGGCGACACAGTCGAATACCGAGATGGGAAAGCTGCGGTCGATCTCGATCTGTTGCGGCAGATAGGCGATGTCGGACTTGTTCAGCCCGTCGAGATCGATGATGCCGCTAAGCGGCTTGATCTCGCCCATGATGCCTTTGAGCAGCGTCGATTTGCCGGCGCCGTTCGGTCCGACGATGGCGAGCAGCGCGCCGCTTTGCACCTCGCCGGCGATGTGATGCACGGCAGGATGGCGGTCATAGCCGAGCGTGAGGTCGCGAAACGCGATGGCAGGCTCTTTGCTCATCTCAAAGCCCACAGCACGGCCGCCCACAGCAGCGCCGAAGCGATGGCCACGATCAAGAGCCGCGCCGGCACCGACAGGCGAATGAGCGAGAACCCATTGGCAGGCTGCGCGGCAGCGTGCACGTGCGGAACCGGCGCCGCGTCCGCGTCGCTCGCGACAAGCGCCACATGCCGATGACCTTTCCCCCGCCGCATCTCGACATCCTTGCTTGCGATTAGCTTCACGCCGGCCGGCACGCTTCGCACAAACCTGCGATCTCGAGCGTGACCCGCTCCGGCGCGATCTCGTCGGGCACAAGCCCGAGCAGTGCCGCCTGGTCGTCGTCGGAGAGCGGAATCTCCACCACCCTTCCGCATTGCCGGCAGATGGCGAAGGCGAACTTGCCGTCGCAGCCACCATGTCCGCAGGCGATGAAGGCCGAACGCGATTCGAGCCGATGCACCATCCCCTTCTGCATCAGCTCGTTCAGAGCGCGATAGACGGTGGGCGGATGCGAGATGCCCGCGGTCCTGACCCGGTCGAGGATGGCATAGGCGCTCATCGGCTCCTTGGCTTTGCGCAGGCAGGCAAGGATCTCGCTCTGATTGCGCGAAAGCTTGGGCTCGTGGTGATGATGGGCGGCGTTCATTAGGATGATATAACATAACATCAGTAGCGAGCGTCAAGCGCTGCCTTGGCCGAGCGCCAATTCGCCGCAAGGCGGGGAACTAGGCCCCGCGGGGGCTCGTTAAACAACGGAAAAAGGCTCCTGCCTGGCCAGGAAAAGTGGGGGTGGCGCTTTCTTCGATGGCGAATTCGGCAGGTGCAAACCCGCGAGGTGACGCACATGCTGAAGACCATCGCCGCCGGACTATTGGCCGCTGGACTCCCGGCGACCGCTCTCACCGCCGCCGACAAAGCTGCAAACCCACCGCAACAGAGCGCGCCCGCAGCTCAAGCCCCCGCGCCGGCGGGAGGCGAAGCCGCTTCGGGCGGCAGCCCGGCCGAGACGGCAAAAAGCGCTGAAAAGGGCAGCCTGAAAAGCCCCTATGCCGATTTCGCCAAAGTCGCCGAGGAGGGTCACCAGAAATTCATGGCCGCTGGCTGCAACGGTTGCCATGGCGGCACCGGCGGCGGCGGCATGGGCCCGCCGCTGACCAATGAGGTTTGGGTCTACGGCAAGGACGACGACACTCTCTTCCGTCTGATCGCGCTCGGCTCCGACGAACTGCAGAAGCAAGGCTATAGCCGCAAAGGCTCCGAGAACGTCGTCGGGCCGATGATGCCGATGGGCACCATCATCAAGTCCGACGATGATATGTGGAAGATCATCGCCTGGATTCGGTCGGTCAACCCGTCTTCGGCGGGCGCCCCATCCTCGGCGTCGACCGCACCTTCTGCCACCCCTGCCCAGCAATAGGGACGGCACGCTCCCCTTGATCTAGCGGCCATCCGGGCTTCCAATGCTCGGATGGCCCATCACATCGAGATCGTCGAAGGCGATATCACCACGTTCGACGTCGACGCCATCGTCAATGCCGCCAATAAGACATTGCTCGGAGGCGGCGGCGTCGACGGCGCGATCCACCGCGCCGCCGGGCCCGAGTTGCGGGCGGCTTGCGCCAAGCTCGGCGGCTGCTGCGAAACAGGAGAGGCCAAGATCACGCCGGGGTTCCGCCTCAAAGCCCGTTACGTCATTCACACCGTGGGGCCGGTATGGGGAGGCGGCGAGCGCGGCGAGAACAAGCTGCTCGCGAGCTGCTACCGCAACAGCCTAATGCTCGCGGACGCCCACAACCTTGCCTCAGTCGCCTATCCCGCCATTTCAACTGGCGCTTACGGTTTTCCGCCGGACCGCGCGGCCTTGATCGCGCTGCGCACCGTGCTCGATGCGCTCGCCGGCATGCCTAGGATCGAGCGCGTGGTGTTCTGCTGCTTCGGCGCCGAGTCGCGCAAGCATCATGAAGCGGCCTTCGCCGCAGCCACGGGAAACGACGCTTAATCTGCCCTGCGGCGAGCAGGCGGCTTTGCGTCACGAAAGCTTGCGGCTAAGCTGCTAGCTACCAACGCTTGAGTCGCCTGGCCGCCCGCGGCCCTTACGAAGTCGGTGAGGCAGCATCAATGTCAGAGCTCGACCCGCTCCTGCTGTCGCGCATCCAGTTCGCCTTCACCATCTCCTTCCACATCCTGTTTCCGTCCTTCACCATCGGCCTTGCCGCTTGGCTCGTCGTGCTCGAGGCGCTGTGGCTGAAGACCGGCAAGCCGATCTACATGGAGGTCGCCCGGCACTGGACGAAGATCTTCGCCGTGTCGTTCGGCATGGGCGTGGTTTCCGGCGTCGTGCTGTCTTACGAGTTCGGCACCAATTGGAGCGAGCTGTCGCGGCGGGGCGGCAACGTCATCGGCCCGCTGATGTCCTACGAGGTGCTGACCGCCTTCTTCCTCGAAGCGGGCTTTCTCGGCATCATGCTGTTCGGCTGGGAGCGCGTGCCGAAATGGGTGCACTTCTTCGCCACCTGCATGGTGGCGCTCGGGACGGTCATCTCAGCGTTCTGGATTCTCGCTGCCAATAGCTGGATGCAAACTCCCGCCGGTTTCACCGTTGACGACCAGGGCATTCTGCACGTCGCCGATTGGTGGCAGGTCATCTTCAACCCGTCCTTCCCTTATCGTCTCGCGCACATGGTTGCCGCCGCCTATCTCACGACGGCCTTCATCGTCGCCGGCATTGGCGCCTGGTACATCTTGCGCGAGCGCAGCGTGCCGCATGGCCGCATCATGCTCGGCATGGGCCTGAGCCTGCTCGTCTGGCTCGCGCCCCTCCAGCTCATCATCGGCGATCTGCATGGACTGAACGCGCGCGAGCATCAGCCGGCCAAGATCGCAGCAGTCGAGGCGCACTGGGAGACGCAGCGGAGCGCCCCGCTCATCCTATTTGCGATCCCCGATCCCAAGGCGGAGACCAATCATTACGAACTTGCCATTCCGGCGCTCGGTAGCCTGATTCTCACCCATGAATGGGACGGTGAGATCAAAGGGCTGAAGGCTTTTCCGCCCGAGGACCGTCCCGATCCGATTATCCCGTTCTTCTCCTTCCGCATCATGGTGGGCATCGGGCTGATCATGATTGCCGTCGGCATCACCGGCGCGGTGCTCGGGCTCATGGGCCGGCTATATACCAGCCGCTGGTTCTTGCGCATGCTCACCTGGGTCTCGCCGCTCGGTTTCATTGCCGTGTTGGCCGGGTGGTTCACGGCCGAGGTCGGGCGCCAGCCATGGACGGTTTATGGCGTGTTGCGCACCGCCGACGCGGTCTCTCCCGTCCCGGGCGGCAGCGTGCTCACCTCGATCATTCTATTTGTGCTGGTCTACGGGATCGTGTTCGGCGCGGGCCTCTATTACATTGCCAAGCTCGTGCAGCGCGGTCCCGACACGCCTCCGCCGGTTCCCGAAAAGGGCGAGGCGGATCTTTCCCATCGGCCTCTTGCCGCGGCAGGTAACCCATGACGCAAGCGGCCAGCCAAATGACCGAGTTCCTGCCGGTGATCCTGCCGCTCGTCTGGGCGGCGATCCTTGCGCTGGCTGTGTTCCTCTATGTGCTGCTCGGCGGCTACGATCTTGGGCTCGGCGTTCTGTTCCCGATCGCCCCTTCGCACAAGGATCGCGATGCCATGATGAGCTCGGTCGCGCCGTTTTGGGACGGCAACGAGACCTGGCTCGTGATGGGCGGAGGCGGGCTGCTGGCAGCCTTCCCTCTCGCTTACTCCATCATGCTGCCCGCGCTTTACATCCCCATCATTCTCATGCTGATCGGGCTCATCCTGCGCGGTGTCGCCTTCGAGTTCCGCTTCAAGGCCGATCGCTATCGCTATCTCTGGGACCTCGCCTTCGCCGGCGGCTCGATCCTCGCCGCGCTGATGCAGGGCGCGATCATGGGCACCTTCATCCAGGGCTTCGTCGTGACCGACAACAAATTTTCGGGTGGCGCCTTCGATTGGCTGACGCCATTCTCGGTGATGACGGCAATCGCGTTGCTCTCCGGATATGTGCTGCTGTCGGCGGGATGGCTCATCATGAAGGGCGACGAAGCCTTGCGTGAATGGGCTTACGGCATTGCTGCAAGCGCTCTCATCGCCGTTGCAACCTTCATCGCCATTTTCAGCCTGTGGACGCCGCTCTTGCATCCTGAGATCGCCGCACGCTGGTTCAAGCCTGCCAACATGGTGATGCTGAGCCCAGTACCGCTTGCCACGGCAGCCTGCGTCATCGCGTTGTGGCGCTCGCTGCAAGCGCGGCAACGCTATCTGCCCTTCCTGCTCGGCGTGGGAATTTTCATCCTGTGCTACACCGGGCTCGCCGTGAGCCTCTTCCCCTTCATTGTTCCGCCGAACATCACCATCTGGCAGGCCGCCGCCGCGCCTGACAGCCAGCTCTTCATGCTCTACGGCGCGATTCCCTTGCTTCCCATCATCCTCGGCTATACCGCCTATTCCTATTACGTGTTTTGGGAAGCCTCCGAGCACGACGCCTATCATTGACCGGCGCTTCACTGTCACGACCAGGGGTAGTGTGACGGGGGTTGCGTTGCACGTCGTTGTTCTGCATCGACAGCCGGTCGTGCGCCACGTCTTGGCCGCCGAGGCATAGCCATGACGTTCGAGGAAGCGCGCGGACGGCTGATCTCCGCCCTCCACCTCACGGCCAACGTGCTCGACTGCAAGACAGTCGCCGGTAAGCTCGGTAATGACGATGTCGCACTCTCGGAGCTTGAGCTTCACAGCCTCGTCGCCATGGAGCTCTGCCTCGAGCTCGAGACCAGCAAGACCCCAAGCTCGATATTTCGAGCTTCGATCCGCTCTGCGACTGCGCCCAGACCAAGACGAAGCTCATCTGTTTTCACAGCACGGGCTATCCGCCCGACGTAAACAGCGTGGAGATGCTCGCGCACATTCTGCCGATCGAGCGCGTGCCCGTCGAAGCGCCGCACCACGGCTTCATCGAAGTCTTGTGGCAACGCGGCAAGCTGCGGGCGTTCTACGACAGACTGTTCGGCAGCGAGTCGGCGCATAAAATCGACCGGGCTGCCTGACGCGCAAGAGCAATGCGCTCACCATTTGCCCATCAGGTTGTGTTCGGCAAGCCGGCGCTTCAGCAATCTAATCTTGCCGTAAGCCTGCTCGATGCGCTGACGCGAGATGCGTCCGTCGCGCCGGGCAGCCGCAATGACGGCGTGGATCTTCGGCCCAAGCGCGGGATCGCTCGCGGCGACATTGGAGAAGACGAGAAGGTCGGTGCCGGCATTGACGGCTTTAACGACGCGCTCCTCGAAGGAATGGTCGTCCGCTACTCCGCCCATTTCCATGTCGTCGCTGACGACCACGCCGTCGAAGCCGATATAGTCCGCGCGCAACGCCTGCACCGCGCGGTGCGACAGCGAAGCGGGAAGCTTCGCCCCGT
Source organism: Methyloceanibacter sp. (assembly GCA_036257375.1). Classification (GTDB taxonomy): domain Bacteria; phylum Pseudomonadota; class Alphaproteobacteria; order Rhizobiales; family Methyloligellaceae; genus Methyloceanibacter. The sequence continues at coordinate 22,099 of DATAFR010000128.1, forward strand.
CGCTGAAGCGCGGGTGATAGAGATGCCCGATCATCACCGCATCGAGCATCCCCTCCTTGGCGAGTTTCCGGTACGGCTCGAGCTCGATCTCCTTCCACGTTTCCGAAACGTCGGCGAGCGACTTGTGGCTGTCGGCACGGCTCGATCCATGGCCGGGGAAGTGCTTGGCGACGGTGACGATATCGGCGCCGCGATGCGCCGCAATGAAGGCGCGCGCCAGCATGGTGACGGTGTAGGGATCGGCGCCGAAGCTTCGGTCGCGCTGGCCGATCACGGGATTCCAGGGGTTGAGGTTGAGATCGACCACGGGGCCGAAATTGAGGTTGAAGCCGGCCTGGGCAAGTTCGGCCGCCATTGTCGCGTAAAGTTTCTTTGCGCTCTCCGGCGAAGCGAAGCTCGGATTCCTGCCGACGCTGAATGCCGACGGAAAATAGCTGTGCCCGTTCCGCCGCGTAAGCCGCTGCACGAGACCGCCTTCCTGATCGACGGCGATGAAGGGGATTGGGGAGGATTTTGCATTGCGCAGGAACGCCGTCAGCGTGCGCAGCTCTTGCGGCGTCCCGATGTTCTCCGGATAGAGTACCACGCCGCCGATCGTGCCCTCGTTTAGCTGAGCGCGCACGGCCGCCACTCCCGCATCGCGCTCATTGGAGCCGGCGAAGCCGACCATGATCATTTGCCCGATCATGGAGTCGAGGAGGCCCGCGTCGGGATCGGGTGGGGGCTTTGTTTCGATCTCGAGGGCGAAAACCGCTTTGGCGAGCGTTAACCCAAACAAAGCCAGGCCCGCCGCGATGCCTTTCCTGGTCATGGACCCGAAGCGCTCCACAAGTATCGGGAAGTCAAGCGAAAGCAGCAGGCGCGATCATGGCGAAAATATACAAAGTTACGCGTGTCGCTCGGCGCCGGAGGGGAGAAGTGAAAAGCCGAAGATTCTATGGCCGCACAATGGCTCGGGCGTAAACCGGGAATTTGGGCTAAGCCAGACGGGCGAGAATGCTATGCTTTGCCCGTGCCGAGCCTGCGAAAGCCCGAGCCCGATGCGCCGCGCGTTGGGCACTGCGGGAAAGGATTGTTGCGGCAGGCATCGAGCAGCACGATCTGATGCGGCGCGGGCGACGCCGCACCGAACAGCTGATCGAGATCGACGCTTCTGAGCGCCGTCTTGTCCTTGCAATCGACCTCCATGTCGGTCGGCGCCAGCACGTTCTTGCCCTCGATCTCCATGCCGTGGCCGGCATAGTAGACGAGTGCCACCTGCGCTCCGGCCGCCTCGCGCTTGAACGTCTCCAGCACGTCGAGCAGATCGGCGCGTTGGAGATTGTAGTGCTCGGACACCTCGAAGCATGGCGTTAGGCCTCACAAAAGGCGGCCTCGGCGGCGTGGAGATTAGCACCGGCCAAGGCGCCTTCCCATAGGCGAGAAACGGGCTCTCGCGGTGCCGATTTTGTCACGATTGTGATTAGACTCGTTAAAGCAGGGTCGTAGCATCGCGTCCTGAGGGAAACCCGTCATGCTTAGCGTCCTCCGTGCCTTGTCCCTTCTCTGCCTCGCCGCAAGCCTCCTCGCTCACGCACCGGCAATGGCCGAGCCTAAAGAGCCGACCGAGGAGGAATCGGCCGACGTGACGTTCGCCAAAAGCTTTCTCGGCAAGACCTATGACGACGAGCTCGACATCGAGGGTTGGATCGATCTTGGCGGAGGACTGGTGTCCCCACCGATCTATGTGCGCGAATATCAGCGCGAGGAGGACGGCACATATCTTGTGCTGACCAGCCGCCAGGTCGCCAAGGCGACTGCGACTTCGCCCGCCTCTTACGTGGTGGCCGATGCGCTGATCGTGCCAAAGCCGCAAAAGGACGCGCAGTTCTCCATCGCCTGCGTGATGGCGGGAGACGACGCCACGATGAAATTCTTGGGAGAGGCCAAAGGCAGCGAGACGAAGGAGTGGTGGACCGACGTTCGTAAAGCCTGGGAGATCTCGCTCGAGACCGGGCAGATCGCCTCGATCAAGCCGAAAGGCATCCGCTGCACCAATCCCGCCTGGTGACGGGTGGCCTGGCAGCGCCTAGATAACGATGCATGAAAGCCGTATTGAAAGGCCGGGTGATCGCCGAGAGCGACGACATCGTCGAGCAAGGCGGCTACTATTATTTCCCCAACGCCCACGTGCTCGTCGAATTGCTGGAGAAGGCGACGCAGACCGCATCGGACCTGCAATGCCCGCACGGCGTCCAGTTCTACGACGTGATCCTCGACGGCGAGCGGCATCCGCGCGCCGCGTGGCGCTACGAGGCGCCGCGTGCGAACATGACACGCGTCGCTGACCGCTTCGGCTTTTGGGAGGATGTCGAAGTCGGCTGAGTGTCTCGCGACTGGCAGTAACGGGAAGGGGTTCGATGGATCGCCTGCTATTCGCCGTGACGTTCCTCTGCGCGATCGGGGCCGGGCTGATCGGCGGGCTCTTTTTCGCCTTCTCGAGCTTCGTCATGACCGCACTTGGCCGCGTGCAACCGGCTGCCGGCATCTCGGCCATGCAGTCCATCAATGTGGCGGTGCTGAATCCCTTGTTCTTCGCTGCCTTCTTCGGGACGGCCGCTCTCTGCGTCGTGGCCCTGATTGTCGCTCTGATGCGCTGGTCTGAGCCTGGCGCAGGCTACCTACTGGCCGGAGGCCTGCTCTATCTCATCGGCACGATTCTCGTGACGATGGCTGGCAACGTGCCGCTCAATAACAAGCTTGCCCGCGTCAGACCCGACAGCAGCGAGGGCGCGCAATTGTGGACGCAATATCTCTCCACTTGGACGGCGTGGAATCACCTGCGCACAATCGCTTCGCTTGCCGCCGCTGCTTCCTTCATCCTGGCCCTGGTGCGTTTGCCGGGTTCGCTCTGACAACCAGCCTTGAAGGGGATCGCAATGGAATGCCTGCTCACCGTGTCGACCGTGTTGTCTGCCCTCGGCTCAGGCCTGATCGCGGGTGCTTTCTTCGCCTTCGCCGCCTATGTGCTAACGGCACTGTCCCGACTCCCGGCGCCTGTGGGGATTTCCGCCATGCAGTCCATGATCGCCGCGATCAAGGGCCCGCTCTTTCTCGCCGTCTTCTTCGGGACGGCGGCGCTCGCGGCGCTCATGGGCATCGCCGCGACGGTGAAGTGGGGGGAGCCCGGCGCGCTCTATCTCCTCATTGGCAGTTTGCTCTACCTCAATGGGCCGTTCGGCGTGACCTTGCTGAAGAACCTGCCGCTCAACACCAAGCTTGCCGCCATGAAACCCGACAGCGCCGGCGCCAAGCAGTTCTGGCCGGAGTTCCGCGACACTTGGGGACTATGGAACCATGTGCGCTGGATCGGCTCGCTCGGCGCCGCTGCCGCTTTCACCTGGGCCCTGGTCGAAGCCAGCACGCCTGTGCCCGCGCGCGAGTAGGCATCACTCCCAAGCAGGCAGCTTTTCTTCCGCCGCGAGCGCGGTCATGGCGCGCTCGAGCTTAGACACGAACTCCGCGTAAGTGTCGGTGCCATAGACCGGCTCGCCGACATTGACCGTGACGTTGAATGGCACGAGCAGCATCGAGCCGCGCGGCAGCGCCTTGCCGAGGCCATGCATGAAGATCGGCGTAACCGGCACCTCGGGCCGCGCATGGGCGAGATGGCCGATGCCCTTCTTGAAGGCTTGCAGCGTCTCGGGCTCGCCGCGCGTCCCTTCCGGGAACAGCACCAGGATCTCGCCGCGGTCGAGCGCCTCCTCGGCAAGCTGAAGCGGATTGCCGCCCTCCTTGCCGCTGCCGCGCTTCACCGGAATGATGCCGACGATATTGTCGGCGAACCAGGCCCGCAGGCCGCTCGAATAGAAATAGTCCATCGCCGCCACGGGGCGAAGCTTCGGCAAGAGGCTAAGCGGCATCAGCGACATGATGGCGAGCGCGTCGAGATTGGAATTGTGGTTGCCGGCGAGCACGGCAGGCCCGCCCTTCGGCAGACGCTCGCGATGCCGCACCGTCAGCCCGAGCGCGACCAGGATCACCGCGCGCACGACCACGGCGAAGAACAGGAACCTGAGCAGTCTGACGAAAGGGTTCTGGCTCATGGATAGAAGAAATAGCGGATGAAATGCACGAAGGCGGGGGCGGCGTAGGTGAGGCTGTCGACGCGATCGAGAATGCCGCCATGGCCGGGGATCAGCCCGCCTGTGTCCTTGACGCCGAGATCGCGTTTAACCGCGGAAAGCGTGATGTCGCCGAGAAAGCCTGACACACCGAGGATGAGGCCCGCGAGAGCCGACCAGCGCCAATCCATCGGCGTGAGATGAGGCCCGATCAACGCGGCGACGAGCGTGGTGGTGGCGATGCCGCCGATCAGCCCCTCCCAGGTCTTTTTTGGGCTCACCGTCGGCGTAACCTTGTGCCGGCCGAAAAGCTTGCCCCAGCAATATTGCGCGACGTCGTTGAACTGGGTCAGCACCACGAGAAAGAACAAGAGTCCAAGGCCGCCGGCAATCGGATTCACCTTGTCGCCGGAGACGAGCAGCCACGCCATGTGGCTCAGGGTGAACACCGTCATCATCAGGCCCCAGGAGAGCGTGCCGACCGCGCGCAGGAAGCCTTGCGTCTCGCCCTTGAGCGCCATCAGCGCCGGGAAGAACAGGAACGTCCAGACCGGAATGAACACCACGAACATGCCGTACCAGTCGATCGCGGCCCAATAGAACTGGAGCGGAATGGCGAGATAGGCGAACAGCAGGATGGCGCGGTCGATGCGCCGCGTCGGGATCAGCGAGAGATATTCCTTCAGCGCGAGATAAGAGATGAAGGCGAGGAAGACGACAGCGACGGTCTGGTTGAACAGGACGCAGAGCGTGAAGGCGCCGATCATCCACCACCAGGACTCGGTGCGTGAGGCGAGCTCGGAATAGCGCTCGCCGGGATGTGCGCGCCGCATTGCCCAGACAATGATCGTGGCGAGCACGAGCACGGCATAGATGCCGGCCATGGCATAGACCACATTGGCGGGAATGCCGAAGGGTCCGGTCATGCCGCTTTCCCCTTGGCTTGCGCGATGATGGCGCGGGCGCGATTGAGGACGGTCAGGCCTGAGAGCAGCAGAAGCGCGGCGAGATAGAGCGTGCTCCACAGGCCTGGCGCGAGTCCAACGCCGAGCAGCACCGCGAGCAGCCCGAAGGCAAGAGCGCGGTCGCTCTTGCCGAGCGGCCCGGCATAGCTCCGCGATGCGCCGATCATGGGTCCAAGTGCGCCTGCCATTTCCGCGACGATCCCGGCGATTACCACCAGCACGACGAGCTCCGCGTCGAGCCTGGGAACAAGCGCGAAGGGAAGATAGAGCGCGGCATCGGCTATCACGTCCGACAATTCGTTCAGCACCGCGCCTTGCGGGCTCGCCTGGCTGTGTTCGCGCGCCATCATGCCGTCGATGGCGTTCATCGCCATGCGCAGGAAGAGCGTGACGGGAAGCAGAAGCAGCGGCCAGGGTGAAGCGGGCTGGAGCGCAATCCACGCGCCATGCGCGACGCTGAGCAGAAGCGCGCCGAGCGTCACGTCATTGGCGCTCAGCCCCGCGCGCGCCAGCGCATTCGAGACCGGCCTGAGCAGGGCCTGAAAGCGCGGCTTGAGATCGTAGATGGTTGCCAAGTCCGCCCCGCCCCCCGCGCGACGATCAGCTCTTGTAATCCTTTCGGGGCCTATCGGCCAGCCATCGCTACGGCTTGGCCTTCACCTCGGCCAGTAGCTCCTCGACCTTGGGCAGGATGTTCTCCACGATCTTCGCCACACCCTTCGCGTTGGGGTGCAAGCCATCCTGCAACATCATCTCGCCGTTGAGCGCCGCGCCCTCCAGAAAGAACGGGTAGAGGAGCACGCGATAGCGCTCGGCGAGTTCGGCATAGATGGCGCGGAACGCATCCACATAGTCCCTGCCCATGTTGCGCGGCGCTTCCATGCCGGCGAGCAGGATCGGCAGTCCCCTCGCCTGCACCGTCTCGATGATCTTGGCGAGTGCGTCCCTGGTACCCTCGGGCGGAAGGCCTTGCAGAGCGTCGTTGGCGCCGAGCTCGACGATGACGGCGCTGGCATTGTCGGGAAGCGCCCAGTCGAGCCGGGCGAGTCCCGCCGCCGCGGTGTCGCCCGACACGCCGGCATTGACCACAGTGACATCATGCCCGCGCGCCTTCAGCGCCGCCTCGAGCTGCGCAGGGAACGCCTGGCCCTGCGGCAACCCAAGCCCCGCCGTCAGGCTATCGCCAAATGCGACAATCACAGGCGCTTGCGTCTCTGCCGCAAGTCCGTGCAGCGGCCCGAAGGCAAGACATAAGGCCAGTGTGATCGAGAGAGAGGCAGCGCGTTTCATCTTTTCGACTCTTTGCCCTTCTCTATTGCCGGTTCGCGTGCCATCTGTCAGTCACTGTCTGCGCCCCCATGGAACAACCCCTGAAACAGCGCCGTCACCCGGCCATCAAGCTCGAAGACGTGCATGTGACGCTGCCCTCCCGAGCCGGCCCGGTGGCAATCCTGCGCGGCATCGACCTCGGCGTGCAAACGGGCGACGCCATCGCGGTGGTCGGGCCCTCAGGATCGGGCAAATCGACTCTGCTCATGGTCATCGCCGGACTCGAACGGGCCACCGAGGGAAGCGTGCAGGTGATGGACACCGACTATGCCCGCCTCGACGAGGACGGTCTCGCCAGGCTCCGTGCCGCCAATATCGGCATTGTGTTTCAATCCTTCCACCTCGTGCCGACCATGACCGCGCTCGAGAACGTGGCCCTGCCGCTCGAGTTCCTCGATCGCGACGACGCATTCCCCGCCGCGCGCGAAGCGCTTGCCGAGGTCGGACTCTCGCATCGCGAGGCGCATTTCCCCGGCCAGCTTTCCGGCGGCGAGCAGCAAAGGGTGGCGATTGCACGCGCGCTCGCGCCCCGGCCCTCGCTCATTCTCGCCGACGAGCCGACCGGCAATCTCGATCTCACGACCGGCGGCGAGGTGATGGACCTCTTGTTCGGCATCAAGGAGCGCACCGGCGCCACGCTTCTCCTCATCACCCACGACCGCACCCTCGCCAAACGCTGCGACCGCATCGTGAGCCTTGCCGATGGCCGCATTGTGAGCGGTGGCGCAAAGCGCAAGGTCGCGGCCTCGTGACCGCCGCGAGCGCAACCGCCGCGCCAGACGCGACAGGCTTCAGGCTGCCGCTCGCGCTCGGCATCGCCTTTCGCGAGCTCCGCGCCGGAGCGGGCGGGCTTACCGTCTTTGTGCTGTGCATAGCGCTCGGCGTCGCCGCCGTTGCTTCGATCGGCTCGCTGTCGGCCTCTTTCGATGCGGCATTGGCCCGGCAGGGACGCCTTCTGATCGGCGGCGATCTCTCTTTCGAGCTGATCCACCGCCAGGCCGATCCGCAAGAGCGCGCAGCGCTCGATGCGCTGGGCCGAGTGAGCGAATCGGCGAGCTTCCGCGCCATGGCCCGCTCGCCCGAGGGCAAGAGCGCCCTGGTCGAGGTGAAGGCGGTCGATGACGCCTACCCGCTCTATGGCGAGGTCGCGGTTTTGGAGCCTGCGAACGCCGGCCTTGCGTGGCGCTTCCCTGATGTCGTCCTGGTCGAACGCGGCCTCCTCGACCGGCTCGGGGTGGAGATCGGCGGCAAGCTCACCATCGGCGAGGCCGCCGTCACCATCGGCGGCATTCTCGGCCAGCAGCCGGACCGCCTCGCCGACCGCCTCGCCTATGGGCCGAAGCTCTTGATGTCGCGCGACACGCTCGCCCGCACCGGGCTGGTGCAGCCGGGAAGCCTCATCCGCTGGACCTATCGCGTGAAGCTGCCCGAAGCGAGCGCCTCCGACCGGGAGGCGCTTAAAGAGGCGCGAAGCGGCATTGAGAGCAAATTTCCGCAAAGCGGCTTCGCCATCCGCGACTGGACCGACCCCGCCCCGTCGCTCCGCCGCGAGGCCGACCGCTTCACCCAATTCGTCAGCTTCGTCGGGCTGACCGCGCTCTTGCTCGGCGGCATCGGCGTGGGCAACGCCATCCAGAGCTACATGGCGAAGAAGCGCGAGATCATCGCCACCTTCAAATGCCTCGGCGCGCCGAGCCGGCTCGTGCTCGCCGTCTATCTGATCCAGGCGCTGATGCTCGCACTCATCGGCATCGCCCTCGGGCTTATCATCGGCGCGCTCACCCCGCTGCTCATGTCGTCGCTCTACGCCGACGCCCTCCCCATCACGCTCGCCGTCGATCCGCACCCGCTGCCGCTGCTGACCGCGGCTCTCGCCGGCCTCCTGACCATGGTGCTGTTCGTGCTCTGGCCGCTCGGCCGCGCGGCCAGCGTCTCGCCTGCGGTCTTGATGCGCGCGCAGTTCAGCGAGGAGCGCGAGCGCTCGGCGTGGCCTTATGCCGTAGGATCGGCGATTGCCGGTCTCGCGCTGTTCGTGCTCGCCATCGCCGCTTCGGAGGAGCGCGCCATCACGGCATCGATCTCCGCCGGCATCGTCGCCGGTTTTCTGCTGCTGACCGGCTTCGGCCTCCTGGTGCAGCGCTATGCGGCCAGGCTCCGGCGCGCCAAGCCGCCATCGCTCGGGCTCGCGCTCTCCAGCATTGGGGGTCCGGGCTCGCTCGCCCGCTCCATCGCCGTCTCGCTGGGGCTGGGGCTCGGGCTTCTCGTCGCAGTGGCGCTGATCCATCGCTCCCTCCTCAACCAGATCGAGAGCCAGATCGAGATCGACGCGCCTGCTTATTACTTCCTCGACGTCGAGGCCGCCGACCTCGACACCTTCAAGAACACCATTCGCGCCATCGAGCCCGACGCCAAGCTTGACGACGCGCCGATGCTGCGCGGCCGCATCGTGGCGCTCAAAGGCGTGCCCGTGGATAAGGTCGAGGTCGATCCGGACGCGCGCTGGGTGCTGTCAGGCGATCGCGGCCTGACCTACACCGACACGGTGCCGCGCGATTCGGAGATTGTCGAAGGCGAGTGGTGGCCGAGGGATTATCGCGGGCCGGCCCTGGTCTCCTTCGACGACGAGCTTGCCAAAGGCTTGGGGCTCAAGCTCGGCGACAAGATCACGGTCAACATTCTCGGCCGCAATGTCGAGGCGACCATCGCCTCCTTGCGCAAGATCGACTGGGAATCGCTCGCCATCAATTTCGTCATGGTCTTTCCGCCGAACACGCTGCAAGGCGCGCCGCACCGCATGCTGACCACGCTCGAATTCCCCAAAGGCACCCCGGCGGAGCGCGAGAGCAAGGTGGTGCAGTCACTCTCCGAGCGCTACCCGCTCGTCACCGCCATCCGGGTGGGCGACATCGTGGCGGCAGCCAAGGAGCTGCTCGGCAAGCTGATGACGGCGATCGGCGCGACCGCCGGCGTGACCCTGCTGATCGGCGCCGCCGTGCTTGCCGGCGCCGTGGCGGCGGGACAAGAGCGGCGCAAATATCTCGCGGTGATCTACAAGACGCTCGGCGCCACGCGCGGGCGGATCGTCAAGGCCGAGCTGCTCGAATTCGGCCTGCTCGGGCTCGCCACCGCGCTGCTTGCCGTGCTGATCGCCACGCTGACCGCCTGGGCGCTCTGCAAATGGGCCTTCGAGGTCGATTTCGTGTTCTCGCCGCTCGCGGCCATGGAGACCGTTTTGCTTGCGCTTGCCTTTGTGCTGATCATCGGCTCGGTCGCCACTTGGCGGGTGCTGTCGGCCAAGGCCGCCCCCTATTTGCGGGCCGAATAGGAGTTGCCATACGCTCTACAAATTGAGGTCATCTTGCGCGGGCAAGCTTAGCTCCCCATATTCGTGACCAAAATGCCTATTGTGAACTATCGCAGCTAGGGGAAAGGACCCTCTTCAAATGGCGGAACTCGACAGACGTTACGCGCAAGGTACGACCGCTGGTCGCGTAGAGGCGATCGACCAAGGCCTGCGCGCCTACATGATCCGCGTCTACAACTACATGGCGTCGGGCGTGGCGATCACCGGTGTGGTGGCTTACCTGATCTATGCCACGTCGGTAACGCAGGGCGCTGCCGGGCTCGAGTTGACCTCGTTCGGTCAATTTATGTTCGCGAGCGCTTTCAAGTGGGTCGTGATCTTCGCCCCGCTTGCCATGGTGTTCTTCATCTCGGCGCGCATCAACGCGATGAGCCTTAGCGCGGCGCAGATCTCGTTCTGGATTTTCGCGGCGCTGATGGGTGCTTCGATCTCCTCGATCTTCCTGGTCTATGCCGGCGAGAGTATCGCGCGGGTGTTCTTCATCACGGCCGCCTCGTTCGGCGCGCTGTCGCTCTGGGGCTACACCACGAGCAAGGACCTGTCCGGCTGGGGCTCGTTCCTGTTCATGGGCCTGATCGGCGTCATCATCGCCTCGCTGGTGAACCTCTTCATCGGCTCGACCGCTCTGCAATTCGCGGTCTCGGTGATCGGCGTTCTCGTGTTCGCCGGGCTTACCGCCTACGACACGCAGCAGATCAAGGAGATGTACTATGTCGGGGACGACGGCTCGGTCGCCGGCCGCAAGGCGGTGATGGGCGCGCTCCGGCGCTATCTCGACTTCATCAACCTGTTCATGCTGCTATTGCAGCTCTTCGGCGACCGCCGCTAGGCGCGAAGCTAGAGACACAGGGCACTAAATAGGCCCCGGCTCCGGCCGGGGCCTTTTCTTTTAGCGGCTTCCCCGATGGCACGGCATAATACCTCCCCTTGACGGGGAGGTCGGCGCGCGGAACGCGCGCCGGGTGACGCGTCCGCGCCAAAAACCCCTCTCCCCTTGTGGGAGAGGGGTTCCCGCCGCGATCTTGCGGCGAAGCTCGCAAGTCGCATGGCGGGAAGGGTGAGGGGTGATCTTGCCTTTCGACGCGGCTTCGCCGCTTACCCCTCACCGCGCTCGCGATGCGAGCGCGTGCTCTCCCACAAGGGGAGAGCGGGAATCTGTAGCCCCTTCGAACACCAGAGCTGCCAAGCCTCATCAATAGGACCATGCCTGGTCTTGATAGAGGTCAAGGTGCCGCACGGGCCGCCGCGCTTAGCTCCAAACTGAAGCATGCGAAGCGCGGAGAGAGCGAAATGAAAACAGATTGGCCGGAGATGACAAAAGAATTGTCCCCGCGGCTGCGAGACTTGCGTCAGGCCTTACCCGAAGTCATGAAGGCGTTTGCCTCTATTTCGCAAGGAGCGCTTGCGCCACAGGCGCTCGACACCAAGACCAAGGAATTGATCGCGCTCGCAATCGCCGTGGCCTTACGCTGCGACGATTGCATCGCCTTCCACGTCAAGGCCGCGTTGCAGCAGGGCGCCTCTCGCGCGGAAGTCACCGAAGCGCTTGGCATGGCCATTTACATGGGAGCCGGCCCATCGGTGATGTATGCGTGCCACGCCCTCGACGCCTTCGAGCAATTCGGCGAGGCCGCCAACGCCGACGACCGCGCCGCCTAGATCGGCGGACTAAGCCTCGACCAGGCGCAGGCCCTTGTCGAGGGCGCGCAGCACGCGGGCGAGATCATGCCCGCGCTTGAGGATCAGACCCGTGGCCGCGATCACGCTGTAGACGCCTTGGCGCCGCGCCAGCTTCGGGGCCTTCTCGATTCGATAGAGGGGCGTTTCCGAAGCGCGGCGGAAGACCGAGAACACCGCCTTCTCGTTCAGCGAATCGATGGCGTAATCGCGCCATTCGCCATTCGCGACTTTCCGACCATACACATTGAGGATTTGCGTGAGTTCCCGGCGATCGAATGCGATGTCGCCGCGTCGAGGTGAGCCTTCTGGAAGATGTGAGTCGCCGCCGGCCCGAGGGACCAGCGGCAAGATTATGGGTTCCGTTTCGCTCAAAGCGCGCCTCCTGTAACGGAAGCTTCATGATGAGCCGAGGCTTAAGGAAATTCAAGCCGGAGCGGGTGCGCTGCACAAAGTGTAACATGGCGAAACATAAATCACAGTTCGGCCCAAGTTCAGCCGTTGCCACGCCCCAAAGAACCGTATGATCATCGATGTTGCCTCTCGGCCCGGTCCTAACGGAGAGGTCTTCGGAATCTCAGCCCCCCAGCCCCCCGGGGTCTTCTCTCGGACCGGGCCATTTCCTTTCAAAGGGCAACCCGTCGAACGGGTCGGTTAGCCGGCCCGTTTTGTTTTGCGCGGGGGCGTATGCAGCTGAGCTAGCGGCGGTCGTATTGGGCGGCGCCGAGGATGGGTCCTCCATTCTCGACTTGCAGAAGGGCCACGAGGTAGTCGCCGCCCATGACGTTGAATTCCTTCAGCGGCAGCCGGAGCGTCATCGCCTCGCCCTTCCACATGCCGACCGGCGATAGCTCGCGCACCGGGTGGTGATAGCTGAGCCTCTTGCCGCGATTCTCGCCGCGCGTGATCGACACGGTCTCTACATCCTTGGCGACGGCAAGCCACACCGTAGCGGCCCGCTTGTCGGATGTCTCGGGCGCCGCGCCGATACCGATCACGAGCGTGCCCCCTTCGGCATGCATGGCAACCGGCACTCTGACGGCTTGCAGCTGCTCGGTCGTGTTTCTTATCGCCATCTCGATGGCGGCCTCGTTGCTGCCGTTGGCATGAATGGCGCCGTCGATCACGATCTGGGGCGTGTAGACGCTGCCGTCGCCGCGCACGCGCGCATATTCGCGCTGGCGCTCGCTATTGGCGGCGCTGGAAAGCGTGTCGTGCCAGCCGAGATAGTTCCAATAGTCGACGGAGTAGGACAGCGTGACTAACCCAGGCTTCTTGCCGAGCTCGGCTAGCAGCGCATCCGCCGGCGGGCAAGACGAGCAGCCTTGGCTCGTGAACAGCTCGAGCACGGCCGGCGTGTCGGAAGGCTGTGCCAGCGAGGGCGCGGCGAAGCTCGCAAGGACGGCGGCGCACAGCCAGGCCTTGGCGCTTCTGCGGATCGGGGGCCTCATGGCTGCCAGCATGCAGGAAGTGCCCGGAAATTTCCGGCAAAAAAACCTCACCCAGAGGTCACAACTGAGTGACTGGAGAATGCTGTAGAACTTGAATTCCTTAGTGAAACGGCGCAAGCCAAAATTATGAGTGCATCCTGCTGCGACCAACACGCTGACCCCCATCGCGGTCATGAGGGCTACCGCCGTGTCCTGTGGGCAATCCTGATTGTCAACGCGGTCATGTTCGCGATCGAGGTTGCTGCCGGCTTGGCGGCAGGCTCGGCCTCGCTCCAGGCCGACGCGCTCGATTTTCTTGGCGATGCTGGAAACTACGCCATCAGTCTGTTCGTGGTGGGCATGGCCCTCCAATATCGTGCCGCGGCTGCTCTCTTGAAGGGCGCAACCATGGGACTGTTCGGCCTGTGGGTCATGGGCATCACGGCGTGGCATGCTTGGCACGGCACCTTGCCCGAGGCCTTTACCATGGGCGCGGTGGGCACGGCTGCGCTCCTCGCCAACGCACTCTCTTTCGGCTTGCTGTGGGCCTATCGCGGCGGCGACTCCAACATGCGCTCGGCCTGGATTTGCACCCGCAACGATGTGATCGGCAATCTTGCGGTGTTGCTTGCCGCCGCCGGGGTGCTCGGCACCGGCACGGGATGGCCCGACGTTGCCGTTGCCGCCATCATGGCGACGCTCGCCTTGCAGGGCGCTTACCTTGTCCTCACACAATCCTGGTCCGAGCTTAGGATCGCAAACGCGCTTCAGCCGGCAAAATAGCTACGCGGCGTCGCGGGCGAGCACACGCAGCACGTAATGCAGGATCCCGCCATTGCGGAAATAGTCGAGCTCGTCGAACGTATCGATCACCGCGCGCAAGGGCACGGCGCGCTTCTCGCCACCTGCGTAAACGATATCAGCCTCGAGCCACTGCATAGGCTTGAGCTCGGCGAGGCCCTTGAGACTCACCCTCTCGTCGCCCTTGAGCCCGAGCACCTTCCACGACATGCCCTCGGCGAAGACGAGCGGCAGCACCCCCATGCCGATCAGGTTTGAGCGATGAATGCGCTCGAAGCTCTCGGCGATCACCGCGCGCACGCCGAGAAGACGCGTGCCTTTGGCCGCCCAGTCGCGCGATGAGCCGGTGCCGTATTCCTTGCCGGCGAAGATGACAAGCGGCACGCCCTCGGCGTGATAGCGCATGGCCGCGTCGTAGATTGCGAGCCTCTCGCCCGACGGGTAGTGGACCGTCACGCCGCCCTCGATCCCTGGCACCATCTGGTTCTTGATGCGCGTATTGGCGAAGGTGCCGCGCATCATCACCTCATGATTGCCGCGGCGCGAGCCGTAAGAGTTGAAGTCGTGCGGCTCGACGCCATGCTCGATCAGGTAGCGCCCGGCGGGGCTGTCGCGCCTGATGCCGCCGGCGGGCGAGATATGGTCGGTGGTGATCGAGTCGAGGAACAGCCCGAGTATGCGCGCGCCTTCGACATCGGTGACTGACGACGGTGTCAGCGACATCGCCTCGAAATAAGGCGGGTTCTGCACATAGGTCGAGTGCTTGTCCCAGTCATAGGTGAGCCCGCCCTTCACCTCGATCTTGCGCCACTCGGGATCGCCGCGAAACACATCGCCATAACGCTGCTTGAACATGTCCCGCTTCACGGCTTTGCGCACGGTCTTGGCGATCTGCTTGGCCGACGGCCAGATGTCCTTGAGATAAACCGGCTCGCCGTCCGAGCCCAAGCCGAGCGGCTCGCTCGTCAGATCGATGGTGACCGAGCCGGCCAGCGCGTAAGCGACCACCAGCGGCGGCGAGGCGAGGTAATTAGCGCGCACGTCGTGATTGACGCGCCCCTCGAAATTGCGATTGCCCGAGAGCACCGAGGCGACAGCCAGATGATGCTCGTGAATGGTGTGCGAGATCTCCTCCGGCAGCGGCCCCGAATTGCCGATGCAGGTCGTGCAGCCATAGCCGACGAGATTGAAGCCGAGCCTGTCGAGGTCCTTCTGCAAGCCGGCCTTGTCGAGATAGTCGGTGACGACTTGCGAGCCCGGCGCGAGCGAGGTTTTCACCCAGGGCTTCACGTTCAAGCCGCGCTTCACCGCGTTCTTGGCGAGCAGCCCGGCGGCCACCATGACGTAAGGGTTCGACGTGTTGGTGCAGGAGGTGATGGCGGCAATCACCACGTCGCCGTGACCGAGGTCGAAATTCTTGCCTTTCACCGGCACGCGCAAGCCCGCCTCCGCCGCCTTGCCGTATTCCTTGTCGAGCGCCTCGGCGAAGGCGGTTGCCGCCTTGGTCAGCGGGACGCGGTCCTGCGGGCGCTTGGGCCCGGCGAGCGACGGCTCGACGTCGCCGAGATCGAGATGCAGCATCTTGGTGAAGACCGGATCCGGCGTGTCGGCCTCGCGGTAGAGCCCTTGCGCCTTCGCGTATTTCTCCACGAGCGCGATGCGCCGCTTCTTGCGCGCAGTCGCCTCGAGATAGCCGAGCGTCTCCTCATCGATCGGGAAGAAGCCGCAGGTCGCACCATATTCCGGCGCCATATTGGCGATGGTGGCGCGGTCCTCGAGCGGTAGATTGGCGAGCCCGACGCCGAAGAACTCCACGAATTTGCCGACCACGCCCGCGCGCCGCAGCATCTCGGTGACGGTCAGCACGAGATCGGTCGCGGTGACGCCGTCCTTCAGCTCGCCGGTCAGGCGGAAGCCGACGACCTCCGGAATCAGCATGGAGATCGGCTGGCCGAGCATCGCGGCCTCAGCCTCTATGCCGCCAACGCCCCAGCCGAGCACTGAGAGCCCGTTGACCATGGTGGTATGGCTGTCGGTGCCGACCAGCGTATCGGGAAATGCGATGGGGCTCCCGCCATTCGCCTTTTTCGTCCAGACCGTTTGCGCCAGATATTCGAGATTGACCTGGTGGCAGATGCCGGTCCCCGGCGGCACCACGCGGAAATTGTCGAAGGCGCCTGCGCCCCAGCGCAGGAAGGCATAACGCTCGCCGTTCCGCTCATATTCCTTGTCGACATTGATCTGGAACGCGCGGTCGGAGCCGAAGGCATCGACCATCACCGAATGGTCGATGACGAGATCGACCGGTGCGAGCGGATTGATCTTCTTCGGGTCGCCGCCGAGATGAGCCATGGCGTCGCGCATGGCGGCGAGATCGACCACCGCCGGCACGCCGGTGAAGTCCTGCATCAGAACGCGCGCCGGACGGAAGGCGATCTCCTTGTCGCTCTTGCGCTCCTTCAGCCACTCGGCGACGCCGCGAATGTCCTCTGAGGTGACGCTCCGCCCGTCCTCGTGCCGCAGCAGATTCTCCAAGAGCACCTTGAGCGAGAACGGCAGGCTGGAGATCCCCTCGAGCCCGTTCGCCTCGGCCTCTTTCAGGTCGAAATAGTCGTAAGCCTCGCCGTCGACCTTAAGCGTGCGCCGGCATTTGAAGCTGTCGAGCGAGGGGTCAACTGGCGAGGTCAACGGAATCTCCTTAACGGCGCGGTCTTCGGTCGAGGCGCATGCAAAGGCGTGGCCAATTGCCGTCCGGGACGGTCTTGCCCACCCGGAGAGACGGGCTTCCTGGCTTAGGGCTTGCGCGCTCCCATCTATATAAAAGCCCTTGCGGCAACGAAACAATGACGCGAAGAGAATGAAATCGCCGCTTCATTGTGCCTCTCCCGGTCTCAACCTGCGTAAATCCTGAGCAAATGCCGCTGAAGATCGGCCTCGCCGCCAACGACATCGCCTGCCAGCGGGGCGGGCGCACCATCTTCGAGGACTTGAGCTTCAGTCTCGCGCCGGGCGAGGCTCTCCTCGTCAGTGGCCCTAACGGCGCGGGCAAGACCAGCCTGTTGCGGCAAATCGCGGGCCTCCTGCCGCTCGCCGCCGGGCGCCTCAGCCTCGACGGCGCTCCGGCCGACGCCGAGGCTGCCGAGCTCTGCCATTATGTCGGCCATCTGAATGCGGTGAAGTCGAGCTTCAGCGTGCGCGAGAACCTCGCCTTCTGGGCCGGCTTCCTCGGCGCGGACGGCACGCGCCTCGACCGCGCGCTTGCCGCCTTCGCTCTCACGTCGCTTGCCGACTTTCCCGCCGGTCTCCTCTCGGCCGGACAGAAACGCAAACTGGCGCTCTCCCGCCTCTTCGCCGCGCCGCGGCCAATTTGGCTGCTCGACGAGCCGCAGGTCTTGCTCGACGCCGCGTCTCTGACGCTGCTCGACAAGGCCATCGAGGATCATCTCGACGCAGGCGGCATCGCGCTTGTGGTGAGCCACACGCCGCTCAAGACCGCGTTCGCGCACAAACTCGCTCTCGGCGGCAAGGAGCGCGTGGCGTGAGCGCAGGTCTCGCCCTTCTCGCCCGCGACGTGAGGCTCGCCTTTCGCGAAGGCGGCGCCATGGGCGTCGCGCTCGGCTTCTATCTCGTCGTCATCGCCATCACTCCGCTCGGGCTCGGGCCCGACCTCAATCTCCTTTCGCGCATTGCGCCGGGCATGTTGTGGGTGGCACTCCTGCTCGCCGCGCTGCTGTCGGCCGACCGCATCTTCCACAACGACTACGAGGACGGCGCGCTCGACGTGCTGACCACAGGCCCGCTGCCGCTGCCGGTCGTCGCCGCCGTCAAGAGCCTCGCGCATTGGCTCACCACCGGCGTGCCGCTCGCACTCATCGCCCCGCTGCTCGGGCTCCTCCTCAATCTGCCGCTACAAGCGATCCCGCTGCTGGTGCTGTCGATGCTTGCCGGCACGCCGGCCGTGAGCTTCGTCGCCGCGATCGGCGCGAGCCTGACGCTGGGCCTGCGCCGCAGCGGGCTCCTGCTCGCGCTGCTGGTGCTGCCGCTTTATGTGCCGGTGCTGATTTTCGGTGTGGCGACCGCGTCGGCCGCGATCACCGGCCCCGCCTCGCCCTGGCCGCCCTTTCTGATGCTGTGCGCGCTAAGCCTTGCGGCAATCATCCTCGCACCCCTCGCCGCGGCGGCAGCGCTGCGCACGGCGTTGCGGTGAGCTTTCCACTCCCAACGCGGGGCACCCCCAGGTCCGCTAATGACCTAGAGCGGACATAGCGTCCTGAATTTTCAAACCCGAAAATGCGCTTCCAGTCGTTCTTCATGCTGATGACGATCCACCCGTCCTTCTTCGCCTCGTCGTACAAGTCCTGGGTGAAAATGCCGACTCTCGTGTTGGGAAGCCCTTCGGCAGGCCATAAGCGTATTCGCGCTTGGCGTCGTCGTGCAGCACGAGCATGATAGCAGCAGCCCCCTCGGAATGTCCCGTATCTTGGGTTAGCTGGGAGCACATATCCATGAACCGTTTATTTTCCAACTTTCTCTGGGTCTTGCCTCTAGGCCTATATCTTGCGGCAACGTCGCCAGCCGCCTCGGGCCAGGCCACGAGTGAGACGACGCCGCGTTCATTCATAAAGTTGACCTTGCCAGATGGATCCGAGGGAAGACTGCCGCCAAACACGGTGATCCGGATACGAAAGGCCATTTCCACGGAAAACAGGAACGGTGCAAAAGCGAGAATTGACTGGTTGCAGATGATGCTGGTTCGTGAGCCCCCCGCCGAGGTCGCCGCGCTCGTGGAAGGAAACCTCCCTTCACTTGGCAAATTGCTTTTGCCGGATGGCTCGCCAGTTTGTTTCAACGCTGGGGCAGCGCAGGGCCCCATGCCCCTGCCTCCTGAAAGGTTACAGGACGGCGTGCGCTCGGGCATGATGCTGGGGAATAAGCTCCAATATCTTGCAAGCACACCAGAGGAGGTTCGCGATGAATTGATTGCCAAGGGTGGCGATGCGCTTCCGGTACCGGCCGCATTCGACAGTTTGCCGCAACGGGAACAAGCAATCGCAAAATCGAGAGTTGCCCCGATGAAGGTTTGGGATTCGGATCTCACTCAATGACAAGCTGCGGTTTGGACGTTACAGGATCAGCCACCCAATGAGGCTTGAAGAGTCCACAGCGATCCGGTGAGCTTCTCACCCGTCCTCGCCCCCGCTCGCCGCCGCCGCCGCTTTGCGCAACGCGCTGCGGTGATTTCAACTCCTCCCCCTGAAAGGGGGAGGCAGGCTCGCTTGCCGCTTGCGGCTTAGCGAGCTGGTGGGGGTCAGTCACCCGATCAGAAATATTTGGCGTCGTCTCCTTCAAGCATGTCACGCATCGTCCCCACGACCGGAAAGCCGTAGCCGTTTCCGGGAGCATCGAATACGAGCCTGCCCGATCTGTGATAAGCACTCGAATACAAATCGGCGCCGATCATCTTCGTGGCTATCACCAGAGCCTGCATCGAATCCGATCCTCCGACCTCCATGCTCTGCGTGCCCTCGGGCCAGTCAATTTCGTATCGGCACGTCCAGGCATTCCCGTCTTCTTCTGGCGCGAAGATACGAATCGGGATCGGGACCTCACCGCCTTCGGTTTCCAGTTTGAGCAAGCGCGTGGCTATGACCATCGTCGCCTCCATGTCTCTTTGGGCGCGTTCGCGGATTATACTCGCGGTCGGGATCGCCCCCTTCTCGGCGCCGCGCACTGCTTGCGGAATGCTGTGGCGAATATTTTCCTCCCCCTGAAAGGGGGAGGCAGGCTCGCTGGCCGCTTGCGGCTTAGGGAGCCGGTGGGGGTCACCCCGGATGGCCGGGTTTGTCCCGGCCATCCAGCTTGGACTATACGTCCGCGCGTTCGTTCCGACGTCGTGCGTCGTGGTCTCCGTCGCTGGTTCTTTTCCCTCCGAAAACCACTGGCGAGACGTCGCGCGCTTCTGCGAGAGCAGTTTTATAGAGTCCGCTTGAGAGTTCAGGTGTGGAAAGCGCGACACGGTGGCGTTGCGGTTTCCGGCGTGCTGGCGTTGCTGATCCTAGGCAGCAGCTTCCTCATTCCAGCGCTGCAAGAGCGGCTAATTGATCATTTCGGCAATCCCGCACAGCTAGGCACGCTTCAGTCATTTTACCTCGCGGTAGGCGCAGCATTGGTCGGAGCTGCAGCAATTGTTTCGACACTCGTCGAACGCTCAATGGCGCAAACGAACCATGCAAAATCTTCCACCCCTCTTGGATCAAGTCGCAGATCAGATTTCGCCAGACACGGCAGGACAGGCTGTCGAGCCCAACTACTTCTGAAGGTTATCCCCGCCCTGCAAACCTCGCATATCATCCGCCCACCTGGTCCACTTGAGGGCGCTTCGCGAGGCGTTGCGATTGCGGGACGGGGCGCGGCGCTCGCGGGTCTCCTCGCAAAGAGACACTCGAGCGGCGGCGGGGCTCCGCCCGGACCACTACGAGTCCCCGTCGGGAGCTGACTGACTCGCCCGGCCATAGCCGGATCCGGAAAGCGCGGCCGGCCGCCGCATAGACGTCGCAAATGAGCATGCGCGCTTTTGAGACGCGCTATCGGCCTCTGGCCTACTTGAGCGCAGTTTGATGCGCCGGGTTGCGCTATGCGCTCAAGCAGCGCGAAGCGCGGTAGCGCATCCAAGATGAGCGCTTGTTGGCGCGCCGACAGGCGCCCGCCGCGGTCCGCAAGGAGCGCGGACACCATAGGTCTGCGCTGTTCGGCGCGCCATCCCCTCAAGCGAGGGGACAAACGATCGAACTCCGGGCGTGATTCACGCCGCGGCAAGGAACACGCATGTCCGTTCAAACGCCAGCCACACGCTCCCCGCTCTCCCCTTGTGGGAGAGCACGCGCGCCGGGCGGGAAGCCCTCTCCCACAAGGGGAGAGGGGCTAGAGGCCCAATTGCGCTGTCCGGCCAAACCCACTAGATCAACCCGATGATCAGTCTCGCCAATCCGACGCGGTTCTTGGG
>DATAFR010000129.1:0-5010 GCA_036257375.1 Methyloceanibacter sp.
GGCGTAGCCGCTGAAGCCCTTCCCATCGAACGTAAAGGAGAGCGGGCGGCTCCTATCGATACGCGCCGTGGCGAGGTCTACGCGGTGGCCGCTCATGGCGCCCGTTCCTCCGCGTCAAAGGCCTTGCGACCTTCGGCGAGCGTCCAAGTGCCTTGAACGGCGTTTGTCGCCGTGTTGCGCCTCACGACGAAGAACTTCCGGCAGCCGGTCGCGTGCTGCCACATCTCCCAATGCCATCCCTTGAGGTTCTTGCGCATGAAGAGATAGTCGCCCCACGCCTCGTCGCCAATCGCCTCGGGCTTCTCGGGCCGCGCGATAAAGGCTTCTCCGCCGTAGGCGAACTCCTCCTCCTCGCGCTTCTCGCCGCAGTGCGGGCAATAGAAAACGAACATCGAAAGGCTCTCTTGGTCAGTGAGCGACGCCCGCGGCGCCATGCTCGTCGATGAGATGTCCGGTATAGAAACGATCGAGCGCAAAGGCCCGATTGAGGGCATGAGGTTCGTCATTGGCCATCGTGTGGGCAAAGACGTTGCCGGAACCGGGCGTCGCCTTGAAGCCGCCGGTCCCCCAGCCGCAGTTGAAGTAAAGCCCCTTGACCTTGGTCTTGCCGATGATCGGGCAGGCGTCGGGCGTCGTGTCGACGATGCCGCCCCACTGGCGGTTGAGCCGCACGCGCGAGAACATCGGGAAGAGCTCGATGATGGCCGCCGCCGTGTGCTCAATCACGTGCGGGCTGCCTCGCTGCGTGTAACTATTGTAGTGGTCGATGCCGGCGCCGATGACGAGTTCGCCCTTGTCGGACTGGCTCAAGTAGCCGTGGACCGCGTTCGACATGACGACGGTGTCGAGCACCGGCTTCATCGACTCGGACACGAACGCCTGGAGCGGATGACTCTCGATCGGCATGCGGATGCCGGCCATGCGCGCCAGAACCGACGAATGGCCGGAGGCCACGCAGCCGACGCGCGCGGCGCTGATATAGCCCCGGCTCGTCGTTAGTCCCTTGATGCGGCCGTCGCCGATATCGAGGCCGGTCACCTCGCAGTTCTCGACGATGTCGACGCCGAGCTTGCTCGCCCCGCGCGCGAATCCCCAGGCCACGGCGTCGTGGCGCGCGACGCCGCCGCGCGGCTGAAAGCTCGCGCCAAGGATCGGATAGCGCTTGTTGGGAGAAATATCGATCAGGGGAATGCGCCGTTTCACGTCCTGAGCGTCGAGCACCAACGCATCGATGCCGTTGAGGTTGTTGGCATTGACCCGGCGTTCGATGTCGCGCATGTCTTGCAGCGTGTGGCCCAGATTGAAGACACCGCGCTGGCTGAACATGACGTTGAAGTTCAAGTCGCGAGTCAGCCCCTCCCAAAGCTTGAGCGAGTGCTCGTAGAGAAGGGCGGCCTCGTCCCAGAGATAGTTCGAGCGGACGATGGTGGTGTTGCGCCCCGTGTTGCCGCCGCCGAGGTAGCCCTTCTCTATGACGGCGACGCTGCGTGCACCGTGGTCCTTGGCGAGATAGTAGGCCGTCGCGAGACCATGCCCGCCCGCACCGACGATGACAAAGTCATAGGATGGCTTCGGCTCTGGACTGCGCCACGCCGGCTCCCACCCTTCGTTGTGCTGAAGGCCTTGCTTGAACAGCGACCAGAATGAGTACTCCCGCTTCACGTGGGGCCTTCGGGCTGATTGGCGATTTTCAAGGATAACGATACGTCATCGCTTGGCTGACAGAAGTGGCAATACCCGAGCCTCACCGTCGCGATTAGGCCGGACGAGACGAAAACTTATCCAATTGCGACGGCTCACATGTTTTCTTGTTACGCTATGAAGGAGGGCAGCCGCAAGCCGTTCGAGGCGGCCTCAGGAAGCCTCGCCGCGGCCGCGGCTTATGGCCGCCCTTGCGCTTCGCGGCCTATTCGAGCGCGCTGATCTCTTCGTTGGCGTGACGCAGGCGCTCGGAGAATTCCCGGGTCAAATTGCCGAGAATGGTGATGAGAATGTTGGGGTGCTCGGCGGCGAGCTCCTGAAGCTGCTGCACCGCAAGCCCGTAGCAGATCACCCGCTCATCGGCGACGATGTCGGCCGAGCGCTTGCCGCCGTCGAGCAGCGCCATTTCGCCGAAGCTCATCCCGGGCCCCAACGAGGCGACACGCCGCTTGCGCCCATCCTGGCCCTGCACCCGGATCTGCACGCTGACCGTGCCCCGCGCGACGACGAAGAAGAGCTTGGCGTCCGAGCCTTCGCGGATGATGACTTCGCCCTTGTCGAAGACGAGAGGTTTCACGATCGTCTCGATCAGCCGGTACTCATCCGGCGACAACCCCTTGAGAAGATCGAGTGCGGAAAGCGCGAACTTGGTGCCCGTTCCCTCCTCGCCCGAAGCGGCAAGCAGCCGGTCCTCGCACCATTCGAGCGCCGCATCCGCGTCCTTGAAGCAGCGAACCGTGGACTTCGCCTCCTGCTCGTTGAGCCGAACGGCGAGAGATGCAAGCGGGCCATCCTCGGCAATCGCGGCGAAGACAAGCTCGCACGGGCCGCCGGCCATGGCGCGCGCGGCGCGGGCGATCAGCCGCCCTGCCGCCGTATCGGCGAGATGCACGCGCTTGAAATCGACGACGACATAGCGCGTCTCCGCGGCGAGTTGCGTGAGCCGCCGCAAGAATCGCTCGGTTGAGCCAAAGAACAACGCGCCCTGTATTTCCAGCACCGCAACCTGGCGGCCGTCTTCCGCCAGCACGCGTCTCTCGGCCGGCGTCCGCAAGCGGTTGGACCTCACCGCATCGCCGCGATATTCGCGCCGGATCGCGTCGCTGACATTGGTGCGGTTGTTGAAGGCATGCAGTTCGAATTCCTTGGAGATCTCCTCGCAGACGCGAATGCCGCGTACGCTGTTGCCGAGCGCATCGATCGGCGGCGAGTAGACGCCGATCCCGATCTGTCCGGGGATGACGGCGAGAATGCAGCCCGACACGCCGCTCTTCGCCGGCATGCCGACCTCGTAGGACCATTGTCCGGCATAGTTGTACATGCCGCAGCTGTTCATCACCGTGAGGACGTCGCGGACGCATTGGGCGTCGTACACGGCCTCTCCCGTGACGGGATTTCGCCCGTCATTGGCGAGGGTGGCGGCCATGATCGCGAGGTCGCGCGCAGTGACCTCGACCGAGCATTGGCGGAAATAGAGATCGAGCACTTCGTTTGGATCGCGCTCGAGCATGGCCGTGTTGAGCATCATGTAGGCGATGGCGCGATTGCGATGGCCGGTGGCGTGCTCCGACCGATATACCGCCTCATCGATATCGAGGCGCCTTCCGGCAAGGCTCGAGAACAGCGCGAGCATGTTGGCGACGCGTTCTTGCGCCGTGCTTCCGTCCATCAGCTCGGCCACGGCGATGGCGCCGGCATTGACCATGGGGTTGAACGGCCGATTGGCGACCTCGTCGAGCACAATGGAATTGAACGCCTCCCCGGTGGGCTCGACGCCGACCTTCTTCAGAACGCGCTCGCGGCCGTGACGCTGAAGCGCATAGCCATACATAAAGGGCTTCGACACCGACTGGATGGTGAAGGGCTCGTCGGCATCGCCGGCCGCGTAGATCGCGCCGTCAACGGTCGCGAGCGCGATGCCGAACCGGGAGGGATCGGCCTTACCGAGTTCGGGAATGTAGTCGGCGGGACGGCCGCCTTCGAGCGCTGCGACGCGGGCGTGGAGCTCGGCCAAGTAATTCGCCACAGGAGGCGCGGCGCTTGCGCGCGGCTCCAAGCGTGGAACCTCGTTCACCCGGCCCCTCCCGTCGCCTTTGCCTGGGCTCGGCGGGGAGCAGGTCTGCCTCGCGAGCCATCGCCTTTGCATAACGCAAGAGCATGTTGGGGGCGCGCCGAATATTTGTGCAAATGACTGATTTCCCGCCCAATTTCGCGGCAGCCGGTCAGCCTGCCTTCGATTGCTTGCGCGGCTGGCGTCGGGTTGAGGCCGGCGCAGCGCGGGTTCGCTCCACCTCGCCTGCCGTTTCGCTCGCGGCCGGTGCGAGCACTCTCTCCTCCACCGGCGTGGCGGCGGGGGCTGCCTTGCTCTTGATCTCGCTCTTGGCTGCGCTGACCGGGGCCGCGGCTTCGCCTGGCTCCTTGTTCTTGATCTCGCCCTTGGCTATGGCGACCGCGATGTCCGCGGCCTCTTTCAAGGATGCGGCATAGGAATCGGCTTCGGCCGCGGCCAACATCTCTTTGACCGAACCCGCGCCGCTCCCATTCGGGAAGTAGGCAACGAGGATCGCCGTACCTTCGGGGAGAATGCGCCGGAGCCGCTTTACGAGATAGCGGATATGCGCCGGCCCCGTGCCAAGGCCGAGATAGCAAAGACAGACGAGCTTCGCCTCCGTGCCGGCGAGCGTAGCGATGTGGCCTGCAGAGGTCGCTTCCGTCGCCGGCGCCTTCGCGCCGAGCCCGCGTCTCGTCAAGATTTCGGCAAGCAAGGCGGCGGCTGCCTCGTCGAGCGGCGTGCGCCCGCCAACGCAAAGGATGGCGTCGTCCTCGCGCCAGCCGGGTGCAAGCTCGGCGCGGCCGATCGCGGCCGTCTCGCCCTCGTCCTCTCCGGACTCGGCGGCTGTGAGCGAGGCGAGGCCATGAACGGTATCGTCCTTCTCCTTCTGGTGGTTTCTGGCAAACCAGCGCCGCGGGGCGACATCGGCGAGATTTTCCAGCATCTCCTTGACCGTGTTGGAAACGCGCTGCGCTCTCTCGGCATCGAGCAGGCCCCGTCGCGCGTCGCGCTCGGCAAGCTTGAGACCCCCCAAAACGACCTCCTCGAGACCGGCCTCGAAGCTCTGGTCTTTGAGATGGAGTTCGGTCTGATGGGTGGCTTCGGCCGCATCGCCGGAGAGCGCCCGCTGATAGAAACACTGATCCGGCGTCAGCGCCGGCTCATCACCGAGCAACACCTCGAACATATGCAAGTCCTCGACGTGGCGTCCGAGCACGGCGAGACAGACGGTGATCGGCATGGCAAGCAGAAGTCCC
>DATAFR010000130.1:0-1643 GCA_036257375.1 Methyloceanibacter sp.
CCTGATGGCGCAGTCCGACTTCGTGGTGGTCGCGTGCCTGCTGAACGACGAGACCCGGCACCTCATCGGCGCACGCGAACTCGCGCGCATGAAAACCACCGCCTACCTCATCAATGTCGCGCGCAGCCCGATCGTGGACGAGCACGCACTCTGCGAGACCCTCGCCGCGCGCCGCATCGCCGGCGCCGGCCTCGACGTCTTCGAACAGGAGCCGACCCCCGCCTCCAACCCGATTCTCAAGCTCGATAACGTCATCGTCACGCCGCACTCGCTCGCGTGGACCGATGAGCTCTTCTCCAACATCGCCCGCACCGCGATCGGCGCCATCCTCGCCATCGCCGCCGGCCGCCGGCCGGAATACCTCGTCAATCCCGAGGCGCTATCGCATCCTCGGGTTAGAGCCTGGCTCAAGCCACCCTTGGGCTCGATCGGCTGACAAACTGTCCGCCGCTCGGCTTGAATGCGGGGTTGGCCGTCGACACGTTCGATTGGTCACCTCGCAGCCCGCGGAAACGCAGCTCGAAATCTCCTGTAAATCACCCAGTTCGCGACGACGGCCACTACAACCATCAGGCCAGCCAGCATACCGAGCGCCGTGAATGCGTCACCGAAGTGTTCCGCTGCGCCCGAAGCCGCAGTGCTCTTTCCAGGAAACGCTGCTGCAATTGCGACTAGTGCACTGTAACATTCATATCCGTAGTATCATGAGGGATGAACTCGTCCCTCTATCTGACTACGGAAGAGCGCCATGCGCTCGTGTCTTTGGTGCGCTCGCGCGCGGCGCCGGCATCCGATGTGAAGCGCGCGCGGCTCATCATGATGCTCGCTGAGGGTTTGAGCTGGAATGTCATCGGTGAACGCTTGCCGTGCACTGCCGATTACATCAGTCGCTGGAAGCGGCGTTTTGAGCAAGAGCGCATGGCGGGCCTTTATGCACGCCACCGAGGCAGTGAGCCTGACAAGGCTGCCGCTAAGATCGAGGCGAAGGTGCTTGCCTGGACGCAAAAAGCGCCTACCGACGGCTCGACGCACTGGAGCACGCGCAAGCTTGGGAAGGCCCTTGGGGTCTCGCACATGATGGTGGCGCGAATCTGGGCGAAGCACGGGCTTAAGCCGCATCGGCTTGAGCGCTACATGGCCTCCGACGACCCCGATTTCGAGGCCAAGGCGGCCGATGTCCTTGGGCTGTACCTCAATCCGCCGGCGCACGCTGCCGTGTTCTGCGTTGATGAGAAGAGCGCAATCCAGGCGCTTGACCGACTCGATCCGGTGCTGCCGCTTTCGCCCGGAAGGCTCGAGCGCCACGGCTTCGAGTATTACCGCCACGGGACGCTCTCGCTCTACGCGGCCTTCAACACCAAGACCGGTGAGGTGCTGGGCAAGACCGCGCCCCGACATACCAGCGCGGAATTCGTCGCGTTTCTTGCCGATATCGTCGCTCACCAACCCAAGCGCAAGGAGATCCACGTCATTTGCGACAATCTCTCGGCCCACAAGACCCAGGCGGTCGAGGAATTCCTCGCCAAGCACTCGAATGTCCGTCTGCATTACACGCCGACCTATTCGTCTTGGCTCAACCAAGTGGAAATCTGGTTCGCCAAGATTGAGCGCGATGTGATCGCCCGCGGCGTCTTCTCCTCCGT
>DATAFR010000131.1:0-9605 GCA_036257375.1 Methyloceanibacter sp.
TCCTGCGCGCCTCTGCGAGCGTGAGGATCTCACCGTACTGGCCGATGGTGATACGCTTGTACTTGCCCCTGATGCGCGTCCCGACGAAGAAGGACTTGGCGCCAGTTGTTCCGACCCTGATGGCGAATCCCTTCAGCACGCTGTCCCAAACATCGTAGGCCACGGGACCCGGCTTCAAACCCCGAAGCACTTTGTCGTCGAGCTTCTTCTTGGACATGACCCCTCCAAAGGTTGCAGAAGGTTGCGCTGGACGCGGTGCTTAATGTCCAGCGGTGTCCAAGGTTGCACCAGGGAAGGGGGGCATTTGCAAGGCCTTTCAGCCCCCAGTGTCACGTGGCGTCCACCCTTGTCGGCGCCATCCTTGCGAATTGGTATCAGGAGGCGGCCGCAGCGAGAGGCCTGGCGCTCGGCAAGGATGAGGCGGGGGAGATCGTCTACGGCATGGCCTATGACGCTTGGAAGGCCAAGTATCAGAACGAAGCTCAGACCAAGCGGCGCAAGCGCTCCGGCTGACATCCCTCACAACTGCCGCGCGCTTTGGATAAGCGGGATAAGTCGTGACCCGTCTTGCTTCGGCGAATCCGCGCGACCTAAGCTTGGTCTTCTTCGAATCACAAGCTTCGCGGGGAGGTCGTCAAAGTGCAGCTTCAAACATCAGCCAAAGACCAGCTTCGTGCCTTGGTTGCCCGCGTCGAGCGGCTCGAGGAGGAGAAGGCGGCGCTCGCTGCCGATCTGCGCGAGGTCTATGCCGAGGCCAAGGGCAGCGGCTTCGACGTGAAGGCGCTGCGGACTGTGGTCCGCTTGCGCAAGCAGGATGAGAACAAGCGGCGTGAGGAAGAGGCCGTGCTCACCACCTATCTGCATGCGCTCGGCATGGTCGAGGCGGAAGCGGCGTAGTCTTGCTGGATTCCCAATGACCAAACAATTGCGCCCGGCTTTATGCCGGGCGTCTACGTTTTCGCATCTTCGCGAGAGGTCTAGCGCGTGCTTTGGGCGAGGCGGG
Source organism: Methyloceanibacter sp. (assembly GCA_036257375.1). Lineage (GTDB taxonomy): Bacteria > Pseudomonadota > Alphaproteobacteria > Rhizobiales > Methyloligellaceae > Methyloceanibacter. The sequence continues at coordinate 1,004 of DATAFR010000131.1, forward strand.
TCCGAGCGGGCGCCTGAGGCTGCGTCTCTGCGTAGAGACTTCTTACCGCCTGTCCTGAGAAGCGCTGCGCCGCGGCCAGACTGACATAGCCGGAGCCTTTGCGCAGCGTGAAGGACAGCGGCCGCTCCATGTCGTCGAACACGTAGTCCAAGTCCTGCTGCTCGGGATGGCTCAGCGGGGCTACGGTGCGGCTATAGGCGACCGAGGCGTCGGTCATCAGTCCGGCAATCTCGAAGGGAACGTAGGCAAGCGCGTCCGGATGGTCCTCGTCGGCCTCAGGCGCGCTGACGACCTCTGCGTCCTCGTAGCTGGGCACGGGCGCTGAGACCGGCTTGGGCTGCTTGTGGCCGAAGCCCGGCAGCGGGATGCCGCCCGCGCTCGCATAGGTGAAGAGCTTATTGGATGGCGTGCCCGGCTCGCGCGGATCCTCGGAGATCACCGGCGGCGCGAGCGAAGCGAGAATCGGCCGCGGCGAATCGACTTCGGTCGCGGCATCGGCCTCGGCCTCGGCGATCACGTCGACATCAGGCTCGCTCTTGGTGGGCTTGGCGGACGCAATCATTGTCTTTCCGACCATGCCCTTGGAGAGAGCAAGCTTGTAGTCGGCGACGGTGATCGGCTTGCCGTCGCTCGGCAGGTACTTTGTCTTGCCGTCGGGGAAGAGGGCGGCAAGCTCGAGCCGTGGGATGCGCGGCCACATGCGCACGTTGCCGGTATCGACATGAACGAAGGGAATACCCGAGGTCGGGTAGTAGCCGACGCCGCCATGCTCCTGCACCAGGGCTGAGTTGCGCAGCAGCTTTACGGGAACGTCGGGGAAGCTGATGTCGGCGGCTTTGCCAAGAATGTGCTGACTCCGCTTCGCTTGGCCGCCGCCTTTCTTGCGCATCGATTCGTTGGTCTGGGCTGTGCGGTGCCCGCAGATGAGATGCACCGGCTCCTTGGAGCCGAGTTGGGCATGTAGAGTCCAAATCAGGTCGATCAAAGCGGGGTCCATGTTGGTTTCTTTGTTTGCCCGCCAATCGCGCATGAAGGTGTTGAGTTGTTTCAGCGCGGCTTGATCGTATTGCCCGTCGCGCTTGAAGGTGACGGTGAGGTTTTCCTTGGTGTGGATGTTGTACAGCGACAGGGTGCGCGTCTCGCCGAGCGCGCTCGCCCGGTAGGCGGTCGCCGTGCACCATGCGGCAGCGGAAAGAAGCACGAGGCTTGCGCCCAGCACGGCGCGACGTGCCACACTCCCCCGAATTCGCATCCCCGCCTTAAACCTTTCCCTCGCCGGCCTTCCCAAGCCGGATTCCCCGTTCCGCGACACCGTAGTCCGCAGCAACGGGCGGCATCCCTTCCATGCCGTCCGTTAAGGATGAGTATTAGCCAAATTGCGGGAAAAACAAGGCGAACGGGTTAACCCCACCGGGAATCTGGCAGTAGAGTTAACAGGATTTCCCCAAGTTTTTCGCAGAGCTACAGCTTGAGCGCCGCCGCCATGCGGGCGTCGTGACCGTAGATGTCCCCGTAGGTTGAGACCGAGCCGTCATCATTAATGTTAAGTGTGAAGTAGGTGATGTAGACGGGGATCTTCTGCCGGAGCGGGACGTGCTGATCGTAGCCGTTTTCGATGGCTAACATGGTCCGCCCCTGGCTCCAATTCTGGTCCTGCTTCAAGAGCACGGCTGCCAGCTGATCGGGGTTCTGCACCCGCATGCAGCCGTGGCTTTCCGCCCTCACGCTGTTGGCAAACAGAAATTTTTGCGGCGTGTCGTGCATGTAGACGTCGTGCTTGTTGGGGAAGACGAATTTCACGCGGCCGAGCACGTTTCCGGGCCCGGGCGGCTGAAAGAGCTCCACGCTGCGGATATCCACGCGGTTCCAGTCGATCGAGCCCGGGTCGAGCTCCTGGCCGCCATATCTGATGCGTAAATTGTGCTGTTCGAAGACCCTGGTATTCCAGCCCCCACCGCCAAAGAACCAGGACGCCTCTTGCCTGAGGAAGGGTCGGATCTCCTCGACCTTGATCGAGGTGGGCACGTTCCAGAACGGACCGAACACGACCTCTTGCATATCTTTCGAGAACACGGGCGTTTGCTTGTCGGGTTTGCCGACGACTACGCGCGTCGTGTAGGCCGGCTTGCCCTCCGACATCACCCGCAGCATGAACTCGGGAATATTGACGGTGACGTAGAACGAGCCGAGGTCGTGCGGCAGCCAGCGCCAGCGCTCCATGTTGATGAGAATCGATCGGATGCGCGCTGGACTTCCGGCGGCATGCGGCTGCCGCCCGTAATTGAGCAAGCGCCGCGTTCCGGCGCCGACCATTCCGTCGGGAATCGTGCCGTGAGCGATCTGGAACGTCCGCACCGCGTCGAGCACCTGCTCATCGAAGCGAGTCGCGTCGATCGCAGTTCCGTCGGCATTCTCAGAGGGTAGGTCGAGCCGCTTGCGCAACAGCGCCACCTGCTCATGCACCACGCCGAGCTTGAGCACTGGGCCTTCGGGAATGGTAACAGCAGGCTTGTCGGCCGCTTCGACCTTGCCGCCACGAAGTTCGATCAGCTTCTGCCGCAGCGCCTCGAATTGCGGCTGGTCGGGCTGGAAGCTGCGGAGATAGGCAGCGGGGTTGGAGCGGATGGCTATTGATTCGATCACCTCGGACGGATTGGGCAGAGCGAGGTCGGGATCGAGATTGGGAGAGAGCCGCGACGGCTTGATCCTGCCGCCACGCGCGTCATAGGCATAGTCGAGGACGGCGAAGCTGATCTTGATCTCGGCTTCAGCCAGCCGGTCGGTGGCGTTGGCATCTGCAGCATTGAAGCTCTCGGGCAATTCATAATCAGACGCGCGAAGACCGTAGTCGTCGGCTTGCGCGATCTCGGCCATCACGGCCTTGCCGCGCTCGGTGTATCCCTTCTCGTCGACCCAAAGCAGCGGTTGGCTCGGCACTGCGTAGTATTCGACAAGCGCGCCCTGCTCGTTCTTCTTGTGCTCGGTGGTGGAGGTGAACTTCGCCGAAAGCTTGTTCTGCACGGCGATACGGATGGCTTCGGCCCGCGTGATCAGCGCTTGAGGCGCATTGGGCTCGACCGCAAGCGCCGGCAGGCTCAAGGGAGCCGCGACAGTCAAGGTCAACGCAATGTAGGAAATTGCCCTCTTCATCATGCTCCCCCCAGGCCGATCGGCCGCAATGCAGCGGTCTTGTTAGGTTCGGTTCCCGACCCTCGCTATACCCGAAACCCATTAAGACTTTCCCGCCACGCTTCCCTCTGCGCGTCACATTCCGTTAACCGATGGATCCCCGTCAGTTGGGTCTCGCCTCGAGTCCGATCTCGCGCATTTTGCGATAGAGCGTCGAGCGGCCGATGCCGAGCCGTCTTGCGATCTCGGTCATCCGTCCCCGATAGCGGCCGAAGGCGAGGCGGATCATGTCGGCCTCGACGGCTTCGAGCGAGCGGATGTCGCCGGAGTCGCTCAAGGCCGGAATGCCGATCGCGTCCTTGCCGTTGGCTTGCGGCACGTGGATGGTTGCCGGCGCGCTCGCAGATTCGCCCAGCATGACCGGACCTTCGATGCGGGGCGCCGGATCCTTCGGCGCCGGCGCCGGCGGCACGGTCACGGCATAACCCTCGACATGGGCCGCGATCTGCGGAAACTCGTTCACGGTCAGCATCGGCGTGTCGGCCAGCACCACCGCGCGGAACACTGCGTTCTCGAGCTGCCGGATATTGCCCGGCCAGCTGTAGCGGCAAAGCATGCCGACCGCTTCGGCGGCGATGCCGTCGATGCGCTTGCCTTCCTCGGCGGCGAAACGCGCGATGAAGTGGCGCACGAGCTCCGGCACGTCTTCGAGCCGCTCCCTGAGCGGGGGCACCCAGATGGGGAAGACGTTGAGCCGGTAATACAGGTCTTCGCGGAAGCGACCCTCGCCGACGAGGCTGATGAGATTCTGGTTGGTGGCCGAGATCAGGCGGAAGTCGACCTTGACCTTGTGCTTGCCGCCGACCGGATCGATTTCGCCGTCTTGCAAGGCGCGCAACAGCTTCACCTGCGCGTCGAGCGGCAGCTCGCCGATCTCGTCGAGGAAGAGTGTGCCTTGGTCCGCTTCGAGGAACTTGCCGGTGCGCTTCTCAACGGCGCCGGTGAAGGAGCCCTTCTCATGGCCGAACAGAATGCTCTCGACCAGATTCTCCGGAATCGCACCGCAATTGACCGTGACGAAGGGCTTGGATTTTCTGGCGCTTTCGCCCTGGATGGCGCGGGCGATCATCTCCTTGCCGACGCCCGATTCGCCTTCGATCAGGACCGGAATGGTTGAATTGGCGGCGCGGCGCCCGAGCTCGATCACGCGCTTCATGGCATCGCTGCCGGCGATCAGATCGGCGAAGCCGAGTTCGCCGCGCGCGGAGGCTTTCATGCGCACGATCTCGTCGGCCAGCGCCTCGATCTTGAGCGCGTTCTTGATGGAGACTTCGAGCCGCTCGGGGCTCACCGGCTTGACCACGAAATCGACGGCGCCGGCGCGCATCGCTGTGATAGCGGTGTCGATACCACCATGAGCCGTCTGCACCATGGCCGGAGGCCTTTTCGGCAAGGAGCGCATGGCCGCGAGAACCGCCAAGCCGTCGGTGCCCGGCATGACCAGGTCGAGCAGGACAAGGCAAATCTCTCCGGAGGTGTCGGCTTTCAGCGTGGCGAGCGCCTGGTCGCCGCTGTCAGCGGTGACGACGCTATAACCGAACCGCTTGATGGTCTCTTCGAGAATACGACGTTGAGCTGGGTCGTCGTCGACGACCAATACGCGCTTTGGCATGACGCAAGACTCGCTACATTACACGACAACCGACACGAAAGAGGACAGCGCGGGCCTCGTCTTTCACGCGGAGGCTGACCTGTGCCAAAATCGTGCACCGGAAGGGTAAATATCCTCTTTATAGCGGTTCGATTTTGGTGAAGCGCACGGTGCTGCGGTCCTCGAAAAGGACCAAAACACATTGTCTATGGCCCCTTGCCGGGGCGCTTCTGCCCTCCCACACTAAAGAGCGATTCACCGCAAGCGAGGTTCATAGAGTCAATGCTGCCCAAGTTCCCCAATCGGCCCGAGCAGGCTGTTTACGCCGCGACCGACTCAGCCAAGGCTAAAGCCAAGCCGCGCGACCGCGTCGATGGGGGCGCCGAGGCGAAGCTCGGCACATTGCCGGAATGGAACCTTACCGACCTTTATCAGGGACCCGAGTCGCCAAAGCTCAAGGCCGACCTTGAGACCTCCGAGCGTGCGGCCGATGCCATGCAGGAGCGCTATGCGGGCAAGCTCGCGGCGCTGCTCGATGGCGGCAAGGGAGGGGCTCATCTCGCGCAAGCCGTGCGCGAGTTCGAAGCGCTCAACGACATGCTCGGCCGCATCGTCTCCTTTGCGAGCCTGCTTTATGCCGCCGACACCTCGGATCCCAAGCGGCAGAAATTCTTCGGCGACATCCAGGAGAAGATCACCGCGATCTCGTCAAAGCTCCTGTTCTTCCCGCTCGAGCTGAATCGCCTCGACGATGCGATGCTCGAAAAGGCGATGGCCAAATCGGAGCTTGGCCACTACCGGCCGTGGCTCGAGGATTTGCGCAAGGAGAAGCCCTATCAGCTCGAGGACAAGCTCGAGCAGCTATTCCACGAGAAGGCGGTGACGGCGCGCGGCGCCTGGGATCGCCTGTTCAACGAGACGATGACGGCTCTCAGATTCGAGGTCGACGGCGAGAAGCTCAGCCTCGAGCCGGCATTGAACCGGCTGCTCGATCAGGATGGCGAGAAGCGCCGCCATGCCGCCGAGGCCCTGGCGAAAGTCTTCAAGGAGAATGTGCGGCTCTTCACGCTGATCACCAACACACTGGCCAAGGACAAGGAAATCTCCGACCGCTGGCGCGGCTTCGCCGACGTCGCCGATTCCCGCCATCTCGCCAACCGGGTCGAGAAGGAAGTGGTCGATGCGCTGGTCGCCGCCGTGCGCGAGGCTTACCCGCGCATCTCGCACCGCTATTACGCGATGAAGGCGAAATGGCTCGGCAAGAAGACGCTGGAGCATTGGGATCGCAACGCGCCGCTGCCCGAGGAGCCGAAGCAAGTGATCGGCTGGGACGATGCGCAGAAGACCGTGCTCACGGCTTACGGCGATTTCTCGCCGCGCATGGCCGATATTGCCCGGCAGTTCTTTGCCAAAGGCTGGATCGATGCGCCGGTGCGCGAGGGAAAATCGCCGGGCGCCTTCTCGCATCCGACGGTGCCGAGCGCACACCCATATATCCTGCTCAACTATCAGGGCAAGCCGCGCGACGTGATGACGCTCGCGCATGAGCTTGGCCACGGCGTGCATCAGGTGCTCGCCAATGTGCAAGGACCGCTGATGGCGCCCACCCCGCTCACGCTTGCCGAGACGGCGAGCGTGTTCGGTGAGATGCTGACCTTCCGCGCGCTGCTCGACCAGGCGCCGAGCGAGCGCGAGCGGAAAGCTCTGCTCGCATCCAAAGTCGAGGACATGATCAACACGGTAGTCAGGCAGATCGCCTTCTATATTTTCGAGCGCAAGGTTCACACCGAGCGGCGCGAGGGCGAATTGACCAGCGACCGGCTCGGCGAGATCTGGCTCGACGTGCAGCGCGAGAGCCTGGGCCCGGCGATCGAGCTTAAGCCCGGCTACGAAACGTTCTGGTGCTACATCCCGCATTTCATCCACGCGCCGTTCTACGTCTATGCCTATGCCTTCGGCGATTGCCTGGTGAACTCGCTCTATGCCGTTTACGAGAAGGCGGATAGGGGCTTTGCCGAACGCTATCTCGACATGCTGGCGGCGGGCGGCACCAAGCATCACAAGGAGCTTCTGGCGCCGTTCGGGCTCGATGCGTCGGACCCGAATTTCTGGTCGATGGGGCTCAAAGTGATCGAAGGCCTGATCGATGAGCTTGAGGCGATGGACCTTCGGACCCCCGCTAAGCGTTAGGGCCGCCGGGACGGGTTGACGACGGCGAACGACTGCGCTGGAGTCGGCGGCGCGGGGGGTTGCAGCGCGATGACGCAGGTTTCTCTGGTGCCCATTCTGCTTTGGGTCGTGGCGCTTGGCTGCGCTGGCGTTGCGATCTGGCGCGCGCCGCGCCCGGTCCTGAAGAGCTTCGTGGTCGACCGGCTGCTGCGCTATCTGTTTCTCTTCCCGCTCGGGGTGCAGGGTCTCTGGGCTTGCCTTGGTCACGTGTTTTTTCCGGCGCGATCCGCCGCGGCGATCGGCTGGGCCACGAGCCCATTTCAATATGAAGTCGGAGTTGCCAATCTTGGGATCGGACTCGCCTGCATCTATGCCGCCTTCCAGGGCTTCAAGGCGCGCATCGCGGCGGGACTCGCCGCCGGAGTTTTCCTGCTCGGCGCCGGCATCGGGCATATCAGGGACATCATCACCAGCGGCAATCTCGCGCCGGGCAATGCCGGGGCGATCCTATTCACCGACTTCCTCACTCCCCTCGCTGTGTTGGCGCTCCTTTTCTACGCCAGCGAATGGTGGAGGCCGAAATCGCCAGCCACGCTTGCGCTCGAGGCCGAGCTCGAAAATGCCCGCAAGGCGATGCGTGAGTACCGCCACGCCCTGAGCGAGCTCGGCAAGGAATGAGGCCGGGCGTTAGATCTCCGCGCTGCCGTCCTTCTTGATCAGGAGCGTGTCGTAGGGTTCGGTCTCCGAGCCTTGCTCCATGCCGGGCGACCCGACCGGCATTCCCGGCACGCTAAGCCCGAGTGCGTCGGGACGCTCGGCGATCAGCCGCCTGATGTCGGCCGCCGGCACATGGCCCTCGATGACGTAGCCGTCGATCTTCGCGGTGTGACAAGAGGCGAATTCTTCGCTGATCCCTGCTTGGCGCTTGATGCGCTCGAGCATCGAAGGATTGGAGTCATTGACCTTTACATCGAAGCCATTCGCCTCGAGATGTTTCACCCAATTGATGCAGCAAGAGCAAGTGGCCGATTTCCACACCTCGATCGCGCCCCCCGTCACCGCAAGCGCCGGCGAGGCGAGGAATGACGCTATCAACACAATGAGCAATCGTTTCAACATGGACTTCTCCTTCCGCCACGAAGCATGACCGCTCGCCGCGGCGCGAGCAATTCAATCCTTGGCGATCGCCGACGGCGCGAGCGCGAGATCGACGACGATCGGCCTGTGATCCGAGCCGAGCCGGGGTCCGCCGAAACTCGCGATCTTGGCGAAGTCCCGCGAGGCGAACACGTTGTCGATGGGGATCAGCGGCGGGACGGGATATTTGCGCCACTTCATCGGCCAGGTGAAATGGAACGTGTTGAAGCGGCCGAGACCGGTCAGATAGGTAAAGCGCTTGAGTTGGTCGGTCCATGGCGTCATGTTGAAGTCGCCCGCCACGACGATCGGCAGCTTCCTGGTCAGCACGAATTGCGTGAGCGTGGTGGCGTCGTGTTCTTGCAGAACTGGATAAAACGGGCGGGCGACATGCACGCCGAGGATTTCGATCCGGGTCCCATTGACGTCGATCTCGATCCAGCGCGCGAGCAGACGAATCCCTTCGGGATAGCCTGACCGGTCGACGCGTCCGTCCGCCTCGATGGCGTATTTCGA
>DATAFR010000132.1:0-25259 GCA_036257375.1 Methyloceanibacter sp.
GTGTTGGTCAGACTGCCATCGCTGGTAGGCATGATTTCCTCTTAACAGTGCAGATGCAGGCTATCGCGCCCCTGGGCTGCACATCGGGCACGCCTGCGCGAAGCAAACCTTTGATCGCACTAACAGGGTGTTCGCTGCTACGAACGGGGCATTTGGTAATGCTTCGGAATGGTCTACACACACATGAAAACTTGTCCAGACTGCAATGGCGATGGTGTCATTAACAAAGATACGGACGATGAACGTCAATGCCCGACGTGCGGTGGCCTTGGTTTTGTACCTGATAACGACGACGACCATGAAGAAATAATAAAAACGTCGCGCGATCTGCCGCCGAAACAAACAAGGAATGCAGACAGCGCGGTTTGCCTGCAAGGCCGCTTTTGACCATGTCCGCTTATGGCACTTAGCAGACATGCTCAGTGCGCCGACGAATGTCCGCTTCTGGGGGCAAAGCGGACGTTGACCAACCGCTGCTCCAATCTCGTTTCTGGGATTATCAATTATTCTGGAGTCTGGGAGACACGGTGGGGCCCCAACAGCCACAGCGGGGCGGGGGGCCCCATGGGGGAAAGCCGACGGCCAGGCTGGGCATGCGTCTCATCGCCACGCGATCTTGTGGGAGGCCCTTGGCCTCCCCAAGTTCTTCAGGGAATCTGCACGCCTCGGGGACCCCCATGAAGCTCAAGCACCTTCGCCGCGAGAGGGACGGCCGCGTGTACATGCGGCGCAACGGTCGTTCGATCCGCCTGCGTGCTGATCCGGGTTCCGATGAGTTCATCACGGAAGCTCTTGAGGCGACCAGCTCTCCCAAGCTCATCGTAAAGCGAGCGGCACCAGGTTCATTTGCTTGGCTTGTTCAACACTATTTGGCCTCAGCGGAGTTCCGCCAACTCGACCATCACACCAAGGGCCGCCGTCGTCGCATCCTCGAAGGACTTACAGCGCGGCACGGTGACAAGCCCTTCGCGCGGATGGAGGAGCAGCACGTGAGGCGGCTTCGTGACGAATTGGCCGACAAGCCAGGCTCTGCCAATAATCTGATGAAGGCCCTCAAGGGTCTGTTCAAGTGGGCCGTGGCGGCAGGCATCGCGAAGCACGATCCGGCCAAGGGCGTGCCCAAGCTAACCTATAGGACCGAGGGCTTCCGAACCTGGACGCCGGATGAGGTCGGGAGGTTTGAGGCGCACTGGCCAGAGGGCTCAACACCGCGGCTTGCTCTGGCGCTGCTCCTATACACCGGAGCTCGGCGCAGCGACGTGGTGAAGTTGGGGCCCGCCAATGTGCGGGACGGATGGCTCACATACAGTGCCGAGAAGACCGGAGCCGAGGTCACGATCCCTCTCTTACCTGAACTAGTCGCCGCACTTCCTGCGGTACATGACGGCACGTTTCTCCGCACCTCCCACGGCAATCCCTTCACCGCTGCGGGCTTCGGCAACGCGATGCGCGAATGGGCGGACGCCGCTGGTGTCAAGGGCTCAGCCCACGGCCTTCGCAAGTCAGGCGCGACCCTGGCAGCGGAGGCCGGAGCAACCGAAGCTCAGCTCAACGCCATTTTCGGATGGGCTCAGGGTTCGCGCGAAAGTGCCCGCTACATCGCTTCGGCGAACCGCAAGAAGTTAGCAGCGGGTTGGAGCTTGATTTCTGTCCCAGAGAAACCACGCGGGACAAATCACGGCAAAAGTTCCAAGAAAATCAAAAAGCCGAATGCAGGGTGGTGGGCCCGGGAGGGCTCGAACCTCCAACCAGACGGTTATGAGCCGCCGGCTCTAACCAGTTGAGCTACGGGCCCCTGCTCTCGTCCTGGAATGTCAGCCTCTTAGCAGAGTGCCGCGAATTGCCGGAAGTTAATTTGCGGTTCCGCGCGCCCCAAGCAATCCTCCGGCACGGTGCCGTTTCCAGGGAATCCCCATGCTCCTCCCCTCCAAATATCTGCTTGCCCTTTCCTTGCTCGCCTTCGCCCCGCTCCAGGCGCTCCCAGCGCTCGCCCATGACGCGCCCGACAAGCGCACTATCTCGCTGACTGCGACCGGCACGGTCAAAACCACGCCTGACAGGGTCGATATCTCGACCGGGGTCACGACCGAGGCCAAGACCGCGCGCGAGGCGCTCGACCAGAACACGGAAGCCATGAGCAAGGTGGTCGAGGCGCTGAAAACGGACGGCATCGATCCTAAGGACATCCAGACCGTCAATTTCTCGGTCGGCCCGGTCTACGACCAACGGCCGATGGACAAACCCGCGCCGCCGGTCGTCGTCGGCTATCGCGTCACCAATCAGGTGCGCATCACGCTGCACGACATCAAGACGCTCGGCGCCATCCTCGACAAGGTGGTGAGCCTCGGCTCGAACCAGATCGACTCCATCGAGTTCGGCGTCGAGGAGCCCGAGGCGCTGAAGGACGAGGCGCGCAAGCTCGCCGTGAAGAACGTCACCGACAACGCCAAGGTCTATGCGGAAGCCGCCGGCGTCGGCCTCGGCCAGATCATCAGCATCACCGAGGAGGACGCCTTCTATCAGCCGCGCTATGCGCCGATGGCGACCCGCATGGATTCGGCCAAGGAAGTGCCGATCGAGGCGGGCACGGCCTCCGTCGAGGTGCGCGTCAGAATCACCTGGGAGCTGAACTGACAGTCTACGCCGTGTCATTGCCCGGCTTGACCGGGCAATCCAGTAGGCCCTGTGCTCCAGAATAACTCTGGTCGGCGAATACTGGTTTCCCGCTTTCGCGGGAATGACAGCCGAGGGCGCCGGGCAGCAGGAAGTAACCGGCTGCGGTTTCCTGATTCATATCAAGGCTGAACGGCGGGGCTCTCCAGTAGTTTATTGGGCATGGCGGCCCCCAACCTGAAGCCCCCCGAGGATCGGCACGCGCGCGACCGCGCCATCATGGTGTCGCGGCACCTTGCAGCGCGCGGCATCTCCGACCCGCTTGTGCTTGCCGCCATGGGCACGGTCCCGCGCGAAGCTTTCGTGCCGGAGACGCTCGCCGATTTCGCCTATGAGGACTCGGCGCTGCCGATCGAGGCCGGCCAGACCATCTCGCAGCCTTATATCGTCGCGCGCATGATCGAGCTGCTGGAGCTGGAGCCTACCGACAAGGTGCTCGAGGTCGGCGCCGGCTCCGGCTACGCGGCCGCCGTGCTCAGCCGCATCGCCAGCAAAGTCTATGCGATCGAGCGGCATGAGGTGCTCGCCGATCAGGCGCGCGCGCGGCTCAAGCGGCTCGGCTACACCAATGCCGAGATCATCCATGCCGACGGCACGATGGGATGGCCCGACCAGGCCCCGTATGACGCCATCCTCGTCTCGGCCGGCGGGCCGAAAGTGCCCGAGGCGCTGAAGCTTCAGCTCACGCTCGGCGGCCGCATGGTCATCCCCGTGGGCCGCGACGTCCATCAGACCTTGCTGCTGGTGCGTCGCATCGGCGACGACGAGTTCGAGGAGGAAGATCACGGCGCCGTCACCTTCGTGCCGCTGATCGGCGAAGAAGGGTGGCGCGAGCCGGAGGAGGCCAAGCGCGAGACGGCGATCGATGCCGAGTCTTCCGGCTTCGCGCAAGGGCTGTTGATCCCCAAGCAGCGCGCGCGGGCGATCCGCACCAAGCTCAGCCATTTGATCGCCGAGGCGGCGGAGCCGTTCGGCGATCTCGACGAGCTTACGGCGCTGGCCGAGCGCTTCTCGCACAAGCGCGTCGTGCTGCTCGGCGAAGCGACGCACGGCACGTCGGAGTTCTACGATGCGCGCGCGGCGATCACCGCCATGCTGGTGCAGAGGCACGGCTTCAATATCGTCGCGGTCGAGGCGGACTGGCCCGACGCCGCCGTGTATGACGCTTATGTGCGCGGCCTGGCCCGGCCAAAAGTGCCGCGCGCCGCTTTCACCCGCTTCCCCACTTGGATGTGGCGGAACGGCGAGGTCGCAAACTTCCTCAAGCGGCTGAAAGCAATCAACGAGAGCATTGCCGAGCCTGAGCGGCGTTGCGGTTTCTACGGGCTCGACGTTTATAGCCTCAGCGCCTCGATCGAGGCGGTGCTGAACTATCTCGACAAGGTCGATCCGGAATCGGCGGCGATCGCGCGCGAGCGTTATGGCTGCCTCACGCCGTGGCGCTCCGATCCCGTGCGCTACGGGCGCATGGCGCTGTCGCGCGGCTATGCGCTGTGCGAGAAGCCGGTTGCCGACGCGCTGCTCGATCTCCTCAAGAACCGCCTCGATTATCTTATCAAGGATGGCGAGGCGTTTTTCAGCGCCGAGCAGAATGCGCGCATCGTGACGGCGGCCGAGCAATATTACCGGGTGATGTATTACGGCGACGCCATGTCGTGGAATTTGCGCGACCAGCATATGTTCGACACGCTGGAGCGCCTGCTCGCCCATCGCGGACCTGGCTCCAAGGCCGTGGTCTGGGCGCACAACTCGCATATCGGCAATGCCGAGTTCACCGAGATGGGCCAGGTGCGCGGCGAGCACAATATCGGGCAGCTCGCGCGCGACCGCTTCGGCGACGCCGCGGCTCTGATCGGCTTCGGCACCGACCGCGGCACCGTCGCCGCCGCTTCGAATTGGGACGGCCCGATGGAAATCAAGCGCGTGCGCCCGGCGCGCGACGATTCCTACGAGGGAAGCTCGCGCGATGCGGACATCCCCGCCTTCTTCCTGGAGACGGGTCCGGGCCAGAAGAAGACGGTGCGCGATGCGCTGGCGGAGCCCCTGCTCGAGCGCGCGATCGGTGTCATCTACCGGCCCGAGACGGAGCTTCTGTCACATTACTTCCAGGCCGAGCTGTCGCGGCAATTCGATGCCTGGATCTGGTTCACCGAGACGCAAGCCGTGGCGGCGCATGGGGAACCCCACCCGCACGGGCCCGACGAAACCTATCCCTTCGGGCTGTAAGCCGCCCTACACCTAGTCCATTCATATCATTGCCGTTTTGTAAGGATTTGCTGGGCCCGGTTCGTGCTAAGAGCGGACTCTCGGGAAGAGCGGATTTATGGGAACGCGCTGGCTCACGGTGTTGCTGGTCGCGGCGCTTGCGGGAGGCGGCGCCTATTACTACTGGCAGAACAACACCGCGCCCAAAATCGACGTGCAGACCGTCGCCGCGACACGCGGCGATGTGCGCCGGGTGGTGTCGACCTCCGGCACCGTGCGCGCGCTCGGCACGGTGGAGATCGGCTCGCAGCTCTCAGGCAATATCGGCGAGCTTTTTGCCGACTTCTCCTCGGAGGTGAAGAAGGGCCAGGTGCTCGCCCGCATCGAGCCGTCCACGTTCGCCACGCGAGTGCGCGAAGAAGAGGCTGGGCTGGCCATCGCCAAAGCCAATGTCGCGCTGCAAGAAGCGACCGTGGCCCGCGCCGAGGCCAATCTGCACAAGGCCGAGCTCGACCTCTCTCGCGCCGACGAGCTCGTCAGGAAAGGCGTCGGCGCGCAAGCCAATCTCGATACCGCCACCGCCGCGCAGCAAAGCGCGGTCGCCGAGCTCGCCATCGCCAAGGCCAATGTCGAGAACGCCAAGGCGACCGTGGAGCAACGCCAGGCCGCACTCGACAGCGCGCGTATCGATCTCGAGCGCACCTATATCCGCTCGCCGATCGACGGCGTGGTGATCGAGCGCACGGTGGAGACAGGGCAGACCGTGGCGGCGAGCATGACGGCGCCGAAGCTCTTCACCATTGCCCAGGACCTCTCCCAGGTGCAGATCGAGGCGCAAGTCGACGAGGCCGATATCGGCCAGGTCGCCAGCGACAACGCGGTGACGTTCACCGTCGATGCCTATCCCGACGTGACCTTCAAGGGCGAAGTCGAGCAGATCAGGCTTGCGCCGGTCGCGCTCAACAACGTCGTCACCTATACGGTGGTGATCGAAGCAGAGAACCCGCTCGGGCGTCTGCTGCCTGGCATGACGGCCAATGTCGAGATCGTCACCGGGGAGCACAAGGACGTGGTCGTTGTGCCGAGCGACGCGCTGCGCTTCCAGCCGCGCGGACCGCTGCAAGCCGCGCTGGCGCGCGATGCCTGGTCGACGGGCGCGGTCCTTGCCTCGGGCGGCGATCGCGCCGGGCGTCTGCTCGAGAAGCTGCGGACCGAGCTCGAGCTGAACGAAGAAGAGATGGGCAAGATCCGCGCAGCGCTCGAGGCCGAGTTCGCCGCCATTCGCAGCGCCGGCCCGCCGGGCACGGCCCCGATGTCTGCCGATGTGCGCGAGCAGGTGCGATTGCGCATCGCCAAGGTGCTGCGTGCCGTGCTCTCGCCGGACAAATACAAGCAATACGAGGAGATGGCGCGGCAGAGGCCGAGCGGTCCCCGCAGGGTCACGCTCTGGACCTATCAGGACGGCGCCTTCTGGCCGCATGAGGTGAGGCTCGGCCTCACCGATGGAAACTTGACCGAGATCGTCGAAGGCCTGCCGGAGGGCGCGCCCGTAGTGGTGCGCGTGAGCGAGACGGCGCCGTGAGCAGCGTGCCAGCGACGGCGGTCACGGCCGCCTCCCCTTCCCCGCAGATCGTCGCCCGCGACGTGGTCAAGACCTACCGCATGGGCGGCAGCCTCATCGGCGCGTTGCAGGGGATCAGTGTCGAGATCGCCCGCGGCGAGTACCTTGCCGTCACCGGCGCCTCCGGCTCGGGCAAATCCACCTTCATGAATCTGGTCGGCGCGCTCGATGTGCCGACCAGCGGCTCGCTTCAAGTCGAGGACCGGGAGCTGAGCAAGCTCGGCCCGGATCAGCTCGCGCTCTATCGCAACGAGAAGATCGGCTTCGTGTTCCAGACCTTCAATCTGCTGCCGCGCACGAGCGCGCTCGACAATGTCGCGCTGCCGCTGCTCTATTCGCCGCACGGTCACAAGCATGCGCGCGACAAGGCCAAGGCATGTCTGGCCAAGGTCGGCCTCGCCGATCGCGAGGACCACCAGCCTTCGGAGCTCTCCGGCGGCCAGCAGCAGCGGGTGGCGATCGCCCGCGCGCTCGTCAACGACCCGCATATCATCCTGGCCGACGAGCCGACCGGCGCGCTCGACAGCCACACGACCGAGGAGATCATCTCCCTGTTCGAGGAGCTGAACGCGACCGGCATCACCGTGATCCTCGTCACGCATGAGCACGACATCGCCAAACGCGCGCACCGGCGCATCACCTTCCGTGACGGCCACATCGTCAAGGATGCGTCATGAACCCCCTCGCCTCGTGCAAAGTCGCAATCGCCGCGCTGAAGGTGAACGCGCTCCGCAGCTTCCTCGCTATGCTGGGGGTGATCATCGGCGTCGCCTCGGTGATCGTCATGGTGTCGGTGGCGACCGGCGCCGGCCAGGCGATCGAGGCGCGTATCAAGGCGCTCGGCACCAATGTGCTGGTGGTCATGCCCGGCTCTTACACCTCGGGGGGCAGGCGTTCGGGCGAAGGCACGGCGATCGCATTGTCGGAAAGCGATCTTGCCGCGATCCGCGCCAGCGTGCCCGGCGTCACCGCGGCCGCCGGCATGGTGAGCGGCCCGGCGCCCGTGGTAGTGGGCAATGCCAATTGGACGACCTCGGTCTTCGGCGTGAATGAGGATTTCCTCGAGGTGCGCGACTGGCCGGTTGCCGATGGCCGCGGCTTCACCGAGGCCGAGTTTCGCTCCGGTGCCAAGGTCGTCATTCTCGGTGCTACGACGGCGCGCGAATTGTTCGGCTCGAGCCCGGCCATCGGCGAGCAGATCCGCATCAAGAACGTGCCTTTCACCGTGATCGGCATACTCTCGGTCAAAGGCCAGACCGGCTGGGGCACCGATCAGGACGACACCGCGCTCGTGCCGCTCTCCACCGCGCGGCGCAGGTTGTTCGGCGCGGAGCAGACCGTCCCCAACAATCTCCGCCAGATCATGGTCGAGATCGCCACGGCCGAAGGGATGGGCGATGCGCAGGAGGAAATCGAGAATCTTCTGCGCGAAAGACGGCACGTGCGCATGGGATCGCCCGACGACTTCCAGGTGCGCAACATGGCCGAGTTCATCCGCACGCGCAGCGAGACGCAAAGCATTCTGAGCCTGTTGCTTGGCGCCACCGCCGCCATCTCGCTCGTCGTCGGCGGTATCGGCATCATGAACATCATGCTGGTGTCGGTGACCGAGCGCACGCGAGAAATTGGCTTGCGCATGGCGGTCGGCGCGAGACGACGCGATATTTTGACTCAGTTCCTGATCGAGGCGGTCACGCTCTGCGTCACCGGCGGGCTGATCGGGCTTTTGATCGGCGGCGGCGCGGCGCTTGCCATGTCGATTTGGGGCAATTGGCCGATCACGCTCTCGCCCGATCTCGTCTTGATCGCGCTGCTCTCCGCCGGATTGGTCGGCGTTTTCTTCGGCTACTATCCGGCGCGCCGCGCGTCGCTGATGAACCCGATCGACGCACTGCGCTACGAGTGAGACTTACGCCGCCCGCCCGATGACATCGCCATCGCCGAGCAGCACCAGTGCGCGGCATCGCCTGCTGCAATGCGGCATCAAGCAGCCCGGTGCAAGTGCGGTCGGCCTGTGCTCTAGTCGGGTCAGCCGAACCAAAAAACGCCGACCGGAAAGACGACGCCCATGCCCAATCTCAACATCGACCCGTTGCTCGCCCTCGCCGTGCTGGCCGCCACCGCGCTCACCGACGCGGTCTATGTGATGTTCACCCTTTCAGTAGTGAAGCGCCGGAGGCTTCCGGCCGCAACGTGGAGCAGCATCTGGTACCTGCTCTCCTCCTTCGCGGTCATCTCCTATACCAATCATTGGGTGTATGTGATCTTCGCCGCAGCCGGCTCCTTCCTCGGCGCCTATGTGTCGCTCACCTTCCTGCATCCGGGGCCGACCTATCCGACCCAGCCACCCGGGTCCGCGGCAGCTTAGGAGCAGCGATGAGCGACTGGACGCTCGGCGCCGTGAAGGCGCGCGGTATGGAGATCGTCGCGCTTTGCGAGAACGACTCCTGCCGGCATCTCTTCACCTTCGATCTCGATGCGCTGATCGAAGGCGCCGGCACGGACTACAAGCTCGACGACATTCCGCCGATGGATTGCCCAAGATGCGGGGCGGGGCCGCTTGCGATCCGACTCTCCTTCGCGGAGCCCAGGATCGGCGAATCTTAGCAGCAGCTTGGCGGCCGGGGATAAACCTCGTTCAGCGCAACGCCTTGACCCAGGCGTCGAGAGCCGGCGCGAGGTGCTGCATATAGGCCGCAAGGACCGGCGAGCAGCCTTCGCGCCGCGCGCGAAAGGCTTCTGCCAGCTGCTCCATCATGTCGAGATAGGCGCCTGGCGCGATCGTGGCCGCGGAATCTGCGAGCAGCTCGAGGAACTCGTCATTGACCTGATGGCAGAGATTCTCCTGCCAGATATTGCGCACGTAATCGCCTTCCTTGAGGTGCTCGATCATCGGCTCACCGACGGCAAGTCCATCGCCTTTGAGGTCGGTCAGCGTCTTCAGGATGAAGCCGCCCCAGATGTCGCCATAGCGATCGATGACGCCGCTCGGCAGCACCTTGACGTGCATCGGCAACTGATAGGTGGCCGGCGTCACCTCGCGGCGGAACTGCATGTTCATCGAGCAGACCGAGACGAGCCTGCCGGGCGCGACCAGGACAGAGCGGTGGCGCAGCTCGGCGTCGGGGAATTTGTATTGGCGGCCGTCGACCTTATCGACGGCGTTGATGTCGTAGATGCCCTTCCACAGGCCGAGCGAAAAGATCACCGGCTGCGACTGCGCGCCTTCGATGCTCGCGCCTTGATAGGACACGCGCACGCTATAGGGAAAGCCGCGGGGAAACAGCCCGGGATCGCTGTCCCGGTAGAGATCGACGATGTTGAGATGCTCGCCGCGGCGCTGGCCACGGGCCGCGCCTCGCTCGACAGCGAGCGCTCGACCTGCTCGACGAAATCCGCATGATAGACGCGGCAATCGTCGTCGAGCGCGACGAGCGCCTCGCCCGGATCGGAATCGTGCCAGGCGCGATAGAAGCCGAACGACCGGCAGGCGCCGTTCCGCCGCGGGAAATGCTCATCGAGCGGCCCGAGCATCTTGCGCCGGTGGCCCCAATTGTAGATCTCGAAGCTTGGATGATCGATGCTGATGGTGCCTTCGCTGTCGTCCACGACGATAAAGCGAACGCCGCTATCGATCAGCGGCGCAAGGTAGGAAAGCTCGATCCGGCGATTTGACGGGATGACGACGATCACTGTGCTGCGCCCTGCTGAGTTAGAGTTGGTTGCGGCAATTCATTGGTGAGCCGTCGCATCACGGTGCTCCAATAGGGCGTGGCGAGGTCGACCCTCCAGTCGAGCTTCTGTACCGGCCAATCGCTGCGCTCGAGCTCGGAGAGCGCATCGGCAAGCTTGTCGGGCTTGCGCGCATAATTCTGCAAGATGTGCAGCGGCCGCGCCTCGATCGCGGGGACGCGCTCCCACAGCGCGGTGAGATCCGGACGGGTGAGGATCAGTTTGTTGAAGGCGTAATGGAAAATGTAATAGGGGTAGGCGCGCACGACCGATTGCAGCAGCGGATTGAACCACAGCGTGGTGCGCCACAGGCTCTTGCTCAGGACCGGCTTGAGCCGCTTCAAGGCGAATTGCCCGAACGCGTTGTTCTGGTTTGCGAAGTTGCGCTGGGTCAGAAAGTCGACCACCATATCGTAGAGCGCGACCAACAGCTCGTTGTCGCGCTCGGACGCGATGAACCAATTCGCCATCATGCGGTCCTTGGCAGGATTGCGGAAGGCGAAGAAGCCGGCGCCGAAAGCGGGATCGAGCCACTCATCGAGCGGGCGCAGGCAGAAAACGGTGGCATCGGTCCACACCCCGCCATAGCGCCTGAGCAGGGAAAGCCGCACCAGCACGGCGATCTTCTGCACGGTCAGGTGGCTGCCATTGCCGGCGGTCAAGGCGTCGAAGTCGATGTAATCGCCGAAATTGTGCTTATCGAGCGCGACCACCCGCCAGCCGGGATTGCGGCGCTGCCATGACTGAAGGCAGGCCTGCACCAAGGGCGGCGCCTCCGCAAAGCCCTGCTTCCAGAATGTCCAGATGGTTCGATTGGAGACGCGCAACGCGAAGACTTTTCCCGGTCAATGCCGCCCCTACCCGCCTGCCGACCACATGCACAAGGAGGGCGCGCGCCGTCAAGCCCCCTCAGGCTCTAGCCCCAAGCGCTTGCAACCATTGGTAATTCGGCAGGCGCGCCCAAAAAAGAGGACCGGCACGCGCAAAATGCCGGTCCTCCAACAAGCAACAGCAATCGACTAAACCCCTAAGCCGCAGAGGCGGCCGCAGGCTCCCTCCCGTTTTGCGCGGTCTCCCGGCGCAGCCGAGCGGTCAGCTTTTCAGGCAGAGCCGGCTGCTTCCGTACATTCGATTGCGGCGAGCGCACAGAGCGCCCGTCGAAATAAGCCCCCGACTCGATGGCAAGCGACTGATGCTGGATATCGCCCACGACATGCGCGCGCGATTTCAGCACGACCTCGCCGCCCCGGATCGGTCCCTCGACCCGGCCGTTGACGACCACGCGGTCGGCCTCGACCCCACCCGCGATCGAGGCCTTAGGCGAGATGACGAGGGAGGTGCAATGTAGATCCCCCTCGATATGGCCGTTCACCTCGACCAGGCCTTCCGCCGTGACTGACCCCACGATTTTCAGCCCTTCGGCAATGATGGTTCCCTTACGCCTGAACAACATGAGTTCCCTCCTAACGCGAGACCAACGAGACCAATGAGAAAACCCGCTCTACCCCGGCCGGCATTGTGATGCCCGATTCATGGCCGCATTGCGCCGCAGGAAGTATTTTTTTGTGTGCTCTCGCGCCGCCGCATGAGCGCGCGGCTCTTTCCTGTGGACATCGCGTCGAAAAAAAATTTGCGCCTGTTTTTTGAGCAGCGCCCGCTGATCTTGACCGGCGACTCCTTTCTTCTTTCGTCAGAGCCGCTTCCGCAGCGATGTTGCGCGAGGCGCTCAAGGGCCGCGGCGAATCGAATCGAACAACGACGCATACGGACTTCTCGAGTGACGCGCAGCACGAAATGGCTCGCCGGCGCGCGCCGCGAGGGATGAGGGCTTGCCCTCGCACGTGATGCGAGGGATGCGCGGAGCGCCCGAAGGGCGCGGTGGCTCGCCGCGCGCATGGTTATCCCCAGGCGCCGCCCCCTGCCCCACATGACAAGGACGGTCCTAGGTCACGCATCCCTCATGGGGTAGGGATGGACTGAGTTTAAGCGAGGCGCGGAGGGCGGGGAGAAGATTTGGGGTGTTATTCTGATCTGGCTCAAGGGCTCGACTAGCTGAATTATGGTGAAAAAGCGGATTCAGAAGTTTCGCGTACCTGACGCAAGCGTTACGACAGGCGAACTAAGTCCGCGCGTCACAGTTGTTCGAATGGCGCATCGCGAGTCGGATTGCGAGACCCTAACGAGCAGGCACGGATTAATGTGGCCGTAAACCCCACCATAAGGCTGCAAAGCGGAGCCACGCTCGACTTTAGGAACCCGCGGTCGAGCGATTTCACGATAGACGACATTGCTCACGGGCTTTCGAACATCTGCCGCTACGCTGGTCAGTGCAACTATTTCTATTCCGTAGCTGAGCACAGCCTGTTTGTAAGTGAGATGGCCGCCCCGACCTTGAAGCTCGTGGCGCTCATGCATGACGCTGCAGAAGCTTTCGTAGGTGATGTTTCCGCACCTCTTAAGCAGCTCTTGCCCGAGTACCGGCGCATCGAAGCGACAGTTCAAGGAGCAATACTCGCACGCTTTGGACTCCCCGAGGTGATGCCCAACTAAGCGTCCTCGCAGCTGAGCAGGCACAGATTATGCCGCCGGGCACGGACGCGTGGGCGCAGCTTGCTGGAATTAGGCCGGCCCCTATCATCGTGCGGCACCTCGCGCCACTCGATGCCCGGGGCCTATTCATTCGACGGTTCGAGGAGCTGCGGTGACTCAATACGCAAATCTAACCCGCTTCAAAAAGGAACCGGGTATCCGTAAAGACCGGGCTCTTGATGCCCTGGCTCAACACGCCAACGTTGCTCAGTTTGTGAGCTTTGCTCCTGAGGCGGATGGCGATCTATCGCAGCAGTTTTGTCGAATCGCGGGGTTCGCACCAAATCACATGTTCCCGTCCCTCACAGCGGCGATCCGTTATCTCTTCAGCGCAAGCTCTGATGGAACAATAAACATTCGCAGCTATTCGCCCGACAGTCCTCGCAGCCGCGAATTTGTCTATGGCATTGCAAGCACGGAAGAAGCAGTCAGAGTGGCGCGGCGTTTAGCTGGAGCAGGACTCTTTATCATCGCAAATGAAACCATCGACGTGGCTGATGGCGGCGTGTCCGGAGTGGCACAGGGCGGGGTCGTCGAGTTTGCTCCTAACGACACGCCACGCTGCGTCGAGAAGCCCGGCGTAGCCTCCCTTCCTAACAAAATGGCGATCTCACTTTTGTCAAAGGTCTACGGCTTCACGCCAGAAATCGGCGATACGCATACGCGAGACTTGAATTCAGCATTCATCCAAAGCCGCGCGGCTGGAAGGCAACGCACACCCTCATTTGGGAATACGAGACTACGTCCGGGATTTCGCCAAACCCCGGTCTAGCTTGGCCCAATCGGTTTAGCCGGCACGTCGGCGACAAAGTATTCGGATTACTCATGGCCGAGGAAGTAGGACTTCCCGTCCCGCGAACCACCGTGATAGGGCGCAGCGTAGCACCGTTTTCGTTTGGCACCCCAACGGGCAGTTTTGAAGTATGGACGAGAACTGCCCCGAGCCAGCCCGACCCTGGGCGATACACGACCGCGAAGGGCTGGATAGATCCTTTCAAGCTAATCGCGACAGAGGATCCGGAGGGAGCAACCATCATGGCCGTACTTTGCCAATCAGCCATCCCTGCAAAACATTCAGGGGCAGCTGTAATGCTGGCCGACGGCGACGTTGCGATTGAAGGAAGGTTCGGTGAGGGCGACAGGTTTATGCTGGGGAAAGCTCTTCCAGAACCACTCCCCGTTTCCGTCTTGCGCGATGTCGAAAATGCATATCGCATTCTCGAGGGCCACTTTGGACCCGTCCGGATTGAGTGGGTACATGATGGTTCGCAGGCTTGGATTGTGCAGGTACATCAAGGTCAGACAAGAAGTTCGGCTGGGGTCTTAGTCCCTGGGGACGCAGACAAATGGGTTTCGTTCAAGGCGTCCGAAGGGCTTGATGCACTTCGGGCGATATTGTCCGACCTGCCGGCGGGCACAGGCCTCACCATCGTCGGCGATATCGGAGTAACTAGCCATTTGGCTGACGTCGCGCGCAAGTCGAAGCGGCCAACGCGCGTCGTCAACCACGGCCAAAACTCGATAGACTTTGGACGTCACGGCCCATCGTCCGGCTCGGCGGTGCGCGACCGCCAAAGTTCCTGAGGCGCGCCGTTCAGAACGCGATGGACCGCCAGCACGTGATCTACGATATCGGGCACACCGTCTGTTACTGCTAGCTCCACGATTGCCTTTGCGCGTGAGCGCTTTTTTTCCAGGCATCAAAGGGATAATCGGCTATTGGAAGGAAGGTATCCTCCCCGCGTGGCTGAGGCTTATAGATAGTGGAACCGCTATTGATCGGACTTAGCAAAATTCGATCTCGGTGAGCTGCCACCAGGGTGTCAGTTCGGACCGTAAGCACGGTCTGCGGTTGGTCTCGGTAAGCTCGTGCACGAAGCAACCCACGTAATCGTTCCCTCGAAAGCCAAAAGAAGGCCTTATCGTTCAAAAGCTGGAACCAATCTTGGGGTGTTAATCCGCCCTGGAGGCATGTCTGGAGCGCTCCCTGTGACATGGGCTTCTGGTCACGAATGACTGCATTCGGTAGTCCAAGCTTAGCGACGGTTACACACTCCGGCCGATGTTGTGACAGGATCATGGCGCGTTGATCACCCTCTACTCCGTAAAGGTCGAGAAGGGCCGACGTGCTTAGCAGGCCATGCTGTTGGATGGACGTCCAACTTCCATCCTCTGCCATGTGCCAGAGGCGCGGGTAAATGGCGACGAGCTCTGCCTCATTCACCAGTTTCTCCTATCTATTAGCGAATGCCCCTTGAACCCCTTCGAGATGAGCGAAACCGGTATATTAGTTGCCGTTTCGATCTGCGCGATGAAGTCCTTCGTCTGTTGCGTTAGTTGATCAAAATCGGTCGCATTCCGGTTCCTTGAATCGATATAGTCTGCAAAGGTAAGCGCGACGTCTGTTGCGCCGTTGAGCACGGCTGAGCGCCGGACGCGCTCCAAATTGAATTCCGCAATGCGCCTTGGGTTTCCCGAAACCGTTCCGACCTCAGTCTCCTTAATTTCCTCCTCGCGCAGACCGCAACGTTCGGCAATTGTTTTAGGATCGATCTCTCCTGGCAAATCACCGGAGTCGCCTCCTAGTGGGCTCCCGACGCGGATGGGATAGGTGCGAGTGACCATTACTACTTTGCGCACGCGTAACGGTGCGATACCGGCATCAGCTAGACAGCCGGAGGCTGTGGTCTCTCGCGAGGTGACGTGAGGGTAGATGCCGTGATGCAGGCTCAGATCGGTGCCCTGCGTGCCTTCCAACATGATGCGGCGGCCGGCGGCATAAGCTTGGTCAAGCTCGGCCTTAGTGTCTCGAATGTAGCACTTAAGTTCGTCCACTTGTCCGGCGAGCTGGACCCGGGCACCCAAATGGACCTCGAGGTCGCGCCCGATTATTTTGCGTGCGGCTATGCCCACACCTTGCTTGGTCGACCCGATGGCGCCGAGGCTTTCCCCCAATCCAAAATTTCCTTGAGAATCCGCGGAACCCAGATTGTGGTTCCTGCTCCTATTAAAATCAATGCCGCGGAGTTCCCCTACAGACGCTTCAGTAGCACTCGCTCGCACTTCATCATAGGTCTCGAACTCGCGCATTTCGCGGGGCCGCTCGAGATACCTCCTGGACAGCACCCCGTCAGAAGCTGTCAGATGAAGGTGGACAAGCTTTGTCCCAAACCTTGCTCTTAGGTGCTTGACTTGAGGCTTAATCCTAACTGAATCGATTATTAGGAGCCCGTCTTGCCCCGCAGCGGCGATTGCCTTTGTCGCTTCTTCAGCAACCCATGCACCGTCCGTGTCTCGGTCCAGCTGTTCGCCCGCATCTTGTAGTGCCTTCCGTTCATTTTCCGCTCCCGTGCGCGCAAGGAGCGCTGCTCGTGTGGATACACGGACCCCCGGAAATCGCTTCAGAAGCTCGCTAATTACCGAGGATTTGCCGACGCCTACAGGACCCGAAACAGCAATGACATAACGCATAGCTAACCGACCCGATTTGCCACCACAACTTTTGGTGTAACACCCGGGGCACTACTCGGGGAAGGGGCGCCGTGCCTTCGGGCGTCGCGTCAGGAACCCTCCCCGACCCCCCGCGTTAATCCCTGCAAATAGAGGGGCGTTGGCAGGGAAATCCGTATGTCTTGTGTCGCGGGCGTGTGGCCGCTCTCTTCTGGCGTTTCGCGTGACGCGGAAATGCGCGTCGTGCGAGGCCCGCGCGGGCGCAAGGTGCATGCCTCGACCTGGGCCGCGTCTCTTGCGCTGGCCGCGCTTTGCATCGCCGCGGCGCTCTACGCGGGGCACCGCGCTTCCCCCTATCTCCCTCGGCTCCCGCTTCTCTCTGAACTCCCGCTTCGCTCGACCACGCCTGCGTGGTTCGCGATCGCCGAGCGCATCGCTCACGTTCCGCTCGAGCCCTGGCAAAGGCCGAACCGCGCCAAGAAGGAAGCGCGCGAGCCGGTTCGCGGCGAGACGGCGCGCCTGATCGAAGCGCGCGTGACGCCGGAGCTCGCGAGTCCGGATGCGTGGGAACCGGTCGCGCCGAAGGATGAGGCCGAGAGCAGTGCGGCCGCCGAAGCGCCGCAGGGCGAGGAAGGTGTGGCGGGCGAGACGGGCCGCGCCTCCTGGTACGCGCTCGCTTCGCTCACGGCGAGCGGCGAGATGATGGACGCGAGCGCGCTGACCGCGGCGCACCGGACGCTGCCGCTCGGCTCCTACGCGCGCGTGGAAAATCTCGACAACGGCCGCTCGGTGCTGGTGCGCATCAACGACCGCGGGCCTTTCGCCAAGAACCGCATCATCGACCTATCAAAGGCGGCCGCGCACGAGCTCGACATGGTCGAGGACGGCGTCGCCAAGGTGCGCGTGCGTCCCGTCCCGGGCGCAGACGTCGCCGGGAATTAGCCCTAGCAGCGGATGCCGAGCGTGAAGATGCAGCGCAAGCCGCGGCCGGTCGCCTTCACCGCGGTGCCCGTGCCTTTGACCACGCCGGAGCCGGCTTGCACCGTGCCCCTGGCGACGCCGGTCGCGGCGGTCGCGGTGCCTTTCACCGCGCCCTTCACCGGCTGAACGGCGCCCGCCGGCAAGGTCATCGCTGCGACGAGAAGGCCCGCGAGGCCTGCAAGAATCGTGAGGCGCATTTCCCGTTTCCCTTCTTCGTTGTTGTGAGCGATTCGATGCTGCCACGGGAAACGGGCAAAAGCGGGGAAAGTTCAGGGCGGGTCACACCACTCTTGCCATGCCCGCGAGAGCGGGCATCCAGCAACCCACGCCTTCAGCCCTCTCGCGCGGCGGTGATTACTGGATCGCCCGGCCGAGCCGGGCGATGACAGCGTGAGATGACTTGCTGAATTCCGGCTTTCGCCGGAATGACGCGTTGCCTCAGTTGTCGAGGAAGCTGCGCAGCTTGCGGCTGCGGCTCGGGTGCTTCAGCTTGCGCAGAGCCTTCGCCTCGATCTGGCGGATGCGCTCGCGCGTCACCGAGAATTGCTGGCCGACCTCTTCCAGCGTGTGGTCGGTGTTCATGCCGATGCCGAAACGCATGCGCAAGACGCGCTCCTCGCGCGGGGTGAGCGAGGCGAGCACGCGCGTCGTGGTCTCGCGCAGATTCGACTGGATCGCGGCGTCGATCGGCAGCACCGCGTTCTTGTCCTCGATGAAATCGCCGAGATAGGAATCCTCCTCGTCCCCGATCGGGGTTTCGAGTGAGATCGGCTCCTTGGCGATCTTCAGAACTTTGCGCACCTTCTCGAGCGGCATGGCGAGCTTCTCGGAGAGCTCCTCCGGCGTCGGCTCGCGGCCGATCTCGTGCAGCATCTGGCGGGAGGTGCGCACGATCTTGTTGATGGTCTCGATCATGTGCACGGGGATGCGGATGGTGCGCGCCTGGTCGGCGATCGAACGGGTGATCGCCTGCCGGATCCACCAGGTAGCGTAGGTGGAGAACTTGTAGCCGCGGCGGTATTCGAACTTATCCACGGCCTTCATCAGGCCGATATTGCCTTCCTGGATCAGGTCGAGGAACTGGAGCCCGCGATTCGTGTATTTCTTGGCGATCGAGATCACGAGGCGGAGGTTGGCCTCGACCATTTCCTTCTTAGCCTGGCGCGCCTCGCGCTCGCCCTTCTGCACGATGTGCACGATCTTGCGGAATTCGGAGATCTGCAGGCCCGTCTCGGCGGCGAGATTCTGGATCTCGGAGCGGAGCTCCTTCACCATGCCGCGCTCGTCGCGGATGAAATCGATCCAGCCCCTCTTCTTCAGGCGGCCGACGCGGCGCAGCCAGTTGGGGTCGAGCTCGTTGCCCTGATATTCGCCGAGGAAGTCCTCGCGCAGGACGCCATAGCTCTCGGCGAGCCTGAGCAGCCGGCCCTCATAGCCGAGCAGCTTCTTGTTGATGTCGTAAAGCGTCTCGACCAGGCTTTCGATGCGGTTGGCGTTGAGCGAGAGCGATTTGATCTCGGCGACGATCTCGTCCTTCAGCGACTTGTAGCGCTTCTCCTGGCCCGACGAGAGCTGGTCGTTCCGAAGCGCGCGCTCGACCACCTGGTCCTGCAGCTTGCGGAGCTTCTTGTAGTTGGTGGCGACGAGGTCAAAGGTCTCCAGCACCTTGGGCTTGAGCTCGGCCTCCATGGCGGCAAGCGAGAGCGAGTTCTCGAGATCGTCCTCGTCCTCCTCGAATTCCTCCGGCCGCGGCTCCTCGCCTTCCTCCTCGTCGGAATGCTTGTGCGCGGCGGCTTGCGGCTGGCCATTGCCGTTCATGGCCACGCTCTCGCCGTTGGCGCCGGCTTCGCCCGGCAGCGGCTGCGAGGGCGCGGGCTTGGCGTCGGGGCCCTGATAGGTGGCTTCGAGGTCGATGATGTCGCGCAGGAGAATCTTGCCTTCGTTCAGCTCGTCGCGCCAGATGATGATGGCCTGGAAGGTCAGCGGGCTCTCGCACAGGCCTGCGATCATCGCCTCGCGGCCGGCCTCGATGCGCTTGGCGATGGCGATCTCGCCCTCGCGGGAGAGCAGCTCGACCGAGCCCATCTCGCGCAGATACATGCGCACGGGATCGTCGGTGCGCTCGGTGGGCTCCTTGGCGGGGGTCTCGGCCTTGGCGACCGGGGTCGCGGCAACCACGGCGCGCGGCTCCGCCGCGCCCTCTTCGCCCGCTTGCGGCGTCTCTTCCGCCTCGTCGGTGTCGATGACGTTGATGCCCATGTCGGACAGCATCGACATGGTGTCTTCGATCTGCTCTGAAGATACTTCCTCCGAGGGAAGCACCTCGTTCAGCTCGTCATAGGTTACAAAGCCGCGCGCCTTCGCGGTCTTGATCAGCTTCTTGACTGCAGCGTCGGACATGTCGAGCACGGGGCCGTCGGTCGACTCCGTTTGCGGTTGCTCTTGATCCTCGGCTTCAGCGGTTTTGGTTGCCATTCATGTTACTCCGAAAGCGCAAGTTTGCCTTGTGACGCGCTCGCACATAGCTTGCGTGAGAGCGCCATAGACTCCGAAAAGCGCTCCGCCCATGCGCACGATTTGCACACGCGATTAACGGGTGGTCCGTTAATCGTCAATTAAGCATGACCCCGTGCCCTCGCTCTCCGCCGGCTCTTTATACTGGCGCCGAGCTTGGGTCGACTGTCACTCTCCCCTAAAAAAACACGCGACCAAAGGCCAAGACAGTGACCGAGTAACGTGCCGTTACTTAGGCGAAGTCTGCTCCAACATGACTTTCATTCGGAGCATTTTCATGTCTCGCTTGGGTCTGTCTCAGCCTCAAACCCGGTCTAAAAAAGCGCCGACCGCCCCCCAAAACCCAAGGCCCGCGCTGTGGTTCACGCCTTGGACATGAATTGGCGAGGGGGGCCGAGCGTGTCAAGTCCGAGACGGCGACCAGCCAATATTTTCTTGCTCCTGATCTCGGTCACTACAGTCGAAACGATGCAAGAATAAGGCCGCAGTCGGGCCTAACTTGGCGTCTCGGACCGGCGCCCACGCTGACCCCCGATATTCTCGCCTTTCAGCCTCGCCACCGTCTCCTGGAAGCGCTTGGCGGCATCCCTGTCGCCGGCATCGTCAGCTTCATGGTGGCTGCCGACGCCCGCAACCTGCTGCTGAAGCACGGCAAAGCGCTCGAACTCGGCCTCCGTCACCTCGGCGAGGTGGTCCGCGCCTTCCTGCAACTCGCGGGTGAGGCTCGGCAGCGCGCGAAAGCGGTAGATCAGATCGGCGAATTGCTCGGCCACCTCATTCTCGGCGGTCTCGGGCTGAAGGAAAGCAACGCGTTTGAAAGCGCTATCGCGCCAGAGCTCGGCGAAGAGCTTGCCGTGATTGCCGGCGCTGATCCGCTCGGCGAGGTGCTCGCGCGTCACATGCATGTCCTCGAAGATGAGGCCGGTCAGGGCCTGGAGGAGCGAGGCGAGCCGCTTGTCCCTGATATCGATGCTGGCAACTTCGTCGGCGAAACGATCGAGCAGCCAAGGATGATTGGCAAGGGCGAGGGTAATGACGGTGACGAAGCCGCGCGCCGAGGGGATGGGTATGGGTCCGGCCCTGCCGGCGGGGACAGCGCCCGATCTCGCCGGAAGCTTGCCGCGCTGAGCCCCCTGCTCGCGCCACAAATTGAACAGACGATTCTTCACCTCGCGCCGATAGTGATCCTTGACGCGCGTATTGCCGATCTCGGCGAGCAGCTTCTCGAGCCGCTCCTCGAAAGCGGCGCGGCGTTCGGGCGTGTCGACGGGGTGCGTTTTCAATTCCCGCCGCCAGAGCACGTCGATCAGCGGGCGCGCGCTCGAAAGACACTCCGCGAGGGCGCGCGCGCCCTGCGTGCGCACGAGATCATCGGGGTCCGAGCCTTCAGGCAGGAAAGCAAAGCGGAAGGAGCGGCCTTCGCGCAAGACAGGCAGCATGCGGTCGATGGCGCGGGCGGCGGCGGCCTCGCCGGCCCGGTCGCCGTCGAAACAGACGATGGGCTCCGGCGCGAGCTGCCACAACAGCTCCATCTGCCGCTCGGTGAAAGCCGTGCCGAGCGTGGCGACCGCGTTGGCGAAGCCCGCCTGGTGGAGCGCGATCACATCCATATAGCCTTCAACAACGATGAGCTCATCCTTGTCGAAGGCGGCTTTGCGGGCGCGCGCGAAGTTGAACAGGGTCGCGCCCTTGTCGAAAAGTTTGGTCTCGGGCGAGTTGAGATATTTCGGTTCTGCCTCGGGATCGAGCGCGCGGGCACCGAAGGCGATGACGCGCGACTTCTGGTCGAGAATGGGGATGGTCAGGCGGTTGCGGAAACGATCGTAGGTGGCGCGGCCGTCATCGGGCTTGATGAGAAGTCCGGCTTCCAGAAGCTGCGCCTCGGTGAAGCCTTTCGTCAGCAGCGCGGTCTTGAGCGCGTCCTTGGCATTCGGCGCAAATCCGATGCGGAACTCTTTAAGAGTCTCGCGCGACAGTCCCCGCCGCTCGGCATACAGCAGCGCGTCGTGGCCTTCGCGCGCGATGAGCGAGGTCTCGAAGAGCTGCGCGGCCGCCTCCTGCGCGTCGAACAGGCCGAGACGCTCCTTTGCCGTGCGTTCGAATTGCGGGTCAGGCTTCGGCAATTCGAGGCCGGCTTCGCCGGCAAGCTTCTCCACGGCCTCGGGGAAAGAGAGCCCCTCGGTCTCCATGACGAAAGTGAAGATGTCACCGTGCTTGCCGGAGGAGAAATCGTGATAGAAGCCCTTCTGGTCGTTGACGGTGAAGGACGGCGTCTTCTCCTTGTTGAAGGGCGAAAGCCCCTTCCACTCGCGCCCCGCGCGCTTCAGCGGCACGCGGCGGGAGACCACCTGGGAGACAGGCAGCCGCGCGCGGATCTCATCCAAAAACGAATCGGAGAATTTCATTGTTCGAAGTGAGCGCCGGCTTTGATGCGAGCGCCATTGGGGAATCGGAAACGTCACCGATATTCACTATAGAACAATCAGCGAACTCCGAAAGTGCGAAGCCTTGTGATCTTTCTGTCATCTGACGCAGCTAGTCTTTTTGTCTTGCCTGAGAATTGCTGGCCTCGGTCGGGTGTCCCCTCGACCGGGGCTTTTAGCATGGGGGCCCCAATGACGTTCCGGCTCGTGCATGCGGAGTATGACCACGAAAGTCATCGCGCCTATGTGGACCTGAGAGAAGAGGATGCCGACGGCGGCGAGATCGTTGCCGTTGCCATATTCTCCTACAGGCGGAAGGGCATCGTCACGAAACGCGCGCTGGAGCAGGACCTCGCGACCAAGGCCAGGCACATCATGGGCAGGGCCTCTGTCGGTCTCGATAAGGGTAAGCGATAGAAGCCGCACGATCTGGCTGGCGATAAGAGAGCCGGGCACGGGCCCGGCTCTCTTCCAGCGCTGACGCCGACTGCTATTGCTGCGGGGTGCACGCTCCGAATTGGCGTAGGTCTTGCCCAGATTTGCGATCGACATGGACATCTGACCCGTATCCTTGGCTACGACCGCGGTCCATGTCAGGAGGCCGTGCCTTCCGTGAAGAATGAGCACCTTTGGGTCTTCATAGACATCCCCCTGATCGAATAGCCCGTCGCCGCCGAACAGTCCGGAGAACAGCTTCTTCTCCTTGACATTCAGCGTGACGAGGGGCGGGAGATTGGCCTGCGCCGCCGATACCCGCGCACAGCCGGCAATGGCCGTGCATTCAAAAATCTCGGCGACCGAGCAGGCATAGGCCGGGCTCGCCGACGCCTGCATGGGTGTGAAGCAAAGAGCTGCAAAGAGTGCCCACGGCATGAACTTCGAAAATCCCATCACATACCCCTGTGTTTGACTCCGACGGGAGAGCACCATGCTGCCCCGCTCGCCGCCGCGCCAGAAGAAAATGAGTGTGAAGGGAGAAAGACTTTGTAGGAAAAAACCGGGCGGAGCGGTTCGCCCCGCCCGATGCAACTGCCACTCTAGTGCCGGCTGTCCGGTGAGTTGGTCAGGATCAACTCGGCCGGAGCCGCAATTGCGAGATTGGACGCATCGGCCCCGCAGAAGAGGCTCATGGACTGGCGCTGAGCACCATCCAGCTGGAACATTTGACCGGGCTTCAGGCTGATGCGCACACGCGCGGATGCATACGGCGCATCGGGATCACCATCCTTCCACACCACGGCACTGACCGAGCATGCTCCCTTCTCGGGAATGTAGAAGGCGATCACGCGCTGTCCGCCGACGGTGACGAGGATCGGCTCGTAAGGCCCCACCGGACCGAGATTGGTCAGCGGCTGGTCGGCGCGTGCCGGCAAAACGCCGACAGTCAGGGCAAGCGACGCACCGAACGCGGCCGAACTCAGAAACTTGAAGAGTGAGAAGCGGACCATTGAATTGGCCTCCTTTCGCTTAGAGCACAGAATCAGTCCGTGCTGCATTGCACCCGTAATAGAGAGGCGCAGTGACAAATCTATGTTGTAGTGCAAGACAAATGACCGCAGGTCAAAACCGAACGCGTGATTTGGATTTTGGATCGAGGGGGCGCGGCGCAAAGCGAATGCGCCGCTGCGCAGGCTGTTGAATTATTGTGTCGGCGCTTTGTGCTTCGACATGATGCAGCTTCTGCTCAGCATCTGTGCACGGCGAGGGCGAACACACTGTCGCAGGCCGTCACTGCCGCGCGACTAGCCGAGCTTCGCCTTCACCGCGGCGCTCGCTTTGCCGAAATCCATCTGCCCGGCGTATTTGGCTTTGAGCTCGGCCATCACCTTGCCCATGTCCTTCACGCTCGCAGCACCCGTCTTGGCGATGGCCTCGGCGATCGCCGTCTCCATGTCCTTCTCGGAAAGCTGCTTCGGCAGATACTCGCGGATGATGGCGATCTCTTCCGCCTCCTGCTTGGCGAGCTCGGCGCGGCCCGCATCGGCATAGATCTTCTCCGACTCCTCGCGCTGCTTGATCATCTTGGCGAAGAGCTCGAGCAGCTCGGCGTCGGTCGCTTGCGTCTTGCCGGCGGTGCGGGCGGCGATGTCGCGATCCTTGATTGCCGCGCTGATGAGCCGGAGCGTCGAGATGCGGCGCTTGTCCTGCGCCTTGGTGGCAGCCGTCAGGGCGGCGGTGATGGTCTCGCGCATGTCTCTCGGCCCGAGCTTTCAGGAAGAAGCTTCCAAAGTAATCGAGGGCCCCATTGCAGGCAAGGGATTTTGGCAGGTTAAGCCATTGTTTTCACAGGATAATATTTTGCTCTGTGGATTGACCCGGGCGGCTTCCTCGGGGTAAGAGGCGCCATTCTCATGACGCGAGCCCTTCGCCCTCCCCTTGACGCGACCGTGCTCGCACCCGAATTTGCAAACCGGGCGCGCTGCCGCCGACCTCGCGCCTCTAAGAGAAGATGAACGACAGAAACGAAGCGCTGGCCGAAAGGGCCGCAACGTCGCGCGCGCCCGCAGCCGATTGGAGGAACGAGGCGCCGACCGCGCTCCTCGTGCTTGCCGACGGCACCGTGATCGAAGGCAAGGGCGCGGGCGCCACCGGCACGGCCGTCGGCGAGGTCTGCTTCAATACCGCCATGACCGGATATCAGGAGATCCTGACCGATCCCTCCTATGCCGGCCAGATCATCACCTTCACCTTCCCGCATATCGGCAATGTCGGCACCAATCCCGAGGATCTGGAGAGCGCGAGTCTCGCGAAGCAAGGGGTGCGCGGCTGCGTGCTGCGCGCCCCGATCACCAAGCCGTCGAACTGGCGCGCGGCGCAAGACCTCGATCAATGGCTGAAAGCGCGCGGCATCATCGCTATCACCGGCGTCGACACGCGCGCGCTCGCGGCGCTGATCCGCGACAAGGGCATGCCAAACGCGGTGATCGCGCATGCGCCGGACGGCAAGTTCGATCTTGCCGCGCTGAAGCGCGAGGCTGCCGCCTGGCCCGGCATGGTCGGGCTCGATCTCGCCAAGGACGTCACCTCGGGCCAGAGCTATGCCTGGGACGAGACCGACTGGGAATGGGGAC
>DATAFR010000133.1:0-4657 GCA_036257375.1 Methyloceanibacter sp.
ACGTGCAGATGCGCGAGCAGGCGCATCTCATCCAGCGCGAAGTGGCGAAGCTGATGGACGATATGGGCCGCTTCCGCGAGCGCGTGCTCGATTTGCAGCGCCATTTCGGCCCGGCCAATCAGGACATCGAGAAGCTTCTCACCTCATCGGAGAAGATCGCCGCGCGCGGGCGCAAGATCGAGACCTTGGAGCTCGAAGAGGCAGTGCCTGCGCAAGTCGAGCAGGGCAACGGCGCTTCCCCCGCACCCCTGCCCTCTCCCCCGAGGGGAGAGGGAGTCGAGCGGCGGCGAAACGGCCTGTTCCGTCAGCCCGGTCTGCTCGCGAAAGAATCATGACCGAGCCTCTACCGCTTTGGCACGGCATCGTGCTCGATCAAATGCTGGTCGGCGCGGCGGCCAGCCTGGTCAATCTGGTCATCCACGCGGTGCTGCTCGGGGCAGTGGTCTGGAGCGTACGGCGCTTGGAGGCGAAAGAGAGGTTCGTCCCGGACTTCCTGCAATATACCATCGCGATCGTCTTGATCGGGACGCTGCTGATGGCGGTACATTTCGTCGAGGTGATGGTGTGGGCCGTCACCTATGCCCTGGCCGGCGTGGCGCCGGCGGGCATCGACCTCGTCTATCTCGCCTTCGGCAACTACACGACGCTCGGCTATGGCGAGCTGGTTGCCCCTGAGCAATGGCGTCTGCTCCGGCCATTGACCGCACTGAACGGCATCATGCTGATCGGCTGGTCGACCGCACTCATCATCGAGATTCTGCGCCGCTCCGGCACGGCACCCGCAAAACCTGTGTCACCTCCAGGCTGATCAGCGGCGAGACGCGCGGCCCGAGGTCTTTTTCTTCGCGGCGCGTCTCTTGGCAGCCTGCTCGTGCTTCTCGCCCCAGCGCATGCCTTCGAGCTTCATGCCGTCGGGATCGAGAAAGAACACCGCGTAGTAGTCGTCGTAATACTCGCCCGCCGGATCGACGATCCTAGCGCCCTGCTCCTCCAGATAGGCTTGCAGGGCATCGACGTCCTTCCGGCTGCGCAAGCGGAAAGCATAATGGTGAAAGCCAATATCGCCCTTGCGGTATTTATGCTTCCTCCCTTCCGCATCGGCGGCGGCGATCCAGAACAGCGTCTTGCCGTTGGCCCAGCCCATCATGCCTTCGTATTCGGCCTCGACATCGAAGCCGAGGAACTGCATCAGCGTCGCGTAGAAGGCCTTGGACGTCTCGAAATCGCCGACGCTGATGACAAGATGATCCACTCCAACGACACGCACCATGGCTGTTCTCCTTTTCACTCTGCGCGAGCATAACGTCGCTTTCGCACCGGTGTTCGCCAAAGCCCCCAACAGAGGCGGAATGACGCGGGCGCTGCGGCCTGCTATGTAGCCGGACAATGACGGGGACCGAGGCAGCCGACCAAAGGCCTGGCGCGCAGCGCCGTTGGACCGAGATCCTGTTCACCCGGAAGATGCTGGCCTGCATTTTCCTGGGTTTCAGCTCGGGAATGCCCCTCTATGTCCTGATTTCCCTGGTGCCGGCTTGGTTGCGCAGCAACCAGGTGGACCTTGCCACGATCGGCCTCTTCGCTCTGATTGGGCTGCCCTATACCTGGAAATTCCTGTGGTCGCCTTTGATGGACCGGTTCAAGCTGCCGTTCCTCGGCCGAAGGCGGGGCTGGGCGCTCCTCACGCAGATTGTGCTGCTGCTGTCGATCGGCGTACTGGGACACTTCAATCCTTCCACCTCGCTGCAAACGATCGTCGCGATCGTGTTCATTGTCGCCTTGTTTGGAGCCAGTCAGGATATCGTTATCGATGCTTACCGGCGCGAGCTGCTGGCCGACGATGAACTGGGAACCGGCACTTCCATCTGGGTCAATGCTTACCGGCTTTCCGGTCTGGTGCCCGGTTCTCTGGCATTGATCGTGGCCGACTACCAGCCCTGGTCGGTGGTGTTCTGGGTCACCGGCCTGTTCATGCTGGTCGGTATCGTGACCACCTTGACGGTCAAAGAAGTGAGCGACGACGCGTTGGCGCCGCGCAGCTTGCGAGAGGCCGTCATCAATCCCTTCGTTGAGTTTTTCAGCCGCGACGGAATCATGGCCGGGCTGGCCATCCTGGCCTTTTTGTTTCTCTACAAGTTAGGGGACAACATGGCCACGGCGCTGGCGACGCCCTTCTACATCGATATGGGCTACAGCCTGAGCGAGATCGGCTCGGTGGCCAAGGTGGCAGGCCTCTGGGCCAGCATCGCCGGCGGCGTGCTTGGCGGCATCTTCATGCTCAAGCTGAGCATCAACCGGGCGCTCTGGCTGTTCGGTTTCGTGCAGATGGCCACCATCCTTCCGTTTGTTTGGCTGAGCCAGGCGGGGCATACGCTGGCGGGGCTGTTCATCGTGGTCAGCGGGGAGTACCTGGGGATTGGCCTTGGCGCGATCGCGCTGACGGCCTTCATGGCCCGGGAAACCAGCAAGGCCTTCACCGCGACCCAATTTGCCCTGTTCACGAGTTTCATTGCGATTCCGCGCACGGTGGCCAATGCATCGACCGGCTTCATCGTGGAAGCCGTGGGGTGGACGCAGTTCTTCATCATCTGCACCGTTGTCGCGATTCCCGGCATGCTGCTGTTGTTGAAGGTGGCGCCCTGGAAGGAGAGGCGGCAGGGCGAGGCCCCGGAGATCGAGAAGAAAGAGAAGCTCGCGGAGAGCGCATCGTGATGACGATCATGTCGGACAAGACGCTGCCCATCGTGGTGGCCGCCCTCGCAGGCTCGCTGATCGGCGTGCTGTTGGGGCTTTGGCTCGGCGCGAGGGGCGAGCAAAGCGCGCTGGTCGACATCATCACCCGCGCCGAAATCACGCCACAGTGCCGCGAAGAGCTCGATCGCGCCATCAAGGCCGTCATCCAAGATTGGGAAACGCCCGCCGCACCGGCGCAGTAAGCCGATCACATCGGCTTGCGGGATTTGACCGCGGCGGCAAGCGTGCCTTCGTCGAGATAGTCGAGCTCGCCCCCGATCGGCACGCCATGCGCCAGGCGCGAGACGGTGACGTTCGAGCCGGCGAGCTGGTCCATCAGGTAATGCGCGGTCGATTGGCCCTCGACCGTGGCGTTCAAGGCCAAGAGCACTTCCTTGACCTCAGGCTTGCTCGCCCGCTCGATCAGCTTGGCGATGGAAAGATCGTCGGGGCCGACGCCGTCGAGCGGCGAGAGCGTGCCGCCGAGCACGTGATAGAGCCCGCTCAGCACGCCCGCGCGCTCAAGCGCCCAGAGATCGCCCACCTCCTCGACCACGCAGATCAGCGAGCGGTCGCGCGAGGGATCGCGGCAGAGCGTGCACGGGCTCTGCGTGTCGATATTGCCGCAAATCTCGCAGGTGAGGATGGTGTCGCGGGTCTCGGCGAGCGCGGCGGCGAGCGGCTCGAGCAGCTGCTCCTTCTTCTTGACGAGATGCAGCGCCGCGCGGCGCGCCGAGCGCGGTCCGAGCCCCGGCAGGCGTGCCAGGAGCTGAATCAGGCGCTCGATCTCGGGTCCTGCCGCAACGCGCGCCATGCATCAAAACTTCAGGCCGGGAGGGAGCGGAAGGCCGCCGGTGAGGCTCTTCATCTTCTCTTTCATCGCCTCCTCGACCTTGTGCTTGGCATCGTTATGCGCGGCGACGATGAGGTCTTCGAGGATCTCCGCCTCCTCCGGCTTGAGCAGCGACTTGTCGATCTTGAGGCCGGTCATGTCGCCTTTGCCGGAGAGCGTCACCGTGACCATGCCGCCGCCGGAGCGACCCTCGACAGCCATGCGCTCGAGCTCCGCCTGCATCTCCGCCATGCGGCCTTGCAGCTGTTGCGCCTGCTTCATCATCTCGGTGAAGTTCTTCATCAGTTGGTCCCGTCCTCTTTGAACTCGTCGGGCTCTTCCGCGCTTTCGGAGGCCTCAGCAGGATCGGCGGGCTTGGCCACCGGGCGCACCGAGGCGATGCGGGCGCCGGGAAAACGCTGCATCACCTCTTTCACGGCCGGATGCTCGCGCACTTTCTCGATCTCGCGCGCCTCTCGCTCGCGGCGCTGCTGGCCCAAGGGCGCCGCGCCCTCCTCCTCGGTCAGAGCGACGATCCAGACGCGGCCGGTCCAGGCTTTCAGCTTGCGCATCAGCTCCTGGCCAAGCTCGCGCGGCGCCTGGGGCAGAGGATTGAGCTCGATGGTGCCGGGCTTGAAGCGGACGAGGCGGACTTGCTCCAAGAGCGCGTGCTTCAGCTTCAGGTCGCGCTTGGCTTCGGCGAGAGCGACGACGTCCTCGAAGCTTTTCAGTTCGGGCAGAGGGGCGGACTCCTCAGGCGGCACATCGTCGATCTCGGGCGGCGCAGGGTTCTCGCTCTCGACGATGAGCGGTTTAAGGCTCCGCGACCCGGCACGGGCAGGCTCAGGCTTGCGCGATGGCTTGGGCGCACTCGCCCCGGCCGCGCTCGCTCCCGCGCCGTCAGTCAAACGGCGAGCAAGCTCGCCGGGCGGCGGCAGGTCGGCGGCATAAGCAAGCCGCACCAGGACCATGTCGGCCGCTGCCGAGGGGCGCGGGCTATCGCGCACCTCTTCATGGCCTTTGAGCAGCATCTGCCAGGCGCGGGCGAGCGCCGGCATGGACAGACGCTGCGCGAGATCGGCGGCGCGTGCGCGC
>DATAFR010000134.1:0-53902 GCA_036257375.1 Methyloceanibacter sp.
GCGGGCGCCGTGGGTCGAGTTGAAGTACTCGAGCACCGACAGCCCCTCCTTGAAGTTGGAGATGATCGGCGTCTCGATGATCTCGCCCGACGGCTTGGTCATCAGACCGCGCATGCCGGCGAGCTGCTTCATCTGCGCCGGTGAGCCGCGCGCACCCGAGTGCGACATCATATAGATGGAGTTGATCGGCTTCTCGCGGCCGCTCTTCGGGTCGCGCTCCACCGCGGAGATGCGCTTCATCATCTCCTTGGCGACCTGCTCGGTGCACTCCGTCCAGGTGTCGACGACCTTGTTGTACTTCTCGCCGCGGGTGATGAGACCGTCGTTGTACTGCTGCTCATACTCGCGCACGAGCTCGGACGTCTTCTGCACGATGGCGTCCTTGCTCTCCGGAATCACCATGTCGTCCTTGCCGAACGAGATGCCGGCGCGGCACGCATAGACGAAGCCGAGACCCATGATCTTGTCGCAGAAGATGACCGTCTCCTTCTGACCGCAGTGGCGATAGACCACGTCGATCATGTTGGAGATGTCCTTCTTGGTGAGCAGGCGATTGACAAGATCGAAGCTCACCATCGGGTGCTTCGGCAACAGCTCGCCGAGAAGCATGCGGCCAGGCGTCGTGTCGTAGATCTTCGACACAGGCTTGCCCTTCTCGTCGACCGTGACGAAGCGGCCTTTGATCTTGCTGTGCAACGTCACGACCTTGGCGTCGAGCGCGTGATGGATTTCGGCCACGTTGCCGAACATCATCCCCTCGCCCGGCTCGTTGTCCATCACCAGCGACAGGTAGTAGAGGCCGAGCACGATGTCCTGCGACGGCACGATGATCGGCGAACCGTTGGCCGGATGCAGGATATTGTTGGTCGACATCATCAAGACGCGCGCCTCGAGCTGCGCTTCGAGCGACAGCGGCACGTGCACGGCCATCTGGTCGCCGTCGAAGTCGGCGTTGAACGCCGCGCAGACGAGCGGATGCAGCTGAATCGCCTTGCCCTCGATCAGCACCGGCTCGAAGGCCTGGATGCCGAGGCGGTGCAGCGTCGGCGCGCGGTTGAGCAGTACCGGATGCTCGCGGATCACCTCATCGAGGATGTCCCAAACCTCCGGCTTCTCTTTCTCGACCAGCTTCTTCGCCTGCTTCACCGTGGCGGCATGGCCCTTGGCGTCGAGCCGCGCGTAGATGAACGGCTTGAACAGCTCGAGCGCCATTTTCTTCGGCAGGCCGCATTGATGCAGCTTGAGCTCAGGGCCGACCACGATCACCGAGCGGCCCGAGTAGTCGACGCGCTTGCCGAGCAGGTTCTGCCGGAAGCGGCCCTGCTTGCCCTTCAGCATGTCGGCGAGGGACTTCAACGGACGCTTGTTGGCGCCGGTGATGACGCGGCCGCGCCGCCCGTTGTCGAACAGCGCATCGACCGCCTCTTGCAGCATGCGCTTCTCGTTGCGGATGATGATGTCAGGCGCGCGCAGCTCCATCAGCCGCTTCAGACGATTGTTGCGGTTGATGACGCGGCGATAGAGATCGTTCAGGTCCGAGGTGGCAAAGCGGCCGCCGTCGAGCGGAACCAGCGGCCGCAGCTCCGGCGGA
Organism: Methyloceanibacter sp.; assembly: GCA_036257375.1. Classification (GTDB taxonomy): domain Bacteria; phylum Pseudomonadota; class Alphaproteobacteria; order Rhizobiales; family Methyloligellaceae; genus Methyloceanibacter. The sequence goes on from DATAFR010000134.1 coordinate 1,592, forward strand.
ATGACCGGAACCACGGTCAGGATCATCCACTCAGGCTTGTTGCCCGACTGGATGAAGGCCTCGACCACCTTGAGCCGCTTGGCGAGCTTCTTGGGCTTGAGCTCCGAGGTCGACTCGGCGATCTCGGTGCGGAGATCTGCGGCGATCTTCCCCAGATCGAGCGCCTTGAGCAGCTCGCGGATGGCCTCCGCGCCGATCGCGGCGGTGAAGGAATCCTCGCCGAAATCTTCCTGCGCTTTGAGATATTCCTCCTCGCTCAGAAGCTGGAGCGGCTTGAGCGAGGTGAGCCCCGGCTCGAGCACGATGTAGTTCTCGAAATAGAGGACGCGCTCGAGGTCCTTCAGCGTCATGTCGAGCAGAAGGCCGATGCGGGACGGCAGCGACTTCAGGAACCAGATATGGGCGACCGGCGCGGCAAGCTCGATATGGCCCATGCGCTCGCGCCGGACCTTGGCGAGCGTCACCTCGACGCCGCACTTCTCGCAGATCACGCCCTTGTACTTCATGCGCTTGTACTTGCCGCACAAGCACTCATAGTCCTTCACCGGGCCGAAGATGCGCGCGCAGAACAGCCCGTCGCGCTCCGGCTTGAAGGTGCGGTAGTTGATCGTCTCGGGCTTCTTGATCTCCCCGTAGGACCAGGACAGAATCTTTTCCGGACTCGCAATGCCGATGCGGATCTGGTCGAAGTTCTGCTGCTGGACCTGGGGACTGAAGAGGTTGACGATTTCTTGATTCATTCGCTTGTCTCCCAACGGGCGGCCCCGCCGCCCTTCGGTTGCTCGCAATCCTTATTCACGTGACCCAATCGCCCAATCACTCGGCCGCCGGGCGCGGCAATCTCGCCCGCGCCGGCTGTTGATCTTCGGGTTTGGGCTGAACCAGCTCGACATTGAGGCCCAACGCCCGCATTTCCTTGACCAGCACGTTGAACGACTCGGGGATGCCGGCCTCGAAGGTGTCGTCGCCGCGCACGATCGCCTCGTAGACCTTGGTGCGGCCCGCCACGTCGTCGGACTTCACCGTCAGCATCTCCTGCAGCGTGTAGGCGGCGCCGTAAGCTTCGAGCGCCCACACCTCCATTTCGCCGAAGCGCTGACCGCCGAACTGCGCCTTGCCGCCCAACGGCTGCTGGGTCACCAGGCTGTAAGGCCCGATCGAACGCGCGTGGATCTTATCGTCCACGAGGTGATGCAGCTTCAGCATATAGATGTAGCCCACCGTGACCTTGCGCTCGAACTCATTGCCCGTGCGCCCGTCATAGAGCGTCACCTGACCCGAGCCGTCGAGACCTGCGGCCTCGAGCAACTCCGTGACGTCGCCTTCATGCGCTCCATCGAACACGGGAGTGGCAACCGGCACGCCGCTCTTGAGGACTTCGCTCACCTCGACGACCTGATCCTCCTTCAGCGCATTGATCGCCTTGTCGTCGCCATAGATGGTCTTGAGCAGTTCCTTGATCGGCTTCGCCTTATGGCTCGCGTGATAGGCGTCGAGCGCCTCGCCGATCTTGCGGCCAAGACCCCGGCAGGCCCACCCGAGATGGGTCTCCAGAATCTGGCCTACATTCATGCGGCTCGGCACGCCGAGCGGATTGAGCACGATGTCGATCGGCGTACCGTCCTCGAGATAGGGCATGTCCTCGATCGGCACGATTTGGCTGATTACGCCCTTATTGCCGTGACGGCCGGCCATCTTGTCGCCGGGCTGGATCTTGCGCTTCACCGCGACGAAGACCTTGACCATCTTCATCACGCCGGGCGGCAGCTCGTCGCCGCGCTGGAGCTTGTCGACCTTGTCGACGAAGCGCTGCTCGAGACCCTTTTTGGCCTCTTCATATTGCCGGCGGATCGCCTCGACCTCGGCCATCGCCTTCTCGTTCTTGAGCGCGATCTCCCACCAATGCGTGCGCGCGACATCGTCGAGCAGCGCATCGGTGATCTTGGCGTCCTTCTTGATGCCCTTGGGGCCCTTGGCCACCACCTTGTGCATCAGCACGTCCTTGAGGCGGCCATAGACGTTGCGGTCGAGGATCGCCAACTCGTCGTCGCGGTCCTTGGCGAGACGCTCGATCTCCTCACGCTCGATCGCCATGGCGCGCTCGTCCTTCTCGACGCCGTGCCGGTTGAACACGCGCACCTCGACCACCGTGCCGGACACGCCGGGCGGCAGCTTGAGCGAGGTGTCGCGCACGTCGGAAGCCTTCTCGCCGAAGATGGCGCGAAGCAGCTTCTCCTCGGGCGTCATCGGGCTCTCGCCCTTCGGCGTGATCTTGCCGACGAGGATGTCGCCGGGATTCACTTCCGCGCCGATATAGACGATGCCCGCCTCGTCGAGATTCTTCAGAGCCTCTTCCGAGACGTTGGGGATGTCGCGGGTGATTTCCTCAGGGCCGAGCTTGGTGTCGCGGGCCATCACCTCGAACTCCTCGATATGGATCGAGGTGAACACGTCGTCGCGCACGACGCGCTCGGAGATGAGGATGGAGTCCTCGAAGTTGTATCCCATCCATGGCATGAAGGCGACGAGCACGTTGCGCCCGAGTGCAAGCTCGCCGAGATCGGTCGAGGGACCGTCGGCGATGATCTCGCCCGCCTGCACGTAGTCGCCCACGCGCACCAGAGGCCGCTGGTTGATGCAGGTGTTCTGGTTCGAGCGCTGGAACTTGCGCAGATTGTAGATGTCGACGCCCGACTTCGAAGGATCGGTCTCCTCCGTCGCGCGGATGACGATACGGGTGGCGTCCACCTGATCGACCACGCCGGTACGGCGCGCGCCGATGGCGGCGCCTGAATCGCGCGCCACGACCTCTTCCATGCCGGTGCCGACCAGCGGCGCCTCGGCCGTGATCAGCGGCACGGCCTGACGCTGCATGTTGGAGCCCATCAGAGCGCGGTTGGCGTCGTCGTTCTCCAGAAACGGAATGAGCGCCGCCGCGACCGACACGAGCTGCTTCGGCGACACGTCGATCAGATCGACCTTCTCCGGCGGCTCGAGCTCGACGTCGCCGGCATGACGGCAGACCACGAGGTCCTCGGCGAAGGTGCCGTTCGGATTCAGCTTGGCGTTGGCCTGGGCGATGATGTAGCGCGCCTCCTCCATGGCGGAGAGATACACCACCTCGTCGGTCACCTTGCCCTTCACCACGCGGCGATACGGGCTCTCGATGAAGCCGTATTTGTTCACGCGCGCGTAAGTCGCGAGCGAGTTGATCAGACCGATATTCGGACCTTCCGGCGTCTCGATCGGACAGATGCGGCCGTAATGCGTCGGGTGCACGTCGCGCACCTCGAAGCCGGCGCGCTCGCGCGTCAGACCGCCCGGGCCAAGCGCCGAGAGACGGCGCTTATGTGTGATCTCCGACAGCGGGTTGGTCTGGTCCATGAACTGGCTGAGCTGCGAGGAGCCGAAGAACTCGCGCACGGCGGCCGCCGCGGGCTTGGCGTTGATCAGGTCCTGCGGCATCACCGTGTCGATATCGACGGAGCTCATGCGCTCCTTGATGGCGCGCTCCATGCGCAACAGGCCGACGCGATACTGATTCTCCATCAGCTCGCCGACCGAGCGCACCCGGCGATTGCCGAGATGGTCGATGTCGTCGATCTCGCCCTTGCCGTCGCGCAAATCGACGAGCGTCTTGATCACGGCGAGGATGTCCTCTTTGCGCAGCGTGCGCACCGTGTCCGGCGCGTCGAGGTCGAGACGCATGTTCATCTTCACCCGGCCCACGGCCGAGAGATCGTAGCGCTCGGGATCGAAGAAGATGCCCTTGAACAGGGTCGCCGCGGCTTCCGGCGTCGGCGGCTCACCCGGCCGCATCACGCGGTAGATATCGAGAAGCGCCTCCTCCGGATTGGAGTTCTTGTCGATGGCCAGCGTGTTGCGGATGAACGCGCCGACATTGACGTGATCGATGTCGAGGATCGGGACCTCCTTGAGACCGAGGTCCTTCAGCGTGGCAAGCAACTTGGCGTCGAGCTCCTCGCCCGCCTCGCCGTAGATCTCGCCGGTCTCCATATTGACGATGTCTTGGGCGAGATAACGGCCATGCAGGTCCTCGTCGCTGACCAGCAGCTCCTTGAGGCCCTCATCGGCCAGCTTCTTGGCGAGACGCGCGGTGACCTTGCGGCCGGCCTCGATGGCGACCTTGCCGGTCTTGGCGTCGATCAGATCGCTGGTCGGCTTGATGCCGCGCATGCGGTCGGGACGGAACGGCATGCGCCAGCCGTCCTTCGTCGACTTGAGCGGAATGCGGTCGTAGAAGGTCGCGAGGATCTCCTCGTCCTCCATGCCGAGCGCATAGAGCAGCGTCGTCACCGGCAGCTTGCGGCGCCGGTCGATACGCACATAGACGATGTCCTTGGCGTCGAACTCGAAGTCGAGCCAGGAGCCGCGATAGGGAATGATGCGCGCGGCGAAGAGCAGCTTGCCTGAGGAATGCGTCTTGCCGCGGTCATGGTCGAAGAACACGCCGGGCGAGCGATGCATCTGCGAGACGATGACGCGCTCTGTGCCGTTGATGACGAAGGTGCCGTTTGACGTCATGAGCGGCATGTCGCCCATATAGACGTCCTGCTCCTTGATATCCTTGACGGAGCGGGCGCCGGTCTCCTCGTTGACATCGAACACGATCAGACGGAGCGTGACCTTGAGCGGCGCGGCATAGGTCATGCCCCGCTGCTGGCACTCCTCGACGTCGTACTTCGGCGGCTCGAAGGCGTAGCGGACAAACTCGAGCTGGGCGCGATCACCGAAATCCTTGATCGGGAAGACGGAGCGGAAAACGGCCTGCAGCCCTTCGTCCTGGCGCCCGCCCTCGGGCTCCTCAACCATCAGGAACTGATCGTAGGACTGCTTCTGAACCTCGATGAGGTTCGGCATCTCGGCCACTTCGTGAATCCGGCCGAACATCTTCCGCAAACGCTTATGCCCATTCGAAGTCTGCTGCGCCATTTCTACCTCTTAGGCTCGGTCCGCGACGGTTCGCCGGAAACTCCACTGTCGAAGCGGAGACTCTGGGGAAGCGTCACGTATCTTTTTGGTGGGTTTTAGCCCGGGCGAACTCCCCTATATGGGGGTCGCCCGGGCACAATTCAACCCACCGACTACTTCAACTCGACGGTCGCTCCGGCGGCCTCGAGCTGCTTCTTGATCTTCTCGGCCTCGTCTTTGGACACGCCTTCCTTCACAGGCTTGGGCGCACCTTCGACCAGATCCTTGGCTTCCTTGAGGCCGAGGCTGGTGATCGCCCGTACCTCTTTGATAACGTTGATCTTCTGGGCGCCCGCCGAAGCCAGAACAACGGTGAACTCCGTCTTCTCCTCGGCCGGGGCCGCCGCACCGCCGGCGGCGCCTGCGGCCATCATGGCCACCGGAGCAGCCGCCGAGACGCCCCATTTCTCCTCGAGCAGTTTCGCCAGCTCGGCCGCCTCAAGCACGGTCAGGCTGGAAAGCTCGTCAACAATCTTCTGCAAATCTGCCATCGACTTATCCTCGTAGGTTTGACTCTCGTATTAGGTTGAAGGCCGTCACGCTGCTTGGCTTTTGCCGTAAGCGCCGAAGACTCGCGCAAGCTGAGCGCCGGGCTCGTTCAGGGTGCGGGCGATCTTGCTCGCCGGCGCCTGTATGAGTCCGATCAGCATACCTCTGAGCTCATCGAGCGAAGGCAAGTCGGCAAGCGAGCTCACTCCCTTGGCATCGAGCACCGTCGTGCCCATCGCACCGCCGAGGATCACGAACTTCTCGTTCGCCTTGGCGAATTTGACGGCGACTTTCGGTGCCGCTACCGGGTCGGCGGAAAATGCGAGGCACGTCGGCCCTTTCAGCAAATCCGCGATCCCCTTAGCGTCGGTGCCTTCGAGCGCAAGCTTGACGAGCCTGTTCTTCGCCACTTTGACCTTCCCGCCAGCGCCTCTCATCTCGCTGCGCAGTTTGGTCATCTGGGCGACGGTCAGGCCCGCATAGTGAGCGACGACGACCACGCCGGTCTTGGCGAAGACATCGTGAAGCGCCGTCACGACTTCGCGCTTCTCTGCTCTCTCCAATGCTCACTCCGTCTGTTCGAGGGCGAAGAGCGAAAGCTCCCGAGCCCTCCGGCTACACCGTGCCGCAAGAGGCGACGGGCGAGGCAAGAAGCCGGCCCGCTCGTCCAAGCGGCGCTCTGTTGCCTGTCCCGCCCGCGCGCGAATTTGCGCAAGAGCCAGTTACGAGGTTCAAACCGATCTCCAGGTTGCGGCGGAAAAACCCGCTACCATCGAACCGTTCGTCTCCCGTCTCATGCAGGCCCGAAAGGCTTAAGCGGAAACCCGCACCTGCAGTCTCGGACAGGTTTGGATCGCTTGTCGCAAGCGATCCTTCGGGACCGATCGCTCGGCCCCGAAACTCATCTTAAGCCGCTGCACCTCCAGTGAGGCTCGCGGGCTCAATCTTCACGCCAGGTCCCATCGTCGACGTCACCGCCACACGCTTCAGGAATGTGCCCTTGGCGCCCGATGGCTTCGCCTTCATCACCGCATCGGCGAAGGCGCGGATGTTCTCGACCAGCGCCTGCTCGCGGAAGCTTGCTTTGCCGACGCCGGCATGAATGAGGCCGGCCTTCTCCACGCGGAACTCGACCGCGCCGCCTTTTGCCGCGCGCACCGCGGGTCCGATGTCGGCGGTGACCGTGCCCACTTTCGGATTCGGCATCAGCCCGCGCGGTCCGAGCACCTTACCCAGGCGTCCGACCAGCGGCATCATGTCCGGCGTGGCGATGCAGCGGTCGAAATCGATCACGCCCTTCTGCACCTGCTCGACGAGATCCTCCGCACCGACTACATCGGCGCCCGCCTTCTTGGCCTCCTCGGCCTTGGCGCCCTTGGCAAAAACGCCAACGCGCAGCTTGCGGCCGGAGCCGTGCGGCAGCGCGCAGACGCCGCGCACCATTTGGTCGGCATGGCGCGGATCGACGCCGAGATTCATCGCGATCTCGATCGTCTCGTCGAACTTGGCCTTGGCGCCGTTCTTGACCAGCTTCACCGCCTCCTCGATCGTGTAGAGCTTCTCGCGATCGATCGGCGCGCTCGCTGCTTTGAATCTTTTGCCTGGCTTGCTCATGACACTAGTCCTGCACTTGTAGGCCCATGGAGCGGGCTGAGCCGGCGATGATCTTCATCGCCTGCTCGATGGAATTGGCATTGAGGTCCTTCATCTTGATCTCGGCGATCTCGCGGAGCTGCGCTTGCGTCACGGTACCGGCGGGTGCGCGGCCGGGCTCCTTCGATCCCTTGCCGACCTTGGCGGCCTTCTTCAGGAGATAGGACGCCGGCGGCGTGCGCATTTCGAAGGTGAAAGAGCGATCCGCATAGACGGTAATGACGGTCGGAATCGGCGAGCCGGCTTCCAGCTTCTGCGTCGCCGCGTTGAACTGCTTGCAGAACTCAGGGATGTTGACGCCCCGCTGGCCGAGCGCAGGACCGATCGGCGGCGATGGGTTCGCCTGCCCCGCCGGCACCTGGAGCTTGATGTAACCTTCGGTCTTCTTCGCCATTCCTCGACTCTTCCCGCGCCTTACCGCTTACCGCTTAAATCTTCTCGACCTGTGCGTATTCGAGCTCGACCGGCGTCGCCCGACCGAAGATCGACACCGCAACTTTGAGCCGGGCCCGCTCCTCGTCGACCTCTTCCACGAGGCCATTGAACGAGGCGAACGGGCCGTCGGCGACGCGCACCTGCTCGCCGATCTCGAAAGTGACCGACGGTTTCGGCCGTTCGACGCCCTCCTGCACCTGCTGAAGGATGCGCCCTGCCTCCTCGTCGGTGATCGGAATGGGCTTGGTCTCGGTGCCGAGGAAGCCGGTGACCTTCGGCGTCGACTTGATCAAGTGATAGGTCTGGTCGTTCAGCTCCATCTTCACCAGCACATAGCCCGGGAAGAATTTCCGCTCGGAACTGACCTTGCGGCCGCGGCGCATCTCCACGACCTCTTCCATCGGCACCAGCACCTCTTCGAACATGTCGGAGAGTCCCGCGGCGGCGGCGCGCTCCTTGATGGATTCAGCGACCTTCCGCTCGAAGTTCGAATAGGCGTGGACGATGTACCAGCGCTTTGCCATTGCCTGTAAGACCCGCCTCCTAGCGGACCCAGCCCAAAACCAGCGAGACGATCTCGCTCAAGACCCAATCGGTGGCAAGGAAGAACAGCGCAGCGGCGATCGACATGGCGAGCACCATGATGGTGGTGATCACCGTCTCGCGGCGCGTCGGCCAGGTGACCTTGGCCACCTCGGTACGCACCTGCTGCAGAAACTCAAAGGGATTCGTCCTCGCCATCTTCAATCCTTGCCGCGGCCATCCCGCGTGAACCTCAATCCTCCGGCCTTATCGCTGTCTGGCAGGAGTGGAGGGACTCGAACCCCCAACCCCCGGTTTTGGAGACCGGTGCTCTAGCCAGTTGAGCTACACTCCTTCAGTCTGAAATCGGAAATCAGAAATCGGAAATCAGAAGCGCTGCTCGACCGACATTCCGCCATCTGATTGCTGATCTTTATCCTTGGCCTCCGACTTTTGACTTCCGGCTTCCGACTTCTGACTTCCGAAACTGGAGCGGGTGAAGGGAATCGAACCCTCGTCCTCAGCTTGGAAGGCTGCTGCTCTACCATTGAGCTACACCCGCAATCAGGTTTCAGAAATCAGAAACCAGAAATCAGAACCGGTGTCGCGGGCGCCATCCCGTCCATTCCCTTCTGACTCTCGTTCATTCCTTTCTGACTTCCGACCTCTGTCCTCTGACCCTGAATGGTGGAGGGGGTAGGATTCGAACCTACGTAGGCATAGCCAACGGGTTTACAGCCCGTCCCCTTTAGCCACTCGGGCACCCCTCCTTGAGCGAAGATGGATTGACGGGTGATTTCTGACCAAGCAAAAACGCCCCGCCGTCGGCCGGCAGGGTCCGCCATGGCAGGTTTTATGGGTAGCGCTTTAGCCTCTGTCAACTGTAAATCAGAAGGTTAGAGCGAAAATCCCTTATCGTTCCGGCGGGTTCCACCCCTCCCGCCATCCCGAGCAAGTCGTTCATGCGGCGCGGACGTCAAAGGCCGAACAAGCCCGGAAAGGCCCCCTGGCGCGGCAAGCCAAGGCATGCACCGCGGCAGGAAAGCCCCGATCGGGTCGCGCTATTTGGCGTGCATGCGGTCGAGGCGGCACTCGCCAATCCCAAGCGCTCGATCCTGAGAGTGCGCGCCACCGAGAATGCCGCGCAGCGGCTTGCCCCCCTCCTCGCCAAGCGCGGGATCAAGCCTGAGCCGGCGATCCCCCGCGATCTGGACAAGATGTTGGGCGCGGATGCGGTGCATCAGGGCATTCTGCTCGAAGCCGAGCCCCTGCCCCCCGTCTCGCTCGAGGAAGTGGATGCGAATGGCATCCTGCTCGTGCTCGACCAATTGACCGACCCTCAGAATGTCGGCGCGGCACTTCGATCGGCCGCCGCCTTCGGCGCTGCCGGCCTCGTCATGACCGAGCGGCACAGTCCGCCTCTGCAAGGCGCGCTCGCCAAGGCCGCGAGCGGCGCGCTCGACATCGTGCCGGTGATACTCGTCAAGAATCTCTCGCAAGCCCTCGCCGAACTCGGCGAGCGCGGCGTCATGCGCGTAGGCCTTTCCGAGGAGGCAAGCGAGCCGCTCGAGAGCAGCCCGCTCGCCCGTCCGCTTGCTCTTGTGCTCGGTGCTGAGGGCAAGGGCTTGCGGCAGCTCACGCGCGAGCATTGCGACCGGCTATGCCGCATCTCGACGAAGAGCGCGCTTGCAAGCCTCAACGTCTCGAACGCCGCCGCCGTCGCGCTGCACTGGTCGAGCCTCAACGCGCGTTAGCGCCGAAAGCCTAGTTGCAGAAGCGGCGCCCGAAGGAGTCGTACCAGCAGTCCCGGCGCCAGTAGCAATTGCCGAAGCCCGGATAGCACGCGGTATATCCCGGCTGCTTCCAATAGGGGTAAACGCGCTTGGGATAATAGACAAAGGCGGTGCCGCCGCAGCCGCCCTGTCCGCAGGGAGGCGGCGCGGCGTAGGCGTTCGCACTGTTGACGCAGCCGGCCCCGCAAGGCGCCACCACGACCGGCGCGGGCACAGGCCTGAGGCGCCGCAGCGGAATTGGATTGGGCGCGGGCACAAGGACAGCGCCGCAAGGCGCGACGCACTGTGCGCGGGCAGGCTCGACTCCGCTAAGCGAAAAGCCGACCGCAAGCGCAAGCAGGGCGGCAAGACTCAAAACGACTCTCATTGGCAGACTCCACCTAGGACCACCTTCCCCGTTCGTGAGTCGTTAGGAAGGCGATGTGGAGGCTACGCCTGGCGGGTATCAGTAGGGTTAACGACCGGTATTGCAGCGCGCGAAAATGGGGCCCCGCGCGACTTACTTTATGTAGCGCTCGGGTCGGCCTTGGCCGTCATAGCTCGGATAGTGGAAGTAGGGCATGCAGCGCGCGTGGTTATCCAAGGCCGTGGTGTAGGGCCGATAGAACCACCAATAGTTCCGTGGATAACAATAGAAGGACTGTACGCGCCGAGCGTGATGATGGAACGCCACCGGAAGCGCGAGCACGGGACTCACCGAAGCGTCGGCGTGCAGAGCGGCAAGCGCCGCGGCGCTTCCAGCCGCCGCCGGCTCCGGCTTCGTGATAACGAGGAGACTCAAGGCGATGCCGGCCAAGCCAAGCCTGCTGTTGCCCATGCTCATCCCCCCTCAAGCAATCCCCCTTGGCAGAACCGAAGTCTAGAAGGGTGGCAAGCGCGAAGCAAGCCTCCGGCAACCATGCAAGCGCATCGACTGTGTCTTTAGCGACACGCCCCTTGACAGCGGCTGCGCGCCGTCGCTCAAGTTGAGTCGCCAGGAACCCCTCCCGGAGAGCGCGCCGTGGAACGGAGCGCTCCCGAACCGAGTTGCTAAGTCAAATATCTCGCCACCCCCAACAATCCTCCCACGGAAGGAAACATCTAATGTCATCAACCGATAGCGATATTCGCGCGGGCGGAGCCAAGCGCGGCGCGAGTCGCGATGCCGACGAGCTCGCCAACCAAATCGACGCGATTCGCACCGACCTCCAGAGCCTTACGAGCACGGTGAGCCGAATCGCCAAGGGCCAGGTCAACCGCGCCCAGGACAAAGCGATGGAAACGGCCTATGAGGCCGAGGAGGCCATCAGACGCAATCCGCTGCAGGCCGTCGCCATCGCCGTGGGATTAGGCTTCCTGTTTGGTGTCTTCACGCGTCGCTAGGCGAAGCGTCCATGCTCCGCTCGGCGCTCGCGCTGCTGTCATCGCTGCAGGTCGGCCTGCGCATCAAGGAATCGATCGAGCGCTCGATCAGGCAGGCGGTCGTGATCGCGGTCGCCGCGGCCATTCTGATCGGCGCGGCCGCCTTCGGCCTGCTTGCCGCCTATCAGGCGCTGATCGCGCATGGCTTCACTCCGGCCGAAGCGGCGGGCATCGTCGCCGCATCGCTTGCCCTGCTCGGCGTTCTCATCCTCGCCACCCTCCCCCTCTTTACCCGCAAACGGAAGCCGCAGATGCCGAGCATGAGCGAAGCCGCCGGCGAAGGCGTAGGGCTGCTCGATCAGGGCGTGGGCAAGGCGATGCAGAGCGTGGGTCCGGTGACGCTGCTCGCCATAGCCTTCGTCGCCGGCCTGCTGGCAAGCCGCCGCAAATAGTCCGTCCCAACGCCTGCGCTTGCGTTCCGCGCGCCGCAAGCTTAACTCGGTCTTGCACCAAGACTGCCGGGTTAGCTCAGCAGGTAGAGCGGCTGATTTGTAATCAGTAGGTCAGGGGTTCGAATCCTCTACCCGGCACCAAATCATCCAAGAAAAGCCGCGACACTTAGCCAAACTAGAAAATAATCCGTAACCGGATCATTTTTCGTGTCCGCCCGGTGTCCGCAAACCTGCCGCGAAGTACAAAACCTCCCGGATATGTATGAGCAGAGAGGGTGAAGTCCCCCTCGCGCAACATCGCAAGGAGGGTAAGCATGCTGAGTGACGTGTGCGGACAATTTAGTTATGCAATCGAAGAGCCGGACCCTCACAGCCCCAAGCCTGACGAAGCGCTCCCAGACTGGAAAGCGGAGTCCAGTGGTACACAAGCGGGTATTGGGAGGGGCACTACTCCACGTGGCAGATCGAGGCACTTCAGATCGGGATCGCCGCCGCAAAGCGTGACCCAGAGAAGATGCGCGACCTAGCGCAGATTTGCTACTGGATCGACGACTACCACTTGAGGCCGCCAGTGGGACCCGACTACGAGCGGCTGTGCCAGAAAGCCATATCTTCACGGCAGAAGGCCCGCGCAGCTTCGATGATCGCTTCCGCCAACGCCCTTAGGATTAGTGTGGGACAAGATCACGGAGTTTCGGGTGATGCATGAGCACCTCGGCAAGGCGCACTGAATCGTCGCTATCATCTTGGTTTAGCTTTTTTAGAAGGGCCGTGAGCAATCTCCCATTGTCAGCCCTCAGCGCATCGATGATGGCTGCCAACTCTCTCTCCTCGTCGCCGCCGGTTTTGAGCCGAGTGTAGATGTGCATGACGTTATCGGGCCCCCTCGCCATAACACAGTAAATGACCAAGCCGACTTCCAGGTTCCAGCGCGATCGGTTTAGACTCTTATGTGACCGACCCTGAGGGAGAGATATCGAGCCGCCGCCGCATGAGCACGCGCGAGAAAAAAATCGTGCCGATTACTCGTAACGACTTTTTTTGCCTACTAGGCGAAGCCTCGGTGCACGTCCAACTCTCGGCATGGGTTGCCTCGAAGGCCGACTTACTTCAGATAGCAGTTGGACCTGGAGTGGTAGGAGTTCGTCAAAGTGTGGCTCAACAGTTGGCTCCGAGTTGGAGCAGGCACCTAAGCTTTCTTTCTGCGGGGTTTGGGCGGTTGGACTTCTGAACGCTCATCTATGTAGCCACAGACCGCATCAACTGCCTTCACCCACGTCCCGTGTATGGTCCGAAAACGCGAATACTCTAGAATTGGCAGGTCGGGTCTCGTCGGAGTTACACGAAGGCGCATGCCCTTGCCTTCTTTCACTCCTTCAATGCGATATTCTCGGTGACGAGCCTCCTCCTTTACCGACGCCAGCCTCATTGCCCGCACTCTCCCAAGTTTTGGCGAGATACTACAGACCTCAGAGGGGCTGTGTTGAAGCCAGCGTAGTGCCTTCGCCTTGGCGTAGGCCGCCTTCCAGGCCTCAGTGAGAAACTGCAATGTTTCTGCATTGGGATCGCTCCGCACTGAGCAAATCGCTTCCAGCATTTGCGAATTCGGTTCTCGACGATACGTCACACAGCGTCCGGTTCCTGGCTGGGTGACAATAATGTCGTTGTGACGTACTTCGACAGACAAATCGTCTATTTTGCTACTCAAAATGTGTTGACCTATTAAACCCGAGATAGTCGTCGGCGAGGCTTTATATATAGGCGGCTGTTTCCGCACTCATTGTGATTACGTGCCAAAGATTTGTTCTTCCCGGTCAGAATTGGGACGAGCGTGTGCCCAGCTCCCTCTAATTGATCGAGCGCGGAGATTCTAGTTATATTTTTGGCTTGGCGCTGAGAGTCCAATTCAGCCAAACTCTGAGCAAAGCAAGCCCCGCCTCCCATGCGCGCGGTCCTTCGTGGGCTTGCCCTTTTGACCTCGCCTGAAATTGACGCGAAGCATAGAAGCCACGACCTTCACATACGATCATCTGGCCCCTCCCGCTTTCGGCCTCTTTTTCTGCCCATCCGTGCCATAAACCTGCGCTCCTCCCGACTTCCCCCTGCAAAGCCTTTGGAATCTGCTGGATTTCTGGCCCAAAACGCCAAGAAACTGATACGTTATCAGTGGTTCATAGGCTAGAAATACGTTGTATTTCTGGAAATATCGCCTATGTCATTAAAACCTGTCCGCACAGTGTTCGCGAAAAGCCAGCAGGGTGCCGATAACCGCTACGGTTGCAAAGAAGACCATCCCCGTATCGAGCATGGCTGAAATCGCCAACTGCCAAAATCCGAGAAATCCGGTTGCAGCCAATAGTCCTATCGCGAAAAAGAACGAAGCAAGTCTTGCCGCAAACGTACTGTCAGAAAAACTTTTTAGAGAAAGGGCCGTGATCCAATACTGCAGAGGAGGCTTCTAAAGGAAGGTCTATTTTCAGAATAAACCGTGAGCCAATCGCTTGCTACGCTAAATCCATTCGAACGATCCAACGTTCTGTATTCAGCGGGGCCCTGGAGCGAACCAGCCGAAAGCAGGTCCCAGTAGTATACAGACAAGCCCAGAATACTAACCGCCGAAATGGCGGCGGCTGAGCAGTCTTACTCACGTTCGGCCTCAAAAGAACGATTGTCCCGGCACATCTGACCCCCCGATCAGTTAGCTGTTATGAACGCGAGCTGCGTCCTCACGCATACTGTAATTGGCAGACAATTGCATCCTAGTGCCGGACGCTCCCAGACGGAAGCTCGCTAGGGTTTACAGGGAGCGGTGCACAAAAACCCGCGCTTTGACTCAGAGGTACGCCCTCTGCGCTCAAAATGTTGGCGCAACTTCGTTTTAGTCTGACATTGGGCAGACCGCATTCCTGCCCGTATCGGTTCCGTTAAAAATGGAACCGGAGAAGCCCTGCGCCCCCCACATGGATGCGGGGCTTCTTTCTTCGATCTCCATTGAGGGCGGTCAGCCGGTGGGCGCCCCGGCATTAACCAGCTTCGAGAAAGTTGAATCAAATTGCGCGTGCGCGCGATATGATGATCGTCAGGCGGGGTTCCCCTCAGTCCCGCCCCGGTTCCATCCTCAATCGGGACCACAGAAGCCTCGACCTCCCCCCGTGTCGGGCTTCTTTCTTGTTGAGGGGTGTCGGCGGCGTCCTTCGCTCACCGAGACGGTCCGGCGCTCAACTCACTCCGATCAGCATCGCGAGCAGCGAGAGCGCTACGAAGCAAAAGCCTAAGGTGCCGACGCCCAACAGCGTCATGCTGACGAAAGAGGCCGGCGGACTAAGCGGGTACTTCTTTCCAACTATAGTGCCGACCACAACGCATACAATCGCCGCTAGTGCGACTAGAAGCACCAACTCCCTGCCCATGACCCTGGCATCCCTAGTTGCCCGCCACCGTCCTATCATCGAGATGTGACGTTTTATCATCGAAATATTTACAGTGGTGGCAAACTTCGCTGCAATCCGCCAAATCTGCAGCGCTTTTTCCTTAGGTAGAGCCTTTTGCTACTACACGCTCTGGTGAGTAACTATACGTATGCTGGTGAGCAGCTCAACCTCGCCGGCTCTACTTGCCCGACAGTCCCTCACGCTCAGTAATTACTCAGACCGTCAGTACCGGCGCCAAGCACGCGGTCGAAGTCTCTCCGCTTCTGTTCTTGAATTGCATCCTGCTTGGCCTTGGCCTGGGCGAGGCTATTGCGGCATTGCTCATAGGCCTTGCCGTCCTCCCCCGCCTTCTGCCGGCACGTCGCATCCTCCTCGCTCTCGATCGCAGCTTGCTCGGCGGCGCGAGTTGCCGGGTCTTGGCTGGCGCAGCCGATTCCAGTCACGGACGGCGAAAGGAGGAGAAGGAGTGCAACAAGGTGAGGTCGCAATGAAGGCGGCTCCGCTGGAGTGCAGACGAACCTCGCGTGGCTTTTTGGCCATTTGGTGATGATCGAGTTGGAGCACATTCAAGTTGGGCTTGACGGGCTCCCTCATCTGGAGGGACGCTAGTTGACGTCAGGACGCAAGCGTCGGGGGGCGCCTATCTCGATGACCAAATCCATATTGCTGATCGTCGCGCTCTTATGCGCTGCCGCGCTCGGACCTGCCGACGCCCAAACCGTCAACCAGGGTGGAACCACCAACCTGGGCAATCAGGCCAAACCCCATCGGCATACCTCAGGTTCAATCGGTCAGCCCGGCGAAATCGCCTTGCTCCCCCGGCAGTCAAAGCGTGCGCGTCTGCAACGACGATTTCCGCTCTTGCGGCAGCATCTGCACCGCCACGAATCTGGATCCTTCAGCCGACACCGCCGGGTGCAGCTTGAGATGCTGCACAATTCAAGGCATGCCTCAGCATTAGAGGCTGCGCCACGCCCACGCTGCAATGTTTCTGACAGCAGCGGGCCGCTAAGAGCCCTTGGCCTCGGCGGCAATCTCGGCGAGCTGCTCCTCGAGCAAGGCTTGCGGCAAATATTGGATGAAAGATCTCTGCGTGCCGTTCACGTCGTAGCGGACCTTGAGCATCAACCCGCCATAAGCGTCGAGAACTTCACGCGGTGTCATTCCGCCATCGCCCGACTCAGGAAAGAGAAATACGAGCCTGAACGGAGCCTGTGACGGGACCGTGCCGTCGTCGATGGAACCCGTAACCTCTGCCTGTTGCGCCGCGCCTTCTCCCGGCATCTCCACGCTCAGCGTAAGCGCGATCTCTCGTGGCTTATGGTCCGGCTTGATGACGCCGCCGAGAGAGCTCACCGAATGATCCGACAGATTGACCCCGCCGATGGCGAAGCCCTTGATGCGCACCCCTTCGGCCGTGGTGGTGTAGGCGAAGACCGAACGCTCGTCGATCCGCAGCGTCTTGTGTTCGAACAGCCAGGCGATCGGCTCTGCGGGGGATGCGGTGGCAACGGCCGACGACGGCGTGCCCGCACGCAAGAGAAGGCCGCCGCCCAGCATCAAGCCGCCGCATACCAGCAAGATGGTTCCCGCGATAATGAGCATCTGGCTAAGCTCAAATCCCCCTGCCCTGGGAGAGGATACCGCGTTTTCGTCCCCAACCGGAGGGGCCTTTGCCGGCAGCAAGCTTTTCAGCCGCAAAGCTCCCGCTTTGGCGTAGTTCCCGGCGGCATGACCGGCCCTGCCGCAGGCGTCGACCAGCGAGGGCGCAAGCGCATGGGCCTTTGCAGAGACCGAGGCCAAGACGGGGCGCCCCGCCTCGGCGATGCCGTGAGCAACGCGGCCTGCTCTCGCCGAAAGCCTGGCGAGCCCAACCCCGAGGGCGCTGCCGATTGTGCGCCAAGCATCGCGAACGCGCGCCCCGATCCCGCCAAAGCTCACCGTCAGGAAATGGCCGACGGACGGCACGACGCGGTGGAGTCTGGCCGAGAGGCGCGAGGCGCCGGACTTGAGCCAGGCGCCGAGCGATGCAAGGCCCGCAACCACGAATGCCCACGCCGAGAGTGCGAGCGAACGCACAGTTCCTACCGCGAGGACGACGACGTGCCCGACACCTCCGCCAACGGCGAGCGCAAGGTCGCGGAGTTTCGCGCCGATGAAACGGAGACCCTGCGCCGCCGCCGCATCGATCGCGTTCAAGCCGGCGGCGATCTTGGCAACGACGAACCAAATGGCGGACCGCACCGCGAACACTGCCGCAGCGATCGCGCCGGTGATTGACCGAACGAATGCCTGGCGTATCTCCCGCCGACGCGCCCGCTTCTGCTCGCGCCGTTCATGCGCCTCTTGCAGCTCGCGCTGGCGCTGCAACCAGCGGTCATGTCGATCGCGATCGGCTTGGACCTGCGCGCTCTGTGCCTTGATCCAGCGCTGATGGTCGCTGAGATCCTCTTTGGCCGAGACGAGCACCTCACCCGACCTGACAACAGTCTCCTTGACGACGGCAACGGTCTTTTCGAACGCGGCGACGGCTTCCGCGTCGGCATCCTTCTCCCGTGGGGGCCACGCGCGCTTCTCACGCATCGGACTGACCATGCAGAGCGGCTCCCCTAGAACGCGGGACCATGGCGAGCCTCATGTGGCACAAGACTCATATAAGCGGCGCCTCGAGGGGAGCTTGCATGCTGACTGAGCAAGACCTCCGCTCCCCCGTCATGGAAGCCTTGCGGTCGCACAAGGCTGCTGGAGTCCTTGCCGTCAGCAAAGGGCGCGACGCAAGCACCGCTCCCGGCGAGGACGCTGAGACGGGGAAACGCCGGAAATTAAGCAGCACCGCGTGGCTAGCAGCTTTGCGCCAAGCTTTACATTAACGGCCAAAGCCTTGTCGGCCTATCTTTTTATCGTCTTCTGCACCGAAGGGCGAGGAACGTTGCGGCCTTGCAACGGCACTCCCACAGGGGCGCAAACTGCGGAATTTTGCGCCGAGGGCCCGCTTCCCGCCACTGGTTTCCCGCGCGCCGCGCGCCTACCTTTGTTGCGACATATTCGCCTCGCCACATTCCGGAAAAGCGGATCGGAGCTGAGCTTTGACGATGGGAACTTCGCATCGCGTCCTTCTTGCGCTGGGCATCAGCGCGCTTCTCCTCTTGCCCGCGTCCTCATTCGCGCAGGAGGCAATGCATGAGCGGCAAATGGGTGCGCCGAAACATCATGGCGCTCCTGTGTCAGGCGATGAGGACGACAAGCAGGCGAAGCCGAGTAACGTTGCGGACGCCCCGCAAAGTGAGCCGGCAAAGGCGGAAGACAGCGCGGCTTCGGCGGCTCCGGTCCTGCCTCCACCCGTCATCAGCCACCATACGACCCACCTGGACGGGACAGACGTCGCCTATAGCGCCAAGGCCGGGATGCTGCCGCTTCGCGACGCGAAGGACAAGACGACGGCCAATATCTTCCACGTGGCTTATTGGCGCGAGCCGCAAGACACCAAGCGTCCCATCACCTTCGTCTTCAACGGCGGACCCGGAGCGGCATCGGCCTATCTGCATCTCGGTGCCATCGGACCCAAGACCGTCGAGGTGAGCGCCAAGGGCGAATTGCTCGGCCCCCCACCCCGGCTTGGCCATAACGACGCAAGCTGGCTCAACTTCACCGATCTCGTCTTCGTCGATCCGGTCGGCACCGGCTATAGCCGCGCGGGCGACGGCAAGAGCGAAAGCGACTTCTTTGGTGTCGAGCAGGACACGGACGCGCTCGCCGATTTCATCCGGCTTTATCTGACCGATGCCGCGCGCGTAGCCTCGCCTGTGTTCCTGGCCGGTGAGAGCTATGGCGGCTTCCGCGCCGCGACCATCACGCGCGCACTACAGAAAACTGGCGGCATCTCGCCGAGCGGACTCGTGCTCATTTCGCCCGCGCTGGAATTTGCGCTTCTCAACGCCGAGGATTACGACCTGCTGCCCTGGGCGCTCAGCCTGCCCTCCTATGCGGCTGTCAATCTCGAGAGCAAAGGCATCCTTGGCCGCGAGGCGTTGGCCGCCACGCTGCAAGAGGCCGAGCGTTACTCTCTGTCCGACTACCTGGTGGCGCTTGCTTCGGGCGCATCGCAAGGCTCAGAGGAAGCGAGCGGCAAGGTGGCCGAGCTCACCGGTCTTCCACCCGACATCGTGCGCCGCAACTTCGCGCGCATCTCGCCCGGCATCTTCATCAAGGAATTCGATCGTGGCCAGGTGCTGAGCCGCTACGACGGCAGCGTGAGCGGACCCGATCCCAATCCGGCAAGTGCCTGGCCGCGCGGGCCGGACCCAGTGCTCGACTCCACCGTGCCGCTTTGGACCAGCGCGTTCGTGCAATACGCGCAAGACGAGCTCGGCTACAAGACGGACGCCAACTATCGCCTCCTCAATCGCGAGGTGCGTCCGAAATGGGACTTCGGCACGAGCCCTGCGCGGCAAGGCTATGCCGGCGTGCTCGACGATATTCAGGAAGCTCGCGCCACCAACCGCGCGCTGGAAGTGTTCATCGCCACCGGTTACACCGACTTGATCACGCCCTATCTCGCTCCCCGCTATCTGGTGAATCAGTTGTCTCCGCTCGAAGGCGCGAGCCCGATCACCATCGAGGACTATGCCGGCGGCCATATGCTCTATCTCCGGCCCGACTCGCGCCGCGCACTGAAGAAGGACGTCGAGGCCATGTATCAGCGCGCGCTCAAGTCCTCGCCTCAGGGGTAGGCAGAGCACTCCCCAAGTGAACCGGACCGCCGGATCGGTTAAGATGCCGATTCGGCGGCAAGCGACGAGGAGGGCCCGGGGATGTCGATCCGAAGCGCAGCGCTAGGCATGGCTTTGCTCGTGGCGGCGGCGATGCCGGCCGTCGCGGAGGATAAGCCCGAGGCGCAGAGCGCGCCGGCGGAGCCGCAATGGACCGAGTTCCAATCGACCGAGCGCGGCTTTTCCGTCTCTTTCCCCGGCACGCCTAAGACGACGAGCGCCCCGGTCGAAGGTCAGAACCCGCTGCTGCAATACGATTTCCAAGTGAGCGTCGGCGACGACACCGTCTATAGCGTCGTCGTATTCGAATATCCCGAAGGCAAGGGGCCCAACCCCGACACCGACTCCTACCTCAAGCTGGTCAACGCCTACGCCAAGGGGAGCGAGTCGCGGCTGCGCAAGCGAGGTCCGGCGACCATCGACGGACGCTCCGGCTTCGAGGCGATCGCCGACGACAGCAAGAGCAAGCTCAGCCATCTGGTCGATGTCGTGCCCGCAGGCGACAGGATTTACATGCTAGTGACCGCGGGTCCCAAAGGTCACGCGACAAGCGACAATGCCGTGCGTTTCCGCGATTCCTTCCACGTGCTGGACGGCGATTCCGGCTCGCAGCCCGCGCACGCGGCATCCAGTCCTGCCGCGCCATAGGTCTTCCGCTAAGCGGCTTGCGGCTTGCGCAAATCCTCGACGAAGCTTTGCACGTCGCGCGATGGGGCGGGCGTAAACAGGCTCGCACAGATCATCACCAGAAAGCCGATCGGCACGGCGAATAGAGCGGCAAACTCGCGTCTGATGCCGCCCCAATTGGCAAGCTCGAGCGCCGTTGCCTTCCACGCCGCCAAAGCCCCTGCCCGCGCCGGCTCGTCGGCGAGGTAGTAGGCTTGGCTAAGCGCGGCATAACGCGCCGCTTCATCCTGCGTGGCGTTGGAGAGGAAGCTTGAGGTTTCATAGAAGGCAAACGGGATGTAACGGGGCGCCAGCATGTAATAGAGGCAGACGAGGAGCCCTGCGAGCATGCCGGCGAGCGCTGCCTCGCTGGTCGCACGCTTCCACCAAATGCCGAGCAGGAGCGCGGGAAGAAACGCGCTTGCCGCAAGCGAGAAAGCGGTTGCCGTCAGGGCGGGAAGGATTTCGGGTGCCGCAATCGCGGCCCAAGCGGCGAGCCCCACGACCAGGAGAAGCGCGATGCGGCCAATGAGAATGCGCTGCCCGGTTGAGGCGGTGCAGTGCAGGCTCCGGTAATAGAGGTCGTAGGAAAGCGCGTTGGCGATGGCAAGAACGAGCCCGCTGCCCGCCGCCAGCAAAGCAGCGATCGCGCCAGTGGCGACAATCCCGAAAGAGAGGATCGCGTTCGCTTCAGACGAAACGGGCGGGCCGTCGAACAGGGAGAGGTAGGGCGCGGCCACGACCAGAAGTGCTGCCGTAAAAGGCAGAGCCCAAAGGAACGACGAGCGCGCCTCGTGGATGGACGGGGTGACAAGACCTCGCAGCAAGAGATACGGCAGAGAAGCGATCCCCGTGGCGAGGCAGAAGAGCAGGCCCAGGCGATTGAGGCCGTCCTGCGGGGCGAAGCTGTCCAGCTCGAAAAGGGTCAGAGCCGATTTGAAGCCCAC
Organism: Methyloceanibacter sp.; assembly: GCA_036257375.1. Taxonomy (GTDB): domain Bacteria; phylum Pseudomonadota; class Alphaproteobacteria; order Rhizobiales; family Methyloligellaceae; genus Methyloceanibacter. The sequence goes on from DATAFR010000134.1 coordinate 23,082, forward strand.
CGGCTCGCCGCCGGAAAATATCGCTCCCCGTAGCCAAACGAGAAGTCCAAGCGCGACGAGCGAAACCGCGAGCAGCACCGCGTACTGCACGACTTGCGTCAGGCTTGCCGAACGCATGCCGGCGGCGAAGCTGCACAGCAACACCATGGCAGCCGCGAGGCCGATGCCGGTCCGTATTTCCACGGAGAAGATTTGTGTGACGATGACGCCGAGGCCCAACAGCGTCAGGGCCAGCGCGGGAAAGGAGCATAAGATCACCGCGATGACGGCCAGCGGTCTTATGCCCATGCCGCCGAACCGCTCGGCGAGAAAATCGGCGACGGTGTAACCACCGAACTTGCGCAGATAGGGCGCGATCAGGAACGCGATGAGCAGGATGCCCCCTGCCCCGCCAAGAACCAGAAGCGATGCCCCATCCCATCCCTGGCTGAGCGCGCCGGCAAGCTCGGCGAAGACAAGCACCGGGACGAGCGAGATGGCGATGGTCATGCCGTTGAACAGGCCGGGCACCAGCCGCCCGGCGACATAGAAGTCCGAGATCGGCCGCCGAAGCGCGACCGTGCCCGCCCCGGCGTAAAGCGCCAAGCTTGCGAGCACGAGAAGCTTGACCGCCAGCGTCACCCCCGTCTCCCTTCTTGCGCACCCGGTCTGCGCCTACCGCGCCATCGACACCTTCAGCGCCTGCTTTCCACCGCCCGGCGCGACCTCGCGCAACAGTTCGGCAAACTGAATGAAGTCCTTCTTGCGCGGCGAGGTTTTGCGCCAAGCCAGCCCAATCTCCCGCTTCGGTTCCGGCGCATTGAAGCGTAACAGGCGAATGCCGCCACTCGCGTGCACTTCGCTTGCGATCGCCATCTCCGGAAGAAGCGTGATGCCGTAGCCGTTGGCGACCATCTGCACGATGGTGGCCAAGCTCGACGCGCCGAAGCTGTCGCGCGCCTCCGGCGTCAGCATATGGCAATAAGAGAGCGCCTGATCGCGCAAGCAGTGGCCCTCCTCGAGCAAGAGGAGATGATCGTGCGACAGCATATCGGCGTTAGCGTGGCGCAGCCGCTGATTGGCCTTGGTCGCTTTGGTGGCGAGGATAAAGCTGTCGTCGAATAGATGCAGCGTTTCGACCTCGGGATACTCGATGGGAAGCGCGATGAGGATCAGATCGAGGTCTCCCGTCACCAGCTCCCGCACGAGATTTGAGGTGACCGTTTCGCGCAGTTGGAGTTGAAGCGCGGGGAAGCGCCGCTGTAGCTCGGGCAATGCCGTGGGCAGCAGATAAGGTGCGATCGAAGGGATGGCGCCGAGCTTCAGCACCCCCGCGAGCACGCCTTCTTGATGCTTGGCGTAGTCGAGCAGATCGCGCACCGAGGCAAGAATGGCGCGGGCGCGGCGCGCGATCTCCTCGCCTTGCTCGGTAAACTCGATGCCGGACTTGCGGCGCTCGACGAGGCTCAGCTTCAGCTCGTCCTCGAGCTCTTTGATCTGCATGGAGAGCGCCGGCTGGCTGACGGCGCAAGCTTCAGCCGCGTGACCGAAATGGCGCGTTTCCGCCAAGGACTCCAAATATCGCAACTGCCTGAGGGAGACCACGCGATAAGGACCGCTTATGCTTTCTATAAGGAAATACGATTTGAAATTATCATGGCTCGCAAGCATATTCAAATTGTAGAGTCGGGCAGCCCTTACCCGGGTTCGCAAAACTGAAGTGGCTGCACCGGCCAACGCTTGGCCCTAACTCGCGGAAGGAGAACTGCAAATGCGTGAGTGGCACAAGCCGACGATCGAGGAGACGGAGTCCGGCATGGAGGTCACAAGCTACCTGCCGGCAGAGCTGGATCGCGCTTAATCCGCTCTCACTCATCTCGGAAAGACTGCGAGCGGCGATCCGGCCACGAGCATTTCGCTTTGTAGCTTGGAGGCTCAGCCGGAGTGGCGCCTGCCGGGCGCTTCGTTTACGCTCAGCAAGCGCGTTGCCAAGCTTTTCGTTCAGGTTTTCTTAATGTGGTATGCAGCTAGCGTTCATGCGGAGATCATGCAGCGCTCACCGAACGTTCCTATATTTAGTTTGGCAAAATACGCCCCGAAGTCGACGGCGCTGTTCGGCGAGCCATTGATGCGTATCAAGGCGGCGAATTCTAGGGAGGACTACCCGATGTGCTTATCAAGATTGGGTAGGAAGAGGTAAAAGCCGTGACCAAGATTATGAGCCCCGAGGAACTGGAGCAGGAGCTTCGTGCCATCGGTGCAGAGCGGTATCACGACAAGCATCCCTTTCATAAGCTGCTGCATGGCGGCAAGCTCAACAAGGGTCAGGTTCAGGCCTGGGCGCTGAACCGCTACTGCTATCAGTCGGCCGTGCCGCGCAAGGACGCCGCCCTGATGAGCCGCTGCCACGACCGCCAGCTTCGCCGCGACTGGATCCACCGCATCATGGACCATGATGGCTTCGGCGAAGAAGAAGGCGGCATCGAGCGTTGGCTCGTGCTGACCGACGGGCTTGGCCTCGACCGCGACTATGTCATTTCGCGGAAGGGCGCGTTGCCCGAGACAATTTTTGCCGTCGAGGCGTATGTCAATTTCGTGCGGGAGAAGACGCTGGTCGAGGCGGTCGCCTCCTCGCTGACCGAGTTGTTTGCGCCCAAGATCCACAAGGAGCGCATCTCCGGCATGCTCGAGAATTACGACTTCATCAGCGACAAGGTTATGGCCTATTTCAAGCGCCGTCTCACGCAAGCGCCGCGCGACGCCGATTTCGCACTCGAATACGTGAAGCGCAACGCTCGCACGCCGGAAGCGCAAGCCGCCGCACTCGATGCGCTGCGGTTCAAATGTAACGTGCTTTGGGCGCAGCTCGATGCGCTGCATTACGCCTATGTCGAGCCGGGATTGATTCCGCCCGGCGCTTTCGTGCCGGAGAAAGCATGAACGAAGCCACGTCCCCTGCACGCCTGATTGTCGGACGGGAGACGCGGCCCCATTTGCCGGCCTATTTGAAGCTCCGCCACGACGCGGGGCGAGGCCGTTGGATTTTGTTGGCGCCCGAGCGGGTGCTGACGCCCGATGAAACCGCCGTCGCAGTGCTCAAGCTTTGCGACGGCAAGAGAACCGTGGAGGAAATTGTCGAGGTCCTCGCCAAGGAGTATTCGGCGCCCGCCGACGTGATCCGGGCCGATGTGCTCGATCTGCTCCAAGGTTTGGCTGACAAGGGATACATAAAGGCATGAGCGAGGAGCTGGAGCCTAAGACCATCGGACATTGCCAAACGGCCGTTGTCGACGACGAGCCGACCGAGGGCGTGAGCGGCGACGCGCAAGCCGCCCTTTGCGCGCGCGCGCCCGTGGGGCTGCTCGCCGAGCTGACGCATCGCTGTCCGCTGCAATGTTCCTATTGCTCGAACCCGATCGAGCTCGAGCGCGTGAACAAGGAGCTTTCCACCGAGATGTGGTGCTCGGTGATGAAGCAGGCCGGCGAGATGGGCATTCTGCAAGTGCATCTCTCCGGTGGCGAGCCGACGGCGCGCAAGGACCTCGAGGACATCGTCTCCGCCGCGTCGGAAGCCGGCCTCTATTCGAATCTGATCACCGCCGCCGTCACGCTCAACCGTGCCCGGCTCGAGGATCTGGTCAAGCGCGGGCTCGATCACGTCCAGATCTCGTTCCAGGACGTCGACGCGGAGAATGCCGAGCGGATCGGCGCCTATCCCGGCGCCACCGCCAAGAAGCTCGACGTCGCCCGCTGGGTGATCGAGCTTGGCCTGCCGCTCACCATCAACGCGCCGATCCACCGCCAGAACATCCACAACGTGCCGCGCTATATCGAGCTTGCCGTCAAGCTCGGCGCGCAGCGGCTCGAAGTGGCGCACGTGCAATATTACGGTTGGGCCTATCTCAACCGCGCGGCGCTGATCCCGACCTACGAGGACACCGTCAAGTCGATCGAGTTCGTCGAGCGCGAGCGCGAGCGGCTGAAGGGTGTCCTCACCATCGACATGGTCGTGCCCGACTACTACGCCAAGCGCCCGAAGCCCTGCATGGGCGGGTGGGGCAAGGGCTTCATGAACATCACCCCGGCCGGCAAGGTGCTCCCCTGCCACGCCGCCGAGACGATTAAGACGCTTCACTTCGACAACGTGCAGGACCGTCCCCTGCTCGATATCTGGCTCACTTCCGACGCCTTCAACGCCTTCCGCGGGACCGCGTGGATGAAGGAGCCGTGCCGCTCTTGCGCCTTCCGGGAGATCGATTTCGGCGGCTGCCGATGCCAGGCCATGACCATCACCGGCGACGCCCGCAATACCGACCCGGCATGCGCGCTCTCGCCCTATCACGGCGAGATGGTGCGGCTCGCACGCGAGGAGGCGGCAAAGCCGCCGACGCCCTTCATCTATCGCAATCCGCGCAACGCGGCCGAAGCCGCCAAGGCCGAGCGGCCCCTCGTGCCGGCGGAATAGAAGCCGGCTTCTCTTTCACGACGCCACGGTCAGGACGCTCGCCGCCGCATCAAGCGGCGAGTGCCGCATCGGCTGGGCGCGGCTCCGCCTTGCCCCCTAGCACGCGATAGGCGTGCACGAAGGCAAGCGTCGAGACGGGAATGGACACGAGCAAGCCAACCACCAGCGCCAGCACACCAAGCAAATTGATCAGCACCAGCAGGAGCGAGAAACCGAGCAACTGCCACTTATGGCCGCGCGTGATGCGGTTGCTCTCATTCATGGAATCGATGGGGCCAAGCTGCCGCTCGATCACGACAAACGGTGCGAACATGAACATCAGGGCAAAGATGATGCCGGGCACGATCAGGAGAACGAGGCCGATGGCGATGGCGAGCGTCAGCAGGATGGACGTGCCGAGATATTTCCAGAAGGGCTGCGGGTGCCACAGCAGGGAAAGATCGGCAGCGTCGGGGTTGTCGTGCGCGGCGAGATAGAACGCCGTCGCGCCCATGCTGATCAATGTGCCCAAGCCGAGATTGACGACAAAGCCCAGGATCGAAGGATCCTCGGTGGACCCAGTGATCGCGGCGTCGACCCCGGTGGTGAAGGCATCGACCAAGCCGGAAGCAAGCAGGATGAGCAAGGTCGAGCCGACGAAGAACCACGGCCGCCGCTTGAACGTCTCCCATCCGTAGCGTATGGCCGCGCCCGGCGAGAATTGCATGGCCGCACGATAGCTGATTCTGCGCGGCCGGCGGCACGGATTTCCACAACGGTTAAGTGCCCGCTAAGAGGGCTTTCAACCAGACCTGCCGCGAAAGCGAACATCTTGCCGCGGCATGGTACCGATTCTTCCTGGCTCAGGTTTCCACCTTGCAATGCCTATTTCTTTGTCGCTACCATGGCTCAAATTCGCTTGCGCGGCCTCCGCGAACCCCCGCCGGCAAGCGCCATGTTCGGGTTCGAACCACTGATAACCGGCGCATTTGCTCGCCCCATCGGTCCCGTCGTCATGTCTCTGGTCGCCGCGTTCCCCTGCCGCATTTTCAGGCACTCAACCTTCTGCGTCCTGTGCGGATCGCTGTTCCTCGCCGGTAACCTGATCGCGAATGTTCCGGCGCGAGCCGGCGATGAGCCTGCGGCAGCCCCCGGCACACCCCCTCCCGCCGACGCGCCCGCCTCGGAACGAAAGCCCGGCGGGTTCATGATCGAGGTACCGCAATCGCCGACGCCGAGAAATCCAGTGCCGATCGGCTACATCCGACAAACGGGAGAGCATCCGCGTCCCGCCTCGCGCATGGATGTCGAACCGGCGGATGCGGGCATTGCCGGCGCCAAATTGGCCAACGACGAGAACAATGCCGGCGGCCAGTTCACCGGCGAATTCTACAGCCTCGATGTCGCGAGCGTGACCTCGCCCGACCAGGCCGTCGCTGAAGCGCAGAAGCTGCTCGACACCGGCCATCAGTTCGTGCTCGTCGACGCTCCGGCAGAGACATTGCTCAAGCTGTCGGACTGGGGCAAAGGCAAGGACGTTCTCTTCTTCAATATCCGCGCCACCGACGTGTCGCTGCGACAAGAGAATTGCCGCGCCAACATCATGCACGTTGTGCCCGACCGCTACATGCTGGCCGACGCGCTCGCCCAATATCTCGTGGTGAAGAAATGGACCAACTGGCTCCTGGTGCACGGCTCGACGCCAGGCGATCTTGCTTATGCAGACGCCATCAAGCGCGCGGCAGGCCGCTTCGGCGCCAATATCGTCGACACGCGCGAGTATCAGGATATTTCCGGCGGACGCCGCGACGATGTCGGCACCATTCCGCCCGGCAAGCAGGCGAGCAACGATGCGGCTTTCGCGGCCAACCCCAGCTACGACATCATCGTCGTCGCCGATGAGGATCAGCTGTTCGGGCCCTACATGCCCTATCGCGGCGGCGCCGATCCGCGCCCTGTCGCCGGCACGACCGGCCTCGTCGCCACCACCTGGAGCCCCGGCCACGAGAAATGGGGCGCCACGCAAATGAACAATCACTTCCAGAAAGATTACAAGCGCCTGATCCTGCCGATCGACTATCAGGCCTATGTCGCCGCCCGCACTATCGGCGAGGCTGTCACCCGTAACGACGGCGAAAGCTTCGCCACCATCGCCGCCTTCGTCCACGGGCCCGAGCTACAGCTCGCCCCCTTCAAGGGCATCAAGCAGCAATATCGGCCCTGGGACGGTCAGTTCCGGCAACCGATCCTGATCGCGACCGACAAGGTACCCGTGTCGATCTCGCCGCAGAAGGGCTTTCCGCACGCGAGCCATCCCGAGATCGAGGTGGACACGCTCGGCATCGACGAGCCTGAGAGCGTCTGCAAGATGTAGGCTGCTGGTCAGCGCTCCGCCGCCGCGGCCGCGATCGAATTGCCCTTCTCGTCCAGCAAGGGCACGTTATAGCCCTCCAGGATTAGATTGATCTCGCGCTCGTTCTCGGCGATCAGCTTGTTGATCTTGTGCTTCCACTGCGGCTCGTTCGGCCGCACGCCCATGGTGATGCCGTAGATGGTCGAGGGGCCCGCGTTCTCTTTGACCAGCGGCACGAGCTTGAGCGGCACCGAGGCGCGCTCGGCGTAATAGCCGCCAACCGGCCCCCATAGCAGTGCCGCGTCGAGCTCGCCCGAAGCGAGCTCGGAGATCATTGTCATTGTCGCTTTCGAGGCGCTTTTGTTGGCGTCGACCTCGAACGGCTTCGCATTGGCGATGAGCCCATGCATGGCAAGGATGCTTGCCGGCGGTGTGCGGGCGAAGAGACCGATGCGTTTGCCTTTCAACCGGGGGTCGGACAGATTGTCGATGCCTGCCAGGCTCTCATCGTCCTGGCGGTAAATCAGCACATAGGACGTGTAGTAGTAGGGATTGGTGTCCTCGATCAGGCCAGTGCCTTGGGCATAGCCCATGACGAGGTCGCAGGCCTCCCGTCCCATCGTATTCGGCACATAGCCGGTGGCTTCGGCGAACCAAGAATATTCGAGCGTGGCGTCGAGCTTTTGCGCCATCAACTCGGCGAGCTTGTTCTCGAAGCCCTCACCCTTCTCGTTGGAGAATGGCATGTTGTCGGGGTCGGCGCAGACGCGCAAAGGCGCAGCATTCGCCGCGGTCCCCATGCCACTGGCGCCGAGCACGGCGGCAACGCCGACGCACGCGATCACCGCCGCCGATCTAGCCGCTTCCTGCAGCAGGCCTACTATCGCCGCCCGCCCACTCAAACTCGCCTTGCCTCCAACAATCTCAGGAATGGCCAATGCTAGCACAGGCTAAGGGCAGGACGCCCGCCGCCTGAAGCGAACCACATCTACCAAAATATGGAGATCTTAGGAAAACGCCGCCAGCTTACGGCAACATTAAACTCGGCTGACAAAGCGCGGCGCAGCTTCAGTCTTGCGCCTCGCACTCGGCCATATTGTCGGCCCGCTCGATCCCGGTTGGATAATAGGCGCCGGTCGGCGTCGTGCCGAACGCCAGCATCGCTGCACGCGCCGAAATCACGCTGTCCTCCTGCTGCCTCGATTTGAGCAGCTTCACGGCGCAGCAATCGGCGTCGAGCTCCATCTGCTTCAGCGCTGGCGCGATGTAGAAGAAGGGCTGAGGTCCGACATGGCCGAGGCCTTCACGATACCGCCCCACGTGGCCGAGCGTGTGATGGCAGCATTCATGCGCCATGAGGAAGCGCCCGTATGCCGGCTTGTCGTTGAGCGTCATCGCGCTCACCACGATTACCGGCTTGCCGTTGGAGTCGAGCATGGACATGGCCTGCTCAGGCACGTCACGCAACGTGTAGGTGGTGACGTCGCAATAGGGATTGTCGGCCTTGGGCATCCACATTCTGGCCGCTTCGGAGCTGCCGCAAAACAGTCCGAGACCCGCTATCACCGCCAAGAGGACCGGAAGACGCATAAGCCCTCCGCCACGAGTCATTTTCTTTCCGAAGACTATCCTCATCGACTGTTGCGCCCAAAGCATTTTGTCTGTCTGCGTTATGTCTTCCATACTATTCCACGACACGCGCGACGGGACTAACACCACGGCATTCGGGCAATAGCTTAGCCTCCCCAACGCCTTTCGCCGCGCATAAGTCGGGATGGGACACGCGAATGTGAAGAGGCGCCGCGACGAGGCACAAGGCGCCGCTTTTCGGCCGCCTCTGAGCCCTTGAATGGGCGCTGGCGCCAGACCGCATTGGGCCCTCCCGCATTGAACCCGTTTGGCCGCTTGCCTACATCTGCGACGCACCGCATCCCCCGCGGCCTGGCCCAAATGGCCACAGCAGCTAAGGGAGACCGTCTATGCTCAAGCTCTTCGCCGCCGCAGCTTTCGGCTTTGCCGTCTTGTTCGGCGCGATCGGTCCAGCCGCCGCCGGTAAGGGTGGTCATTTCTGGGTTGGAACTTACCCCTACGCCTATCCGGACTATTCCTACAGCTACCAGCCGCGCTACGTGACGCGGTACGGGAAGTCTCGGCCCAATATCCAGCTCGACCGCGAGACGGAGTCGGTGTGGCGCAATCTGCGGCCCTCGTGGTTCGACTACTAAGCTCACGCAAGACCCAGTTGACAAACTGCCCCGGCTTGCTCCCACGTGTCGACGTGGGTGCAAGCCGAGCATTTTCAGTCTGCCGCGCTCCGGGCCCAAGCATCGGCTTAACCTCGACCTCACGATAGCCTGCTTATCTTTGCCTAGTGACCTTTCGGGGGTAGACTCACCGGCGCGGGGGGCCCGAGTGCCGGGTTGGCACGCCTGCAAGAGCGGATGGAGGCGTCCATGGCCAAGCATCTCAGCGCCTTTGTGGTTTCGCTTGTGCTAGTGGCAGGCATGGTCCTTCCCGCCCATGCCGAGAAGCGCGTCGCCCTCGTCATTGGCAATTCCGCCTACCAGCACACCGCGCCGCTCAGAAACCCGAGCAACGATGCCTCCGATATGGCCGAGAAGCTGAGAGCCCTCGGCTTCGAGGTGATCGACGGCACCAACCTTTCCAAGTCCGAGATGGAAAGCCGCATCAGGACCTTCGCCACGAAGCTAAGCGGGGCCGATGTCGGGCTCTTCTTTTATGCCGGCCATGGAATGCAGGTGGACGGCAAGAACTTCCTCGCGCCGGTCGATGCCAGCCTGAAATCCGACGCCGATCCACTTCGAGGCGGTTGAGCTCGATCTTGTGCTCAAGCAATTGGAGCGCAATGCCCGCGTCTCGATCGTGTTCCTCGATGCCTGTCGCGACAATCCGCTGGCGACCAATCTCGCGCAGAGCCGCTCGCTCCAGGTCGGCCGTGGGCTTGCGCAAGTGGAGAAGGCAGTCGGCATGATGATCTCCTTCGCCACTCAGCCGGGCAACGTTGCGCTCGACGGCGATGGCCGGAACAGTCCCTTCACGCATGCCCTGCTCGGTCACATCGATCAGGAAGGCGTGAGCATCAACGACGTGATGGTGGAAGTGCGCAAGGATGTGCTGGCCGCAACCAGCGGCAAGCAGGTACCGTGGGAGAATTCCTCGCTCACCGGACAATTCTATTTCAAGCCGAGCGCGCCGAAGTCGGCCGCCGAGCAATCGGCCGAGACCGAAGCGCAGATCGCGGCGCTGCGCCAGGAGATTGAACGGCTACAATCGAGCCAAGGCGCCCTCCTCCAGGCTCAGCAGGAGTAGCTTGATATTCTGAAACAGAAGCTGCAAACCGAGACGCAAAAGTCCGCAAGCGCACCGGATGCGGCTCCGCAACCCGCGACCAGCCGCGTCATCGCGGTGGAGCGCGCCGAGAAGCCGGCAACCGAAACCGCCCCCTCAACCGAAACGACAAAGGTCGCCGCGGCTGACGCGACAACCACCGAGCCGACCCCTCAAGCCAAAGCGAGCCCGACTTTGCCGGCCGGTGTCGACCTCGCGGCGCTGAGCCGCGACATCCAGACCAAGCTCAAGGAGTTCGACTGCTATGACGGCAAGATCGACGCGTCCTGGGGCAGCGGTACGCGCGGCGGCGTCGAGCGTTTCAACAAGATTGCGAGTCTTGATCTGAACAGTGATAAGCCCGAGCAGGCCACGCTCGATGCCCTCAAGGCCTGGAATGGGCCGCATTGCCCGGCCGAGGAGATCGCCCGCGAAGCGCCTGGTCCCTCGGCGCCTCCTGTCATCAAGAAAGTGCGGCCCGCCCCGAAATATGTCAGGAAGCCGCCGCGCTACATCCCGCCGAAGGTGCATCGTTTGCCAGATCGGCGGCCGGGCGATTTCGAGACCGATGCCGTGCATCAGAATCTCCGGCCTGCCCGCTAAGACCGTTTTGGGCTTGATGTTCCTGTAATGTGCCAAGCCCCCCATCTGGCCTTAACTTGTCACTGGAGCGTGTCGGTGCCATTGGCTAGGGTCTGGCACCTTGTGCCGGTTCGGCGCGCTTTCCGGAAGGCCGATCAAGTAACGGGATGGGTCCGCGTCTCCTCTATGTCCTCATCGTGGGGACGGTGATCTTAGCTTCGCTTGCCCTGCGCGTCTGGGATCCGACCCCGGTCGCAAGGCTGCGTTCGCTCGTCTTCGACGCCTATCAGCGACTGGACCCGCGCGCCTTCGATCCCGCGTTGCCGGTGCGCATCGTCGATATCGATGAGGAGTCGCTGAAGCAGGTCGGCCAATGGCCCTGGCCGCGCACGGTGCTCGCCGAGCTTGTCGACAAGCTTGCGGCTGGCGGGGCCGCGGCGATCGGCTTCGACATGGTGTTTCCCGAGCCCGATCGCATGTCGCCGGCCAACACTCTGCGCTACTGGCCGAAGTCCGACGCTCTCGCCGGCCTCAGGGAAGAAGTCGAGAAGCTTCCGAGCAACGACCAGGTCTTTGCCGAGGCGATCGGCAAGGCGTCCGTCGCCCTCGGCTTCATCGCCTCCCCGCAAGCAACCTCGCTACCCGAGACGAGGGCCGGCTTCGCCCACGGCGGCGACGATCCGAAACTGTTCGCGCCCTATTATCCCGGCGCAGCGGCAAGCCTCAAAGAGCTCCAAGACAAGGCGCAAGGCGCGGGCTCGCTCAACTGGATTCCCGAGCACGATCAGATCATCCGCCGCATGCCGATGATCGTGAGAGTCGGCGATACGCTCTATCCCTCGTTGTCCGCCGACATGCTCAGGCTCGCGCAAGGCGCTTCGACTTACGTGGTGAAGTCTTCCGGCGCGAGCGGCGAGAAGGCCTTCGGCGAAAAGACCGGCATCGTCGCCGTGAAGGTCGGCGACTTCGAGGTGCCGACCGAGGCCAACGGTCAGATGTGGATCAGGTTCACCCCTGAGACGCGCGACCGCTATCTCCCGGCTTGGAAGATTCTCAATGGCGAGATCGGAGCCGATGCGCTCGAGGGGCGCATCCTGATCATCGGCACGAGCGCCGCGGGCCTACTCGATCTCCGCGCGACCCCGCTCGAAGCCTCGGTGCCCGGCGTCTCGTTGCATGCCCAGGCCATCGAGCAGATCCTGCAAGGCTCATTTCTGCAGCGGCCGGACTTCGCGACCCCTGCCGAGCTGCTTTACATCCTCGTGCTCGGCACGCTCATCGCCATTCTCATTTATCGCATGGGTGCAGCCGGCAGCGCCGTTCTGGGCGGGCTCGCGGTCGCCGGCGTGATCGGCGTCTCCTGGTACGCATTCCACGCCTTCGGCTGGCTGGTCGATCCCATCTACCCCGCCATCGCGCTCACCGCGATCTATCTTGCCGGCACGCTGTTCGTGTTCCTTCGCACCGAGCGGGAGCGCAACCGGGTGCGGCACGCCTTCTCCCACTACATGGCGCCGGCGCTGGTCGAACGGCTGGCCGACGATCCGTCGCGGCTCAAGCTCGGCGGCGAGACGCGCGACATGACGCTTCTCTTCAGCGACGTGCGCGGCTTCACCACCATCTCCGAGGGGCTTGACGCGGAAGAGCTTACTCGCTTCCTCAATTCTCTCTTCACGCCGCTGAGCAACATCATCCTCGACGAGCAAGGGACCATCGACAAATTCATGGGCGATGCGGTGATGGCCTTCTGGAACGCGCCGCTCGACGATGCGGCGCATCCAAGTCACGCCTGCAGCGCGGCCGTGCGCATCATGCGCGAGATGGAGAACTTGAACGCACGCTGGCGCGAGGAAGCGGAAGCCAAAGGCAGGAAATTCAAGCCGGTCAAGATCGGCATCGGCCTGAACACGGGCGTGTGTTGCGTCGGCAATCTCGGCTCGGACACGCGCTTCGACTATTCGGTGATCGGCGACAACGTGAACGTCGCCTCACGTCTAGAGGGCCAATCCAAGACCTATGACGTCGGCACCGTCGTCGGCGAGTCGACCACGATGCGGGCGCCGGACTTCGCCTTTCTCGAGCTCGACCTGCTCAAGGTGAAGGGCAAGACCGAGGCGACGCGGATTTTCGCTCTGCTCGGCGACAATGCGCTCAAGCAGTCGCAGGATTTCATCGCTCTTTCCGACCGGCACGGAGAGCTTCTCGCCCGCTACCGCGCCAAGGACTGGGACGCGGCCGAAGCGCTCGCCAAGCAATGCGAGAAACTGAACACCGCCCACCTCGAGCAGCTTTACGCGCTCTATCGCCAACGCATCGCTTATTTCCGCGTCAACCCCCCGCCGCCCGATTGGGACGGCACGGCAGAGGCCTTGTCGAAATAGCCCGATGATAAAGCTTGTCCTTCTCGCTCTGGCTGCCGTCGCGATCCTCATGCTCAAGCATGCGGTCGCGGATTTCTATTTGCAGACCCCGTATCAATATTTGAACAAAGGCAAGTACGGGCATCCCGGCGGTTTCATTCACGCCGGCATCCACGCCGCGCTCACGCCACTCGTCTACCTGGTGCTGCTTCCGGGCTCGCTGCTCATCGCCGGAGCGCTCGCGCTTGGCGAATTCGTGCTCCACTATCATGTCGATTGGCTAAAGGAGCAGGTCACCCATAGGAACGGCTGGACGACGGCAGACCGCGGCTTTTGGTACGCGCTGGGCACCGATCAGCTCATCCACGGCCTGACATATCTCGGCATCGTCGCCGTGCTGGTGCTGGCCGCAGCGGCCTAGAGCAGGGCCGAGATTTCCCGGTTGGCGAATTCGAGGCGGTCCGAGAGCAACCTGATGATGAGCTTATGCAGCGCCGCCGCCGCCTCGGGGTTCTCGCCCTGCATTCGGTCGAAGGCCTCGCGCGTCAGCCGGTAGATCACGGTCGGTCCTTCGGCCACCACGCTCGCCGTCCGCGGCACGCCGCGATAGAAGCCCATTTCGCCCACCACAGTGTGCCCGATCATGCGGCGCAAGCGGATTGGCCGGCCGTGCTCGTCGATGATGGTGATGGCGACGCAACCCGACGCTTGCAGCACGATGGAATCCGACGGCTCTCCCTGGCGGAACAGGAACTCGCCGCTGGTGAGCTCCTGGCACTGCATGTAAGGGGCAATCTTCTCGAACTCGAGCTTCTCGCCGAGTTCCGACTGTAGCCAACTCTCGAAGCTGTGCGTCGAGGCCTCGCCGACCTCGTGATACATGAGCAGCATGTCCTCGCACCATTCGATCGCCTCGTTGCGGCTGCCGAACACTTGATGCGGGCGCTCGCTGCCGAAAAAGTCCGCCCTTTCGAAATTCGCTCTCATGCTGTCGCTCAAGCCCGAGAAGCCGAGCGTTACCCCATGCTCCTCGCAATAGTTGCGCAGCTTGACCAGGCTTAGCACCGCCGAGGTGTCGAGGCCCGGCACGGCGCTGAAATCGAGCACCACATAGCCAACCGGCTTCTCTCGCTGCGCCTCGATGGCGCGCTTGATGCGCTCGAACAGCCCGTTCGACGAGCCGAAGAAGATGAAGCCCGAGAGCCAGAACACATGGACGCGCTTGCCCTCCTCCCGCAGCAGGCGCGTCTGCTCCGGCGAGCGCTCCACATTGCTGGAAAATTCCTGCCGGGTCAGATGGCGCCGGATCACGCCGATACGGCTATAGCTCAGCGCGAACATCAGGCAGGCGCCGATCACGCCGAGCACGACGCCCATGAAGTAGCCGAAATTGATAATGACGAGCGTCATCACCCCGGTGAGCGCCCATTCCATCCACGAGCTCTGCGCCGGCGCGCCCCACAGCTCAATGAGGATCACCGCGCCGAGATAGGCCAGCATCCCGGCAAGAATGGCCTTCGGCACCATAGCGCCGACATCGGTGCCCGAGAACAGGATGATGGCGCAGACGATCCCGACGATGGCGCCGGCCCAGCGCGTGGTGGCGCCGGACTCGTCGAGCAGCAAGCAGGCATTCATCGACAAAGATCCGCCGAAGCCGCCGAGCACCGACGCCAACAGATTGGCGAGACCGTTGGACCGAAACTCCTGGTCGAGGTCGCTCGTCTTCTGGCGCGCGACTTCGAGGCTCGACACATCGAGCAGGAGAGCGATCGCCATGACGCCGCAGAAGGAGCCGATTTCGGCGCTGCTCTGTGCGATCACGCCCCAATCGACGTGCTGGCCGATCATGGCATTGATCGGCCACCACAAGGTCAACTCGCCGAGGCTCGGCAGAAACCAGGCGCTCCGCGCCGTTTCATCGCTGACGAAGCCGAACAGCGCGACATCGAGAATGATGAGGAAACCGAAGAAAGCGATCGGCAGCGCGAGGTAATTCGGCACCCATCGCGCCAGCACCGGAATGGATATGGCAAACAGCGCGCCGATCAGGATCTGCGGCCCGTAAAGCGGCGAGTAGAGCAGTTCCCAGCTCGACGGCGAAAGGGTGAGATTGGTCTGCGTCACCACCTCCATGCCGCCGGTAATGAGAAGGATGCCGGACGCAGCAAGGAAACCGCCGATCACGGGATAAGGGATGAAGCGGAGCCACTGCCCCATCCTGAGCGCGCCGACGCCGTAGAGAAGAACGCCGGTGAGCAGCGTGCTGACCGAGAGCGCGACCAGCACGTTGATGACGATCTGCGGCGTGGGAGCGCCCTTGGCGGCAAGCGCGGTGGCAATCGAGGCGGCAAGCACGCTCATCACCGCGACGGCCGGAGAGTCGGGTCCGCCGATCACGGGAGAGAAGGTCGAGGTGAGCGCGATCACGACGCAGGTAACAACGGTGCCCATGATCAATCCCGCCAAGCCGAGCGAAAAACCGCTGGCGAGATCGCCGGTGAAGATCAGCGCGGCAAAGGAGATGCAATAGGCGATCTGCACCACCGCCGAGATGGCGCCCGCCATGGCATCCCGCCCGAGCGTTGACGCGTCGATATTGCGCGGGCGGCGCAACGCGAGATTCGCAAGCAGTGACAAGGGCCTAATGCGCAGGCTTGGGGTTTAGTCGCGCCCGATCATGGCTGGCGCACGTCATAATGGCAAGCCAAGAGGCCCAAAAACAGGGCGGAAACGGCAGCGTTACGGGTGGGACCGCCTCAATCGGTCAGCCAGCGCGCGCATCACCGCGGTGGCGAATAAGGGTGTCTCGTGCACGAGAAACAGGAAGGTCTTCTCGGTGATGGGAGCGACCTCGCATGCCGTCTTGGCTGTCGCCGTCGCCGCCCGCGGCGATCCGTCGATCAGAGCCATTTCCCCGAAAATGCCTCCGGCCGACAGGGTCTCGACAATCTTGCCCTCGCGCTCGACCTCGACTTCGCCCGAGCGGATCACATACATCTTGTCGCCCTTGTCGCCCTCCGCGAAGATCGTTTCGCCCGGCGCGAACTTGGCAGGAGGGAACCCTGCATTGGCGAGAAGTTGAAAGTCGGTTGCAGCCAACGCCATGTGTCTCCTCCTTGCCCAAGCCTACCCGGCCGGCACTCTATGACGGTCTCGTGACGGTACTATAAAGGCGGCGCCTTTATACCTCCTTCGATCTCACCCTTGCGACCGCGTCGAGCCAGCCGCCATAGCGAGATTCCCTCTCGGCTTCGCCCATGCTCGGCTCGAAGACGCGCGCCGGCACCCAAGCTTTTCCAAGCTCTTCCGCATCGCCGTAGAGCCCCGCCGCCTGCCCCGCGTGATAGGCCGCGCCGAGCGCCGTCGTTTCGGCGTTGGCCGCAACCTCGACGCGTTGACGGAGGATATCGGCGAGCCGCTGCATCAGCCACGCATTCGCCGTCATGCCGCCATCGACCCGCAACACGGACGGCGACGGTAGTCCGCTCACCGTCATGTCGCGCCCCATCGCGCTCAAGAGATCGCAGGTCTGGAAGGCGACGGCTTCGAGACCAGCCGCGACGAGATCGGCCTTCGACGTGGCCCGCGTCATGCCGAAAAAGGCGGCACGCGCGCCGGCATCCCAGAACGGCGCGCCGAGCCCCTGAAAGGCGGGAACGAGATAGACGCCCGAGTTCGGGTCCGCACTTCTCGCCAGCGCTTCGCTCTCTGCCGCGGTCGCGATGAGGCCGAGATTGTCGCGCAGCCACTGCACGGTGGCGCCCGCCATGAAGATTGCGCCTTCGAGCGCGTAGACGCGCTTGCCTTCGAGTTGATGAAACACGGTCGAGAGCATGCGCGTCGCCGAGGCCACTTTCTTCTCGCCGGTGTTGGCGAGCACGAAGCAGCCGGTGCCGAATGTCGCCTTGAGCATGCCTGGCGTGAAGCAGGCCTGACCGTAGGCGGCTGCCTGCTGATCTCCGGCGACACCCCTGATGGGAATCTCCGCGCCGAAATGCTCCTTTTGCGTGACGCCGAACTCGCATTGGCTGTCGCGTACTTCCGGCAGCATGGCGCGTGGAACGCCAAGCCGATCGATGAGGCGATCCTCCCAGCGGCCTGACCGGATGTCGTAGAGCTTGGTGCGCGCAGCGTTGGTCGCGTCGGTCGCGTGCAAGCGCCCACCTGTCAGCTTGAACAAGAGAAAGCTGTCGATCGTGCCGAAACACACCTCCCCCGCCCGCGCGCGCGTCTCGAGCCCCGGCACGGTCTCGAGCAGCCAAGCGAGCTTGGTCGCCGAGAAATAAGGATCGATGACGAGGCCGGTCGCCTCGGCGACATGCGCGGCCCAGCCTTCTTGCGTGAGCTCGGCACAAAGCGGCGCCGTGCGGCGATCCTGCCAGACAATGGCATTGGCGAGCGGCTTGCCGGTCGCCCGCTCCCATACCACCGTCGTCTCGCGCTGATTGGTGATGCCGATGGCCGCGACGGATTTCGGCCCAACGCTGCTCAACACGTCACGCCCAACCTGAAGCACCGAGCGCCAAATCTCCTCCGGGTCATGCTCGACCTGTCCGGGCGCCGGATAAATCTGCGTGAGCGGGATTTGCGCCGTGGCGCGAGCGCGGCCCGCGCGGTCGAACAGGATGGCGCGCGTGCTGGTGGTTCCCTGATCGATCGCCAGCACGAAGCGCTCTTCGCTCATGTCCGTTCCGGGCTTTGCGTCTGGCTCATGATCCAGCCGCAATATTCCTTACTCCCGCCTTCCGTGGGCAGAACGAGCAAAGCCGGCAGCTCGTAAGGATGCAGCCGCTTGGTCTCGGCGAACACCGCCTCGATGAGCGACGATCGCGTCTTGATGATCATGGCGACCTCGTTCGCCTGCTCGCGCGCGCCCTTCCACTCGAAGATCGAGATCATGCCGGGAAACATATTGACGCAAGCCGCAAGCCGACCGGAGACCAGCGCCTCTCCCACCCGTTTTGCGTCGGCAAGCTCGGGAAAGGTCGTGTAGATCACGACTGGACGGTCGTCCTTCTCCATCGATTCACCATTCAGCCCATAGATTGAGAGGCTTGCATTTACGGGGCTCGCCCGCATTTATAGTGCCCGCTTCTCAACGCCGCTCCAAGCGCCTCGACAAGATCATGCCCCGCTTCGACAAAATCGCCTTCGTTGCCAGTGAGACCGAGGAGGCCGAAGAGGCGCTCGCCAAGCTCACCAAGCGCTATGGCAATGCCTCTTTTGCCGAGGCTGACGCCATCGTGGCACTTGGGGGCGACGGTCTGATGCTGCAGACCATGCACGCCCATCTCAACAGCCGCATCCCGATTTACGGCATGAATCGCGGCTCGGTCGGCTTCCTGCTCAACGATTACCATGAGGACAGCCTGAAGGATCGGCTGAAGGCGGCCGAGATCACCGCCATCCATCCTTTGCGCATGACGGCGCATGACAGGCACGGTGCCAAGCACGAGGCGCTCGCCATCAACGAGGCGTCTCTGTTCCGGCAGATCTATCAGGCCGCCAAGCTGAAGATCGCGGTCGACGGCAAGGTGCGCATGGACGAGCTGATCTGCGACGGCGTCTTGGTTTCCACCCCTGCCGGCTCCACCGCCTATAATCTTTCTGCGCATGGGCCGATCTTGCCGATCAATGCGCCGCTTCTCGCGCTCACCCCGATCAGCCCGTTTCGCCCCCGGCGTTGGCGGGGCGCGCTCCTGCCCAACGATGCCAAGGTCACCATCGAGGTGCTCGAGCCCGACAAGCGCCCGGTGAGCGCCGTGGCGGACCACACCGAGTTCCGCGACGTGGTCAAGGTCGAGGTGGTCGAGGAAAGCGGCATCGATATTCTGATGATGTTCGATCCGGGTCACACGCTCGCCGAGCGCATCCTCGCCGAGCAGTTCGGCTATTGAGAGACGCCGCTCACGGCCCCTCCCTGCCCGGGCAGCGTGAAGACCTCGTCGATCACCGCATAATCGCCGTAACCGAGTCGGGCGATCGGTTTGAGCAGCGTCACGTCGACCCTGCCGTCCACGATCGCCTCGTCGGCGATATGGATTCCAACCACCTGCCCAAGCACGATGGCATTTCCGCTCGGGGCGCCGTTCCTCCCCGGCAGCTCGATCGTGCGCCAATAGCGGCACTCGAAGGCGACCGGCGATTCCGCAACGCGCGGCGGCTTCACCAGCCGCGACGGCGCCGGCGTTAGGCCCGCGAGCCGCATCTCGTCGATATCGGGGCCGACGGCGGCCGAAGTCTTCCGCATTGCCTCGCGCAGCTCGTAGGTGGCGAGCGAGCAGACGAACTCGCCGGTTTCCTCGGCGTTGCGCTGGCTGTCCTTGCGCCCTCCGGAAGCGAACATCACGAAATGCGGGTCTTCGGAGACCGCGTTGAAGAAGCTGTACGGCGCGAGATTGATGACGCCGCTCTTGCCGAGGGTCGAGATCCAGCCGATCGGTCGCGGCGCGATCAGCGCCTTGAAGGGATCGAGCGCTAGGCCGTGAGTGTTGGCGACGGCGTCGTAGAACATGGCTCTCTCGCGCTTTACGGGCGCCAACCCGTGACGATCTCGGCAAGCGTGGGTCGCTCGCGCTCGTCCGGTTTCTCCTTGGGCGTGCCAATATAGACGAAACCGGCGATGCGCTCGTTATCGGCCAGCCGCAGCGCTTTCCGCACGCCCTCGCTATAGGCGCACCATTCAGTGATCCATTGCGCGCCGTAGCCGAGCGCGGTCGCGGCCAAGATGAGGTTCTGGCAGGCGGCTCCCGCCGAAAGCACCTGCTCCCATTCAGGTGCCGCGGGGTTCTTCACCACGCGCGAGATCACGGCGATAACAATCGGTGCGCGCAGGAAGCGCTTTGCTTCGTTCTCCAGGCGAAACGCGCCGGGGGCCTTGTCCTCGACGGCGCACACCTCGGCCAGCACCTTGCCGAATTCCGCCCGCGCCTCGCCATGAAACAGGATGAAGCGCCACGGCACGAGCTTCTTATGGTCGGGCACGCGCGAGGCGGCGCGCAAGATCAGCTCAAGCTCGGCGGCGCCTGGGCCCGGCTCGCCCAACGCATTGGCCGATACAGAGCGGCGGGCGAGCAGCAGGTCTATCGTGGGATTGGTCATTCGTAGGCCGGGGACGGTAAGGTCGCGTTCCCTATCCCGAAATGCGCCTCCGGACAATGCCGCAATCCGCGGGCGGAACGCTGCACAAGCCAGGCGAAAACACCGCAAATCGGCCTTATTCACAAAGGAATTTCAGTTAATTCTTGGGGACCGGAAACGGGTATAACAGCTTGCGGCCGGCTGATCGGAGCGATCGCTATGCGGGGGAAACGCTGCGCGGGGCTTAGCCTCATGCTTCTACCCGCCGCTCTTCTTGGAGCGGGTGCTGCAGCCGCCCAAACCGCATCCCCTCCCGCCACGATTATCGTGCTCGACGGCTCGAGCAGCATGAACACGAAGCTTGGCAGCGCGAGCAAGCTCGCCTCCGCCAAGACCGAGCTTGGCGCGGCACTCGGCACTTACGCTGGACGCCTCTCGTTCGGCCTCGTCGCCTTCGGCCATCGCAAGGCGTCGAATTGCGCCGACAGCGAGACCTTGGCCAAACCCGGCGAATTCACCTTCGCGGCGCAAGGCAAGCTTCTCGACAAGGTCAAACCGAAAGGACAGGCGCCGATCGCGGCGGCCTTGAGCGACGCCGCCAAGTTGCAAGCGAAAGATCAAAGCCTCGACATCGTGCTCATCGCCGATGGCGGCGATAATTGCGACGCCGATATTTGCTCGACCGCCGCGGCGATGAAGGAGAAGTCGAAAGCAGTGCGCATCCATGTGGTCGGCTACAGCGCCAAGGCGGACGACTTCAAGCCTCTCACCTGCCTCGCCGGCATCACTGGCGGAACCTTCGTGGCCGCCACCAATGCCGATGAGCTGAAGCAAGGGCTCAGCACCGTGCTCGATGCCGCCGCCAATCCCGGGCAAGCCGCGCCGCCGGAGCCCGTGCCGCAGCAAGCGGTCGCCGTCGCAGAGGAGAGTCCGCCCGCGCCTGCACTCGGCGCGCTGCCGCCGGGGGTTGCCAGCGCCGTGCCGATGATCATGGAGGATCAAACTCCCGTTGCTACCGCGAGCCAGCCGGAGCCCAAGCCGGCCCAGCAAGCCGCTGCGCCGCAAGCGCAAGAGCCAACCGGCGAGACGGCCATAAATAAATCGGCATCGCCGGGAGAGACGCCGACTACATCCGACGCGCCGCCGGTCAGAAAGGTGCAGTCCGTCGCCATCGCCCCGCCGCCACCGGAGGTGGCCGAACTCTCGCCGCCCGTTCCACCGCCCGCACCGAAGGTCGCGGCGCAGTCCGCCGCGCAGGTTCAGCTCCCCGTGCCGGTGACCTTCAAGGCGCTCGTCACCGAGCAAGGGCCCAAGCTGCAATCGGGGCTCACCTGGCGCGTCTTCGCTTCGAAGACGTCGCCGGAAGGCGGCGGCTACAAGCTGCTCAGCACCCATCGCGAGGCCAATCCGACCGCGGCGCTGCTGCCCGGCGAGTATCTGGTCAATGCGGCTTACGGACTCTCCAATCTCACCAAGAAGGTCAAGGTTGAGAGCGGCCGCTCGCTCGAGGAGACCTTCGTCCTCAACACCGGCGGGCTGAAGCTCGCCGCCACGCTTGCCAATGGCGAGGCCGTGCCCGACGGCGCCGTCAAGTTCGACATCCTGTCCGACGAGGAGGACCAGCGCGGCAATCGCCACATGATCCTTCACAATGCCAAGCCCGGCATCGTCGTCAGGCTCAATGCCGGCGCTTATCGCATCGAGAGCCTTTATGGCGACGCCAACGCCGTCGTGCGCGTGGACGTGACGGTCGAGCCCGGCAAGGTCACCGAGGCGACCATCAAGCAGACCGGCACCAAGACGACCTTCAAGCTCGTGCAGTCGCTCGGCGGCGAAGCGCTCGCCGACACCAAATGGACCATCCTCACCTCGGCCAGCGACGTGGTGAAGGAAAACGCGGGCGCGCTGCCGACGCATATTCTGTCGCCCGGCAGCTACGCGGTCGTCGCCGATCACGCCGGCTTGAGCTACACGCGCAAATTCTCGATCGAGCCGGGCGACGCCAAGCAGATCGAGGTCGTCGTCGATGACGGTCCGACCTCGCCCGAGGATTTGAAAGCCCTGACCGATCCGCCCGAGCCGCCGCCCGTACCCGCCGGCGGAGTGGTCGCCGGTGACGGCCAAGCCCCCGCGTCCGGCACGGGCATGGGCTTCGACGGCTTCTCGGCGACCGCGCCTGCCGATCCGAACGCGCCGCTGATCAATCCCGGGGTTCTGCTGCGCGGCGCGCGCTAAGCGCGGTCTGCTTGTCCTGACATGCCGCCTCGTTGCCGGGGCGCGCCTACTCAGACAATGCCGTACAAATCTTCCAAATCAATTGCGGCGGCTACTGAATCCAACCCAGCTGTTTCTGGAAGCCGAGTCCGTCATAGTAGTCGCCCTGATAGACGATCTTACCGTTCTCGACCCGCATGAAGGTCGCTTCGTTGAAGCTGAACGGCTTGCCGGTCGCCGGGGTGTCCGGTCCCCAGGCGCCCGTATTGGTGCCGGCGAAGGTCCATTCAAACGCGACGCCATTCGCGCTTTCGATCGGCTCGCCCGTCATCTTCCAAGTGAGATCAGGCGCTGCCGTCACGAACAGCTTGATGACCTTGTCACGCGCTGCTTCACGTCCTTTCTGCGGATCCCCCACGGTGACGTCGAGATAGGTGACATCATCGGCCATGAGCGACGCCGCGGCGTCGACGTCGTGGGCATTCCAAGCCGCCAAATAAGCATCTACCACCTGGCGCGGCGTCATATCTCGTGCGAGCGCGCTTGAGGTCGCTGCCACCGCCAGCAATGCGCCAATCACCCAGCCCCGATACCGCATGGTCTTTACCTCCCTTTCACGCCGTTGCTCCAGCACGACAACCTGCATCGCCAAAAATCCGCTAGCAAGGGCCGATTACGCCCTATTTTGCTAAGGGCTTGCCCCGCAGACGAGGTCCGCTCAGGGTCAAAAGCAGACATCGGGCCGTCCCGGTGGCGAAGACGCTTCATCGTGGCATGGCATACGCCACTTTGCGGGCGCGGGCGCGATAGGCTTCAGCGAGCCGCGCTTCGCGAGAGGGAAGCAGCAAGCCTGGTTCGGCAAGATTTGCAAGATCGAGCAAGCGCTCCTCGGCATCCGCATGCGGCATGATGCTGCCTGACGCGAGGATGTGACCGACGTCGAAGCCGGCGCCGGCCAAGGCGCGCGCGACCAACAGGCAACGATGGCAATCGAGCGGATCAGCCTCGGAGCACATCGCCGCGATGCGGTTCTGCTGCGCCGCTTCAATCAGGCGCGCGATCCCTGCCTGGAACTTCGGCGATGCAGCCATCTTCTCGTAATCGGCCACACCGTCCGTATACATTTCGGGACGCTCGGGCCGTCCGCCGAGCTCTTTGCCGAGAAAGAGATAGGCGATCTCCCGCTCAGCCAGCAACACCGCGAGCGCGTTCTTGTTGAAATGCGGCGAGAAGCGCGACATCGGCGCCGAGCGCACATCGGCGACCGCCGTCGCGCCGGCTTCTTCCAGGAGCTCGATGAAACGGCCGAGCGAATGCCGCGAATGCCCGATGGTGAGGATCGGCTCGCGCCAGCCCATTAGGCAGCCTTGGCGGCGGCCTCGCGCAGGTCGGGCGGGACCGCTTCGTCCGCCAGCAGCTTGATCGCCGCGTCGAGCTTCAGCACCTTCTGCTCCTGCGAACCCAGCCGCCGCACGGAGATCGTGCGTTCCTCCGCCTCGCGCTTGCCGACGACGAGCAGGATCGGCACCTTGGCGAGCGAATGCTCGCGCACCTTGTAATTGATCTTCTCGTTGCGGAGATCGGCCTCGGCGCGCAAGCCCGCCTCGGTCAGCGCCTCGAGCACCTCGCCCGCATACGCATCGGCATCAGACACGATGGTGGCGACCACCGCCTGCACCGGCGCGAGCCAGAGCGGGAGATGCCCGGCGTAATGCTCGATGAGAATTCCGGTGAAGCGCTCGAGCGAGCCGAACATGGCGCGATGGATCATCACCGGCGTGGCCTTCTCGCCGTCAGGGCCGATATAGAAGGCACCGAGCCGCATCGGCATGTTGAGATCGACTTGGATCGTGCCGCATTGCCAGTCCCGCCCGATCGCGTCGCGCAGGACATATTCGAGCTTGGGCCCGTAAAAAGCGCCCTCCCCCGGATTGAACTCATAGCTCAGTCCGGCCGCCTCCACCGCGCGCTTCAGCGCGGCTTCCGCCTTGTCCCAGGTGGCGTCGGCGCCGACGCGCTTGTCCGGCCTGTCGGCGAATTTGATGCGCACGTCGGTGAAACCGAAATCGCGATAGATCGACAGAAGCTGCTCGTTGAGCCTCACGCATTCCTCTGTGATCTGGTCCTCGGTGCAGAAGATATGCGCATCGTCCTGCGTGAAATGCCGCACGCGCAAGAGGCCATGCAGCGCGCCTGACGGCTCGTAGCGATGCACCTTGCCGAACTCGGCGAGGCGCAAGGGAAGATCGCGATAGCTCTTCAGGCCGTGCTTGAAGATCTGCACGTGGCCCGGGCAGTTCATCGGCTTGCAGCAATAGATGCGCTCGTCGGGCGTCTCGGTGATGTACATGTTCTCGGCGAACTTCTCCCAATGGCCCGACTGTTCCCAGAGCTTGCGCTCCATCATGTCGGGCGAGTTCACCTCGACATAGCCCCACGCGTTCTGGCGCCGCCGCATATAGGCGATCAGCGTGGTGAACAGCGCCCAGCCTTTCGGATGCCAGAACACGGCGCCCGGCGCCTCTTCCTGGAAATGGAACAGATCCATCTCGCGCCCCAAGCGGCGATGGTCGCGCTTCTCCGCCTCCTCGAGCTGGGTGAGATAGGCTTTGAGGTCGTCCTCGGTCGCCCAGGCCGTGCCGTAGATGCGCTGAAGCATGGGCTTGGTCGAATCGCCGCGCCAATAGGCGCCGGCGATCTTGAGCAGCTTGAAGCCTTTGCCGACCTTTCCCGTCGAGGTCATATGCGGGCCGCGGCAGAGATCGAGCCACTCGCGCTGCGAGTAGATCTTGATCTCCTCGCCCTCGGGAATGGCGTCGATCAGCTCGAGCTTGAAGGTCTCGCCCTTGTCGGCGAACAGCTTCTTCGCGTGCTTGCGATCCATCACCTCGCAGGTGAAGGGCGAATCACGCGCGATGATCTCGCGCATCTTGGCTTCGATTTTGGGGAGATCGTCCGGCGTGAACGGCTCCTCGCGCGCGAAGTCGTAATAGAAGCCGTTCTCGATCACCGGGCCGATCGTGACCTGCGTGCCGGGATAAAGTTCTTGCACGGCTTCGGCCATCACATGCGCCGCGTCGTGGCGGATCAGCTCGAGCGCTTCCGGGTCGTCGCGCGTGAGAATGTGGATTTTGGCGTCGGTTTTGATCGGCTCGGAAAGGTCGCGCGTCTTGCCGTCGAGCTGCATCGCCACCGCCTTCTTGGCGAGCGACTTGGAAATCGACTCGGCGACGTCGCGGCCCGTCACGCCGGCCTTGAAGCCGCGGGCAGAACCATCGGGAAATGTCAGGGAGATGTCGGACATGTCATGCTCCTCTCACTCCTGCGTACCGGCGCAGGTAAGAGATTGATTTGCTAGGCGTGGGCTTTTAGCGGGTTTTTACATCAAGGTCCAGTTCCCGCCGGCGAGCCCCTGTTATCTAACAGATGACAAATGTAATGCAATATATTACAATGTGCCATGATCGTTTCGTTTCGAAGCCGGGCTTTGAAGCGCTATTGGGAACGAAGCGAAACGGAAAAGCTTCCGCCCGCATCGGTCGATCGCATCAGGATGATTTTGGATAGGTTGGATGCGGCTACCGCCCCTGGCGATCTCGACCTTCCCGGGCTTGGCTTTCATGCCTTGAAGGGAGACCGCAAAGGTCAGTTTGCCGTGTTCGTCACGCGGAATTGGCGCATTACTTTCTGCTGGGATGACGGTGACGCCATCGATGTCAATCTCGAGGACTATCACTGAGGTTTCGAACTATGGCTAGAGCCAAGAGCCCGCCGAAGCGTGATCCTAACCGCTGCCCGACCCATCCTGGCGCGATCTTGCGCGAGATCGTCCTTCCGGAACTGAGGGTGAGCAAGACCAATCTCGCCAAGGCGCTGAAGATGTCGCGTCAGCAATTCCATGCCATTCTCCGCGAGCGGCAGCCGGTGACGCCGGAGACTGCCGTCAAGCTTGCCGCCGCGTTTGGCGGCAGCGCCCAAGTCTGGCTGAACATGCAGGCCGCCTATGATTTGTGGCACGCGGAGCGCCGCGTCGACGTGTCCGGCATCCCGCCAATGCGCGCGGCTTAGCTCTCGCCTTTCGCCTTCAGCCGCCATCGGCCATAGCGCCACGGCGCCAAGGGATGATGCTCGTCTCGCAAATCGGGCACGGGATCGTAACCGTGGCTGCCCCAAGGGTGGCAGCGGCAGATGCGCGCTAGCGCAAGCCAGGACCCCTTCCACGCGCCGTTCGTCTCGATCGCCTCGCGGGCATAGTCCGAGCAGGAGGGCAGATGCCGACAATTGACGCCGAGCAGCGGCGAGATGGCGAAGCGATAGGCGGCGATAGGCGCCAGCACGATCGCTTTGGCCACGCGCGCCCCGAACGGCGCGCCATCCACGTGCCGGTGTAGTGGCTTAGACATGCTCTGCCGAGCGCGAAGCTCCGGCGCTCCGCTTCGCTTCGATCTGCCGGATCGCATCCTCGACCGCATCGAACACCAGCAGGGTCGAGGCATGGCGGGCTTTGTAGTCCCGCACCGGCTCGAGCACGGCGAAGTCGCTCCATTTACCTTGCGGCGGCGGTCCGCCCTCTTTCAGCATCTTGCGCATCGCCCGGGCCACCTCGCGCAGCTCCGACGCGCTCGAGCCGATGATCTCACGGCCCATGACCGAGGCCGAAGACTGGCCGAGCAAGCAGGCCTTCACGCTTTGGCCATAGTCGGTTACCACATCGCCGTCCATGGCGAGGTCGATGGTGACGGTCGAGCCGCAGAGCTTGGAATGGGCGGTCGCCGTGGCTTCCGGCATGGCAAGCCTCGCCGTCCGCGGCAACGCCGCGGCAAGCTCGAGGATGCGCTGGCTATAAATGTCCTCTGGAAGCGACATGCTGTTACTTTGGTTACGCAGGCTCGCCTTGCAGGCAGAACTCACGCATTATATATGCTGCCGGGCGCAAGAATGAGAAGGCGCGGGGCAATGACGCGCATGACACGGCTGTTAACGAGAAGGCTATACTATCCGAACTGAAGGCGCTTGAACGGCTTGGAGCCGTTCCGCGTTAAGCCTGGACAGGGCCAGACAAGGAGAGTTTCGTATCGCATGGACGCCACGGTGAAGAAATTGCGGACCAAACCGCAACCCGAAATCGGTCGCGGGCCGGCCATCATTCGGCCCTCGCGGGAGGAAGCCGAGGAGGCCGTCCGCACGCTGATCGCCTATGCCGGCGACGATCCCGACCGCGAAGGCTTGCGCGAGACGCCCCGCCGTGTCACCGCCGCCTATGACGAGTTCTTCGCGGGCTATCATGAGGACCCGCTTGAGGTGCTGTCGCGCACCTTCGACGAGGTCGCAGGATATGACGACATCGTCATGCTGCGCGACATAGAGCTGCACTCGCATTGCGAACATCACATGGTGCCGTTTGTCGGCAAGGCGCATGTCGCGTACTTCCCGACCGACCGGGTCGTGGGTATTTCCAAGCTCGCCCGCGTCGTCGAGGTCTTCGCGCGCCGACTCCAGACGCAAGAGACCATGACCGCCCAGATCGCCGAGACCATCGACAAGGCGCTGAAGCCGAAGGGCGTGGCGGTTATGATCGAGGCCGTGCACCAGTGCATGACGATCCGCGGCGTGAAGAAGCCCGACGTGGCCACCATCACCACCCAGTTCACCGGCATCTTCAAAGAGGATCCGGCGCAGCAGGCGCGTTTCATGATGCTCGCAACCGAACGCGGGCGTGGCTGACGCGCGCCCGCGCGAAGGACGATCGCGGTGAGCAAAGCCACCGTCTTTCCCTCTGCCTCTCAGAGCAAGACCGAAAGCGAGGAAGGAACCGTTCTCGCGCCGCGCTTCGACGCCGACGGTCTCCTGCCCGCGGTCGTCACCTCCGCCGAATCCGGCGAGGTGCTGATGCTGGCTTATATGAACGCGGACGCACTCGCCCGCACCATCGAGACGGGAGAGGCGCATTATTGGTCGCGCTCGCGCGGCCGGCTCTGGCGCAAAGGGGAGGAAAGCGGCAATTCCCAACGCGTGGTGGAGATGCGCATCGACTGCGACCAGGACGCCGTCTGGCTCAAGGTCGACCAGGAGGGCCATGACGCCGCCTGCCACACCGGTCGCAAGAGTTGCTTCTACCGCGCGGTCCCCCTCGGAGCTTCTCCCGGAGGCGCGCTGTCTCTCCGCTTCGTCGATGCAGAGCGGCAGTTCGATCCAGAGGCGGTATACCGTCATCCTGGTGCCGCAAAGGGAACCTTAAAGAGTTCGGAGTAATATCCTTCGTGGCTAGATCGTCGCATTCGGCCACGCCGGTAATATAAAAGGATGGTGCGGGTGCGGCCCTGGAGCGGCCGGACCCCCTCCCGGCCTGGGCCTGGACTATGATGAGTAAACCGACGATTGGCATTGCCCTTGGCGGCGGTGCGGCCCGTGGATGGGCCCATATCGGCGTGCTCAAGACGCTGGTGGCGGCAGGGCTCGAGCCGGACATCGTGGCCGGCACCTCCATCGGGGCGGTGGCGGGCGCTTGCTACCTCACCGGCAGGCTCAAGGCGCTGGAAGATTTCGCCTGCACCCTGACGCGCCGTCGCATTTTCGGCTTTCTCGACATCAATTTCGCGGGCTCCGGCCTCATCACCGGACAGCGCCTGACCGCGCGTCTCGAAGAGCATCTGCGCGAGGTCAACATCGAGCAACTCGAGCGCAAGTTCGTCGCCGTGGCGACCGAGCTTGGCACCGGTCATGAGGTGTGGCTCAACAAGGGCAGCCTGGTGAACGCGCTACAAGCCTCCTTCGCGCTGCCGGGCATCTTCCGCCCCGTTCAGATCAACGGCCGCTGGCTGATCGACGGCGCCTTGGTCAACCCCATTCCGGTATCGGTTTGCCGCGCGCTTGGCGCGCGTATCGTCATCGCCGTCAATCTCAGCAACGACGTCTTCAGCAAAGGCTCGGTGATCCACGATCACGACGTCTTGGCCGCACCCCCGCCCGCTTCCGACGAGGCCGAGTTGCTCGGCAGCAACGGCCGCGCCGCCGTTCATCTGCTGCATCGGCAGATTTTCGGCAGGGCCAATGGCGCGCCGGGCATGTCCGCGGTGATGATGGATGCGATCCACATCACGCAAGATCGCATCGCGCGGTCACGGCTGGCCGGCGACCCGCCCGACATCACCATCGGGCCGAAGCTGGGCGATTTCGGCCTATTCGACTTTCACCGGGCCTGCGAAGCGATCGAGCTCGGCGCGCGGGCGGCCGAGAAGCAGATCGACGAAATCAAGATCGCAGTGCGGTCGCTCGTCCCCTGACCCGGCGCTCAGCCCGTGGCGATGTATTCGCGCATCGCCGCGGCTTCCATCTCCGCTTCAGCGATCCGCATCCTCACCACGTCGCCGATCGACACCAGTCCGGTCAGCCGGCCCCGCTCGACCACGGGCATATGCCGGAACCGATGCGCCGTCATCTCCGCCATCAGCCTGTCGATCGTGTCGGACTCCCGGCAAGTCACCACAGTCTTGGTCATGCAGCTCTCGACCGGCTCTTTCAGCACCTTCGAACCGGCACGTGCAATCTCTCGCACGATATCGCGCTCCGATACGATGCCGGCGACCTTGCCGTCGGGGGCGGTGATGACGACGCAGCCGATGCCGTGCTTGCCGAGCAAATCAGCGATCTCCAGCAGCGACCTATCAGGGGCAGAGGTCACCACCTCCCTGCCCTTCATTTTCAGAATTGTGGCGACATTCATTACTGTTTCCTCCAGCCCGGGCACTTCAGGCCCGTTGACTGCGACATTCTGTCCCGGACCGGTAATACGCGCAAGAGAGGAGGAAAGTTGCAGTCGGACTCTCTTGTCTAAGCGGCGTGCGGCTCGTTCTCGGCGGCGAGCGGCCTGTCGAAGGCGCCAAACAGGAACAAACCGCAGAGGAACCCGCCGATATGGGCCTCCCAGGCAATCCCGCCCTGCTCGCCGGCAATCTTCAGGGAGCTCAGGCCGAAATAGGCGTTAAGCGCCACCCAGAAGATGAGAAAGGCGATCATGCGCTTGTCGGTCAGCGTCTCGCCCAGGCTCATTCGCGGCGCGCTGACGAAATCGGGCGTGCGCGCGCCGGGCTGCCTTTCTGCCCTGAAGATGAATCTGAGCGCGCCCGCCATCTGACCTGAGATCGCCGCCGAGGCCCCGACTACGGGCGCCATGTCGCCATAGTGAAAGGCAAGATGCGTGAGCGCCCCGGCAATGCCGCACAGGATCGAGAAGGTGAGGAACTTGAGATTCCCCATGCGGCGGGCCACGGCGCTGCCAAAGGCGAGCATCCAGGCCAGATTCACCAGAAGATGTAGCCATCCGGCATGCACGACCATGTAGGTCACGAATGAGGTGACGGCGGTGACATAGCCGCCCGGCAGCTCGAGCGCGGCCCCGCTATAGCGCGCCGGGATGAAGGCCAGCGCGAGCAGAAGCGTAAGGTCGAGCTCATCCGGC
>DATAFR010000135.1:0-12286 GCA_036257375.1 Methyloceanibacter sp.
AAATGACTGACACTTATCAAATTTTTTTGTATTTGGGTACGAGGCGGTTGGAACGATAGTTGCACGGCGCTCGTTCCATTCCACGCGTATTGCGACGCGTAGCTGAGGCCTCCGGCACGCAAGAATTGTTTGATGAAAACCTATATTCGGATAACGCACCATGTTTGATCCCCGCGAGAAGATCGCACTCTTCATCGACGGCGCCAATCTCTATGCGACCTCCCGGGCGCTCGGCTTCG
Source organism: Methyloceanibacter sp. (assembly GCA_036257375.1). Classification (GTDB taxonomy): domain Bacteria; phylum Pseudomonadota; class Alphaproteobacteria; order Rhizobiales; family Methyloligellaceae; genus Methyloceanibacter. Next base: position 240 of record DATAFR010000135.1, read on the forward strand.
ACATCGACTACAGGAAGCTGCTTGGAAGCTTCCAGAAGCGCGGTTACCTGCTGCGTGCATACTACTACACGGCGCTGGTCGAGGATCAGGAATACTCCTCCATCCGCCCGTTGATCGATTGGCTCGATTACAACGGCTACCGTGTCGTCACAAAGCCGACGAAGGAATTCGTCGATTCGACCGGCCGCCGCAAGGTCAAGGGCAACATGGATATCGAGCTCGCGGTCGACGCCATGGAGCTTTCCGACCATCTCGACCATATCGTGCTCTTCTCCGGCGACGGCGATTTCCGCTCGCTGGTCGAGGCGCTGCAGCATAAGGGCAAGCGCGTCAGCGTGGTCTCCACGCTCACGACCAATCCGCCCATGGTGGCGGATGAGCTCCGCCGCCAGGCCGACCAATTCATCGACCTCGCGAATTTGCAGGAGGAGATCGGGCGCGATCCCGCCGAGCGGGCGCAACGTGGCGAGAGGCGGCGTGCCGAGCCTGAGCCGCTCGACGACGAGTTCGAGTCGGAAGATTTGATCGAGACCTGAAACGGACTTCGCTGTAACCGTTAGTCCTCGTCGAAGCACGCGAGACACCGCGATGGCGCTTCATGCTGCGAAGACTTCGGCTCGCCCAGAGCCCGCCAGGGACTGCCCGCTCTGTCCCCGTCTTGTCGCGTTCCGCGAAGAGAACAGGCACGCCCATCCCGATTGGTTCAATGGCGCCGTTCCTTCATTCGGCCGCAAGACGGCGCGGTTGCTGATTGTGGGGTTGGCTCCGGGACTGAAGGGGGCCAATCGCACCGGGCGGCCTTTCCTGGGCGACTATGCCGGCGAGTTGCTTTATCGCACGTTGCTCAAGGTTGGGCTTGCGCGGGGGCGGCACGATCTTGCCGACCCCGATGCGCTCGAGCTTGTCGACTGCATGATCTCCAATACGGTGCGCTGCGTGCCGCCGCAAAATAAGCCGAGGCCTGACGAGATTGCCCGCTGCCGCGAATTTCTGGTCGGCCGCATCGCCGCCCTACCGCATCTCCGCACGCTACTGGCAATCGGCCGCATCGCGCATGAGGGCATTCTCGATGCGCTGCAATTGAAGCGCCGCGACTTCCCCTTTGCCCATGGTGCACGCCATGAGCTGCCGAACGGCCTCGTTTTGCTCGACAGCTATCATTGCTCGCGCCAGAACACGAATACGGGACGCCTGACGACGCCGATGTTCGAGAAGGTCTTGCGTGAGGCTGCGGCGAGTTTGCGCAGGGGTTGAACAAGGTTTGAGCCGCCTTGCCGCCGCGCGCCAAGTCGGGCATGCTTTGCGTCGCGGGGCGATGCTGGCTAACGAGGGGTCCCATGGCGGGGCTAGAGATCTCGCCGGCTAAGGTCGGCTTCGTGATCGTCAAGGCGCGGGAAATCGCAGCCAAGGTCGCGGCGTGGGATGACGGCAACACCTCCGATCATGACGCCGAGTCGATCCTCGAGTCCTTTTCCGACGACGCGACGCAGGACGAGCTCAAGGAGTTCATTCACGATCTCAATGTCGATGAGCAGGCGAGTCTCGTGGCGCTGGCCTGGATCGGTCGAGGTTCGTTTGCGCCCGAGGAGCTGGACGAAGCGCTCGCCACCGCGCGCGCCGAACGCACCAATCGCACCGAAGATTATCTGCTCGGCATGCCGCTTCTCCCCGACTATCTCGAGGAAGGACTCGATCGGCTCGGCTATTCGGTCGAGGATGCCGAGGACGATGCGCTTTAGCCGTCCCTGCGAAGCCTCATCAGCAATTCGGCGGCGTGGCCGGCTGGATCTGGAACGGGATAGAACGTTCTCTCGATGCGCCCGTCCGCGACCAGCAGCGTGACCGCTTCAGATAGACCTCGCCGCCGGTGGTGAAGCTCGGAAGACCCTGCGCCGCGCAGAAGCGCCCATCGGCATCGCTCAAGATCGGAAAGGGAAGCGCGAGGCGGTCAACCAGCTCGCGCTGATAGTCCGTGGTTTGACGGCTGACGCCGAAGAGGCGCACGTCCAGCGCCGCAAACGAGGCGGCATGATCGCGAAAGCCTTCGAGCTCCGGGGTCGACCCATGTGCGCCGGGGATGTCGTCCCAAGCCAGTGGATTGGGCAGGCCCGGCCGTCCCGTCCACGGATACACAATGACGAGGCTGCGCCCGACGAAGCGCTGCGAGATCGATCTCACCTCCGTCTGTCGCGGGAAGCGAGAGGGACGGAAGCGCCGTACCCGGCTTCAGATGATCAACGCCGCCGTCGCTCGGCATGAAGGGTCTAACCCTTTTCGCGCATCAGGCGCCCCTTCTGGCGCTCCCAATCGCGCTTCTTCTCGGTGTCGCGCTTATCGTGCAGCTTCTTGCCCTTGGCCAGGCCAAGCTCGACCTTGGCGATGCCGCGCGCATTGAAATAGAGCTTCAGCGGCACAAGCGTCATTCCTTGGCGCTGGATCGCGCCGAGCAGCCGCGCGATCTCGCGAGAATGCAAGAGAAGCTTGCGCGGCCGCGTCGGTGCATGCCCGTCGCGCGCCGCGCCAGGATATTCGGCGATATGCGCATTGATGAGATAGAGCTCGCCGCCTTCGTCCGAAGCGTACGACTCGGCGATATTGGCTTTGCCGGCGCGAAGCGACTTCACCTCGGAGCCCATCAGCGCTATGCCCGCCTCGAGCTTCTCCTCGATGTCGTAGTTGAAGCGCGCTTTCCGGTTCTCGGCGACGAGCTTGCCGCTCTCGCGCTTCGGCGCCATGACGTCACCTTAGAGCTTAAGCGAGGACGAGGCCGACCACCGAAAGCGCATCGTCGACCTTCTTCTTGGAGGCCGGCGAAAGCGGCGCCAGAGGAAGCCGGGTCTCGCCATTGCAGAGTCCGAGCTTGCTCGCGGCATATTTCACCGGGCCGGGGTTTGATTCAACGAACAGCGCATCGTGCAGCGGCATCAGCCGGTCCTGGATCTCAAGCGCGCGCTTGAAATTGCCGCCGAGACAAGCGAGCTGGAATTCCGAGCAGAGCGCCGGGGCGACATTGGCGGTGACGGAGATACAGCCCTGCCCGCCATGCGCCATGAAGCCGAGAGCGGTGGCGTCCTCACCGGAGAGCTGCACGAAGTCCTTGCCGAGGGCAGCGCGCTGCTGGCTGACGCGCGCAAGATTGGCGGTCGCATCCTTCACGCCGACGATGTTCTTCAGCTTAAATAGCCGCGCCATGGTGTCGACGGACATGTCGACGACGCTGCGGCCGGGGATGTTGTAGATCAGAATCGGAATATCGGCGCAGTCGTTGATCGCCTTGTAATGGAGATAGAGCCCTTCCTGGGTCGGCTTGTTGTAATAGGGCGTGACTACGAGCACACCATTGGCGCCGGCGCCTTTGGCATGGCGCGTGAGCTCAACGGCCTCGGCTGTCGAATTCGAGCCGGTTCCGGCAATCACCGGCACGCGGCCGGAAGCAGCCTCAATGCAAAGCTCGATGACTTGCCGATGCTCGTCATGGGAGAGCGTCGGCGATTCGCCCGTCGTGCCGCAGGGCACGAGCCCGTGCGTGCCCTGGTCGATTTGCCACTCGACCAGCTTCTGAAACGCCTTGGCGTCGACCTTGCCGTCGCTGAAGGGCGTGATCAGGGCCGTGAACGAGCCTTGAAACGGCGGCATTGGCACGGGATGACCTCCTCCAAGGAGAATCGCGTTTGGTAAACTCGGATCGGAAGAACGGCGGACAATAGGGGTTGCGCACAAGAGCGGCAAGCCGTTGAAATCCGTGAGGACGCGCGCTTGACATGAGCCCAAGGCGATACACTGGCCTTGGCACGACCCTAGACAAGAGTTAGTCTCGGCAAAGACTTAGTAGGACTTCCTGAGAAGAGACGTCATCCACAGCGGTCCAGCTGAGTCATTTTTCCGCCGGATTCTTTCAGACATTGTTCAAATCCGGCACACTACAGTGTTGTCATCGTCGCGGCTCCCCGGCTCGGGGGACGTCCTGACCGCGTAATGCAGGATCGTAACCGGTAAACCGATCGACGAGATGAAACGCAGTCGAGCGCATATTTTTCTATTGGCAGCGGCAGTTGCGTGCCTCGCTTCGGCAGTCGCCGACGCGAAGCCGCGGTCGCACGCGGCAAAGCCGGTCAAGGCGGCCAAATCTGCGGTTCCCCCAAGCCTGCCGGATCGCAATCCGCTCAGAGTGACGGCGCCGGCGGCTCCCGTCGCGGAGGCCGCTCCGGCGTCCGAAGCTCAGCCTCAGCCGCAGGCTTCGCCGGAAGCCTCGCCGGAGGCCTCGACCGCGTCGGATGGATCGACAGTCACGGGCACGCTTCCGGCGCCGGACCGCAATCCTGCGGCGACCCCGGCGGCCGATAGCGTCGTCGTCCCCGATCGCAATCCTGCGTCCTCGTCGGTTCCGATGTCGCCGCCCGTGCCGGAACCTGCCCCGACAGTCACGCCGCAAACCGATTTAGCAACGGCAACCTCGGTCGTTCCGCTTCCCGACCGTAATCCGAAGGCGCCGGCGTTGCTTGCGCCGCCTTCCTCGCTTGCCTTGCCGTCACCCCCTCCTGAGCCTTCGCCGGCGCCTTCCGCGCCGTCGCCCGTGGGGCAAGTCGTCACCGACATGCCGCCGCCCGATCCCAATCCCAATCGCACGACCGCGTTGCCTTTCGCCATGAAGGGAACGCTTGCGCCCGCCATCAAGGCGCCGGCACCTGCGATGGATTACGCCGCGATCTTGCGGCCGATCCTGTCCTATGACCTGTCGGCCTCCGACGAAGTCAATATCAGGGAGGTGCTGCGCGCCGGCACAGCGGCGGCGGCGAGGATCAAGGATCCGGCAGCCCGCGATTTCGCGCTTTGGTACAAATATCGCAACAGCCCCGCCGTCTCCGGCAACGCAGCGGACATCGAGCAATTCCGCCTTGCCCATCCGGATTGGCCGGCGCAAGACGAGTTGCGTGAAAAGGCCGAGACCGTTCTCTTCCTGACCGACGCCAGTCCAGATACGGTCAAAGCATTTTTCAGCAGCTCTGCCCCGCTGACCGGAGCGGGCAAAGCGGCACTTGCTGGCGTCAATCTCAAGGAAGGCGACCAAGACGGCGCCAAGGCCCTCGTTGTCTCGGCCTGGCGCGACCACCGGCTCAATCAGGCGGTCGAAAAGAAGATTCTCGACCGCTTCGGCAACATGCTCACCGCCGAGCATCATCGGGCCCGCATCGACAAATTGCTGTACCCCGACGATCCCACGGCGACCGAAGCGGCGCTGCGAGTGTCGAAGCTGCTTCCCGCGGACGAGCAGAAAAAGATCGCCGCGCGCATCGCCGTGGTGAAGCGCGGCGGCAACGCCGGCAAGCTACTCGATGCATTGCCGGCGAGCGCGGTCGAAGCCGATGTCGGCTTGCGCTTCAATCGCATCCAGTGGCTCCGCCGCACCAAGAACAAGGACCGCAGGCAGCAGGCCTGGAAGATGCTGCTCGATGCGCCGAGCGAGCCGAATATCCTGCTCGATCTGAACAATTGGTGGACTGAACGGCGCATCAATTGCCGCGGAGCGCTGAACGACGGACAGCCGCGCGTCGCCTATGACATCGCCTCGAAGCACGGCCTCGTTTCCGGCGATGCTTATATCGAGGCCGAGTTCCTCGCCGGCTGGATCGCGCTCCGCTTCCTCGGTGAGCCAAACACGGCCTTGCGTCATTTCACATCTTTGCGCAGCGCCGCCACCAGCTCGAAGAGCATAGCGCTCGGGGAATATTGGCTCGGCCGAACCGCGCTCGCGCTCAGCGACCGCGCATCCGCCATGGTGCATTTCCATGGCGCGGCGAAGTACCCGCAATATTTCTACGGCCAGCTCGGCCGCCAGTCGCTCGATGCGCGGCCGGCGCATCTTGAGGTGACGCCGACGCCGCTGCCGAAGGAAGCCGACATCCAGAGCTTTATCTCCCGTGACGCCGTGCGCGCCATCGGCGTTGCGCGCGCCTCCGGGCTCGATGGCGCCACCTCGCAGTTCCTGTTGGCGCTCTCGCGCAAACTCACCAATCCGGCCGAGGTCGTTCTTCTGGCCGAACTCGGCAAGGCCCTCGGCGAGCCGCAGGTTGCACTTAGGCTCGCCAAGATTGCCTTCAACCGCGATCTTCCGGTAGGCGACTATGCGCTTCCCATCGGGGTCATCCCCGAATTTCGCAGCTTGTTGACCGACCGCGTAGACCTGGCGCTGGTGCACGCTTTGTCGCGGCAAGAAAGCGAATTCAACGCCGCGGCCAAGAGCCCGGTCGGTGCAAGTGGCTTGATGCAGCTCATGCCGAGCACGGCCAGGGCGGTGGCGAAGGCCTATAAGGTCAAGTTCGACGCCAACCAGCTGACGAACGCCTCCTACAACACCCAGCTAGGTGAAGCGCATTTGCGCGACCTGATCGACAGCTACAATGGCTCTTACTTCCTGTCGCTCGCCGCTTACAACGCCGGCGGCGGCCGCGTCGCCGAATGGATGAAGCAGTTCGGCGATCCGCGCGATCCGCAGGTCGATCCCATCGATTGGATCGAACGCATCCCCTTCACCGAGACGCGCCATTACGTGATCAAGATCATGGAAACGTTGCAGCTCTACCGCTCACGGCTTGCCGGGCCGAAGCAAGCGTTGCAACTCGTCCAGGACCTCAATCGCGGCCGGCGGATCCCCCGCGCCGAGGCGCCCCGCGCTGAGGCGGTCGCGGGCGTGCAGGCGAAATCGGAGTGAGTTTCCGCTCTACCTCCCCTGCCCGCTGGTAAGGCTTGCTCCGCATGTAAGTTTGCTGGAAAACTGACCCTGAGGCGCTTAGGGGGACACGCGCCAATTGTTCCAGACATGCTCCCAAGGTTGACGCCTAAAGATGCCCGAGCTTGATGGCGAGCTGTGGCGAGACATCTCCTATGCGTCGTTCGACGACCTTAGGCTTTATGTCCGTCACTACCCTGCGCCGGATGAAAAATTCCGGAGTGTCATCTGCCTTCCGGGCCTCACCCGCAATTGCCGGGACTTCACCGCGCTTGCCACCTATCTCTGCAAGCATCCCGAACGTCCTCGCAACGTCTATTGCTTCGACTATCGCGGCCGCGGCCGCTCGCAGTACGACCGCAACTGGCGCAACTACACGCCCTTCATCGAGCTTCTGGATACGCTCGATTTCCTGACTTTGCGCGGCCTGCATAAAGTCGGCATCGTCGGCACCTCCCGCGGTGGCATCATTGCGATGCTAATGGCGGCGCTGAGGCCGACAGCGATGGGACCCGTGGTCCTCAACGATATCGGCCCGGTGATCGAGACGCGTGGTCTGGCGCGCATCATCGGCTATGTCGGACGAATGCCCGTGCCGAAGACGTGGCCCGATGCCGTGATGATCCTGCGCGAGATGAACGAGCGCGCCTTTCCCAACTTCACCGAGGCGCAATGGGAGGAGATCGCCAAAGACGTGTTCGACGAACGCAAGGGGCGCCCGGCGGGCGCCTACGACCGCCGGCTCGCCAAGGCTCTCGGCAGCATCGATCTGTCGCGGCCGGTGCCGGACATGTGGCCGCAATTCATCGCGCTCGGGCAGGCGCCGGCCTTTGCGCTCAGAGGCGAGAATTCCGATCTGTTAAGCGCCGAGACGCTGGAAGCGATGGTCGAGCGGCATCCCAATCTCCGTACCGCCACGGTGCCGGACCAGGGCCATGCCCCCGTGCTCAAGGAGCCGGAGATCCTCGAGTCGATTGGCGCCTTCTTCGCGGCCAACGATTGATTTGTGGGGCGGACAGCCGCGCTTCGGGCGGCGTGTTATGCCCTACTCCGCGTCGAGCAAGGGAAGCAGATCGGGCAAAGAGCCCTTCGGCACATTGCTTTTGCTGGCGCCGTCCTTGATGCGAGGAATGACCCGCGCGGCGATGTCCTGCGAGGCGGCCGCCTCTTTCCAGCTTATGTTCTCCGAGGTCGAGAACAACGCCGGCAGATCGCGCCGAAGCTGATAGGACACCGCGACAGCCGTCCCCTTGTCGGGCGCCACGCCCTCGATGGTCACCGCTAGACCGGACAACGCGATCCTTCCCGATTCGAGCTGGCTCAGGGCGCGCAGCGCCGCCGTGACTGCCGCGTCCCAATTCTTGGGTGCACCGGACGCAAGCTCGAGCCGGTCGTCGAGGCCGGGACGACGGAACAAATGCCGCGACAGTTCGCGCACCTCCTTGCGTGCATTCTCGCTCGGCACGCTGCCAGAGAGGCTCAAGGCATTGGAATTGAGATCGGCAACGAAGATGAAGGGATCGGCGATCGGCGGCCTGATGCTTTCGCCGGCGATGGTCAGCCCAGTGGGCAACGGTCCCGCCAGCGCCTTCTTGATCTCAACATAGTCGGCAGCGCTGCGTGCCTCGCCGTCGACTTTGAGCGCGATGTTGAGCAACCGCGCCGACCCCCGCTTCAGATGCGATAATTGTTTGAGCCCGAAGCTGACCGCGCCCAGCCATTGGTCGGTAGGCGGCGCGCCCTTGGCGACCTTGAGCCGGTCCTCAACCTCGCGATCGGGGAAATGCGCTTTCACCATGCCGAGCACGGTGCGGCGATCCTCGTCGGTCGGCACCGAGCCGCGCAAACGTATGCCGGACTCGATCCGGGTCGCCGACCACACATATCCCGTAGGACGCCGCGCCGGCTTTTCGGCCACTTCGACCGCGCCCGTGATGTCAGGCGGGAAAACAAGCCAGGCATGTGCCGCGCGCATGTCCGGCCCCGTGACGAAACCTGCCTGCACGGCAGCCGTCCCGATGAGCGCCAGCCCTACGAAAAAGCAGAGCAGCAGTCTCGACCGCGACATGGTACCCTCACCCTTCTCGACGCGGGACGACTCGGTGTGGTCGCTTGATCTGGCCAAACCTCGTTACCCTGTCTTGCCGCAACGCTTCGCTATAACGAAACGCAATGATGAAAACGCGGTGGGCGAACCCCAGCCCTAGGCCCTTTCGTCCTGATGCAAAGGGGAATCGATCCCCCGTCGCGTGTGCGACATCGCATCAGGTCTTGGGCTTGAGTATGCAAGACTATAGGCCATCGGCGGAAGCGGTTCCAGTTGGCTCTTTCCGATTTTGCAGATGGCCTGCCCGCCTGCTTGCCTAGCAACGACTCCTCGGTGCCAACCCGTTGGCAAGATGGAATTCTACGCAAGGCCCATATTATTGGAAGTGGTGAGCAAGGCCGATAATGCCGATGGCGATGAGATAAATCGCCACGACATAGTTCAGAAGGCGCGGCATGAGCAGGATAAGAATTCCGGCGATCAAGGCGATCAATGGACTGATCAAGACTGGATCAATGGTCATCGTTTCTCCCCCCGTGAGCTGGGCCTGCGGCCCTGATTCGTCGTGATAGACGAGGCGGAGCATAAGGCAACGGTTACGACTTGTCGTGGCCTGAAAAACCTGGCGAAGACTTGGGCATTGGTGGTGCGCCCAATCCCTATCCCCCTCACCTTCAATCTTGTTCCAAAAAGCATATATCCCGTCTTGTCCTTGCCGCTTTTGGCGGCAAAGGGTATTGGACCGGACGGCCGGTGTCGGCAAGTAAAAGCACTCCCGACGGGGAGAGGGGGGCTCTTAGCTTCATGATCGTTGAAGAACCCGGCTTCTGGCTTGCCGTCTTTCAGATCATCTGGATCGACGTTCTGCTCTCGGGCGACAACGCGGTTGTCATTGCCCTTGCGTGCCGCAAGCTCCCTCCCCGGCAGCGGCTCTGGGGCGTGGTTCTTGGCACGATGGTTGCCATTAGCCTGCGCGTCATTTTCGCCGGATTGGTGACGACGCTGATGAAGATGGCTTACCTGAAGCTCGTCGGCGGCGTGCTGCTCCTTTGGATTGCCGTCAAACTGCTCGGGCCCGAGGATAACGGCAAAACCGACGAGATCGAGCCGGTCGAGAATCTGTGGCGCGCGATCAGGATCGTCGCGATCGCAGACCTCGTGATGAGCCTCGACAATGTGATCGCCATAGCCGCAGTGGCCGAACGGTTTGAGGCGCCGCAGAGCTATGCGCTTCTGATGTTCGGCCTGGCCGTCAGCATTCCGCTGATCATGGCCGGCGCTGCCATCGTGATGGGGCTGCTCGATCGCTTCCCCATCGTGGTCTGGGCGGGCGCCGCCCTGCTCGGCTGGATCGCCGGCGAAATCATCGCCAAGGATCCCCTCTTCACCGCCAATCTCGATCCCGCCACGGCGCACACCGTGTGGATCGTGGGCGCGACCCTGGGAGCTCTGTTCGTGGTCTGCGCCGGTTTGGTGCGAAGACGCTGGTTGAGACGCAGCGCGCCCGATCAGATCTAAGTCAGCCTTGTTTCGCCTTTAGCGGATCTGCCGTGACCGGGCTTGCCGGCCGCTTATGGCCGTCGACGCCTCCCGCGACATGGTCGGCGACGAAAGCGCCGCGCTTGCCGGCCGGACGGTCGCGTCCGCGCGTCGTGTCTTGCGCCGTCTGCAATTCGAGCTCGGCGTTGATCTCGGCGCCGAGCAGGACGATGTAGAAGGAGATATAGAGCCAAAACAGCAGCACAATCACGGCGCCAAGCGAGCCATAGGTCCGATCGTAGTGAGCGAAATTCGACACGTAGTATGAAAAGCCAGCCGAGGCGATCAGCCACATGACGGTGGCGAACAACGAGCCAACCGTCACCCAGCGCCATTTTGCGCTCCTGCGGGAAGGACCGTAGCGGTAAAGCAAGGAGAGAAAGAGCAGCACAACGAGCGCAAGGAATGGCCAACGCGCCACTTTCACCGTCAGTTCAAAGGCGTGCGAGTAGCCGGCATAGGCGAACAAGATCGGCACGTAGACGATGGCCAGCAGCATGAGCGCTCCGCTCAAAATTCCGAGGACCGCGAAGGCCAAGGCGCTGAGATAGAAGCGCAAGAGGCTGCGCCGCTCGGGTTCCTCATAGGCGATGTTGAGCGCGGCGAACATAGCCTGGATGAGATTGCCAACGCTCCATAGTGCGAGCGCGAGGCTGAGGACGAACCCCCAGCCGAGTGTATTGTTGGACGTCTCGGCGAGGTGCCTAATCTGCTCGGTGACAATCTCATAGGCCTGCGGCGGGAGCACGAAGGTCAGGATGTCGAAGTGCTGTTCGACGGAGGCCGGATTTGCGGTGAGGCCATAGAGGGCAATGAGCGCGGAGAGCGCGGGGAAGACAGCGAACAACGCATAGAAGGCGCAGCCCGCCGCAACGACAGAGAGGTTATCGCGTCCGCTTTCGGTCCAGACCCGTTGGGCGACCTGCCACCAGCCCTTGAACGGAATATGAAGCGGACGCGTGGCGTCGCGGCCATAGGGGTCGGGCTTGCGGCTCATGGCCCCTATCAAGGATGGCGGAAGGGTCGAAAAACAAGCGCAAAATGCAGGCCTGACGCTCTCAGAATGCGCAAAGCAGGCCCGTCTAAAGCCGGCTGTCTTGCTGGAGCGGAGACGCGGGTGTTTCGGCAGTCACGGCGAGATCCCGGCCGAAGCCGAATTTCGTCACCGCACCCAGAGCGATGCCCACAGCCAACGCTGCAATTAGAAACACGATGTGTCTCGCTGCATCGCCCATGCGATGAGCAAAGCAGAGTAAGTTTAAAGCCCTATGAACGTCGCTGCGGTTCGACGCTCGACCGGCCGGTCATATTGCGATGTCAGTGGCATTCCGGTTGCAATCCCCTATTTTTTCCTGCGACAAGCCTTGCGGATGGGTGGCCGAGTGGTTGAAGGCACCGGTCTTGAAAACCGGCAGACGCGCAAGCGTCTCGAGGGTTCGAATCCCTCCCCATCCGCCAGTCACGTCCCGAGTTTACGCCTCATAGCTTAAAGGAGGGGCCGCTCCTTGTTTCTGCGCGCCTTAATGGTGTTTGTGATTGTGATGGGCGGCCTCGCTCTCATTCAGAGCGAGCGCAACCATTGTTATTGGCACGGCATCGAGAACTGGGCGGAATGGGTCGACTGCGTGGGCAAGATCAAGTGGTAGCCTGACATTAAGTGCGGCCTTTTTTGTGTGGGAGGACGGAGGAGGATTCAAATCTCCACGCGCTTATGCCGATAGCGATAAGTGCCGC
>DATAFR010000136.1:0-1611 GCA_036257375.1 Methyloceanibacter sp.
ACGAAGGTGAACGCGGGCACGAACACGGCATCGCCCGCACCCACGCCTTCGGCCATCAACGCCAGCAACAGAGCGTCGGTGCCGTTGGCGCAAGTGATGCAGTGCCGGGCGCCGCTGAAGGCCGCAAGCTCGTGCTCAAGCGTGGCGACTTCCGGGCCAAGAATGTACTGCCCGTGTTTGAGCACGGCGGACACCGCGTGTTCGAGGCGGTCGCCCATCCGCTCGCGCTGCGCCGCGAGGTCGATGAAGGCGGGAATGGCTTGCGTGCGGTCCTTGCTCATGCAATCTCCACCTGCCCCCCTTGGCGCATTCTAGCAGCAGAAATGGCCATGTCGGGGTCCGAGGTCTGGGCGCGGCAGGCCTCGAACTTGGTCGATTTTCAGCGATTTCCCTCAAGTCTTCCGGCCGGCCCCGCCGCCGACTACCATAGCAGGACTGAAGTTTCAAACGTCGCGACGGGCCTTCACCATTTCCGAAACAGTCATCAAGCCGCCAGGAGCGCTTGAATGCCAGATTTTCATCTCGTGCGCCGAACGTCCCGCCTCCAGCGAAATTCCGCGTGACCCCATGCTGCTCGGGTCCGAACGCCTGATCGCCTCGCAGCGGGTCAAGGGATTGCGGGTCGGCGTGCTCGCCAATCCCGCCTCGATCGATCGCGGCTTTCGTCATGTCGTCGATGCCCTCGCCTCTTCGCGCGACTGGAAGCTCACGGCGATCTTCGGCCCCCAGCACGGCTTTCGTTCGGACCTCCAGGACAACATGATCGAGACGGCCCACGCCGACGATAAGCGGCGCAAGGTGCCGATCTTCTCGCTCTATAGCGAGACACGCGAGCCGACGCCCGCGATGCTCGACCTCATCGATGTGTTGGTGATCGACATCCAAGACGTGGGCGCGCGCATTTACACCTTCATCTACACCATAGCCAATTGCCTGCGTGCCGCCGCGCGCAAGGGGCTCCCTGTTATCGTCTGCGACAGGCCCAACCCGATCGGAGGTGTGGCCATCGAAGGGCCCATGCTGGAGAAGGACTTCGAATCCTTCGTCGGGCAGTTTCCCATTCCGATGCGGCACGGCATGACAATCGGCGAGCTTGCCCGCCTGTTCAACGAGCGTCACGGCATAGGCGCCAAGCTCGAAGTCGTGCCCATGGAGGGATGGTCGCGGGGCATGTATTGGGACGAGACCGGGCTTCCCTGGGTCATGCCCTCGCCCAACATGCCGACGCTCGACACCGCGATCGTCTATCCGGGGACGGTGCTGTTCGAAGGCACGATGCTGTCGGAGGGCCGCGGCACAACCCGTCCCTTCGAGCTGATCGGCGCGCCTTGGATCGACGGCGAAGAGCTTGCATCGCGCATGAACGCGATCGGCCTTGAGGGCGCGCATTTCCGTCCCGCGATCTTCGAGCCGACCTTCCAGAAGCACGCGCGAGCGACTTGCGGCGGTGTCCAGATCCACGTGACGGAACGGAATGCCTTCGAGCCGGTGAAGGCGGGCGTCGCGCTGATGCGCGAGTGCAACGAGATGGCGCCCGACCGGTTCGCATGGCGCCCCCCGCCTTACGAGTATGAGCATGGCAAGATGCCCATCGACATTCTGGCCGGTTCG
>DATAFR010000137.1:0-26930 GCA_036257375.1 Methyloceanibacter sp.
CCGTCAGCGAGGAGAACAGCGCGCCTTGCTGGAACAGGATTCCCCAGCGCCGCTCGACCGCGCGCCGCGCGGATGCGATTGCGGCATCGAGATCGATGCCGAAGACCTCGATACGCCCGTTGACCTTCGGTACCAGCCCGATGATGGTGCGGGTCAAAACCGATTTGCCGGCGCCCGAGGGACCGACGAACCCCAGGATCTCGCCTCGCCGGACGTCGAGATCGAGTCCGTCGAGCACGCGCGTCGCGCCGAACTGCACGGTGATATCGCGAACGCGGATGACGGCCTCGTCCGGAGCTTGCGCCGGGCTGGAAGCGGGCTGCACCATAGTCACATTCCGATCGAGGCGAAGAAGATCCCCTTCACCACCGAGGCCGTGGTGTGCTGACCGAGCGACTCCGCGCTGCCCCGCACCGCAAGCCCTTCGACGCAGGCGACGATCCCGATCACGGCCGCCATCACCGGCGCCTTGACCATGCCGACGGTGAAGTGGTCGATCGAGATTGCATCGCGCAGGCGCAAGAGAAAGGTTTCCGGGCCGATCCCACCGTAGAGCCACGCGACCAGGCCTCCGCCATAGAGCGCCGCCATCATCCCAAGGAAGGTCAGGACCGGCATCGCGATGATGAGCGCCAGCATCCGCGGCAGGATCAGCACCTCGATCGGATCGAAGCCCCTCGTTCGCAGCGCATCGATCTCCTCGCGCATTTTCATCGAGCCGAGCTCGGCGGTGTAAGAGCTGCCCGAGCGGCCCGCGACCATGATGGCGACGATCAAGACGCCGATCTCGCGCAACACCAAAATGGCGACGAGATCGACGGCGTAAAGCTCGGCGCCGAATTTGCGGAAATGAAAAATGCCCTGCTGGGCGATGATGCCGCCGATCAAAAAGGTAATGAGCAGGATGATCGGCACGGCCTGCCAGGCCACCCGGTCGAACTGGTTGACGGTCGAGGTGAAGCGGTAATCGCGCGGGCGTGTGATGACCCGAAGCGCCGCGACGCCCACCGCGCCCAGCATGTCGGCGAACAGCATCAAATCGCGCCCTACGCCGACGCCGGCACGGCCTACCGCCGCCAGAGCGCTGACGATCCTGTTCTGTTCGGGAAGCGGCTTGGCCGGCTCGCGATTGACGCCGTGCATCTCCTTGAGCAAGCCGCGATCGTGCGGCGGCAGCCCGACGACCACCGGCTCATGTCCGGCCGAGCGGGTGAGGCGCTCCAAGAGCCACGCACCGAAGGTGTCGAACTCGCGCACGCCCTTCATGTCGATCGAGACGCTCTTCGCCTGCGCGGCCTCGCCGGCCACCTGATCGACAAGGGTCTCGAGCTCGCTGGCGTGCGCGGCGGTCCATGAGCCGGCTGCGGCGAGTTCGAGCTGCTCGCCTTTCAACCGACGTGTCAGCAGGGTCTCAGCCATGGGCAAGCCTCCTCCGGCGCCATTAAGGGCTCTGCCAAAGACGTTGCCTCAGAGGCGGCCAATACGCCAGCCTGAGAGTGGCGGATTAGCTGCGGGAGAGGCTGATCGATACGCTTTTAAGAGCAATTCCTTGCGTCGAAATCGCGACGCTTTGGCGCTTGCTGCTATAGGAGACCGACATGGTGCCGGTCACGCCGCCGCTGATTTGGAGGCTGATTCTGTCGCCGGAAGCCTGGCCCACCGCGTTCCCCGAGGCATTGAACGTGCGCTCTTCCCAGGTGCCGGTGATGCGGCCGCCGGACTGGCTGAGCTTGCTCCTGATCTCGACATTGGAGCTTTCGCTCTGGCAGCGAATGGCCATGCCGAGCTGAGATCCGCCGCCGGTGTAATAGGCGCTGCATTTCAGCCGCTCTTTGCGGCCGTCGGTCATGGTGATCTGACCGCTGCCTCCCCAGGAGCCGAGGAGGACGTCGAAGGGGCTGGGCGCGGCTTGACTGGCAGGCCAGGGGGCCGACAGGAGGATCGCCGTCATGGCCAGGGCGGCAGCAAGGCGAAGGTGGGTGCGGGTGATTCTGAATCGCATAGGACCTCTCTTTCCCGCAGTTTGCGACAAAGAACAAGCCAAGATTGCGATTACAGCGTGATGACAAGAGGGCGAGCGACAAATCCTCGCAGGGAACGCGCATTGAGCGCGTCTATTGCGGAGACGCGGCCGGGCCGGAATTTCCCTGCCCGGTCAAGAGCATCGTACCTCACGCGACAACTTGCAGATCAGGTCGAGATTTCCGTGCGTGGCCATCGGGCTGTTGTCCTCCGGCTGTGCGCTTGCCGAAGAGCCATCCCAAGCCAGGGAGTTCGCCAAGACCCAGCGTGAAGGTGGTCGCGGTGATTCGTGCCAGCTCTTCCGCGTAGTCTTTTTGAATCTCGCGCAGCCAACCGAGCTGGCATTCACTTAAGGACTTGGCGTCGCAGCAATGACCGAGCGTTCGCAACTGTTCGAGATTTTTGCGCATGCGCTTGGCGACCCAGCCGGCGCCTTCAACCTGATAGGCCTGCCAAAACTTCAGCTGCACTGCGAGCCCGGTCACGGCAAAGTCGAGAAAGGGATTGGGCAAGCGGGTTGGCTTGCTCGCATCGCCAGGGATCGAATCTTCCATCATCGCCTCCGTCTGGGACCGATCGCCTCGAATAGCTATTATGACAGTTAAATGACGGCGGTGCCTACTCCCATTGATCCACCTCAACAATTCTTGAGAATAGGCGGATCGGGGGATTAGGATTGAAGCTGCTGGAGTCTTCGCCATTCCACCCGCGCCCAACATCGCCATCACCTATTGCCGGCTTTGTAACTGGCTGCTCCGCGCGGCTTGGATGGGGCAGGAACTCCTGTCGACTTTTGCCGCGGAACTGGGCTCGGTCACGCTGATCCCCGACGATACCGGGGGCGTGTTCGAGGTCAGGCTCGACGACAAGCTGATCTGGTCGCGGGCTGAGAAGGGGCGGTTTCCAGAGATCAAGGAGCTGAAGCAGATCGTGCGGGACCAGATCGCGCCTGAGCGCGACCTCGGCCATGTCGATAAGAAAGAAGGCCGAACCTAAAGCTTCCCCGCGAAGCCTTTGTGCGCAGGCTCACAATGGCAAGCCGCAAAGCCGCAATCCTGCCTTTTGGGGCGCAAAAGGAAGCGACATCATGAAATTCGCCTATTACTCCCTTGCTTCAATTCTTGCTGCGCTCGCGATGGGCGTCAGTCTCGGCGGTCCAGCCTCGGCCGAAGACCAACTCCACGCCTCGGCGGTCAACGCCTGCACCGCGGCCAACGCCCAGCCTGTCGCTTTCGTGGCTGCGGTCGATGATGGGCGTGGCGGCAGCCTGGTGTGGCTCACGGATGCCGATGCCAATCTCTGGCTCTGCAATGCGGACGCCGAGGGCCATGTCTTCGCCTATTCGAAGATGACCGGCGACCTCTTGGAAGGCGCCGGCGCCAATCTCGTGGGCCTCCAACCCGCCGCCAACGAAGGCGAGATCGACGTGCCGGAGAAGAGTCCCATCACGATCGCCGAAAGTGCCTGTCAGGCCTTTCTCCCTGGTGGTCCCGGCAAGATCGTGGGCTCGGGGCCTGATGGTCTCGATGGCGATTGGGTCCCCGGCTACTACGTCTTTATCGAGACAAGCGAGAGCCTTGTTCTCTGCGATGCAACGGCCGACGCGCAGGTCTGGGCTTTCGCGGAGATCGACGATCCGCTCAACCTGGCTCATCCGGTCGGTTAGGGCCGAGCGGCAGTAATCCGCGAAGGGCGCAAGCGCTTTAAGCTCTTGCGCCCTTTGGTATTCTTGCGCGAGGCTCTGGACCTCTGGCGCATCCTCCCCACATGAGGGGCACGTTCAGCGCATTTGGCGAGGAGAGGTTTCGCAAGATGTCCCAGCCGGTTGTCGTCACCATCCCCCATAGGCTCGGCAAGCAGGAAGCCGCACGCCGGCTGAAAGCCGGCTTCGGCAATGTGCGCTCGACCTTCGGCGAGAAATTCATGGTGCTGAAGGACGAATGGGCCGGAGACCATCTCGATTTCCGCGCGAGCCTTCTCGGTCAGACCACGACCGGCACTGTCGACGTCGCCGACGATCACGTGCGGCTCGAGGTGCAGCTTCCCTGGATGCTGTCGCTGCTTGCCAACAAGGCCAAGGCCCTGGTGCACAAACAGGGCAAGCTGATGCTGGAAAAGCCCACAAAGCCTACGAGCTGAGCCAGATCGAAACTACGAGATGCCGATGATAGTGGCTTCCGCCACGCCGGCCTGCACCACGTCACCCTTGGCTTTTCCCATCAGGGCCTGCGCCACGGGCGAGGCATAGGAGAGCGTGCCGAGGGATGGGTCAGCCTCATCCTCGCCAACGATGCGGAACGTCTGCCGCCGTCCGTCCTCGCGCTCGATCGTCACCGTCGAGCCGAAATGCACTTCACTCGCGTCGCGCGGAGGCTCGATCACCTGGGCGGTGGCCCGGCGCGAGGTCCAATAGCGCAAGTCCCGGTTGATTTTGGCAACCCGTGGCCGGTCGTCGGCGTCTTGGGCCGCGGCGTGCTCGGCATGCAGCCGCGCGAGCTCGACCTCGATCAACTCAAGTCCCTTGGGCGTCACGAGATTATGCGGGGAAACCGGCCGATCTGGCAGGTCGTCATAGACCTCGCCGCCCTCCGGTTCCTTGGTAAAAGCCTTGCTCATATGGGAACTATAGCATGCCTCTCTAGTAATTGTGGGCGCATCTACCCCCGCCGGATCTGTGGGCAATTGCAAGCGAATAAGGCAGGAATGGACACCGCCCTCTGACTCGCGGCCCAACTCGTGCTAGAACTTTAGGCAAAAGCGTAATTTGTGCGAAGCGCTGGGGGGACCATCAATGATCGATGCAGGCAATACCGCCTGGCTCATAACGGCCACGGCACTGGTTCTATTCATGACTTTGCCGGGGCTTGCCCTGTTTTACGGCGGACTCGTGCGCGCCGAGAACCTCCTCTCGGTCTTGATGCAATGTTTCGCCATTGCCTGCCTTGTGTCGGTGGCTTGGCTCGTCGGCGCCTATAGTCTCGCCTTCAACGGCAGCGGCGCGTGGATCGGCGATCTCAACAAGGCGCTCCTCATGGGTGTCCCGCGCGACGGAGTGGCGCCAAACACCACGATCCCAGAGACCGTGTTCTTCATGTTCCAGATGACCTTCGCCATCATCACGCCGGCGCTCATCATCGGCGCCTTCGTCGAGCGCATGCGCTTCAGCGCGGTGCTCCTGTTCAGCCTGCTCTGGCTGCTCCTCGTTTATGTGCCTGTGGCGCATTGGATTTGGGGCGGCGGATGGCTCGCCCAGAGGGGTGTGCTCGATTTCGCCGGGGGCCTTGTCGTGCATCTCACCGCCGGTATTTCCGCGCTCGTGCTCGCCGTCTTGCTCGGACCGCGCACCGGCTTCCCCGACGATGTAAGGCCGCCGCATGCGCCGTGGATGACCATGGCTGGCGCCTGCATGCTGTGGGTCGGCTGGTTCGGATTCAACGCCGGCAGCGCGCTGAAGGCTGGCGCCGATGCGGGCATGGCGATGACGGTGACGCATATTTCGGCAGCGACGGCAGCGCTCGTCTGGATCCTCATCGAGTGGACGAAATTCGGCAAGCCGAGCGTGGTCGGCGCCGTCACTGGCGCGGTCGCCGGTTTAGCCTCCATCACGCCGGCGTCGGGCTATGTCGGTCCGGGTGCCGCCCTCTCCATCGGACTCGTCGGAGGCGCGATCTGCTATGTGATGGTCCTCGTGGTAAAACGGCGTTTCAAAATCGACGACTCGCTCGATGTATTCGCCGTGCATGGCGTGGGCGGGGCGACCGGCGTCCTGCTTACGGCCCTGTTCGCGGATGCGGCGTTCGGCGGTATCGGGCTCGCGGAGGGCCGCAGCATTGGGGGACAGACTGCAATTCAACTCACCGGGATCGTCGCCACTTTGCTATGGTCGCTCGTGCTAAGCTTCGTCATCGCCAAGGTCGTCCATGCGGTCACGGGATTGCGCGTCGGCGCTGAGACCGAGGAACAGGGCCTCGACCTCAGGCTCCACGGCGAACGCGGCTACAACATGTGATCGAGGACGAGCGAGATGAAATACATCATTGCAGTGATCCAGCCCCATCGGCTCGAAGCGGTGCGCGAAGCCCTCGCCGCTATCGGTGTGCAAGGACTGACGGTGAGCGAGGTGCGCGGGTTCGGACGGCAGAAGGGCCAGACCGAGATCTATCGCGGCGCCGAGTACACCATGCAATATGTGCCGAAGGTGAAGCTCGAGATTGCGGTCAGCGCCTCGATCGCCGACTCCGTCGTCGAGGCGCTCGGCAATGCCGCGCGCACCGGCCATATCGGCGACGGCAAGATCTTCGTGCTGCCGCTCGAAGGGGCAATGCGCGTGCGCACCGGCGAGATGGGCGCCGACGCGCTCTGATCTAGGCCGCCGTGGACCTTACCGCCTACCGCGCCCGGCTGCTGACGCAGCGACAAGGGGAAATTGCGCTCTGGGAATTGGTGCGCAATTTCTCGTAGTGGTTCTTCGACCTACTGCGCAATTTCGTCCTGGTCGGAGGCCTCAAATATTTCTACGAGAAGTCCGGCAGCCCCGTACTGTTCTATCTGCACGAGTTCGCACTGGTCGTGATTTTCTTCTATTGCCTCTCTTCGGCTTCCTGGCGAGCAAGCGTCTCGCTCATTGGCTCAACCGAGCTTTCAATTTCGGAATCGCCGTCGCGCTGTTCCTGCTGATCCGCTGGGGCGCGTCGATCATCGTGACCGAGATTTCGCACGCGCAGGTCTGAGCTTTAGCGTCGTGCTTTTCTCGCTTCGGCGTTGGCCAGGCGCAGATCTTTGACTAGACGATCGAACTCGCGCCGCTTGTCGCGCTCTTCTTGCAGCCTCAGCAGATACGAGGGATGTACGGTGATGAGACCCTGCACACCGCCGGGCAGCGTGATGAAGCGGCCGCGATTGGCATTGATGGAGAGCGCCTTGCGCATCAACCCGCGCGCGGCGGTAGTGCCCATCGCCACCGCCACTGCGGGCTTGACCAATTCGAGCTCGTTGTCGAGCCACCAGCGGCAGGCATCGATCTCGCTCGTGTCCGGCTTCTTGTGCAGACGTCGTTTGCCGCGCGGCTCGTTCTTAAAATGCTTCACCGCGTTGGTGATGTAGACCTCGGCGCGCTCGATGCCGGCCGCTTCGAGCGCCGCGTCGAGCACCTTGCCGGCGGGTCCGACGAAAGGACGACCGGCCACGTCTTCCCGATCGCCCGGCTGCTCGCCGATCAGCATGAGCGCCGCATCGGCTGGCCCTTCGCCGAACACGGTCTGGGTTGCGTTCTTGTAGAGATCGCAGCGCGTGCATGACGCGGCCTCGGTCGCAAGCGCATGGAGCGCCCGCTTGGGGTCGTTGATCCGCCTTTCTCTGAAGAGCGGAAGATCAGCTTCCGACCATCTCGCCGCCATTGGGATGCAGCACCTGTCCGGTCATGTAGCTGGAATCCTCGCAAGCCAGGAAGAGATGGCAAGGCGCCACCTCGTTGGGCTGGCCGGCGCGGCCCAGAGGCGTATCTTTGCCGAATTCGGCGACCGAGTCTGCATCGAAGCTGGCCGGAATCAATGGCGTCCAGATCGGCCCCGGCGCCACGGCGTTCACCCTGATGCCCTTGTCGGCGAGCTGGGTGGACAGAGATCGGGTGAGAGTGACGATGGCGCCTTTGGTCGCGGAGTAATCGACTAGCGTCGGATGCCCGCGATAGGCGGTGATGGAGGCCGTGTTGACGATGGCTGCGCCCTCCTTCAGGTGCGGGAGAGCGGCTTGCGTCATGAACACATAGCCGTAGAAATTGGTGCGGAAGGTGCGGGTGAGTTGCGCCTCGTCGATCTCCTCGACGTCCTCCTGCTCGTGCTGCTCGGCGGCGTTATTCACCAACACGTCGAGGCTTCCAAATTTCTTCACGGTGCGCTTCACCGCCTCGGCGCAGAACTTGTTTGACCCGATATCGCCTTTGATGAGGAGGCAGGTGGCGCCTTCGCTTTCCACGAGCGCCATCGTGTCCGCGGCATCCTTGTCTTCTTCCAGATAGACGATGGCGATGTTGGCGCCCTCGCGCGCGAACAGCACGCTCACCGCGCGGCCGATGCCGCTGTCGCCGCCGGTGATCAGCGCGGTCTTGCCCTCGAGCCGTCCCGAGCCCGCAAAGCGCGGCTCGAAGTCGGGCTGCGGCACCATCTCGGTTTCGCGGCCTGGCTGGCGATCTTGCTCCTGCGGGGGCTGGCTCCCTTTGGGGTGACGCTTCAACATGATCGAACCTCTTGGTTTGCCGCCCTTTTGGAGAACCAAGAGTTCGCCGCGTTGTTCCCCAAGAAACCGGGGATCGGTGCTTACATGAACGGCCGATTAGCCCTATATGAGAGCCGGGGGCACGGGGCCGAGATACCGGCTCAGAGGGTGTCAAACGACATGCTGGACGACATGCCCAAATCCCAAAGCCTTGCGCTTGCCGCCGATCCAGAAGATGCCATCGCAACGATAAGCCGGCCGCCGGCCAAGCGCCGGGGCTCGCGGCACGTGTTGCGTAACCGTCGTGAGACTGTGGTGCGGCCAAGCGCGCTTGGCATGCTGCTCAGGCCAATCGGCATTGCCGTGGCGGTCGTGCTTTGCACCTATGCCGTCGTGTCGCTCGGCACGACCTTCTATCGCAACTATTACCGGCATCTCGACCACACCGCGCCGGTGCATGTCGACAACAGTGCGTTCGACATCTTCTTCGGCGACGAGAGTCTGCCGCCCGACGCCGTCGATCTCATCATCAAGGATGTCGACGGGTCCTTGCACAAGGTGGTGGCGAGCAAGTCCGAGGCCGACAAATTCGTCAACGACACGATCCTGATGCTCGACGATGAGCGGGCGCGTATCAAGCAGTCGGCGCATGAGGATCTCGATCGCGCCTTCGCGCTCGCCTTCCAGGATCGCGAACAGGCGATCTCCTCCTATGCCGACTGGTTCTTCGAGTGGAAACGCTCCTACGTCGTGCTGAAAGAAACCATTTCTTCCGCCATCACTCGCTTCTTCGAGGTCGGCAAATACGAATCGGTCAACGAGGCGATCGAGGCCGACGTGAAAGACTATTTCCTCAAGAACTACAAGGAGCAGGTGCTGAAGCCGGAATTGCGCGACCAGACTGTCACCAAGGGCGTCGAGCAGGCGGTGCGACATGCGCATGACAGCTATCGGCGCGTGATCGCCAATGGCGATATGAGGCTTCAGCTTTTCCTCGCCAAGCACACAAGTCACCTCGAGGACATTCCCGCCGCGACGCCGATGACCAGCGTCAAGCTCGATTGGGATGCACAGAAGTGGAAGGCGCCGACCTATCTGATGGAGGATCGCGCCTTCGACGGCATTGCCGGCGTCGGGGCGGCGGCAGCGGGCGGCACGGTCGGCGCGCTCGCCCTCGGCCCTGCCATCAATGGCGTGCTGGCGCAGAGCTTCGGCCAATTGTCGCGGCGGGTGGCAACCTCGCTCGGAACGCGCATTGCCTTCGCTCAGCAGGGCGCTGTGGCCGGCACGGTGGTGCAGCCGATGGGCGGGCAGGTGTTGGGCGCCGCGATCGGCGTCGCCATAGGCGCTGCGGTCGATTATCTCTCCAACGCGGCAAACGAGGCGATCAACCGCGAGAGCTTCGTCAAGGCGAATGAGGAGGCGCTCGACGCCACCATCGCCACATGGAAATCGAGCCTGGAGGCGAATGTCGACACCGCCGTCGACAAATGGTTCGACGATGCCCGGGCGTCCGTGGTTTTGGCCTCGAAATAGCTGGCCGCAAGGGGCGAATTTCAGTCGCATTTCCGCCGCTTAGAGAGCTATGCTGAGCCCCAAAGCCAAGGGCTTGAGGCGATGGAAGAGAGCGCCAAAGCCATTGCACGGCCTGCCGCCTCGCGTTCGTTGCGCGAGGCCGTCCGCAAGGCGCGGCTGGAGGAGGCCGAGCGCCTCCATCGCTCTGCCGACAATCGCGACGGCGAGATCGCGCGGCTCGAGCTTCTCAAGGCGGACCTTGAAGGCGTATTCGCCGAGCTTCCCGCACATGACGACCGCTTCAATCTCGTGCTGGTGCCGAGCCGGCCGGCGCGACTGTGGATCGACCTGTTCACCTATGCCACCGTCGACGACGGCGGGGCCTACCACTTCGTGCGCAACAGCGAGGACGGCAGGCGGACGCTTTACAGCTCAACCAACATTCCCGATATCGCCGACCGCATCACCCGTTACATGGCGCACGAGATCGTGCACCGCGAGCGCCTCGAGGCCGCTATCAGCGAGCCCGGCCATACGGCACGGCTCGGGCTCGAACCTGCGCCGGCACGCACCGGCATGGGTGTCGTGATCGCAGCTTTTGTGATCGGTGTTGCCACCGGAGTGGTCGGGCTGTTCGCCGCGGTGATGCTCAACCTTCCTACGTCTCCCTAAGTACGCGGCGCTCGCTTTCCCAGACATGCTCGGGCGAGGCCGCCACCGAGCGTCCGACCATCTCGACATGCCAGCCGTCGCCCGCCCGCGCGATCGCATATTCGTTATAGCGTGCGGCGGGGATGCGGCCCTCGACCGCTTCCGAAGCGGAGGGCACGCCGATGACGATGGCGGTCCCGGTCGCGGTTTCCAGCTCATGCACCGTCTGCGCATGATTGTGGCCGTGTAGAACAAGCTCGGCGCCATGCTGCTTCAGAACACGCGTGAACCTGCCGGCGTCGCGCAAACCGCGATGCCAGCCGGCCTGGTCGCGCAAGGGAGGGTGATGGATCAAGACCACGCGAAATAGGTTCGCCTGCTTCAACCTTTCGAGGGCGTTGGCAAACAGCTCGCGCTGGGCGGTCCCGATTTTTCCCGCGGCGATGAAGGGCATGGTCGGGATCGCCGAGGATAGAGCGACCAGCGCCACGTCGCCGAAGCGGCGCACGAAAGGGAAGCGCGCTTGCGGCGTCGGAAACAGCGTCTCACCGGCCTCGTTCGCCTGCATGTAAGGCTGCCAGTGGCCGGTGCCCGCTTCGGGATGCAGCCGCACATAAGCATCGTGGTTGCCGGGGATCGCCGTCACCTTCTCCGGCGGTCCGAGTTGATGCAGCCACTCCGCGGCGCGCATGAATTCCTCCGGCAGACCGAGATTGACCAGATCGCCGGTCACGGCGATGTGGTCGGGGTTTTGCTCGGCGACGTCGTGGGTGATGAGATCGAGGATCTCGCGCCGGTGCACGTATTTCCGCCCGCGATGCCAGTTCACGTAGCCCAGCATGCGCTTGGACATCAGGTGACGGCGCTTGACGCGCGGCATTGGGCTGAGATGAATGTCGGAGAGATGAGCGAGCTTGAACACCGGGCGCAGCTTGTATTCCTCAATTCTTGCCCGAACACTAGATGGCCACAGCTCCGTTGGAAACGCTGAAATTCGAGCGGCGGTGCGCGGTCCGCGCAACCTCTTATAATGTGGCAAAGAGATTGTTGTGGCGGGAAAGCCGCGAGCGCTGCGGCGAGTGGCATTCTTGAGGGGAGGCTGTAGAGGGCCGTGTCGCGCGAGGAGTCAACACCGAAGCGAGGCGTCCTCGGACGGCTCAGGCCGAACCGCCTGCTGACAGCGATGTTCCGGCCGATCTGGCGCCTGCGGCGCGGTCTGACCCTCGGCGCGCAAGGCGCGGTGATCGATGCGGAAGGCCGCGTGCTTCTCGTGAGGCATGGCTATCGGTCGGGATGGTGGTTTCCCGGTGGCGGCGTCGAATGGGGCGAGACGCTTCTTGTGGCGCTTGCGCGCGAACTTGAGGAAGAGGTCGGCGTGGCGCTGACAAGCGAGCCCGAGTTGCACGGCATCTTTTCCAATTTTGCAAGCTTCCCCGGCGACCATATTGCTGTGTTCGTGGTGCGCCATTGGCTGCGGAACGGCGATTACCGAAAGCGCGGCGAGATCGCCGAGACGCGCATGTTCGCCTTCAAGGATCTACCGGAGACCATCGATCCGGGCACGCGTGCGCGACTTGCGGAGATTTTCGGCAACGCGCCAATCAGGGCGCTTTGGTGAGCTATTGGTTTGCCGCGAGCTTCTTGGCGATCTTGGCGACGTGGTGGCCCTGGAAGCTCGCGAGGTTGAGCTCCTTCTGTGATGGCAGCCGCGAGCCGTCAGGCGCGGCGATGGTGCCGGCGCCGTAAGGCGAGCCGCCCTTCACCTCGCTGATGTCGGGCAGGTCGGGCGCGGAGTAGGGGAGGCCGACCACCACCATGCCGTGATGCAGCAAGGTCCAATGGAAGGAGACGATGGTGGTCTCGTTGCCGCCGCCGGTCGAGGTCGAGGTGAACACGCTGCCCACCTTGCCGATCAGCGCGCCGCTGACCCAGAGCGGTCCGGTCTGGTCGAGGAAATTCCGCATCTGCGACGTCATGTTGCCGAAGCGCGTGGGCGTTCCGAAAATGATTCCGTCATACTCGGTGAGTTCTTGCGGGTCGGCGATCGGCGCCGGCTGGTCGACCTTCATGCCGGCCGAGCGCATGATGTCCTCGGGCATCAGCTCAGGCACGCGCTTGATGCTGACATGCACGCCTTCCACCGCGCGCGCGCCATGCGCCACGGCATAGGCGAGCGTCTCGGTATGCCCGTAGGAGGAGTGATAGAGAACGAGCAGTCGTGCTGTGTCAGCCATAGGATTTTGCCCCCGCACTTCCTCATCGAGGGAGGCGGCTTGAAACGCCTCCTCGCCAGCTGATTAAGTGTAGCAGATTCAAAGATATGGCGAGAGGCGATAAACGCTAAGTGAACGGCGATGGAATCGGGAGGTTTGGCAGCATCGTGAAGAAAAACTCCCATCGCGGCGCTGGACCGCCTTGCCCGTCCATGATAAGGCAGCGCCGCCATGTGGACGAGGATCGAGTTTCGGACGATTTCGCGACGACGACGGCGCACGCTCGCTTGAGCGTTGCACCGTATCGTCCCTCGCAAGCTGACGTCGTTTGCCGCCATCCATGGCGCCTCGTCGCGGCCCGAGGGTTCCTTCTCGGTCAGTCTTCCTGGGATCCTCTTTCCTCATGACGTCCTCTAGCTTTGCGATCCGTCTCGAGACCGACGGCGACGCGTCCATCCTGTCCGAACTTTCAGCCCAAGCGTTCGGTCCCGGCCGCTTTGCGCGGAGCGCCTACCGGGTGCGCGAAGGCGTGCCGCCGATCCAAGCGCTGTCGCTCTGCGCCGTTCTCGATGAACGGCTGGTCGGCGGCATCCGCTTCACTGCGATCCGCATCGGGCACCGGGAGGGCGCCCTCCTGCTCGGGCCGCTCGTCGTCGATCCCGCCGAGAAGGGGAAAGGTTACGGCAAGGCTCTCGTCGAGGAAGGCTTGGCGCGGGCGAAAGAGGAGGGCTTCGGTCTCGCGCTCCTTGTCGGCGACATGCCCTACTACGGCCGCTTCGGGTTTCAGCCGGTGCCGCCCGGGCAGATCACTTTGCCTGGTCCGGTCGATCCCGCGCGTCTTCTCGCCGTCGAGCTTGTCCCGGGCGTGCTGGCGAAGGCGGCTGGAGCGGTGAAAGGCTACGCGCGCTAGTGGCCTTCGCGGAACCAGGTCGCCGCGAGCAAGCCAAGCAGCAGACCGAGCGCGAGCAGCCCGTTGAAGAGCGGGAAGAGACGCACGCCCTTCACGTGATAGGCGTCGCGTTTGTGCAGGCCGAGCCAATCGTCGCCGTGCATCACCTGACCGCCACGCAGCATGACAAGACGCGGCAGCTTCGCCGCCTCTGCATCGTTCCGTCCGAGCCAGAAGCTACCCCCACCGGTTTCATCGAGAATCGGCGACAGCACGGCGTCGGTTGCGGTGACCGCAGCGAGCTCGCGTGCATTGGCATTGCCGACGGTTACGACGCTGGCAAGTTTGCCGGAGGAGATGCGATAGACGCCTTGCTCGTCCACCGTCATGGCCTTGCGCCAGATCCCGCGCTCGCCCTTGTCCAGCGAGATGGTTTCCTCCTTGCCGGATGGTGCGGTCACAATGACGGGCTGGATGGCGTCCTGAACCGAGCGCCGTTCGATGGAGAGCGTCTGGCCGCGGCTCGACGCTTTTAACGTCTCCTCTTCGAGGTCCGGCTCCTTCATCAGCCAATGCGCGAGCCGGCGCAGGAGGTCGGTATAGGGCCCGCCGCCTTCATAGCCGCGCGCCCAGAGCCAGGCATGATCGGAGAGCAGCATGCCGACGCGGCCTTCGCCGCGCTGGCCGATGACGAGAAGCGGCCGCCCTTGCGCGCCCTTCATCAGGACCTCGGCATCGCGCGGGCTGATATCGACGACGCGGAACCAGTGGCCCCAAGACGGCTCCTGTCCGGACGCGCCCGGCAGATCGCTGGTCACCGGATGCTTCCCGCCGAGTTCGGTGAGCGTCGGCTTGAACGGCTCCTCGACCACCCGGCCCGACGGCACGGCGGGGAGGATCTGGCCGAGCGGCGAGCGGTAGAGGCTGAGCGGCGAAGCATAGTCGTCGCCGGCCGAGACCAGCACGGCGCCCCCCTTCTCCACATAGCGGGCGACATTCTCGAGATAGAGCAAGGGAAGCACGCCACGCCGCTGGTAGCGGTCGAAAATGATCAGGTCGAACTGATCGAGCTTCTCCTGGAACAGTTCGCGCGTCGGGAAGGCGATCAGCGAGAGCTGATTGATGGGCGTGCCGTCCTGCTTCTCGGGCGGGCGCAGGATGGTGAAATGCACGAGATCGACCGAAGCGTCGGATTTCAGCATGTTGCGCCAGGTGCGCTCGCCCGCATGTGGCTCGCCGGAGACGAGCAGCACGCGCAGATTCTCGCGCACACCCTCGATGGTCAACACGGCGCGATTATTGACGGCGGTCAACTCGTCGGGAGCGGCCTCGGCCTCGATCTCGACGATGTTGGGACCGGCATGGTCGATATGGACCGGGATCTCGACCTTCTCGCCGAGCCGCACGCTTTGCGTCACCGGCGGCTGGCCTTGGTGGGTCACGGTGAGCCTGACCGGACTGCCGGCACCGACTGCCGTCGTGTCGGTGACCTTCACCTCGATATTCTGGCTGGAGCCGACGATGCCGAAGCGGGGCGCGCTCAAGACCTGGAGCCTGCGGTCGAACTCGCCCGGCTTGCCGGCGAGCAGTGCATGCACCGGCGCATCAAAGCCGAGGCCGGAGGCCGAAGCCGGCACGTCATGCACCTCGCCGTCGGTGATCATGATCACCCCGGCCAACCGGTCCGGCGGGACATCGGCGAGCGCTTGTGCGAGGTCGGTGAAGAGCATGGTGCCGTCGCGATCGTTGTCGGCGGAGGTCGAGGTTGAATTGACCCAGCGCACGTCGAGATCGGGGAAGGATTTGAGCTTCTCCTCCAATTCCTTGCGCAGCTCGGCGGTGCGGGTGGTGCGGCCGGCGATCGCCTGGCTCTGACTTTCGTCGACCACGACGGCCAGCACATCGTTGAGCGGCTCGCGGTCCTCCTGCTTCAGCTGAGGGTTGGCGATGGCGAGCAGGAGCAGCACGTAGCTCAACAGCCGGAAAATCACGCCGCGGCGCGAGCGCCAGAACAAAAGAACGAGCAGCAGTGCGCCTAAGCCCGCAAGCGCCCAGAGAACCGGCCAGGGCACGAACGGCAGGAACTCGATCGACCAGCTCATGGCGTCACTGCCCCAAGCGCTCGAGCAGGGCAGGGACATGCACCTGATCGGCCTTGTAGTTGCCGGTGAGCGCATACATCACGATATTGACGCCGGCGCGGAACGCCATCTCGCGCTGCACCTCGCCGCCCGGCACGGTCGGATAGATCGGCCGGTTCGCTTCGTCGAGCGCCCAGGCGCCGGCGAAGTCATTGGAGGTGATCACGATCGAGCTTACGCCGTCGGTGCGGCGCGAGCGTTCGTTGCGCTCAGCCTCGTCCTCCGGCTCTGCTTCGACCCACAGCGCACCGCCGTCCCAGCGGCCGGGGAAGCTGTGCATCAGATAGAACGACTTGGTGAGCACGTGGTTCTCCGGCACGGGCTCGAGCGGCGGAATGTCGAGCTGGCCGATCAGTCGGGTGAGTGCCTTGCCCTGCGCGCCGGTGCCGGAGAAACCGGTCTCATGGTCGCGGGTGTCGAAGATGATGAGGCCGCCTTGCTTCATGAAGGCATCCACCTTGGCAAGGGTCGCGTCGGAGAGAGGCTGGGCATCCTCGCGCACCGGCCAATAGAGAATAGGAAAGAAGGCTAGCTCGTCCTTGTTGATGTCGACGCCCATGGGCTCGGCCGGCTCGAGCGCGGTGCGGGCGCGCAGGACCTTGCTCAATCCGCTCAAGCCTTCCTCGCTCGCGCGATCGATCTCACCGTCGCCGGTGATGACGTAAGCAAGATGCGTTTGCAGGGAGGCCTTCAGCGCGAAATCTTCGGGAGCGGCCGGGGAGGCGTTGGCCTGAGAGGTATCAGGCGCTGGCGCCGCCGCGGGAGGCGCCACTTCCAGTGCCTCTTGCGCTCTCGCCGAGTGAGTGAGCGTGGGCAAAAGCGCAAGCGCAAGCAGAATAGCGGCGCTCGTCGCGGCGGTGCGGCGGCCGAATCTTACGCCTCCACTCAGCACCAGCATGGCAAGGATGTCGATGACAAACAGCCCGATCGCGGCGAGATAGAGCCACGGCTCGAGCGCGACCGGCTTCTTCATGGTGTAGCCGCCGATGGCGCTCGAGCCTTCGACGTCGGCGAGTGGTTTGAGCACGGTCTTGGCGGTGATGAGATTGAAGGCGCGCGCGGCGCCCGAGGGACCGTAATAGCCGGGGGGATGGTCCGGCCCCGGCACGAGGGTGTCGAGCTTGTCGGGGGAGATCGGCGCCGCGCGAAGCGGCGGCGAGCCGAGCTGGCCAAAGCCATCAAGCGTCTGGAGCGGCGGCAGCGCGCCTGAGCTCGCAGCAGCAGTGGAGGCGGCAGGCGAGGCCTCAACCGTGGAGGCTTCCTTGCCGCTGTCGATGGTGACCTGGCTTGGGCCGAGCGCAACGACACGGCGCAGCATCTCCACGAACAGGCCCGACAACGGAAGATTAGACCAGTCCGAATTCGCGGTGACGTGGAACAGCACGATGAAGCCTTGACCTTGCTTTGCCGCAGTGACGAGTGGCGTGCCATCGGCGAGCGTGGCCCAGACCTCCGACTCGCTGGCAACGGTTGGATCGGCCAGCACCTGCCGGTTGATCTTAACGTCCGGAGGGACGGCAAGGCCGCGGAAGGGGCTCTTCTCCTCGAAAGGCGCGAGCGGCTGCGGCGTGCTCCAGGAGAGCGAGCCGCCGAGCGAGCGTCCGCCGCGGCGGAGCGCGACCGGCAACAGCTCATCGCCGCCTTGTTCGAGCCTGGGGCCGGCGAAGCGGATGAGCACCCCGCCCGATTTGAGCCAGGCTTCCAGTTCCTCCTGCGTGCCGGCGACGAGCTTGCCGATATCGGCGAGCACGATGGTCGAGACCTTCTGCTCGATCAGGCTGTGGATGGCGTTCGAGACATTCCCCTCGCCCGGCGTGATGACGTCGGCGTAAGGCGAAAGCGCGCGCTGCACATAATAAAGCGGCGAGAGGAGCGGCTGCGCCGCCTCGCGCGATTCGCCCGAGACGATGCCGACCCTGTGCCATTGCGAGCGTCCGTCGAGAAGATGCACGGCGCCGGCGGAACGCTCGCCGGAAATCTCCATGCGCGCCACCTGATTGCGAATCTCGAGCGGTAGATCGAAATTGGCGATCGCCTCGCGTTTTCCTTGCGCTATCGAGAAAGCGGCTTCGCCGAGCGGCTCGCCGCGGCCGGTGAGCGCCTTGACCACGCCCGAGCGCGGTCCTTCGGCGCCGCTCATGACACGCGCCGCGAGTTCGCCTTTGTCGCCGGCGGTCTGGCCAAGGGCGAGCGCGGCGTCGTCTTGACCTGGGCGCAGAACGGCGAAGCTGCCGCTGCTGCCGGCAAGCTTGGCCAGCGTCTTGGCGAAAGCATCGCCTTCGCCATAGTCGAGGCCGTCGGAGAGCCAGAGTACGCTGTAGTCGGTCTTGCCGCCGAGCTGCTTCTCGAGCGCGGGCGCGAGCGAGGTCCGGTCGGGCGCGTAGGGCTCGGGGTTCAGTCCACCAACCCGCTCGCGCGCCTGCTCGGGACTGAGAGGATCGCTGATCGGTTGGCCCGGCGCGGTGAAAGCGAGCAAGACCGTGCGGCCGTCGCGTCCGGCGCGGTCGATGGCCGCCTCAATGGCCTCGCGCCGCTCGGGCCAATGCGCCGCCGACGCCCAGCCATTGTCGATGACGAGGAGCAGGGGTCCTTCGCCGGCGAAAGTCTGTTGGTCCGGATTGAGGACCGGCCGCGCCAAGGCGAAAATCAACAAGGCGGCGAGCAGCATGCGCAAGGCGGTCAGCCACCACGGACTGTGCGCCGGCGTCTCTTCTGTGGTCTTGAGGTCCTTCAACAGCCGGGTCGGGGGAAACACCACGACTTGCGGGCTTGGCGGGGTCAATCGCAGCAGCCACCAAATGGCGGGCAAGGCGGCCAGCGCCGCGAGCACCCAAGGCTGAAGAAAGCCGATCGCCCCGATGGTCATCATGGCTGGCGGCTCGCTTCTCTCTCGCTCACCGGCTCAGGCCGCGGCGGACGATAACGATAGTCTCGCTCGAGCCCGGCGAGGCGATTGTGCACGACCAGCACAGGCTCCTCGGCCGGACGGTCGGTGTGATGCATGAGGAAGGACCAGCCGAGCCGCTGCGTCAGTTCGAGCAGATCGGTGCGATGCCGCTTCAGCCGCTCTTGATATTGCTCGCGCAACGTCTCGGCGCGGCCGGCGATGACGCGGTCCCGCCCCTCGCTTGCGGCAAACTCGGTGCGGCCGGCATAAGGGAGCGTCTCCTCGGCGGGATCGAGCACCTGCACGAGATGGCCGCGCACACCTTGCGCGGCGATCATCTCAAGACGGTCGGTGGTCGCTCCGATAGGCTCGAGGAAATCGCTGAA
This sequence comes from Methyloceanibacter sp., assembly GCA_036257375.1. Lineage (GTDB taxonomy): Bacteria > Pseudomonadota > Alphaproteobacteria > Rhizobiales > Methyloligellaceae > Methyloceanibacter. Next base: position 18,918 of record DATAFR010000137.1, read on the forward strand.
CAGAAGGCATTCGGAGAAGCGACTCAATTTCGCCTTTGGCGGAAGGCTCGCCTCGCTGGTGTCGCCCAGCAGCACTTCGGCAACCCTGCGCGCGGCGGAGCGTCCGGTGAAGGGCAGTCCACCAAGCACGCCGACACGTTCGCCGCCACGGGCGAGCAGCTCGGCAAGCGCCAGCGTGAGCACGATGGCGCGGCTCTCCTTGGTGACATTTGAAAGAGAGGAACGGAAGCGCATCGACGGCGAAAGATCGACCCAGAGCCAAACCGTATGCGCCGCCTCCCATTCGCGCTCGCGCACGAAGAGATTGTCGGAGCTGGCCGAGCGGCGCCAATCGATGCCGGTGGCGGGATCGTTGTGATCGTAATGGCGGAACTGCCAGAAGGTCTCGCCGGGACCGGCGCGGCGGCGGCCATGCGTGCCGTGAGCGACGGTATGGGCGACACGCTGCGACTCGATGAGGAGCGCGGGCATGCGCGCCGCCAACCCGTGGGCCTCGGCTTCCTCGCCGGAAAAAGGCTGAAGCGTTCTGCGCCGTGCGTCGGCCAAGCTCGGATTACCCTAGAGGCTCGACCAGCCTCGCCACCATGTCGCTCATATCGATGCCTTCGGCGCGCGCGGCGAAGGTGAGCGCCATGCGGTGCTTGAGCACCGGCTCGGCAAGCTCGATGACGTCGTCGACCGAGGGCGCAAGCCGCCCCTCGATCAGGGCCTTGGCGCGGACGGCGAGCATCAGCGCTTGGCTGGCGCGCGGGCCCGGTCCCCAGGCGATCATGTCGTCCAGTTCCTGGTCGATCCCCGTACCCGGCCGCGCCGAGCGGACGAGCTTCAGGATCGCGTCGACCACCTGATCGCCGACCGGCAACTGCCGGATTAGGCGTTGCGCCACCATCAACTCTTCGGCGGAGAGAATAGTCTTGAGCGCGCGTTCCTCGACGCCGGTGGTGGCGAACAGCATGCGGCGCTCGGCTGCGATGTCGGGATAGGAGACGTCGATCTGCAGCAAGAAGCGGTCCAGCTGTGCCTCGGGCAGGGGATAGGTACCTTCCTGTTCGAGCGGGTTTTGCGTGGCGAGCACATGGAAGGGACGCGGCACGTCATGGCGGGTGCCGGCCACGGTGACGTGATGCTCCTGCATGGCTTGCAGCAGCGCCGACTGCGTCTTGGGACTCGCGCGGTTGATCTCGTCAGCCATCAGGAGCTGAGTGAAGATCGGGCCCTGCACGAAACGAAAGCTCCGCCGTCCCGCCGTCGATTCCTCCAGCACCTCGGCGCCGACGATATCCGACGGCATCAGGTCCGGCGTGAACTGGATGCGCTTATTCTGGAGCCCGAGCACCGCGCCGAGCGTTTCGACCAGGCTCGTCTTGGCAAGGCCCGGCACACCGATCAAGAGCGCATGGCCGCCGGACAGGAGCGTGATCAGGGCAAGGTCGATGACGCGCTCCTGGCCGAAAATGATGGAGGAGGTCGTCTCGCGCACTTTCTTGATCTTGTCGCCAACCGCTTCGATGCGATCGACAAGTTGGGTCTCGGTCTGGGCAAGTGTTGTCATGGCTTCAGTTTGGCTCGATCCTGACGATAGGGGACTATAGGGCCAAAGGCCGGGAAGAGGAGAAGCACTTTGATCGGGAAATCGGTCACAATCGTGTTGGTTCCAGACGCCTTAAGCGGGCCGTTGCCCACAGTGCAAAGATGCGGTCAGAAGCGGCATAAACATGCCTGACCAAGACGAAAGAGACGATTTGGTATCATCTGCCAAGGGCCGCGGCAAACGGCCTTCGGCAGCATTGCCAAAACTTAATCTTTGCGGGGATATCGGGCTGAAAATCGCCCGCGACGGGACTTGGTACTACCAGGGGGGGCCGATCGCCCGGAAGCCGCTGGTGAAACTATTTGCCTCGGTCCTGCGACTGGAGGAGGACGGGAAGTATTACCTGGTCACGCCGGTCGAGAAAGTCACCATTGAAGTCGAGGATCTGCCCTTCGTCGCGGTCGAGATGCGACGCGAGGGAGAGGGCAGGACGCAAGCCTTGCGCTTCCGCAGCAATGTCGACGACGAGGCGACGGCGGGCCCCGAGCACGCACTCGGCTTTGAGCCAGGGCCGAATGGGCGCTTCACACCCTATGTCGTCATGCGCCGCGGCTTGAAGGCGCGGCTCGCCAGGCCGGTCTATTACGAGCTTGCGGCGCTCGCGGTCGAGGGGCCTGGGTCGCAAGGGTTAGGGGTCTGGAGTGGGGGCAAGTTTTTTCCCTTCCCGCCGGCGGAGAGAGAAAGCGGCAACTAACACGATGCGTCGCCACTCGCTTTGCGGTGCAAGCGCCGCTATGGTGCGGGCGCATTTTTCCGGGATAGAGGCCCCGAGCCCCTCGATGTTGCGCATTGCGCTGATCGACATTCTTCTGTTCTCACTGCCCTTTCTCATCTACGCGGTCTATATGCTTGCGGCGAAAGGCGCGTCGCCTTCAAGCTTGTGGCAGGGGGCCCCGATCTTCTGGCTGTTGGCCGCTGGCTGCGGGCTTCTCCTCGTCACCATGGCGACGCTCATCCAATTCTCGGGCGGGAAACCGGGCGGTACCTATCATCCACCGGTCATCGAGAATGGTGTCGTCAAGCCAGGCGAGATCGACTAGGCGAATGCCATGACCGAGCAAGCCGTCAAGCGCGGCTCAGCGCCGCTCCCCTCGCTCAAGGACGCCGCGTGGCTTAAGCACCCCGAGATGAAACGCGTCTTCGCCGCGCTCAAAGCTCCGGGCATCGAGACCCGCGCTGTCGGTGGCGCGGTTCGCGACACATTGCTCGGCCTACCCGTGAGCGAGGTCGATCTCGCCACCACGGCAGTCCCTGAGAAGGTCATCGCGCTTGCTCGCAGCGCCGGCCTCAAGGCGGTGCCGACTGGCATCGAGCATGGCACGGTCACGGTCATCGCCAATGGCGTCCCCTTCGAGGTGACGACGCTCAGGCGCGACGTCGAGACTTTCGGCAGGCATGCCACCGTCGCCTTCACGCAAGATTGGAAAGAGGATGCGCGCCGCCGCGACTTCACGCTGAACGCGCTCTACGCCGGAAGCGACGGGGAGTTGTTCGATCCGCTCGGCGGTTACGCCGATCTTATGGCTGGCCGCGTGCGCTTCATCGGCGATGCGGAGGCGCGCATCAAGGAGGATTATCTCCGCATCCTCCGCTTCTTCCGTTTCAACGCCTATTACGGCAAGGGACCGCTCGATCCTGAGGGGCTCGCGGCTTGTGTGCGCTTGCGCGGAGGGATCGAGCAGCTCTCGGCCGAGCGGGTGGCGGGAGAGTTGCGCAAATTGCTGGTGGCGCCGCAAGCGTTGCGCGGCGTCGAGGCGCTGTTCGATTACGGGCTGCTGACGGATATTCTCGGCGGAGTGCCGCGCTTGATGCGCTTTACCAGGCTGGTTGCCGCCGAAGAGGCGCTTCAACTTGCGCCCGATGCGGCGCTCAGGCTCGCCGCGCTTGGCGTCTTCGTGAAGGAGGATGCCGAACGGCTCGCGGCGCGCTTACGTCTTTCCAATAACGAGCTGGCGGTTCTCGTCCTGGGCGCGGAGGATCATGCGAGCGACGAGCTCCCTGACGAGGCGGCGGCGAAGCGCGCGCTCTACCGGCTCGGGCCTTGCAGCTTCGAAGCGCATGTTCTGCTTGCTTCAGCCGACGCAGGCATTGCCCCAGACGACCAACGCTGGCGGCGGGCGCTGCGCCTCGCGGACCGCTGGCAGGCGCCGGAGTTCCCGCTGCGCGGGACCGATATCATGGCGCTCGGCGATGTTAAGGGCCCCGCCATTGGCAAGATCCTGCGGGAGCTCGAGGCCGAATGGGTGGCCGGCGGTTTTGCCGCATCGCGCGAGGAACTGCTCGCCCGCGCGGCCGAGCTCAGCCGAAAATCATCCAAGCCAGACCGATAAGCGTCGCGCCGAGGGCGAGCACGATCGGCAGTGCGGCGATCTCGATAAAGACATCGCGCCCGCTCTCCTCGCCGGTCGCGGTGCTGACCGTGCCCTTGAGGAACTCGCGGAAGCTCGTCCGCTTGATCGGCCAGCGCGCATCACCACGGTTGTAGGTCGCGGTGAACAGGAACAGCGTGAAGAAGATCACAAAGAAGACGGTCACGATGACCAGCAGATAATCGGTCTCGGGACTGCGGGCGAAGGCGAGCCAGGTCATCACGATGAACCAGATCGCGGCCCCGAGCGCGACCTCTATGGCAATAGGGTGGATGCCGAGACGCGCCGGGATTTGCTCTGAGCTCTCCGACTCGGCGCCGGGCTCGATCCCATCCTGCGCAATATCCGACATGTTCATCTCCCGAAATTGCCGGCAGCGCCTCCCGTCTAAAGAAGATGGCTGGACAACGCGGGAAGGTAGCGTATTCGCCCCGGGCAATTCGACGCGGGGTGCGGCGAGATGACTAGTCGAGACGCTCGATCAGCGCCATGGCTGCGGCAGGAGCGCGCAGCTTTCCTTCATGGATGAAGTAGATGAAGGTATCGCGCGGCTTGGCCGCATGCTTCTGCGTGGGGTCCACGAGCGGAAGGTCTTGCGGCACGCCGCCCTTGGCCCAGACCTTGGCGCGCGCGGCCCAGGCATCGAGTTCTTTCGGCGGGTAGGCGGCAGCAAGCGTGTCGTCGCCGCGTTGCAGCCGCGCATAGATCACATCGCCGGTGACATCGGCGATCGAGGGCCAGGTCTCGGCATCAGTGTAGACAGCACTCGTGCCCGTGTCGCGCAAGAGCTTCACGAACGTCGGCGTGGCGAAGCTCGCATGACGCGGCTCGATTACGTGATTGAGCGGAAGCCCATCGAGCTCGCGCGGCAAATGATCGAGGAAACGGGCAAGGTCGTCGGCCTCGAATCGCTTGAATGGTGCGAATTGCCAGAGCACGGGCCCGAGCTTGTCGCCCAGCTCGGCGAGGCCCGAGGCGAAGAAGCGCTTGATGAAATTGCCGGTCTCGGCGAGCACCTTCTGCTGTGTGACGAGGCGCGGGCCCTTCACCGAGAAGACGAAGCCGTCGGGCGCGGCGGCGCCCCAGCTGCGGAAGCTCTTGGGGCTTTGCAGCCGGTAGTGCGTGGCGTTGATCTCGATGGTGGTGAGGTGCGACGCCGCGTAGGCGAGCTCGTCAGCCTGCTTCAGGCCCTTCGGGTAGAAGGTGCCGCGCCAGGCTGGGTAGATCCACCCGCCAATGCCGGCGCGTATACGGCCAGACTTTGCCATGCGTCAGGTTAGCCCGGCAGTGTGCGGCAAGAAAGGAAGAGCCGCGCCCGAAGGCGCGGCTCGGAATAGGCGATTCGTTTGAATCGCTTACGCAACTGAACTCAACTTAGAAGTCCATGTCGCCCATGCCGCCGGCTCCCGGGGGCATGGCCGGAACCTTCTTCTTCGGCTTCTCGGCCACCATCGCCTCTGTGGTGATGAGGAGGCCGGCCACGGACGCGGCATCCTGCAAGGCGGTGCGCACGACCTTGGCCGGGTCGATCACGCCCTGCTTGACCAGATTGCCGTATTCGCCGGTCGCGGCGTTGTAGCCGAAGGCATAGTCGTCCTTGTCGACGATTTTGCCGACCACTACCGCGCCGTCCTCGCCGGCATTCTCGGCGATCTGCCGGGCAGGAGACTGAAGCGCGCGGCGCACGATATTGACGCCGACCTTCTGGTCGTCGTTCGCGGTGTTGATCTTGTCGAGCGACTTCTGGCTGCGGATCAGCGCCACGCCGCCGCCGGGAAGGATGCCTTCCTCCACGGCCGCGCGGGTCGCGTTCAGCGCATCGTCGACGCGGTCCTTCTTCTCCTTAACCTCGACTTCGGTCGCGCCGCCGACCTTGATCACCGCGACGCCGCCGGCGAGCTTAGCCAGCCGCTCTTGCAGCTTCTCCTTGTCGTAATCGGAGGTCGTGTCCTCGATCTGCTGCCGGATCTGGGCGACGCGCGCCTCGATATCGGCCTTCTTGCCGGCGCCGTCGACGATGGTCGTATCGTCCTTGGTGATGACCACCTTCTTGGCTTTGCCGAGCATGTCGAGCGTGACGTTCTCGAGCTTGATGCCGAGATCCTCGGAGATGACCTGGCCGCCGGTGAGAACGGCAATGTCCTGCAACATGGCCTTGCGGCGATCGCCGAAGCCCGGCGCCTTGACGGCGGCGACCTTCAGTCCACCGCGGAGCTTGTTGACCACGAGGGTTGCGAGCGCCTCGCCCTCGACATCCTCGGCGATGACGAGCAGCGGCTTGCCGGACTGAACGACCGACTCGAGCAGCGGCAGGATGGTCTGAAGATTGGAGAGCTTCTTCTCGTAGATGAGGATCAGGGGGCTTTCCAGCTCGACCCGCATCTTGTCGGCATCGGTGATGAAATAGGGGGAAATGTAGCCGCGGTCGAACTGCATGCCCTCGACCACGTCGAGCTCGGTCTCGAGCGCCTTGGCCTCCTCGACCGTAATCACGCCCTCGTTGCCGACTTTCTGCATAGCCTTGGCGATCATCTCGCCGATCTCGGAATCGCCGTTGGCGGAGATAGTGCCGACCTGCGCGATCTCCTCGCTCGAGGTAACCTTCTTCGCTTTCGACTTGAGTTCCGCGACCACGGCGTTGACGGCGAGATCGACGCCGCGCTTCAGATCCATCGGATTGGCGCCGGCCGCGACGGACTTTGCGCCTTCCTTGACGATGGCCTGAGCGAGAAGGGTGGCGGTGGTGGTGCCGTCGCCGGCGGTATCGGAGGTCTTGGCAGCGACCTCGCGCACCATCTGCGCGCCCATATTCTCGAACTTGTCCTCGAGCTCGATCTCCTTGGCGACGGTCACACCGTCCTTGGTGATACGCGGCGCTCCGAAGGATTTCTCGAGCACGACGTTACGGCCCTTCGGGCCGAGCGTGACCCTGACCGCATTGGCCAAGATGTCGACGCCGTGCAGCATGCTCTCGCGGGCGTCTTGAGCGAATTTTACTTCCTTGGCAGCCATGTGTTCTTTCTCCATTCGCTTCACCCTGAGGCGCCGGTGACGCCGGCGTCGCGAAGAGTGAGCTTGAAATTCGCAGGGGTCCCATCCTTCGAGATGCGCCCTCCGGGCGCTCCTCAGAATGAGGATGCTGTTTTCGCTAGGCGGCTTTCTTCTTGGCGGCGACGCCTTCGAGGACGCCGAGAATGTCGCTTTCTTTCATGATGAGAAGCTCCTCGCCGTCGATCTTGACCTCGGTGCCGGACCATTTGCCGAACAGCACGCGATCGCCGGGCTTGACGTCGAGCGGCTGGACCTTGCCCTTCTCATCGACGGCGCCCGGGCCGACGGCGACGACTTCGCCCTGCTGCGGCTTCTCCTTGGCGGTGTCGGGAATGATGATGCCGCCCCTTGTCCTCTCGTCCTCTTCGATCCGACGTACGACGACGCGATCATGCAACGGACGAAACTTCATCTCTCTCCTCCTCTAAGCTGATTTGTGCCGAGGGGCGCGCCAAAATTGGGCACGCCCCTCGCGCTATGTGGATGAGCATTTTAGCACTTTCAAGACGGGAGTGCCAAAGTCGTTAGCAATTGTGCCGGCTTGCTACCAAGCATCTGATTCAATTCATGAAACGCGCTTGCTGCAACCGCTGACGCCGGTTAACACTTGTACAGTTCAAAGAGAGTCGAAAAAGACCGGACCACGCAGGATCGAACCTATGGACGCTGCTTTTCTTCGTCAGGTCGAAGGGTTCTCGCTGACCACCGCGGAAATCCTCTACCGCCTTCCCGATCATCCCAAGCTGCTGCAAAGCTACATCTGGCAGGACTACGACGTCGCTCCGCGCTTCCCGAAGCTCACCGACTTTTTGGATTTCTGGGACGCCAATCTCGACGGCGCGCTCTATCGCATTCGCGTGGCGCATCGCCGCCTGATCGCGCCGGCAGAGTTCAGCTTCATCGAAGGCGAACTTCGCCTGCATTAGCCCGAAACCGCATTGCCGGGCATTCAGAGGGGAGCGACCGACACATTGATGCTGTGAACGGCGCAGCTCTCGGCGA
>DATAFR010000138.1:0-5468 GCA_036257375.1 Methyloceanibacter sp.
GCCCCGCACACCCCAGCCGGGGCTTTCCTTTTTTGCAAGGCTCCATGCCGCACTTTCGATCGCTGGGGCTGGGAAGAAAGAAGCCAAACAATAGAAATGTCGCGAACCGCGGGAACCGATATCCCCGGACTTTCGTTCGCCCCTGGGGTACGAAAGGAAAGGACATCCAGTATGAAAAGCGTAAAAATGAGCATTCTCGCCGTCGTCCTTCTGGGTGCAGCCTCACTGGCCTCGCCGAGTGTTGCCGTGGAGCCAGACGTCGATTCTCCTGAAGGGCCTGAGCTTCCGGCGCCTCGCTATGACCGGCCGGATTTCCAGTTTGACGATCAAGCGGGCGCGCCCCGCGAACGCGACATCGAAGGCACGGAACTCGGCGCGGGTCCTGAAATCATCATCCCGGAAGAGGAAGAAGTTTTGACGGTGCCTCCGCCGGCACTTCCTGAGTACTAGCAGGACTTACGCTTGCGTTAAGTGCGGGCAACCCAACACGCGTGGGGTGGCTACTGTCCCGCGCAATCTGGTCGTCACCCTAGTCCCCTGATATGAAGAAGGATGAAAATCCTTCGCAGGTCCTCCAAGATTGTTCTTGCTGACCTGTTCCCCGCACGGCGACAGCGTTTCGTCGTTTCCGCAGGTGGAGGTTTTTATCTCGCTCGTCACCTCGCGCGCGCCGGACTGCGAGCCGAGTTTCGTCAGCTCCCTCTGCCGGGTTTTGCGTGCAAGGTGCTCATCTGCAGCGACTATCAAAGCGATAAGGGGTGGTTCGCGCGCAAACTTGTCGGGCCGCTCTATGACATTCGTGCTGATCGATGCTTTTGTCTTGTGGACGCATCGCTTCACGGCCGTCCCGATCATTTTTTGTATGAAGTCTGTCAATGGTTTGCCTCCCGGGGCGGGATCCTCTGCCACATGACCACTGATGAACTCCATGCTCACGACGGCCATCCGCCGCCGGCCGCACCACCTCGGAATCGACTCCGACCCCGATCCAGTGCTCGTATGGTTCCAACCCGGCGCTGCGCGACTACAGGATTCCTGCCTACGCCGATGTGCCCAGGAGTGAGGTCTATTTCGCCGATACCTACGACACGATCGGGCCAATGGGCGCTAAGGCGCTCGGCGAATGCGGGATCAATCCCGTGGCGCCGGCTGTCGCGAATGCCATTGCCAACGCTACGGGCGCGCCCGCTTCACCAGCCTGCCGCTGTCGCCCGAGCGGATCTTCGATCGGCTGAGTCCGCGGTCATGACGGAGCCGACGGCTGCGAAGGCCGGCACTGTCACAATCGTCACGCAGACGCGCATTGCGCCCGACCAGACCGAAGCCTTCGCTGGCAGGACCGCGTCAGCAAAATCGTTGCTGCACGGCCGGGCTTCGTCAAACAGACGGTCTTGCCTCCGTCGCCGCCTGATCAGGCTGCAGGGCTATCGGTTCGAGCCTCCGATCCCGGGCGTGCAGGACGACTGGCTGACCATCCTGCGCTTCGATTCCGAAGCCAATCTGCAAACTTGGCTAAATTTACCCGAGCGCAAGAAACTGGTCGACGAGGCGGCGGCATTCACCGAGGAATATCACACCAGGATCGTTCGCACTGGGTTCGATCAATGGTTCAAAGTTGGGGACCGAGATACGGTCTCGCCCCCGGCTTGGAAGCAGAACATGGTCGTACTCATGACGCTCTACCCAGTGGTCATGTTGATCACGGCCTGGATCGAACACCCATTCCTGGTTGGAACATTGAAGATGTCGCATTGGGCCGCGCTCTTCATCGACAATACGATCGGCGTGCTCGTGCTAAGTGTCTTAACGCCGTGGGCGAGTCGACGCCTCGATTGGTGGCTTAGGCCTGCGGACAGCGAGCGCAAACGCGACATTGCAGGCGCTGCACTGGTCGTGTGGCGTCTATGTCCTTTGCCTGCTGGCGTTCTGGCAATACGAAACGCACATCTGGCGTCCGTGGTGATGTCCGCTTTCCGCTTCACCGAACTTCCTCTCACCCCCGACCGGTTTTTCAGTCGTCTCGCCTCGCGCACATAACGCCGGCGCGAAAATCGACGTCCGGCGGTTGCAGACAAGGGTGGGCGCGCATGCGACATTGGCGGGAGCGTCATGTCATCGAGGCTCGGTGATCCCATGCCGAAAAATGCCGACTCGCCGGTTGTGCAGGAGGCCTTCCAGTGGGCCGATCCCCTGTTGCTCGAAGGTCAGCTCGACGAAAGCGAGCGGAGACTCTGCCACGCGGTGCGCGCCTACGCCACGGATCGCCTCGCGCCGCGCATCGTCGATGCGGCGCGGAACGAGCGTTTCGACCGTGAGATCGTGGCCGAGCTTGGCGCGCGCGGCTATCTCGGGCCGACCATCGAAGGTTATGGCTGCGCCCCCGGGAACTATGTCGTTTACGGGCTGATCGCGCGCGAGCTTGAGCGGATCGACTCGACCCACCGCACGGTCCTGAGCGTGCAGTCGTCCCTCGTCATGTATCCGATCCACAATTTCGGGACCGAGGAGCAGAAAGCGAAATATCTGCCAAAGCTCGCCAAGGGCGAATGGATCGGCTGCTTCGGCTTGACCGAACCGAACAGCGGGTCCGACCCGGCGAGCCTCCAGACGCGCGCCAGGTCCGTGACCGATGGCTACATCCTCACGGGCACGAAGAGCTGGATCTCGCATTCCCCGGTCGCCGAGGTGCTTCTCGTCTGGGCCAAGACCGACGACGATGTCATCCGCGGCTTCATTCTTGAACGCGGCATGAAGGGCCTGACCGCGCCCAAGATCGAAGGGAAGCTGTCGATGCGCGCCTGCACCACGGGGATGATCTCAATGGAGGACGTGTTCGTTCCTTCGGAAAATCTGCTCGCGGGCGTCTCCGGGTTGCGCGGCCCGTTCAGTTGCCTGACCCAGGCGCGTTACGGCATCGCCTGGGGCGTGATGGGCGCGGCCGAGGATTGCTGGTTTCGCTCGCGGGACTATGTGCTCAATCGCAACCAGTTCGGACGGCCGCTCGCTGCGAACCAGCTGATCCAGTCGCGGCTGGCCGATATGCAGAGCGAGGTCGCGCTCGGGCTCCAGGCCTCGCTCAGGGTCGGCCGGCTGATGAGCGAGGGCCGCGCGAGCCCGGAGATGGTGTCGCTGATCAAGCGCAACAATTGCGCCAAGGCGCTCGATATCGCCCGGGACGCCCGGGACATGCTCGGGGCGAACGGCGTCTGCGACGAGTTCCACGTCTTCCGCCACATGGCCAATCTGGAAAGCGTCAAGACCTACGAGGGGACGCACGACATTCACGGCCTGATCCTCGGGCGGGCGCAGACCGCAATTCCCGCATTCAACGCTTGACGCGCAACCGGAAGCGTTGAATGGAGCATTGCTATGACCAGAGTTGAGCTTCGCAAGGCTGATCGCCGCGATCCCGTCGCTGCCGCGCGGCACTGGCTCGACGAACACGGCCGGGCCGCGCTCGCGACCGTCGTCTCCACGTGGGGTTCGGCGCCGGTCCCTGTCGGCGGTCAGCTCGCCGTCGCCCCGGGGGAGCGCTTCGAGGGCTCGGTGTCGGGAGGCTGCGTCGAGACCGATGTGATCGCAGAGGCCGCCGATGTCATGGCCGGGGGAGGCCCAAAGCTTCTCGCGTTCGGCGTCGCCGACGAAACCGCCTGGCGTGCCGGGCTTCCTTGCGGCGGCACGGTGAGGGTCCTCGTCGAGGGACTCGAGCGCGGCCGCGATGCCGGATTTCTCGATGCCATCCTCGCGGCCCGCGCCGAGCGCCGGAGCCTCGCCGTCGTGACGAATGTGGCGACTGGCGCGCGCAGCCTGCTGGAGGAGGGCGCATCCCTGCCGTCGGAGGCCGCAAGCTGCGTTGCTTCGGGAAAAAGTCTCCTGATCGAGACGCCCGAAGGTGGCGAATTCGTCCACGCCATTGTGCCGCCCATCCGCGTCGTAATCGCCGGCGCAACGCATATCGGTCAGGTTCTCGCCGGGCTTGCCGAGACGATCGGCTATGAGGTCGTGGTCGTCGATCCGCGTGCAGCCTTCGCGACCGAGGAGCGTTTCGCCGGCACGCCGACTGTTGCCGCCTGGCCCGAGATGTCGCTTCCCGTGCTTGGGCTCGATGCGCGGACGGCGGTGGTGGCTTTGACTCATGCCGCCCATATCGACGACGAGGCGCTCGCCACGGCGCTCCGCTCTCCCTGCCTTTATATCGGCGCCCTCGGCTCAAAGCGGACGAAAGAAAAGCGCGCGGAGCGTCTCAAACAGGCGGGCTTCTCCGATCAGGACCTCGCCCGCATCCACGCGCCTGTCGGGCTCCCGATCGGCGCGCAAGGTCCCGCCGAGATCGCCGTCGCGATCCTGGCCGAGATCATCAAGGTTGCGCGCGGAGGCGCGTGATGGGAGGGCTCAGTGCCATCGTGCTCGCGGCCGGGGCGTCCGAGCGGTTCGGTGCCGGCAACAAGCTATTGGCCGAGATCGGCGGGGAGGCGCTGATCCGCAGAGTCGTGCGGGGCTGTCTCGACGGCGCAATCGCCGAGGCTGTGGTTGTGACCGGGTGCGATGAAGCACAGATCGCGGCCGCGCTTCAGGGCCTTCCCGTGCGCCTGATTCATAACGCGGCCTGGCGTTCGGGCATGCGCACGTCGATTGCCTCAGGGATCGCGGCGTTTGGCCCGGACATCGAGGGCGCCTTCGTGGTGCCCGGCGACATGCCGCATCTCACCGCGTCCTTGCTGCTCCGCCTTGCCGCTTCCTTCGAGGCGGGCAAGCGCCGCGCCGTCGTCTTTCCCGCCGACCCGTCCGGAGAGCAGCGGAACCCGGTGCTGTGGCCCCGGCGCTTGTTCCCCGATCTGATGAGGCTCTCCGGCCGCGGCGGAGCAAAGGATTTGTTGCGCGCGCACCGCGCCGAATCGATAGCCGTCGCCGTCGATGATCCCGCGCTCCTGGACGATGTCGACACGCAAGAGGACCTCGAAGCGGCGCGCGCTCTGCTCGACAAGACCAGGCCCTAGACTGCGCTTTCGCGCAGCGCTGGAAGAGGCGCGCTGGCTCACACGGCGGTGAAGCAGTTGTCGACGAAGAGATGTGCGCCGTTGATGAAACTCGCCTCGTCGCTTGCGAGAAAGAGCGCCGCGCGCGCAACCTCCTCGGGCTCGCAGATGCGGCCCTGTTGAACGGCAAGCGCCGCATCCGACATGTCGACGCCGAGCTTGTTCAGTGCGTCGACCTCGCGAAGGCCGTGCGGCGTGCGCACGAAGCCCGGGCAGACGGCGTTGCAGCGGATGTTCTGGTCGCGATACTCGACCGCGATCGAGCGCGCGAACATATGGCAGGCGCCCTTGGACGTATTGTAGACGACTTCGCGCGGCGTGGCCGCGATGGCCGAGATCGACGATGTGCAGACGATCGACCCGCCGCCGGAAGCGATCATCCCCGGCAGCACCGCCTTGGTCATGAGGAACATGCTCGTGACGTTGACCGCC
>DATAFR010000139.1:0-2190 GCA_036257375.1 Methyloceanibacter sp.
CCGTAGCAGATCACGCGTTCGTCGGCGACAATGTCGGCCGATCGCTTGCCGCCATCGAGCAGCGCCATCTCGCCAAAGGACAAACCGGGGCCGATCGAGGCTACACGCTTCTTGCGGTTGCCTTCGCCAAGCATGGTTATGTGGACGCTGACCTTGCCGCGGGCAAGCACGAAGAAGAGCCTGGCGTCGGCACCCTCGCGAATGATGACGTCGCCCTTCTCGAAGATTAGCGGCTGCACAATGGCTTCGAGCAGGCGGCATTCCGCAGAGTTCAAGCCCTTAAACAGGTTAATTTCGGACAGCGCATACCTCGTCGCCAAGCCGCCGTGGTCGGCGCGCGCAAGCAATTGGTCCTCGCACCATTCGAGCGCCGCATCGACGTCGTGAAAGACTCGCGCGAGCCTGCCGCCGCTTTCGGCGCCGATCGCTTCGGCAAGACGCCTCAAACCGCCGTCAGCGGAGATCGAGGCCAAGACTAGTTGAACATCGCCCGCAGCCAAGGCGCGAGCGGCGCGCTCGAACAGCATCCAGGCGGAGGCATCGGCGATATGCACGCGCTTAAAGTCGACGATTACAAAGTTTGCATCCGAGGCGGCCTCGCTTAGCCGCCGCAGCAATTTTTCCGTCGAGCCGAAAAACAGCGCGCCCTGGGCCTCCAGCACTGCGATGCGACGGCCTTGCTCGTTCAGGATTCGCCTCTCTTCCGGTGTGCGCAGGCGATTTGAGCGAACAAGATCAACCCGATAGTCGTTCCGGATCACGTTCCGCACATTAGTCCGGTTGAAGAAAGCGTGCAGCTCGAAATCGTCGGAAATCTTCTGGCAGACACGGATGCCGCGTACGCTGTTACCTTGCGCGTCGATCGGCGGGGAGAACACCGAAATTCCGACTTGGCCCGGGATGGCGGCGATGATGCACCCCGAAACGCCGCTCTTGGCCGGCATGCCAACCTCGTAGGCCCATTCGCCGGCATAGTCGTACATGCCGCAGGAATTCATCACCGATAGAATGTCACGCACATATTGCGCCTGGTAGACCACCTCGCCGGTGAGCGGGTTCTTGCCGTCATTGGCAAGCGTGGCGGCCATCACGGCAAGATCGCGGGCCGTGACAGAGACCGAGCATTGCCGAAAATAGAGGTCGAGCACGTCGCTCGGGTCGCGCCTGATCATGCGGGTGTTAAGCATCATGTAGGCGATGGCGCGATTGCGGTGACCAGTGGCAAGCTCGGAGCGGTAGACCGCCTCGTCGACCTCAAGCGTCCGCCCGCCGAGGCTTGAGAACAGCGCAAGCATATTGGAAGTGCGCTCGACCTGCGTGTCGCCGCGCATTAGCTCGGCGATGGCGATGGCGCCGGCATTGACCATGGGATTGAAGGGACGGTTCGCCGTTTCGTCGAGCACGATCGAGTTGAATGCCTCTCCCGTCGGCTCGACGCCGACATGTTTTAGCACCGCCTCTCGCCCGTAATGCTCAAGCGCATAGCCATACATGAAGGGCTTCGACACGGACTGGATGGTGAAGGGGAGCTCAGCGTCGCCGACTGAGTAAAGCTGGCCGTCCACGGTGGCGATGGCAATGCCGAAGAGCGAAGGATCTGCCTTACTAAGCTCGGGGATGTAATCAGCCGGCTTCCCTTCGGAAACGGTTGCGAGCCGGGCTAACAGCTCCGCCAGATAATCTTCCACTGGTGCGGGGGCGATCTCGCCCGCGCGCAGACTTTTTGCGCCCACCTTGTCCAAAGGCTCCCCCAACTCGGCCCGCCGCCCAACCTTAGGCAGAAATCGTGCCATTTCCAATTTGAAGTCTGGACACAGCTAAACGTGAGGGGCGCGCGATTCTCTGCCGAAACTTTAGGCAGGATCCGTTAAATCGGGGGCAGAGTGGCAATTTCTTGGCGAAGCCCTTGGACCAACTCGAGCCAGCGTGCGGGGCATGATGACTACACCTCCCTTGGGCCGCCGCGGAAGAGGCGTGGCTCGAGGTTGGGGAGGATCACGTACTCTTGTTGCCTACGAGGTTCGGCTCGATAGCGCGCTCTAACAGTTTCAACTGTCCCCTAGGTCCGCTTTGGGTCATTAGCGGACATTGCAGCGGCGATCCTGTATGTCCGCTTTACCCCTACGAGCGGACATTTTGCGCCACTCACCTTTTGGCGACCCAGGGGGTTGATGATCCGATTCATGGTCC
>DATAFR010000140.1:0-139533 GCA_036257375.1 Methyloceanibacter sp.
AGTGCAAAAATCCGTTGCACGTCATCTGCTGTTCGGAGTGTCGGCGCTGGTCCTCATTGCCGGGGGGTTTGGGGTCTGGGGGGCGATGGCCGAGCTCTCTGGAGCGGTGATTGCGAGCGGAACGCTTGTCGTGGACTCCAATGTGAAGAAGGTCCAGCATCCAACTGGCGGGGTGATCGGGGAGCTTCGCGTGAATGAGGGCGATCACGTCAAGGCCGGCGAGGTCGTGGTTAGGCTCGATGAAACTCAAACTCGGGCAAATCTCGCTGTGCTCCTCAACGCGATCAATGAACTCCTGGCGCGCGAGGCGCGGCTGGATGCCGAGCGAACCGGAGCCAACGAGATTAGCTTTCCGGACGAACTATTGGCGCAGCGATCTGATGCGGCAGTCGGAAAGGTGCTCGAGGGAGAGCAGAAGCATTTCGAACTGCGACGCGACGCTCGAAATGGGCAGAAGCAGCAGCTCCACGAACGATCTGCGCAGCTGAGTGAGCAGATCGGTGGGCTCAACACGCAGATCACCGCAAAAGATGCGGAGATCGAACTCGTCATCAAGGAGCTGAGTGGAATCCGTCAGCTTTTCGAAAAACAACTCGTGCCAATCAGCAAATTGACTGCGCTTGAGCGGGAGGCGGCCAGGCTCGGTGGAGAGAAGGGGCAGCTGGTGGCGGCTGTTGCCGAGGCAAAAGGCAAAATTGCCGAGGTGCAGCAACAGATTATCCAAATTGACCAGGACATGAGGAGCCAGGGTGCGCAAGAGTTGGCGGAGGTGCGCGCGAAGCTGTCCGAGCTCGCCGAACGAAAAATTGCCGCGGAGGATTTGCTGAGGCGGGTCGATATCCGCTCACCGCAGACCGGCACGGTGCACGAACTCGCGGTTCACACCATCGGCGGGACAGTCGCGCCCGGCGAGGCTATTATGCTGATCGTCCCCGACGACGACCTTCTCACCGTCGAAGCTAAGGTAAGCCCGACCGATATCGCCCAACTGCATCTTGATCAGCTGGCGCAGCTTCGTTTCAGCGCCTTCAACAGCAGAGTGACGCCGGTACTAAATGGGCACGTGACGCGGGTGGCGCCAGACATCACCGAAGATCAACATAGCGGCCACAGCTACTACGTCGTTCGCGTCGGCATCAATTCAGGTGAGCTAGAAAAGCTGAAGGGACTGAAGGTGGTGCCTGGTATGCCCGTCGAGGTCTTCGTGCAGACCGAGCCGCGTAGCATGATCTCTTACCTACTGAAGCCACTCAGAGACCAAGCTGAACGCGCTTTCCGAGAACGTTAGAAGCCAGCGCGCTGGTCTATGGCTTCGCTCGGCCCTAAATTGCAAAACGAACCCAATTGGTGCGGCATAACTGTCACATATGCGGGCGGGGAAGGTGGTCTGCGCAAAATTGCGCTTAGCAATGGAATGGACGCCGGCTAGTAGTTAGATCGGCGAAACAATAGTCCCTGACAAAACGACCGGTACCGTCCCACCCATAATTTCGAGCAGGATGCGGACCCTGCCTTGGTCGTCGAGGCTCTCGATCTTGCCCATGAGCTCGGCGAAAGGACCCGCTGTCAACCTGACGGTTTGGCCCTCTTTGAGGCCCAAGCTGAAGCGCACCGCGCTGTTCGCATTCGCAGCGAAGGCGAGTTGCTCCACCAAGCCACGCGGTACAGGCTCCGGTTCGCCGGCTCGCATCAACAACCGATCCACGCCAAACGTTCCGTTGACGCTCCGCCACCGATCCCGGCGAAGATCGAGCACGATGAACAGGTAGCGCGGGAAGAGCGGCGCCAACACCGTCTCGAATTTGCGTGCCTGGCGCCGGCTCTTGAAGAAGCGGGGGAGGAAGACGCGAAAGGCTTGGTTCTCGAGTTGGCGTGCCGCCTGCGCCTCGCGATGTGGCTGTGTGCGCACCACATACCAGCGCTCACCCCCCTCCAAAGCCAAGGGGTAGGGGGAAGATGACGCATAGCTCTCGATTACCGGCTGCATTCCCTGCTGCCCCCGCTCCGAACTCTTGAGAACAACTCACCTTCAATTTTTGGCATCAGAGGGGCAAGGGAGGGCAAGAGAGGGCAAGGGAGGGCAGAACGGCATCCGACTTCGTCTGCAGCTACTAGTGCGGCGTTGCCGGTCCGAGAGGGCGCATAGCAATCGGTCCGCAAAAAACTTTGCCCAGTTAATGTTAGCGGCCAAGTGCGTCGCGGCGAGTTTCTTTAGGCTTTTCAAAGGTCCTGTGGCTCATTAGGCACGCAAATCTCGTGCTATGGTTAACCCATGGCGGAAGCCGATTCCCTCCAGAATAAAGTTCTAGAATTCCTGGAGAAGCCAGCGAGTTATTCTCCGGCGCCTGCAACCGTAGGGCGTATCGAGACCCACGCTTCAATCGTTTTTCTCGCCGGCGATTTTGCCTACAAGGTCAAGCGGTCGGTCAAATACCCCTTTCTCGATTTTTCGACGCTGGCGAAGCGGCACGCAGCCTGCCTCAACGAGCTTCGCGTCAACAGGCGCACCGCGCCTCAGCTTTATCTTGAGGTCATTCCCGTAACGCTCGGCAAAAGCGGCGCATTGCGGCTTGGAGGCGAGGGAGAGCCGGTCGAATGGGTGCTGCGCATGCGCCGATTCGATCAGGAGGCGCTTTACGACAGGATGGCGGAGGAGGGGCGGCTTGAGCTCGTTACCATGCCCCGCCTTGCCGCGGTCATCCAGGCCTTCCACGCGGCCGCCGATCGGGCGCTCTCGCCGGAGCAAGCCGTGCCGCCGCTCGCGGCGATTCTCAGCGACAACGAGAAGGAGCTTTCCGCCGACGCGGAAGTCGCCTCGCACGATGCGGCTATCGGCTTCGCGCGCGAGAGCCGCGACCGGCTTGCCGCGCTGATGCCCTTGCTCCAGGCACGGGCGAGAGGAGGCTATGTGCGCCACTGCCACGGCGATCTGCACTTGCGCAATATCGTGGAGATCGACGGCACGCCTGTGCTGTTCGATGCCATCGAGTTCGACGACCGGCTCGCGACCATCGACGTTCTCTACGATCTCGCGTTTCTCTTGATGGACCTCGGCAAGCGCGGATTGCCCGCGCATGCCAATGCCGTGCTCAACGCCTATCTCGACGCGGACGGGAGCACCGGCAATTTGATAGGGCTTGCCACGCTTCCGCTATTTCTTTCGATGCGCGCGGCGATCAGAGCCAAAGTCGAACTGTTGCGCGCGCGCATGGCTGCACGCGCGGAGGCCGAGGCCGTGCGTGACGAGGCTCGCGCCTATTTCGCTCTGGCGCAGAAATTCCTGACGCCGGTTCCCTCGCGCCTCATCGCTATCGGCGGGTTGTCAGGCAGCGGCAAATCTGCGATCGCACGTGCGATCGCGCCTTGGCTCGGGGCGTTTCCGGGAGCGGTCATCATCCGCAGCGACGTCGAGCGTAAGCGCCTGTTTGGCGTGGCTCCGCAAGACAGGCTGCCTTCACCCGCCTACGCGCCCGAAGTCTCCGATCAGGTTTATGCCATGACCCGCAACCGGGCGATGATGGCACTGCTCGGCGGACAGACGGCGATCGTCGACGCCGTGCACGCGAAACCGGAAGAGCGAAAGGAGGTCGCCGCGCTTGCTGCAACGCTCGGCGTACCCTTCACCGGACTTTGGCTCGACGCGCCGGCCAAGATCATGCGCGATCGCGTGGCAGCCCGCGCCGGCGATGTCTCCGACGCCACGCCTTGCGTGGTCGAGGAGCAGCTTGGCTACGATATCGGTCCGCAGAGCTTTGCGGTGGTCGATGCGGGGCGCCCATTGGAGCAGGTTGCCGCGGACTGCCTCCAGCGCATCGGCACCTCAACAGCCTGATTTAGGCTTTGCTAACCCTCTTTAGCCGAGACTCAGGGCTCGCGCCGGCTGCCTGGATCTCACGAGATCCTCCGGCGCCTCCTTCAAGCCCTTGCGGGGGGCGGGACGTTGCGTTTTGTGGGTCAGCTCAGGCTCGCGCGTATTGCGGGCAGGCTAAGCTTTTATGCGGGTTCGTCTGGCCCCGCTTGCTTTGTCGCGCCGCTAATCCTGATTTCCGCCTTTTGCCTCGGTCTTTCCGCCTGCGGCTCGGGCGGCAACAACGAGCGTCTCGGCGAGCGCGTCGTTCCCCTCGGGCAGCCTGTGCCGAAGGGCGGGGGCGTCTATCATATCGGCCAGCCTTACGAGGTTGCTGGCCTCACCTATGCGCCGCGGGAAGACCCAGGCTACGACCGGGTCGGTAGCGCGTCCTGGTATGGCGAGCTGTTTCATGGACGCCGTACCGCCAATGGCGAGATCTACGATATGGACCGGCTCTCCGCCGCGCATCCGACGCTGCCGCTTCCGGTCTACGCGCGGGTGACCAATCTCAACAACGGCCGCACCATCGTGGTGCGCATCAACGACCGGGGACCTTTTGCGCGCGAGCGCATCATCGATCTGTCGCGGCGCTCGGCGGAGCTGCTCGGCTTCCGCAATAATGGCACCGCGACAGTGCGGGTGAAATATCTCGGCCGCGCGCCGCTGAACGGCGACGACAGCTATGAGCGGAAATACCTCGCTAGCCAAAGCTGGATGCAGTTTGCGGCCAAAGGCAAATCCAAACGCGGCGAGGGCGAGCTGGTCGTGAGTAGCACGCTGCCGCGGGAGAATCCGGAGAATTTGCTGCATCCCTGGAAGCAGGCGGAGCCGCTGGCGGCCTTGCAGCAAGATCGGCCGGCCCCCGTCGCCGCCGAGCCGCATGGCTGGGAAGCCACGACCAAGGCCGCAGCGCTTCGCCCGGCAACGACGCTGGCCAAACCGGTTGCGGCCCTGCCGGGGCCCCAGTCCACGGCCTCTCTCCCGGCGCCCGCCAAGTCCAGCCCGCCGCCGGGAGGGACCCTTATTCAAGCCGGCTCCTTCAAGAACAAGGAGAACGCCGACAAGGCACGCGTGACGCTCGCCGCGCTCGCGCCGGTAGAGGTGACTCCCATCGATGTCGCGGGAAACGTCTATTTCCGCGTGCGGGTCGGGCCATTTTCCGGCGCGGCGGAGAGCAAATCGGCCTTGGCGAAAGTCAGGAGCGCCGGTTTTCAAGGCGCCAAGATCGTGCAGGGGAACTGACGATCTCCTGCCGGGCTGCCGGGTTGATTTTTGCGCAAGAGAGCTTGATATTTGACTGGAGGTCGGCCAACAACGCGGCCGTGCAATATATATCCGGTTATCCCCCGTGTCCGCTTTGCGCCTTGATAGATGGATCAAGCTCGCGGCGCTCGGCGCCGTGCTTGCTATTGCCGTCGCCTCTCTGGCGGCGGCGACGCGTGCCGCTGCTCCGCCAAACAGCTTCGAGACCAAGGCCAAGCACGCCATCCTGATGGACGCCGACGCCAATTTGGTGCTGTTCGAGAAAGACGCGGACACGCTCGCCCCGCCGGCGAGCATGAGCAAGCTGATGACGCTTGCGATCGTATTTCGTGAGCTGAAGGCCGGGCGCCTCAAACTCGAAGATCAGTTCAAGGTGAGCGAGCATGCCTGGCGCACCGGCGGCGCGCCCTCGGGCGGGTCCGCAATGTTCGCGCCGCTCAACACGATGGTCCCGATCAGCGATCTGATTCAGGGCATCACCGTGCAGTCGGGCAACGACGCTGCCATCATTCTTGCGGAAGGCATCGCGGGGACCGAGGAAGCCTTTGCCAAGCAAATGACGGAATATTCCCGCACCATCGGTCTGGAGAAATCGACCTTCGTCAACGCGACCGGGCTGCCCGCGGAAGGCCATCTGATGACGGCGCGCGATCTCGCCATCCTCGCGCATCATCTCATCTATACCTACCCGGAGTACTATCACTTCTTCGGCGAGAGGGAGTTCAAGTACCGCGACAAGTTCACCTTCCATAATCGCAATCCGCTCATCGCGCTCGATATCGGCGTCGACGGATTGAAGACCGGTTTCATCAAGGAGTCGGGCTATGGGCTTGTGGCGAGCGCCAAGCGCGGCGATCAGCGGCTGCTCCTTGTGGTAGGTGGTCTCGGGACCGCCAAGGAGCGCGAGGCCGAGTCGCGCAGGCTGCTTGACTGGGGCTTCAAGAGCTTCAAACCGTTCCGCCTGTTCGACGAGGGTCAGAAGGTGAGCGACGCGCTGGTTTGGGGCGGCACGCAGCATTATGTGCCGCTGGTCGGTGACGGCGACATCAACATCATTCTGCCGGCGACCGCGACCGGGAAGGTCAATGCTTCGATCGTCTATAACGGACCGATCAAGGCGCCCATCCGCAAAGGCGATCAAGTCGCTTTTCTGCGCGTGACCGCCGCCGAATCGCAGGCGACCAACAACATTCCGCTCTATGCCGGGGACGACATCGGCCAGAGCAATTTCGCCATGCGCGGGCTCGATTCCTTGCTCGTGCTCGCCTTCGGCTGGCTGCTCTAGCCGGCAAACATGATGCAGCTCCACAATCCCGATACGGGCAGGTTCATCACATTCGAAGGCGGCGAGGGGTCCGGCAAGTCCACTCAGGCCGGGATTCTCGCCAACCGGCTGACGCGCGCCGGGCGCCAGGTGTTTGCCACGCGCGAGCCGGGCGGCACGCCGGCTGCTGAGGAGATCCGCGAGGCGCTGCTGTCGGGTCAGGTCTGGCAGTTCGGACCGTTCGCGGAAGCCTTGATGTTCGCCGTCGCACGCGCCGATCATATCGAGAACGCTATCTTGCAGGCGTTGCAGGAAGGGAAATGGGTCATCTGCGATCGCTTCCTCGATTCCACCCGCGCCTATCAAGGGGCGACGGCAGGCGTGCCGCGCGGATTGATCAATGCCCTTGAACGCCTCACCACCGGCGGCCTCCTGCCCGATATCACTTTCATTCTCGATATCCCGCCCGAGCAGGGGCTGGTGCGTGCCGCCGAGCGGCGCACCGGAGCTCTGCCCGACCGCTTCGAGAACCAGGAGCTGATGCTGCATGAGCGTGTGCGCCGTGCCTTTCTCGATATCGCCGAGGAGGAGCCGGAGCGATGCGTGGTGGTCGACGCGAGCCAGCCCGAGGCCATGGTGGCCGAGGATGTGTGGGAAATCGTTCTTCGGCGCTTGAGCCCATGAGCATGGCGGCTGAGCGCGCGCGCGCCGCGGCGACCACGGAGCCCGACCGGCTCGAAGGATTTTCCAGCCCCCGCGAAGTCGATCGCCTGTTCGGCCATGAGGCGGCGATCGGCGAGTTCACAGACGCGCTCGCCAGCGGACGCATGCACCATGCCTGGCTGATCGTGGGGCCCGAGGGCATCGGCAAAGCGACGCTGGCCTATCGTTTCGCGCGCACCGTGCTCGCCGAGGAGGACGAACGCGAGACCATCGATTCCGGTCATCCGGTCTTCCGCAAGGTCGCGGCGCTTTCGCATCCGAACCTGCTTCTGGTCCGGCGCTCATGGGTCGAGAAGTCGAAGCGTTATTCGCAATGGATCGGGGTGGACGAGGTCAGGCGCTTGCGGGCCTTTCTCGGCACGACCGCGGGCGAGGGGAGTTGGCGCGTGGTCATCGTCGATCGCGCCGATGAGCTGAACCAGAACGCGGCGAATGCTTTGTTGAAGGCGCTGGAAGAGCCGCCGCCGCAGACATTGTTTCTGCTGGTCTCGAGCGCCGAGGGGCGGCTTCCTGTGACTATTCGCTCGCGCGCACGGACGCTGCGTGTCGCGCCTTTGGGTGAAGCGGATCTGAAAGAGGCCGTGCGCGCGGCGCTCGAGCGCGACGGCCAGGAGCTAGACGCCAAGACGCTCAAGACGGCGCTCGCGCTGAGCCAAGGTAGCGTGCGCCGCGCGCTCGAGCTCGTCTCGGGCGATGGCATCGAGCTCTATGCCCAGATCGTTGCCGCTCTCGCCGCCTTGCCCGAGATCGACGGGGCGGTCCTGCATCGCACCGTCGACAAGCTGTCCGGCTACTCCGAGACCGACCGGCTCGATCTTTATCTTGCGCTTCTGCTCGGGCTGATCGAGCGGCTCATTCGTTTCACCGCGACGGGCGAGGGAGCGGTGCAAGAGGAACGGCAGCTCGCCAAGCGCGTCATTTCGCCCCCCAATCTGTCCTCCTGGGCCGAAGCCTGGGAGGCGATTTCGCAGGCCAAAGCCGAAGCCTTTGAGCTCAATCTGGACCGCAGCCTGCTCGTGCTGGAAACCTGGTTCAGGTTACAGACGCTCGTGCGAGACCATCCTGCTTAGCGCGTGAAGCAAGCACGCTTGCCCCTCAGGGCTCGCCCCGCTATTCCTGCCGCCATGGCGGACAAGCGGCCCTATTACATCACCACGGCCATCTCCTATCCGAACGACGCGCCCCATATCGGCCATGCCTATGAGGTAGTCGCGACGGACGCGCTTGCGCGGTTCCGGCGCTTGCAAGGCCATGACGTGTTCTTCCTCACCGGCACCGACGAGCACGGCATCAAGATGCTGCAAACGGCGAAGGCCCAAGGTATCACCCCGGCGGAGCTTGCCGACCGCAACACGCCCAAATTCCGCGACATGGTGCGCGCGCTCAACTGCTCGAACGACGATTTCATCCGCACGCGCGAGGAGCGCCACAAGCTCGCCTGCCAGGAACTTTGGCGGCGCATGCAAGCGGCCGGCGACATCTATCTCGACAAATATACCGGCTGGTACTCGGTGCGCGACGAGGCGTATTACGACGAGAGCGAGCTGAAACAGGGCGCCGACGGCAAGAAGCTCTCGCCGCAGGGCACGCCTGTCGAATGGGTCGAGGAGGAGAGCTACTTCTTCAAGCTCTCGGCCTATCAGGACAAGCTGCTCACGCATTACGACGCGGACCCTGAGTTCATCGGGCCTGAGACGCGCGCCAACGAAGTGAAGAGTTTCGTGCGCGGAGGGCTCCAGGATCTCTCCATCTCGCGCACCACGTTCGATTGGGGCATCCCCGTGCCGGGCAACCCGAAACACATCATGTATGTGTGGGTCGATGCGCTGACCAATTACCTCACCGGCGTGGGCTTCCCCGACGAGCAGTCGGCGAGTTTCAAGAAATACTGGCCGGCCGACGTGCATATCATCGGCAAGGACATCATCCGCTTTCACGCCGTCTACTGGCCGGCTTTTCTGATGTCGGCCGGCGTGGCCGTGCCGAAGCGCGTGTTCGGCCACGGCTTTCTCTATAATCGCGGGGAGAAGATGTCGAAGTCGGTCGGCAATGTGATCGATCCCTTCGTTCTGGTGAAAGATTACGGCGTCGATCCGCTGCGCTATTTCCTGTTGCGCGAGGTGCCGTTCGGCCAGGACGGCAATTACAGCCGCGAGGGCATCGTGCAGCGTATCAATGCCGACCTTGCCAACGATCTCGGCAATCTCGCGCAGCGCTCGCTGTCGATGATCGCCAAGAATTGCGGTGGCCGCGTGCCGGAGCCGGGTGAGCTGACCGAGGCGGACCGCACGATCCTCGCCTCAGCCGACGGCGCGCTTGCCAAGGTCACCGAGGCGATCGACGATTTCGCCATTCATCGCGCGCTGGAAATCGTCTGGGCGCTGGTTGCCGACGCCAACCGCTATTTCGCGAGCGAAGAGCCCTGGGCGCATAAGAAAACCAACCCGAAGCGCATGGAGACCATCCTCTCTGTCACAGCCGAAGTGACGCGGCAGATCGCCATTCTGGTGCAGCCGGTGATGCCGGAGAGCGCAAGCAAGCTGCTCGATCAGCTTGGCGTGGGCACTGAGGTGCGAAGCTTCGCCGCGCTTGGGCCGAAGGGGAGACTCAAGGCTGGGACTGTATTGCCGCCGCCGCAACCTGTCTTCCCGCGTCATGTCGAGGCAGAGGAAATTCCGGCGTCGTGACGGAACGCCCGTTGTGCTCCGCTCCGCGGCAGAGCTGCTTGATGCGTGCCTCGTCGACGCCTTCGACAACGACACCACCAATCACCGTGCGGGGGACGGCGGTATCGCCGAACCGCTTGATCATCATAGCCTGTACGCGTGGGGTCGTCGCATCCAGGATGCTGTATTTGATGTGATTGCGCGCAAGGATCGCGCGGACCTGTTTGCAGTAGGGGCACCACCACGCATTGTACAAAGTCACGCTCTTGCTGCACCCCGCCTCGGCCGGAGCTGGGGCGAGCAAGAGCAGCATGGCCGCCAGGGCCGCGGCGATCCAGTGACGATCGGAATCAAGTCCCGGCATTTGGCCTCCGTTGGTAACGACATATTGTCTCGTCCGATCTTATGCTGCACATAGTGCTTTCGGGCTAGCGTGCCGATAGCCTAGCAGCTTGAAGTCTCCATAGCTCTTTCAATCCTCCGTGATGCTGATCGACAGCCATTGCCATCTCGATTTCCCCGAGCTCAGCGCCGATATCGACGGCGTGATCGCCCGCGCGCGAGCGGCGGGTGTCGGGCTGATGGTGACTATCTCGACGCGGGTGCAACGCTTCAACGAGCTGAAGGCGATCGTCGAGGCGCATGACAACGTGTTCTGCTCGATCGGCACGCATCCGCACAACGCCGCCGAGGAGCCCGACATCATGGTCGAGGAGCTCGTCGAGCTCGCGCGTCATCCCAAGGTGGTGGCGATCGGCGAGGCGGGACTCGACTATCACTACGACCATAGCCCGCACGATGTGCAGAAGAAGAGCTTCCGCACCCATATCGCCGCCGCGCGCGAGACGGGGCTGCCGCTCATCATCCATGCCCGCGACGCCGACGCCGATATCGCGCGCATGCTGGAAGAAGAGAGCGCAAAGGGCGCCTTCCCCTTCGTGCTGCATTGCTTCACGAGTGGAGCCGACCTCGCCCATCGCGGGCTTGCGCTCGGCGGCTACATCTCCTTCTCGGGCGTCGTCACCTTCAAGAAGTCCCACGTGCTGCGCGAAATCGCGCTGGCGGTGCCGTCGGACCGACTCCTGGTCGAGACGGACGCGCCTTACCTTGCGCCGGAGCCTCTGCGCGGCAAGACCAACGAGCCCGCGTTCGTCGTGTATACGGCGGCGCGGCTCGCGCGTTTGCGGGGCGTGCGCGACGCTGAGATGGCCCACCTCACCACCGAGAATTTCTTGAAGTTGTTCAAGAAGGTGCCGCGTTCGTCGCTGAAGGCGTCGCAAAGCGCGGCATGAGCTTGAAGGTCACCATTCTCGGCTGCGGCACATCGGGCGGCGTGCCTCGCGTCGGCAATCATTGGGGCGCTTGCGATCCCGCAGATCCGAAGAACCGGCGGCGGCGCTGCTCGCTGCTGGTCGAGCGCGCGGGCGCCCAGGGGGAGACGGCGGTCCTGGTCGACACGTCGCCAGACTTGCGCCAGCAATTGCTCGACGCTGGCGTAGGCTGGCTCGATGGCGTGCTCTACACTCATGACCATGCCGATCATGTCCACGGCATCGACGATCTGCGCCAGGTAGCCTTCAACGGGCGGCGCCGGGTCGATGTCTATTACGACGAGACCACCGGCAACGCGCTTCGCTCGCGCTTTTCTTATTGCTTCGACTCGCCCACCGGCAGCGACTATCCGCCGATCTTGAAAGGTCACGAGATCAGCGCGGGCGAGACCCTGCAGATTTTGGGGAAGGGAGGTGCGATCGAGGCGATGCCCTTTCGCCAAATCCACGGGTCCGGTGAGTCTCTAGGTTTTCGCTTCGGCGGCATCGCCTATTCGCCAGACGTGAGCGATTTCCCGGAGGAGTCGCTCGATTTCCTCCGAGATCTCGACGTGTGGATCATCGATGCGCTGCGGCCAACGCCGCATCCGAGCCATTTGTCGCTCGAGCAGGCACTCGGCTGGATCGCGCGGCTGAAGCCGAGGCGTGCGGTGCTCACGCATATGCATCTCGATCTCGATTATGCAACGCTCGCGCGCGAACTGCCGCCAGGCGTCGAGCCGGCCTATGACGGCATGGTGCTGACGACCGAAGACCGGGGCTAACCCTGCACGATTTGTCCAGTCTCGATCCAGTCGGGCATGGCAAGGGGGACGAAGTTTTCAGCGGCGTCTTCCGGCTTCGGCAAGGTCGTCTGGTCTTCACCAGGAAAGGCCTCGTGACGCATGCGGGTGGCAGTCCCACGCGGCGCGATGATGTTGACCTTGATCGCGCTGTCGACGGTCTCGGCGGCGTAGGTCTTGGCCAAACATTCGAGCGCGGCCTTGGAAACGGAGTAGGGGGCCCAATAGGCGCGGGCTGAGCGCGCCACACCCGAGGTGACGAAGATCACGCGGCCGGAGTCGGAGCGGCGCAGCAAGGGGTCGAGCGTGCGGATCAGCCGCCAATTGGCCGTGACGTTGACGGCCATGACACGCTCCCAATGCTCGGAAGGGATGTGGGCGAGGGGGGACAGCCGGCCGAGCATGGCGGCATTGCCCACGAGAATGTCGAGCCTGCCGAAGCGCTCGTAAAGCGAAGGGCCGAGCGCATCGATGGCCGGTCCGTCGGCAAGATCGAGCGGGATGAGCGAGGCTGTGCCGCCTTTTGCCCTGATCGCGTCGTCGACCTTTTCGAGTGCCTTGCGATTGCGCGCGAGCAGCAAGACATGCGCGCCTTCTTGCGCGAATTTCTCCGCGACCGCCCGGCCGATGCCGCGCGAGGCGCCGGTGATGAGCGCGATACGATCCCTGAGGCGTTCGCCCGTCAACCGACCTCGGCGAGGAAGGAGAGCTGCTTCTGCGCTGGCGGGCCTTCGCGGTCCCTGAGCCGCGTCG
Organism: Methyloceanibacter sp.; assembly: GCA_036257375.1. GTDB lineage: Bacteria > Pseudomonadota > Alphaproteobacteria > Rhizobiales > Methyloligellaceae > Methyloceanibacter. The sequence goes on from DATAFR010000140.1 coordinate 12,633, forward strand.
GATATTCGCCGGTGAAGCAATGGTCGGTGAATTGCGGATGATCGTCGTCGCGGCCGTCGTAGCCCATGGCCTTGTAGATGCCGTCGACCGAAAGGAATTGCAGCGAATCGGCGCCGATAAAGGCCCGCATCTCTTCCAGCGTGCGATTGGCCGCGAGCAGCTTGTCCTGGTCGGGCGTATCGATGCCATAGAAATCGGGATGGGTGATCGGCGGGCTCGAGATGCGCATATGCACTTCGCGCGCGCCCGCTTCGCGCATCATCTGCACGATCTTCACCGAGGTGGTGCCGCGCACCACGCTATCGTCGATCAGCACGATGCGCTTGCCTTTGACCTGGCCTTCATTGGCGCTGTGCTTGAGCTTGACTCCGAGCTGCCTGATGCGCTGCTCGGGCTCGATGAAGGTGCGCCCGACATAGTGATTGCGGATGATGCCGTATTCGAAGGGAAGCCCGGATTCTTGCGAGTAGCCGATGGCGGCGGGCACGCCCGAGTCGGGAATCGGCACGATGATGTCGGCGTCGGCTGGCGCCTCGCGCGCCAATTGCCGGCCCATTTCCTTGCGCACGTCGTAGACCGAGCGGCCGCCGACGATGGAGTCGGGACGGGCAAAATAGATGTATTCGAAGATGCAGAGCCGCGCCGGATATTTGGGAACGAATCTGTGGCTCTCAACCCCTTCGCGGGTGATCACCACCACCTCGCCGTTCTCGACCTCGCGCACGAACTCGGCGCCAATGATGTCGAGCGCGCAGGTCTCCGAGGCGAGCACCCAAGCCTCGCCCAGCTTGCCAAGCACCAGAGGCCTGATGCCGAAGGGATCACGGGCGCCGATGAGCTTCTTGTGGGTGAGACCGACAAGGGCGTAAGCGCCTTCAACTTGCAGCAAGGCTTCGATGAGCTGCTCGACGAAGCGCTGCTTCTCGCTACGTGCCACGAGATGCAGGATCACCTCGGTGTCGGTGGTCGACTGGCAGATGGCGCCTTTCTTGACGAGCGAGTCGCGGAGCGTGAGAGCGTTGGTGAGATTGCCGTTATGGCCGAGTGCAAAGCCGCCGGAATCGAGATCGACGAAGAGCGGTTGCACATTGCGTAAGACCGGGTCGCCGCAGGTGGAGTAGCGGACATGGCCTACAGCCATGTCGCCTTTCAATCGCTCGATGACCGGGCGCGAGGTGAAATGGTCGCCGACCAAACCCAGGCGCCGCTCGGTGTGGAAGTGGTGGCCATCGAAGCTGACGATGCCGGCTGCCTCCTGGCCGCGGTGCTGAAGCGCGTGCAGTCCGAGCGCGGTGAGCGCCGCCGCGTCGGGATGGTTGAAGATGCCGAAGACGCCGCACTCCTCGTGCAGCCGGTCCTCTTCGAGCCAGCTCAGCTCAGGCTTCAAAGGATCAACGTGCTCAGTCACGGGCCCAGCCTCCTCGCAGTCAGTAGATAAGCGCGGTTAATAGCGCTTCAATGCCGCGACGCCACGCACTCCTTGAACGTTAACCTCAAGATCTTTGATCCGGTTGAGTTGCGCCTTCCGCGGGCGCTTCCGGTTGTTGACCCTCTGGCTGCGCGCCAGGCTGCTCTCCTTCAGGCTTCGTGCCAGGGAGATATTGCTCCGGGTTCATGGGGAGCAACGATTCGATAGCGACCTGGGTCTGCTGGAGAATGGGGAAAGAGCGCGCGTTGCGGACCCACTCTGGCTGGTCGCGGGCAAGCGCAGTGAAGAGGATGAAGACGATGGCCACCAGGAGAAAGCCGCGCGCCAGCCCGAAAACGAAGCCCAAGGTGCGATCGAGGGCGCCAACCTTGCTGTCCAGCACCTTGTCGGAGATGCGGAAGGTGATCAGGCTCACCACGATCAGGGTGAGGATGAAAACGCCGGCTGCGAAGGCGATCTGCGAGACGCTTGGGTTGTTGGTGTATTGGTCGAGAACGGAGGCGTATTTCGGCGTGAGATAAAGGGCGGCAACGGCCGCCACGGCCCAGGAGAAGATCGACAGGACCTCGCGGGTGAATCCGCGCACCATGGCGAGGAAGCCCGAGATGAGCATGATGACGATCAATATGACATCGAGCCAGGAGATGGGCATGGCACGAGGCTCCTTGGGCGGGCGGCGCACACTATCACGATTCCCGGCGATCAAGCACAAATGCACCGGTTTGCGCAATGATGGATGGGCTTTGCGGCAGGATTGTCGCAGGTAGGTCCGAGGTCACTCCCGCGGGGCGGCGAACCAGGCCACGAGCTCGTCCAGCTTGGAGACCGGCAGGAGCCGCATCTCCTTAACCTCACGATCTCCCTCGGTGGCGGCTTGCGGCACGGCGGCGCGGGCGAAGCCGAGCTTGGCGGCTTCCTTAAGTCGCTGATCCATATGGCTCACGGCCCTCACCGCGCCGGTCAAGCTCACTTCGCCGAAATAGACGGTGTCCTCCGGCGCCGGTTTGCCGGTCATGGAGGAGACGAGAGCGGCGGCCGCAGCTAGGTCGGCTGCCGGCTCGTTGAGTCGTAGGCCGCCGGCGACATTGAGATAGACGTCATGCGCCCCAAGCCGCACACCGCAGCGGGCCTCCAGCACTGCAATGAGCATGGCGAGCCGATTCGGATCCCAGCCGACCACGGCGCGGCGCGGCGTGCCGAGCAGCGACGGCGCGACCAATGCTTGGATTTCAACCAGGATCGGCCGCGTGCCCTCCATGCCGGCGAACACGGCGGTGCCTGGAGCGTCGCGGTCGCGGTCGCTCAGGAACAGCGCCGAAGGATTCTCCACCTCTTTCAGGCCGTCTTGACGCATCTCGAACACGCCGATCTCGTCGGTCGGACCGAACCGGTTCTTCACCGCGCGCAAGATGCGGAACTGGTGCCCGCTCAGGCCTTCGAAATAGAGCACGGTGTCGACCATATGTTCGATCACCTTGGGGCCCGCGATCTGGCCGTCCTTGGTGACATGCCCGACCAGCACGAGGGTGGAGCCGCTCAATTTGGCATGGCTGATCAGCGCCGAGGAGCAGCCCCTGAGCTGGGAGATGGTGCCGGGCGCGGCCTCGACACTTTCAGACCAGAGCGTCTGCACCGAGTCGATGATGACGAGGGAGGGCGGCGCGCCGCTGCCAAGCGTGGCGACGATATTGGCAAGATTGGTCTCGGTGCCGAGTGCGACGGGGGCTTCGGCAAGTCCTAGGCGGGCGGCGCGCATGCGCACTTGGGCCGGTGCCTCTTCACCCGAGAGATAGACGACGGGGAAGCCGACTTCTGCAAGCCGCGCAGCAGCCTGGAGCAGGAGCGTCGATTTGCCGATGCCGGGATCGCCCCCGACGAGCACGGCGGAGCCGGGCACGAGCCCGCCCCCGAGAACCCGGTCAAGCTCGGCAATGCCGGTGGGCAGGCGCGGGGCCTCGTCGGACGCCGAGGCAAGCTTCTCGAGCACGGCAAGCCGCGCCTTGCCGCCCCTGATGGCGATCAAAGCAGGGGAGCCTGACGGGGCCTGCTCTTCGATGATCGAATTCCACTCGCCGCAAGAGGCGCATTTGCCGGACCAGCGCGAGGTCACGGCGCCGCAGGCTTGGCAGACGAAGGCGCGTGAGGCTTTGGCCATGGGTGGAGACTAGCCGCCGATATAGCGCCGGAAGGCGCGCCGGCCGAGATTGGTGAGCACCTCATAATCGATGGTGCCGGCATGATGCGCCATGGTGTGCGCCGGAATGTTAGGCCCGATCAGCTCGACCCATGCGCCACGGCGGGAGATGTACTCGGGCACTGCCGTCACGTCGACCGTTATCAGATCCATCGACACACGGCCGAGAATTGGCGCCGCGTGCGCGCCGATATAGACGAGGAATCCGTCCTGTCCATCCTTATGCGACAGCGAGCGGAAAAAGCCGTCGGCATAGCCGGCCGAAACGACAGCCACGCGCGAGTGCCGCTTCAGCGTGTGCGTCGCGCCATAACCCACCGTCTCGCCCAGCGCGGCATTGCGCACCTGCAGGATGCGGCCCTTGAGATGGACCACGGGCTGGAACTCATGATCGCTCTCGCGGGCGGGCTTGCCGCCGTAGAGCGCGATGCCGGGACGCACCAAGTCATATGTATAGGCGCGGCCGAGCAAGATGCCGGCCGAGTTGGCGAGGCTGGCCGATGCAGCGGGCAGCTTCGCGCGGAGGCGGTCGAAGCTCTGGCGCTGTGCCGCGCTCTTCGGATGTTTCGGTTCGTCGGCACAAGCGAGATGGCTCATCACGAGAGAAAGCGTCATCAATTGGAAAAGCTCGCGCGCCGCGGCAACGCGCTCGACTTCATCGGCGGAGAGGCCGAGCCGGTTCATGCCGCTGTCGATATGCACGGCGCAAGGGAGCTTTTCGCCTTGCGACGCACAGAAGGCCGCCCACTCTTCGATTTCCTCGGCGCTGTTGAGCACGGGACGGAGATCGTGGGCGCGGTAGAGCTCGGCCGTCCCCGGCATCAGCCCGGCGAACACATAGATGACGGCGTCGGGGAGCAGCGAGCGCAAGGTGCGCGCCTCGCCGAGGGTCGCCACGAAAAAGGTCTTGCAGCCCGCGCGCGCAAGAGCTGGCGCCGCGCGCGCCATGCCGAGACCGTATGCATCGGCCTTGACTACGGCGGCGCATTCGGCGGGGGATGCGAGATCGCGCAAGCGCCGGTAATTGGCGGTGAGCGCATCGAGATCGATGGTAAGGATGGCGGTCTCGCTTGCGCCTTCGCGCTCGCTTGCAGAAGCCTCGGTTGGACGCGTGCGGGTCACTCCCGCCGCGCCGGCAGCCGCTCCTCCGCCGCGAGATTGCTGAACCGCGTGAATTCCGGCGTGAACTGCAGCGTCACCGTGCCGGTCGGACCGTGCCGCTGCTTGCCGATGATTACGTCGGCCTTCCCGGTCACCATTTCCATGTCCGTTTGCCACTGCTTGTGCTCTTCGGTGTTCTCGCGGGGTTGGCTGCGCTCCAGATAATATTCCTCGCGGAACACGAACAACACCACATCGGCGTCCTGCTCGATCGAGCCCGATTCGCGCAAATCCGCGAGTTGCGGGCGTTTGTCCTCCCTTTGCTCGACCTGACGGGAGAGCTGCGAGAGGGCGAGAATTGGCACATGCAGCTCCTTGGCCAGTGCTTTGAGTCCGGTGGTGATCTCGGAGACCTCCTGCACGCGGCCTTCCGCCGCGCGCTTGGAGGAGCCAGACAAGAGCTGGAGGTAGTCGACCACGATAAAGCCAAGCCCGCGCTGGCGCTTCAGCCGCCGCGCGCGGGCGGCAAGTTGGGCGACGCTGATGCCGCCGGTCTGGTCGATGTAAAGAGGCAGGTTTTGGAGCTCCTGCGACACTTCGACGATACGGTCGAACTCCTCGGCATCGATGCGCCCGCGGCGGATGCGCTCCGATGGGATATAGGCCTGCTCGGAGATGATGCGGGTGGCGAGCTGCTCAGCCGACATTTCCAATGAGAAGAAGCCGACCACGGCGCCGTCGAGCGCGGTCTCTGAGTCGCTTCCCGGTCTGTAGCTCTTGGCCACGTGGTAGGCGATATTGGTGGCAAGCGCCGTTTTGCCCATGGCGGGGCGTCCGGCGATGATGATCAAGTCTGACGGCTGAAGTCCGCCCATGCGATGGTCGAGATCGGTGAAGCCGGTAGCAAGCCCCGACAGGCCTCCATCGCGGCGATAGGCATTCGCGGCCATATCGATGGCGTCGGTCAGCGCCGAGGAGAAGGGTTCGAAGCCGGTGCCGTATTTCCCGGTCTCGGCAAGCTCGTAGAGTTGCTGCTCGGCGCCTTCGATCTGCGCGGAGGGCGGCGCGTCGATCGGCGAGTCGTAGGCCGTATTGACCATCGTCTCGCCGATCTGAATCAGCTGGCGGCGAATGGCGAGGTCGTAGATGGTGCGGCCGTAGTCCTCGGCATTGATGATGGTGGTCGCGTTGGCGGCGAGGCGTCCGAGATATTGCGGTACGGGAAGCTCGCCAACCGGCGGATCGGCCTGGAAGAAAGTCTTGAGCGTGATCGGGGTTGCGCGCTTGCCGCTCAGGATCAGTTTCGACGCCGCCTCAAAAATGCGCGCGTGCAGCGCATCAAAAAAATGTGGCGGCTTGAGAAAGGTCGAGACACGGTCGATAGCCTCGTTATTGACGAGGATCGCGCCGAGCAGCGCCTGTTCGGCCTCGAGATTGTGCGGCGCCTCGCGAAAGACCGGAGTCTCCGGCGCCAGGGGGCGAATCAATGCGTTGCTCATGCAATGACACTAGCGCAAAGGACGGGGGCCGGTAGATGTCAGGTCTGTGAAGATCGGGGACAGACCCTGGTGCCCACAAGAGAGATGGGAACCATTCGCCGGGTACCGTCATAGCTCGACCCGTTCACGAAAGGCGAATGCCCGGCACGAGACCGGGCGTCACCCAAACGTGCCGTTGCAGCGGAGACTACGCGCCTTCTTTGGCGACGGTCTCGGCTTCGCCTTCCTCCTGCGCAGGGGCTGCGCCTTCCTCGAAGAGCGCCGCTGCCGCTGCCTTTGCCGCCTCGGCATCCTCCTCGGCCTCGGTCAGCGGCCTGGTGACATCCTCGCCGCGCGCTTGCCGCGCCGCTTCATCGGGGGAGCGGGCGACATTGACCACGATATGCGGCTCGACCTCGGCATGCAGCGCGACGCGGATCTCATGCAGGCCGAGCGTCTTGATCGGCCGGTCGAGCATGACCTGACGCCGCTCGATGGAGAAGCCGCCCTCGGTGACCGCTGTTGCGATATCGCGTGTTGAGACCGAGCCGTAAAGTTGGCCCGACTCGCCGGCTTGGCGGATGATGATGAAACTCTGTCTGTCGAGCTTCGTCGACACGGCCTGCGCTTCGGATTTGAGCTCGAGATCGCGAGCCTCGAGCTGTGCCCGCTCGCGCTCAAACCGCTTGCGATTGGCTTCGGTGGCGCGGAGCGCTTTGCCTTGCGGCAACAAATAGTTGCGGGCGAAGCCGTCCTTGACGTTGACCACATCGCCCATTTGTCCGAGGCGCCCGATGCGCTCGAGCAGAATGACTTGCATTGTTCGACACTCCTATCCTTGTCACATAATTCCGTCGTTGTTGGGGGGTGGCTGGCTGCCGGGTTTGGCCCGCTGGCGCAAACCGACGAGCGGCTCGACGAGCCCGACGATGGCGACGACGATCGCCACCCAGCCCAAGAGCAAGATGCCGACATAAACGGTCGCAAGCAGTAGCGATCTGAGCGGCACGCCCTGGCTATAGACGTGGATCACCGCCAAACCTTGCAGCACGTAGGCGAAGAGCAACGCCCCGGCGAGACCGGTGGCGAGCAGTCCCGGCAAGCCGGGGAGGAAGGATGCGGCAAGCGCGCCGGCGAAAAGGAGCAGGAAGGCGTTGGGGAGCTCAAGCGCATGCAGATTGGGCCAGGGCCTGAGCGCGCGCCCCGAGGCATCGACGATCAGCCCGGCCATCCACAGATTGAAGAGGGTGATGGTGAGCCAGATGATGGCGAAGGCGGCAGGCAAAGCGCGCGCGAGCATGGCCGAGAGGCTTGCGATGTTCTCCTCGGTGAACAGCGTGCCGTCGCGATCGAGCTCTTTCAGGGCGCTGTGACTGAGGATCTCGCGGATGGATTCGCGATAGCTCTCCTGATCGTAACCGAGGATCAGGACCAGCATGCCGGCGAGCAGGCCGGCCATCAAAGCCGCCCAGCCGACGATGCGGCCGGGGGGATACCATTCCAACGCGCCCACGACTTGGCCTTGCGGCGTGGCGGCGGGGCGGGAGAGAAGCGCAAGATGGGCGAGAAACGCGGTCGGCGCCGCGACCGAGATGGCGAAGATCGCAGCGGTTGCGGGGCCGAGGCTCGCGGCGACCACTACAGTGCCGGTCAGCGCCGAGATCAGCGCGGCCGTTCCGCCCCAGCCGAGTCCGGCTAGGCATAGCGGTAGTGGCGCGAGATAAAACAGCACGCCGGCAAGCGCCGTGGCGGTAGCGGCGGAGGCGAAAAGCGCCGCCGATACGAGGCCTGAGCCCGCGCCGATGATGAACGGTATTGGCATCTGTCGCTGTCCCGCCTCCTTGAAAGCGGTTAGGGGAGGGAGGTCCCTCCCCAACTTGTCCGGCAACCCTACTGGATCAGGTAGGGCAGAAGACCAAGAAATCGTGCGCGCTTGATGGCGCGGGCGAGCTCACGCTGCTTCTTGGCGGAAACGGCGGTGATGCGGCTCGGCACCATCTTGCCGCGCTCGGACACGTAGCGCTGCAACAGCTTCACGTCCTTATAGTCGATCTTCGGTGCTTTATCGCCGGAGAAGGGGCAGGTCTTGCGCCGGCGATAGAAAGGGCGCCGCGCCTGGGTTTGTGTCATGCTCATCAGGAAGTCTCCTCGCCTTCGCCGGCGTCCTCGCCCTCGGGGGCGACGCGTGGCTCGCGCGGTGCAAAGTCGCGGTCGCGGAAGTCACGTCTGCCTCCGCGGCCGCCCCGGTCGCCGCGATCGCGGTCGCCCCGGTCGCGGTCGCCCCGACCACCCTCGCGCTCATCGCGATCGGCACGGCGCATCATCGCCGAAGGCTGTGAATCGTGCTCGTCGACGCGCACAGTGAGAAACCGGATCACGTCGGTGGAAAGACGCTCCTGGCGCTCGAGCTCGGCGACCGCATCGTAGGGTGCGTCGATATTCATCAGCGCATAATGCGCCTTGCGGTTCTTTTTGATGCGGAAGGAGAGGGACTTCAGTCCCCAATACTCGGTCTTGCCGACCGAGCCGCCGCGGCCCTCGAGGAGCTCGCGGAAGCTCTGCACGAGAGCCTCGACTTGCTGCGCGGAAATATCCTGCCGCGCCAGGAATACATGCTCGTAGAGAGGCATGAATTGCCCTTCCTTCCTCTATTGCTCCGGCGCGAAGCCTCACATGGGCGCTTTAGAAGGAAAGGCCCAAGAGACGACCCAGAGAGCGGAGACACGGGAGGGCGGCTTGCGCCTACCGCGAGTGCGGTCCTCCGTTCAGCCTCCGACCGAAGCAGTTGCTGGTGGCGGCTTTATAAGACTTCGCGCGCGGTTTGCAAGCGGGGAGCTCATTGCGGAGATGACTGGGAGGTGCAGTCGGCCGGCTTCTGCTCCTTCACCGCGAAGGCCTTGCAATTACTTTGCGAATGCACCTCGATCACGCCGATCTTGTCGACCGGGGCATCGACATATTCAGCGGTAAAGCTCACCGGGGACACGATTTGGATGGTCATGTCCTGCGGTGGACGACCCTTGGCGTCGAAGGCGAAAATGACGTCCTTGGGATCACCGATGCGAGGCGCAAGTTGCAGCTCACTGAAATTCGGGGTTGGTGCGGAAGCGTTAACCGTGATGCTGACAATGGGCGGATCCGACTTTGAAATGACGGCAGTCACATCCTCGACGGAGGTCAGTTGAGCGAGCGCGGGATCGGGAGGCAGCTTGGACTTCCAGGGCCAGGTCAGGGGGTCGGCGGCCAACAGGGGCAGGCTTGCAAACATGACCGCAAACGATGCGGTCAGGGCGCCGGCGTGGGCTTTGCGGATCATGCGCGCCTCCTTTATGTGTGACCACAGGATCAGGGGCTCCTTGTCGAACCCTCTTCTAGCATGCGGGGTTGCGCCCACGCGGTATCTTTTCGGTTGGCATTCCTCGGGTGGTTTGACGCGTCAGCGCTTGCCGCGAGGAGACGAGAGCCTCGCTTGACAGAAAAGATTGAAACGGTGTCTTTGGCCGGAACCTTCGTCCCCCATCCATCCAGATTCATCCAACGCCTATGAGCATTGCTTTCATCTTTCCCGGACAGGGAAGCCAAGCGGTCGGCATGGGAACGGAGCTCGCCAAGGCTTATCCTTCTGCGCGCGCCGTGTTCGAGGAGGTCGACGCCGCGCTGTCGCAGGCCCTCTCGAAAATTATGTGGGAGGGGCCCGAGGCGGAGCTGACGCTTACCGAGAATGCGCAGCCTGCCTTGATGGCGGTGTCGCTCGCGGCCATGCGCGTGCTTGGCGATAAGGGTCTCAAGCTTCCGGGCAAGGTCGCCTATGTCGCGGGTCATTCGCTCGGCGAATATTCAGCGCTTGCCGCTGCCGGCGCACTGAGCGTTGCGGATACGGCGCGGCTCTTGAAAACGCGCGGCCGCGCCATGCAACAGGCCGTGCCTGTCGGCGCGGGCGCCATGGCGGCATTGCTCGGCGCCGATCTCGCGCAGGCGCAAGAGCTGGCCAAGGCCGCGGCTGAAGGCGAGGTGTGCGAGGCCGCCAACGACAATGCGCCCGGCCAAGTGGTGATCTCCGGCACCAAGGCGGCGGTCGAGAGGGCGGTGGCGCTCGGACCGAAATTCGGCGCGCGCCGCGCGGTGTTGCTGCCCGTGAGCGCGCCCTTCCATTGTGCCCTGATGCAGCCCGCGGCCGATGTCATGCGTGATGCCTTGTCCAAAGTGACGATCGATCCGCCTTCGGTTCCGCTGATCGCCAATGTGCTCGCGACGCCGATCTCCGAACCCGAAGCCATTCGGGCGCGGCTCGTCGAACAAGTGACCGGCATGGTCAGATGGCGCGAGACGATGCTCTATCTGAAGACAAATGGTGTGGGCACCGTCTACGAAGTGGGCGCCGGGCGCGTGCTCACCGGCATTGCACGGCGCTTCGACGGTATCGAGGCGCGCAGCATCGGCACCCCCGAAGAGCTCGAAGCCGCGGCGGCGGCGCTTGCGGCCTGAGGGCGCTTACAAAGAGGAGAGGCTTCGATGTTCGACCTGACAGGAAAAGGAGCACTCGTCACCGGCGCCACCGGCGGAATCGGCTGGGCGATCGCCAAGTCGTTGCATGCTCAGGGTGCCAATGTCGCGATCTCCGGCACCAAGGCAGAGAAGCTCGATACGCTCGCTTCGGAACTCGGTTCGCGCGCCTTCACGCTGCCATGCGATCTCCGCGACCGTGCGGCCGTGGCCAAGCTGGGCGAAGACGCCGAGAAGGCGCTCGGCCAGGTCGATATCCTGGTCAACAACGCGGGCATCACCCACGACAATCTCTTCATGCGCATGAAGGATGAGGAGTGGGACGACGTAATCGCTGTCAATCTCACCTCCGTCTTCGTGCTCACCCGCACCATTCTCAGGAACATGATGCGGCGCCGCTACGGGCGGATCGTCAATATCGCCTCGATCTCGGGGGTTCTCGGCAATCCGGGGCAGGGGAACTATGCCGCCTCGAAAGCGGGATTGGTCGGCATGACCAAGTCGCTCGCCCGCGAGGTGTCGAGCCGGGGCATCACCGCCAATTGCATCGCGCCAGGCTTCATCAAGACGCCCATGACCGATGCCCTGACCCCCAAGCAGGTCGAGGTGATTGCCGCCGCCATCCCCGCCCAGACCTTCGGTAAGCCGGAGGATGTGGCGGCCGCGGTCGTCTTCCTCGCCAGCAACGAGGCGGCGTATATCACGGGGGAAACCATCCACGTTAACGGCGGCATGGTGATGGTCTAAGCCCTTGATAGACCGAGATTTGAAGCAACAGCTTCGGCAGATTTGGCAAGCCTTTTTCCAAGGCTCTGGGTTTCTGGCAAAGTCGCGTAAAGTATGCTACCCAAACGGCCGCGCGTTGGGGGCTTGACAAACGACAATCCCGCCGCGATCAACCCGCTATTGAAACTTACCGCTCGGGGGTGTGTTAGGCCGTGCGCCGCCAGCTCGGGGGGAGGTGCGAGGCTTAAGGTACTGACTAGCAAGGGACGGTGAGGCGATATGAGCGATATCTCGGAGCGCGTAAAAAAGATCGTGGTGGAGCATCTTGGGGTGGAGGCCGACAAGGTCACCGAGAATGCCAGCTTCATCGACGATCTTGGGGCCGATAGCCTCGACACCGTCGAGCTGGTGATGGCCTTCGAGGAAGAGTTCGGCTGCGAGATTCCCGACGATGCCGCAGAGACCATCCTTACCGTCGGCGATGCCATAAAGTTCCTGGAGAAAAGCACAGCCGCTTGATGCGGCTTCGCGCGGGCGCTCGCCGGCGGCGCCGTGATAATCAAAGCCGTCGAACGGCTCGAATACAGGTTCCCGCCAGGATCACCGCGAAGGCGCGATGCGACGTGTCGTCATCACAGGCTTGGGTCTCGTGTCTCCGCTCGGCTGCGGTTACGAGACGACGTGGAAGCGCCTGATCGCGGGTCATAGCGCAGCCCGCCGCATCGAGAGTTTCGACGTCTCCGATCTTTCCTGCCAAGTCGCCTGCCAGGTCCCCCATGGCGACGGCTCCAATGGCAGCTTCAATCCGAGCGATTGGATGGAGCCCAAGGAGCAGCGCAAGGTCGACGAGTTCATTATCTACGCCATGTCCGCCGCGACCCAGGCGCTCAAGGATGCAGGCTGGAAGCCGAGCGCCTACGAAGATCAGATTCGCACCGGCGTTCTGATCGGCTCGGGCATCGGCGGCCTGCAAGGCATCGAAAAGACCTCGTTGCTGTTCGCCGAGAAGGGCCCGCGGCGCGTGAGCCCGTTCTTCATTCCCGGACGACTCATCAATCTTGCCGCCGGCTATGTCTCGATCGAGCACGGCCTGAAAGGTCCGAACCACGCTGTAGTCACCGCCTGCTCGACCGGTGCGCACGCGATCGGCGACGCCTCGCGGCTTGTCGCGCTGGGCGATGCCGACGTGATGCTGGCGGGCGGCACCGAGTCGCCCGTCTGCCGGCTTGCCATCGCCGGCTTCGCCGCCTGCCGCGCGCTTTCCACCAACTTCAACGACCAGCCTGAGCGCGCGTCGCGTCCCTATGACCGCGATCGCGACGGCTTCGTCATGGGCGAGGGGGCCGGCGTCGTTGTTCTGGAAGAGCTGGAACATGCCAAGGCGCGCGGCGCACGCATCTATGCCGAGATCATCGGCTACGGGCTATCGGGCGACGCCTTCCACATCACGGCTCCCGCCGAGGACGGCGACGGCGCCTATCGCTGCATGGTCGCCGCAGTGAAGCGCGCGGGGATCGACCCCGCGGATATCGACTATATCAATGCGCACGGCACCTCGACGCCGATGGGCGATGAGATCGAGCTTGCCGCTGTCGAACGCCTGTTCGGCAATGCGGCGGGCAAGGTGTCGATGTCTTCCACCAAGTCGGCCATCGGCCACCTCTTGGGGGCCGCCGGCGCGGTGGAAGCGATCTTCTCGGCGCTGGCGATTCGCGACAATATTGCGCCGCCCACGCTCAATCTCGACAATCCTTCCGTGGCCACCGCAATCGACCTCGTGCCGCATCAGGCGCGGCGGCGGACCATCGATACCGTGCTGTCCAACTCGTTCGGCTTTGGGGGAACCAATGCCTCGCTGATCTTGCGCCGCTGCGACGCGTGACACTTCCTTTTGCGAACCTCCCTTTCGCCATATTTCGACTTCAACTGAATGGAATCGTTGCGCGTGGGGCGTGTTAGCCATGTCTTTGAACAGGGATTTTCGAGCCACGGCGAACGATAACGAAGAGCGGATCCGGGCCGCTGCGGCTGGCCGGCAGCCCTTGGCGCTGCCGCGCAGCCCGATCGAAGCGCTTGAGCCGATGCGGCCGCCCGAGCCGCCGGATCGGGACGAGCCCGAGCCGGACCCCCATCCTTTTCTGCGCATGCTCGATGGTCTGGTGACCTTCGTCTTCCTGCTGGCGTGCCTGGGGGTGGGCGTCTTTTATTGGGTCAAGGTGCAGTTCGACCGGCCCGGGCCACTTGCGACATCGACGGTGTTCGTCATTCCCAGGGGCGAGGGCGTGAGCGCGATCGCCGAGCGGCTCGAGCGCGACGGCGTGATCGACGACCGGCGCATCTTCATGACCAGCATCCTCTACTTCATGTACATCAAAGGGCAGGGGAGCCTGAAGGCCGGCGAATACGAGTTCCGCAAGAATGCCACCATGCGGCAGGTTCTCGATACGCTGGTCGAGGGCAAATCGATCGAGCACAAGGTGACGCTGGCCGAGGGGCTTACCAGCTATCAGATCGTGCAGAAGCTGCTGGCGCATCCCGAGCTGAAGGGGGAGATCGCCGAGATTCCGCCCGAAGGGAGCCTGCTCCCCGACACTTACAAGTTCGGCCGCAACGATACGCGCCAGGACATCATCGAGCGCATGCAGGCCGCGCATAGGAAGTTCCTCGCCAAAGTCTGGGAGACGCGCGACCCGGAAATCGTGGTGACGACGCCGGAAGAGGCGATCATCCTTGCGTCGATCGTGGAAAAGGAGACCGGCCGCGCCGACGAGCGGCCCCTCATCGCCGCCGTGTTCGAGAACCGCTTGCGCAAGAATATGCGGCTGCAATCGGACCCCACCATCATCTACGGGCTAGTGGGGGGCAAGGCTGTGCTCGATCATCCGATCCAGCAAGATGAGCTCGACCGGGAGACCGCATATAATACCTATAAGATCAATGGCTTACCGCCGACGCCGATCGCCAATCCCGGCCGCGCCTCGATCGAGGCGGTGCTTCGGCCGGCCAAGACCAAGGACCTCTATTTCGTCGCCGACGGCACGGGCGGGCATGTCTTCGCCGCCTCGCTCGAGGAGCATAATAAGAATGTCTCCAAGTGGCGTAAGGTTGAGCGCGAGATTCGCGCCCAGGAAGAAGCGGAGAAAGCGGCGCAGGAGGCCGCCGGCGCTGGCGCCACGCCGGCCCCTCAAGAAGGCTCTGCCGCTCCCGTGCCGCAAGCGGCTGGCGCGCCGATACCGAAGACCGTCCCCGGTGTTATGGCTGCCGACCCGTCGATCACCTCGGGCACGTTTGACGACCCGACAGCGCTAATGAATCCGGCCCAAGACCCCTTTGCCGTGCCGCCAGAGGCCGGAGGTGAGGCGGCTGGCAGCGACGAATCCGTACCGACGCCCTTGCGGAATCCCAAGCGGTAGTCGCGACTTACCCGCCGATCTTCACTAAGCTTGGAGGCCTACCGTGCCGTCAAGGAGCGACTCGGCTTATAAGCGGCGTGGCTTGGAGACTTAACGCGGCAAGGCTTGGGACGGATGACCCTGAAGAGCATGACTGGCTTTGCCCGCGCCGATGGCGTGCATGGCGACACGAGCTGGCATTGGGAGGCGCGCAGCGTCAACGGCCGCAACCTCGATCTCCGCTTACGTCTGCCGTCGGGCTTCGAGGCGCTCGAGATCAGGGCACGGGGGCTCGCGCAGGAGAAGCTCGCGCGGGGCAATTGCACCATCAATCTGTGGGTGAAACGCGAGAGCGGGCAGATGGAGATTAGGTTGAACGAAGCGGCGCTCGCCCAAGCGCGGACGGTAGCGGCGCGGGCGCACGACGTGACCGGGCTCAAACCTCCGCGGCTCGACACCTTGCTCTCGATGCGAGGCGTGGTCGAGGCGGTCGAAGCGGAGGAGAGCGAGGAGACGCAAGCGGCGCTGCATCATGCGCTGATCGCCAGCCTGGCCGAGGCGCTAGATCAGCTCATCGCCGCTCGGGCGGCTGAGGGCGCGCGGTTGCAAACGGTGATCGAGAAGCAACTCGCCGCGATCTCGACGCTTATCGAACGCGCAACCGGCGCCGCGGCGCGGCAGCCGGAGGCGCTCGCCATGCGCTTGCGCGAGCAGATCGCCCGCCTCACCGAGGCGGGTGCGGGCCTCGATCCCGAACGGCTGCATCAGGAAGCATTGCTGCTCGCCACCAAGGCCGATATCCAAGAGGAGCTCGACCGCTTGCGCGCGCATGTCGCGGCCGCAAGCGAGCTGATCGAAAGCGCGCAGCCGGTCGGCCGTAAGCTCGACTTCCTGTCGCAGGAGTTCAATCGCGAGGCGAACACGATCTGCTCGAAAGCCTCCGACATCGAGATCAGCCGCATCGGCATCGAGCTCAAAACGGTGATCGATCAGCTGCGCGAGCAGGTGCAGAATATCGAGTGAGGGAGATGGAGACGGGCATCGCAAGACGGGGTCTCATGCTGGTGTTGTCCTCGCCTTCGGGTGCCGGCAAGACCACCATCGCCCGCCGCTTGCGGGAAGGGGACGAGGGGATCGAGATGTCGATCTCCCATACGACGCGCCCGGCGCGGAACGGCGAGAAGGACGGGCGCGATTACCATTTCGTCGACCGTGAGACGTTCACGCAGATGCGCGACCGCGGCGAGTTCCTGGAATGGGCGGTGGTGTTCGACAATTATTATGGCACGACACGGAAGCCGGTCGAGCAGGCGCTGGCCGCCGGGCGCGATGTCTTGTTCGACGTCGACTGGCAGGGTGCTGCGTCCTTGCGCGACAAATCGAAGGACGACGTGGTCACCGTTTTCATTCTTCCGCCCACTGCTGCCGACCTCGAGCAGCGCCTCAACGTGCGCGCGCAGGATTCGCCAGAGACCGTGCGGCGCAGGATGCTCGGCGCGAGCAACGAAATTCAGCATTGGAAGGACTATGACTATGTCGTGATCAACCACGCCATCGACTGCTCGGTGGAGGCGGTGCGTGCGATCCTTGCCGCCGAGCGCCTGCGCCGCTCGCGACTGACCGGCCTCAAGCAGTTCGTGCAGAACTTGCAGACGGAGCTTTAGCGGCGCTTGGCGTCGTCCCGAAGCGCGTCGGCGATGCGGCAGAAATCTGCCACATCGAGCTCCTCGGCCCGGGCCGTGGGATCGATGCCGAGCCGCGCGAGCAGCGCTTCGCTGTCTTGGGCGATCCGACGCAGCGAGGACCTGAGCATCTTGCGCCGTTGTCCGAAGGCCGCGGCGGTGACCTTCTCCAAAGCCCTTACATCGCAAGGCGGGGTCGGTGCTGCTTTCGGCACGAGTTCGACCAGCGCGGAATCGACCTTGGGCCGTGGCGTGAAGGCGGCTGCCGGCAGTGTGAAGAGGATGCGCGGGGTGGTGCGCCATTGCGCCAGCACGGCCAGCCGCCCGTAATCCTTGCTTCCCGGCGCAGCCACGATGCGGGCGGCGAATTCGCGCTGGAACATCAAGACCAGCCGGTCGAACCAAGGCGGCCAGGGCTCGGTCTTGAGCCAAGAGATGAGTAGGGGGGTGGCGACGCTGTAGGGCAGATTGGCGACGATGCACGCGGGCGGGCTGAGCGCGAGCGCCGCAAAGTCGACCTCGCGGGCGTCGGCCTCGATGATATCGAGCCGGCCGGGGTAAAGGGCCGCAATGTTGGCCAGCGCGGAAAGGCAACGCCGGTCCTTTTCGATGGCTATCACGCGCGCAGCCCCTTCGAGCAGAAGCGCACGGGTGAGGCCGCCGGGACCCGGACCCACCTCGATCACCGTGGTGGCGTCGAGCGGACCTGCCGCGCGGGCGATCCGCCGCGTCAGATTGAAATCGAGCAGGAAGTTCTGGCCGAGGCTCTTCTTGGCGGAAAGCCCGGCCGCGCGGATCACCTCGCGCAGCGGCGGCAAGCCGTCGGGGCTGCTCACGCCTTCCCCTCGGCCTTGTCGCTCATGGCTGCGGCGAGCTTGAGCGCCTCGATCAGGCTTCGTGGATTGGCCTTGCCCGTGCCGGCAAGAGAGAAGGCGGTGCCATGATCGGGAGAGGTGCGCAGGAAAGGAAGCCCCAGCGTGACATTGACGCCCTCCTCGAACGCCAGTGTCTTGAAGGGGATGAGCGCTTGATCGTGATACATGCAGATAGCGACGTCGTAGTTCGCGCGCGCCGCTTCGTGGAACATGGTGTCGGCGGGGTGCGGTCCCGTCGCATCGAGGCCTTTGGCCCGCGCCGCCTCGATCGCCGGCGCGATCACTTCGCTCTCCTCGCGGCCGAGGCCGCCGTCTTCGCCGGCGTGGGGGTTGAGGCCCGAAATGGCAAGGCGAGGCCGCGGCAAGCCGAAATAGCGGCCAACATCCTTCGCCGCAATCTCGATCGTCTCCAGAATCAGAGTGGTGGTCAGGAGCCGCGGCACATCTTTGAGCGGGAGGTGGATGGTGACCGGCACAACCTTCAGCCCGGGGCTCGCCAGCATCATCACCGGGTGCAAGGAACCCTGTCCGCTCGAGGCGAGCGCCGCGAGATATTCCGTATGCCCCGGAAATGAAAACCCCGCGCCATAAAGTACGGCCTTGGAGATCGGGTTGGTCACGATGGCGCGCGCGGCGCCTTGCTGCACAAGCGCCACAGCGTGTTCGATCGAGCCTCTGATAGCAGGAACGGCGGCCTGGCCGGGGCGACCCGCTTCGACCGCGCCGTCGACTTTCAGCGAGAGCACGGGGAGGGCGTCGGGGAAGGCTCGCAACGCCTCGCCGATATCCCCGATGACGCCGATCGGCACGCTCAAGCCCAAGGCGCGGGCACGCGCGGCAAGGACCGAGGGATCGCCGATCAAGGCAAAGGGCGGAACGCCCGCGCGCTTTCGCGCCGCCCAGGCGAGCAACGTGATATCGGGCCCGATCCCGGCGGGATCGCCAAGAGTGAGGGCGAGAGGACGATCGGCAAGACCCATGGCGCTTCGGCTAGCACGAAATGGGCCCTAGCGATATTCGATGAAGGCCTCTTGCTTGAGATCGCGTAACAGCCGTTCGGCGCGGATCACCATTTCCTGGTTCATCAGCTTGCGCTGGGTCTCCGCCCGTGCCGTATCGTCGCCGCGGAAGGAGCGCTTGCCGCACACCGCGTAGAACTCGACCCCTGAGGCCGTGATCATCGGCGGCGTCGCCTGCCCGATCTTGGCGTTGGTCACGAGCAGGCGCGCCGGCTGCACCAGCGAAGACGGTTTCTGGTCTTGCAGCGTCTTGACGCTCGCGCCTTCGACGCCCTTGGCGAGATCGGCGCAATTGTCGATCCGCCCGCGCAAGTTTTCAGCGGCCGCAAGCCGCGCGGCGATCGTGCCTTGATCGGCTCCCGCGGGAATCTCGAATTTCACCTGGCGCAGCTGGAACGCCGGTTCGCCCGGCGGTTTTGCCTCGCCGTCTGCTGCGCCTTCAGACCCGGATTCCGTCATCGCCGCGGTGATGTCGGCGTCGCCGATTTGCACGTCGTGGCGGAATTTCTTCCGCACCGTCTCCTGCCAAACGAGTTGCGCCTTGACGCGGTCCTTGAGGGTCTTGATGTTGACCCCGGCCTTGCCGAGCGCGGTGGTGAGGCCGTCCACGTCGAGTTTGTTTTTCTGCGCCATATCCGCGAGGATCTTGCCGACCTCGTCCTCGTCCGGCGTGACGCCTTCCTTCCGCCCCGCCTGCAACTGGATGCGCTCGTCGATCAGCATATTGATCGCCTGCTGCTTCAGGGCAGGGGAGGGCTGCTCCTGCGTGGTGATGGCAAGGAAGCGCTCGCGCTGGTCGATGTCGTAATCGGAAATGGGATCGTCGTTGACCAGCACCTTGATCGAAACTTCCTGCGCGGTGACGTAATTGGCGGCGCCGACGATGAGGAGCGTAAGAAACAAGGCTGCGACAACGGCCACGCCACGGCTGCCGCCAAGACCGGCGACTGCCGTCGAGGCGTCACACCGCAAGCGCTTTGTCAAATCACTCATGGGTACTCTGCGTCCTAATAGTTGGTATCGGAGCCTTCCGCACCGAATACACCGGTCGCGTCTGTCGCGTATTGGTAGGTGCCGAGATATTTCAGCGAGAAGTTCACAAGGATGCGCTGGTCCGGCTCGATGTCTTGATCGCGGATGAAGGACTGCTGATAGATCACATCCATCAAGTAGCAGTCGTCCTGATAGCGGAGACCCACGCCGTCGGTGATGGTCTGACTGATCTCGAGGTCGTAGCGCAAATTGCCAAGCAGCGACCAGTTCTCGGTGACCGCCAAGACACCCGCGGCGACAATTTCCTCGCGCGGCTCGTTTAGAGCAAGACCGGGCTCGGCGGTGACGTCGGCATAGTTGACCTTGACTTGCGCCGGCCCGTAGCGCGCGAACGTGCCGAGATCGGTGCGCTGGATGTCCCACGTATCCTCGTCGAAGCGCGACTGCGCCGAGAAGCCGAGATTCGACAGGGCCTGGATGTAGAGACCGCCGACATAGTCCGAGCGGTCGGTGGCGAGGCCGCTCGTATTGAAGAAGTCGGTGTCATACTCGTTCTCACCGGCAAGCTGATAGCTTTGGCCGAACACGGCGCGGCCGTAGGCGCCCGAGGCGAATTGCGCCGTATAACGCACGCCGACATTGGCGCGCGTGCCGGTCTCGATGCGGTCGTAGCCGGAGAACTTGTCGATATCGAACAGCAGCGTGTCGTCGAAGATGAGGCTCAACGCGTCCTCGTTTGGGATTTCCTGCTGGTTGCCGAGCGAGTCGGGCCTGGCGATGATCTGGCCGATGGGCTCGACGACATGCGTGACGGTGCCGGTCATGGCCATGAAGGGATAGCGGTATTCCATGCCCGCTAGGGCGTTGCCGCGTACGATGCCGCCGTTGTCAGGGTCCTCCTCGACGAAATCCGGCGAGCCGGTCAAATCCTGGTTGTTGACGCCGCCGACGCCATAAACGTCGCCGCGGAGCTCGGCGAAGGGCGTGAACACCTCGCCAATGCCGTCGATCATCTGCCGCCGCCAATTGCCCGCCACGATCAGGCGATTGGAGTCCACGCCTTCCTGATTGTGAAACACCATCACGTTGGAGTTGAAGCTCAGCTCGCCGCCGATGATCGGACGGTTGACGATGTAGTCGTAATCGATGATCGGGAAAACGGTCGCCTCGGAGAAGGGCTCGTCTTGGAACAGCAGGCTCTGTGTGTTGTAGAACCGCGTGGAGAGATAGTTCCGGTCATGCAGACCTTCGAGGTAGACCTGCGAAACGCGGTCGGTCTTGAGCCGGCTATCGAGATTGTAGAAGCGGCGGAACGTCTCGTCGGACTCGGCGAGGATGTCCCACCCCCAATCCCAAAACGGGTTGAGCGCGAACTTGCCCGCGGTCTTGATGCTGCCGCGGAAATCGCCGTCGACGAAATCGTCAGAGCCGGCATCGTCCCACACGCCGGCAAGCTCGACGTTGTAGGCGCCGCTCGCCGTGCGCTGCCGCCAATTACCGAGCAGAAGCGTTCCCGCCTTCTCCGTGACCATCGGAGCGAAGGTGAAATCGTAATGATCCGACAGCGCGAAGTAGTAGGGGACCTGCACTGTGTTGCCGAGCTGGTCGGAATGGCTGTAGCTCGGCATGAGGAAGCCGGACTTCCGCTTCACCGTCGGGTCGGCCATCTGGAACCAGGGCACGTAGATGACCGGCACGCCCAAGAAGTCGAAGAAGGCGTTTCTATAGGTGATCACCGCCTTATCCCGCTTATGCGTGATCTTGCCGGCGCGAATCCGCCAGGTGGGGGGCTTCTCTGGTCTGTCCTCGCAGACTTTGCAAGGCGTGAACCATGCCTTCTCGAACACGGTCACGTTGCCCGCTTCGCGTGAGGCGGAGGAGGCCACGATGCGCGTGTCGTCCTTGGTGACGAGCTTCAAGGCGTCGATGAAGCCGTCGCGGAAATCGTCGGTGAGGGTGATGTGGTCGGCGGTGATCACCGCGCCGTCCGGATCCTTGATGCGGACATTGCCTTCGGCGCGCAGCGTGTTCGAGCCGCGATCGTAGACGACGCGATCGGCAAGCAGCGTGTAGTTGCCGTAGTAGATCTCGACGTTGCCCTTGGCCGTGATCTTGTTGTTCTCGTTGTCGTAGATCATTTCGTCGGCTTGCAGCAGCATCGGTTCGGTTGAGTCGATCTTGGGCGGCTCCACCAATTGCTCGAGGTTCGTCTGCGCTTGGCCGAAGGCCGGCTGCCACGGGGTCAGACAGGCGGCAAAAGCGGCAAAAACGCAGGCAAACAGGAGCCCGCGCAGGCATGGAAATGCCGAGCCTTTAGACGCAGCGAGGCCGGGCTGAGCCCGGCGCGTCCAGATCATCCTTGCGCGCGCGCCCGCCATCATCCGTCCTCTTTGTACAAGAGCACGGTGAGCGCGAGCGACGCCGCGATGATCACCGGCACCCAGGCCGCTGCAACTGCGGAGGTCAGTTCGGCCATGGCGAAGTTGCGCGAGATCTCCGAGCAGACGAAGAAAAGAAAACCCGCCGCGAGCCCGAACACGGCGTTGATTTGAACATTGCCGAAGCGGAATCCCCTGAGCGAGCAGGTGGCGGCGATCAGCACCATGGTCACGAGGAGGAACGGCCGCGACAACAAGAGCTGGTACTGCACGCGATACTGCGTGGCGGGCAGGCCCGCCTTCTCGGCGATCTGGATGAAGTTCGGCAGGTCCCAGAACGAGATCGAGAACACCGTGCCGAGGCTGTCGCGCACCTGGGTGGGGGTGAGATAGGTGCTGAGCAGATAGCTCTTGTAGAACGCGGGCTCCTGGCCGACGGCGCTCACCCACGCATCGCTGAGCTCCCAGCGGCCGTCCTTGAGCACGGCTTGCTTGGCCTCGATCCGCTCGGTCAGACCGTGATCGTGATCGTATTGGAAGACCGTGACGCCCTTCAGCTCGAGGCCTTGGTTGAGCACCTCGAGCGCATGGATGACCGAGGGACCGTCGGTACCGTCCTCGCGCAGCCAGGCACTGCCGCCCTTGGTCTTGAGCAGGGATTCGCCCTTGCCGAACGCGGCGGTGTAGAGGCGCTCCGCCTCGCCGCGGGCGACCGCCGCGATCGGATTGTAGATGAGGACGAAGACGACCCCGAGCAGGAAGGCGACGATCATCGCCGGCAGCATGAACTGCCACACCGAGATGCCGGCAGCGCGCAGCACGACAAGCTCAGATGAGCGGCTCAGCATCAGGAAGATGCCGATGCTTCCGATCAGCACCGCGAAGGGGAGGACCAGCTCGGAGAAGGACGGCAGACGCAACAACGTCATCCAAGCCAGGAGGAGGCCCGGAACGTCACCCGAATAGTTGCCGGCGCGGCGCAGCATCTCGATGAAATCGACGAAGAAGATCAGCACGCAGCACATCAGGAACATCGCCAGCATGGCGACGAGGAATCGCAGTGAGAAATAGCGCGCAAGCGTCCCCCCTGCACTGATGCCTGGCATCTGCGCTCTCACGTCGCTTGCATCCCTCTACCGGCCCAAAACCTTATGTTTTTGGGCTTGAGCCTAAGCTCGAAGCTCAGTCTGGACCGCAGCTCTGGGCTCATTCTAACGTGGGCTGCCCAGGCCGCAACGGCTATCGCCCCCGACGGAATTCCATACACAAGCGGCACCGCCCACGCGTTGATAGCCAGCAGATTGCCGGAAGTCAGTCCTGCGACGCGCAAGCACACAGCAATGCCGAAAGCCGCGAGAATCTGGCCCCAGCGGTTCTCGCGCGTGGTGCGGGCATGGCCGAGAAGGGCGATGGCAATGAAGGCGAAGACCATGGGATAGAGCGGCGTCGCAAGGCGATCATGAAGCTCCGCGCGCAACTGACCGTAGCTCCGCTGCACCGCCTTGTCGTTCAGGTCGGGGCTGATGAGAGCGCTGAAATACTGCTCGCGCGGGCGCAGCTCCTTGCCGCCAGTCTCTTTCGGGCCGAATTCCGACAGATCGAGCATGTTCTGGTCGAAGGCCACGATCTGCACGTTCTTGTCCTTGTCCTCGGCGTTGTAGCGGTGGACATAGCCGTCGAGCATCACGAGGTAGGAGCCCTCGTCGTTGGTGATGATGCGGCCGCGTTCGGCGAGATAGCTCATCACCTGCTTGTCGTTGCGCTCGTCATGCACGAGGAGGCCGAGCAGATCGCCGTTCAGGCTACGGTCGCGAATGTGGAAGGTGAGCCCGTTCTCCGGGGTGGAAAAGCGCCCAGGCTGAAGCACTTGCGAGATCAGATCGGCTCGCACCTGGGTGACGAAATCGCGCAGCGCGCGCATGCTCGCTGGCGTCACGAACAGATTGGCGAGGAGGATGCCGATCGAGACGAGCGAGGCGAGGGCGAGAATTGGCGCCCCGATGCGCCAGATCTGCGCGCCCGAGGCCGTCATCACGATCAACTCGCTGTCGCCGTTCATGCGGTCGAGCGTGTAGAGGGCGGCCATCAGCATGGCATTGGGGGCGATCAGTGCTATGAGGCTCGGCAGGCTGAGCAGGGTCATCTGCAGGAACAGCAGGATGCCTTGGCCGCGCGAGGTGATGAGGTTGAGTTCCTTCAGCGCCGTCGCGAGCCAGACGACGATTGTCAGCGTCAGCAGAATGACGATGAACGCATTCGCCACCTGCCGAAACATGTATCGGCTGAAGAGCGTCATGGGCGCTGCTTAGATCCCCCGAATGGCCCCTTTGGCGAGGCTATGTTGAGCTACGCCAACCCCCTGGTGCCAATGACGATTCCCACCAGCCTAAGATGGCGGAAATTCGACGTTTTTGGAATGGCTTGCTTTCCCAAAAGACTGGTTTTACCAAGTGCCGCAGCGATTTCCCGCCGCTGTTGCAAGACTGCACCAGTAAGCCCTTCTGGGAGCGCGGTTTTGCGCCCTCCCGATGCACATGCCTGACGCCTTTCGGCGAGGGCAGCGATGGAGCCCATTGTGACCGATCAGACCGCCTTGTCCTTTGCCAGTAAGACCGCGCCGGCCGACGGCGTCGCCGTAGTTTTCGCAGAAGAAGGACCAAGACTTTCCGCGTCGGCCCAAGACTTGGACAAGAAATCGAAAGGTCAGCTGTCGAAGGCCATCGGAATCGCCGGTTTCAAGGGCAAGAAAGAGCAGACGGTCGATCTCCTGGCCCCGCATGGCCCGAAATTCGCCCGCGTCGTGGTGGTGGGCCTCGACAAGCCGGGCGGCTATTCCCCTGAGGACTGGGTCAGTCTCGGTGGAACGGTGAGGGGGCTTCTCAGCGGCAAGGAGGCTCCTGCAGCGCATATCTACCTCGAAACGGCGGGCGGGGACGTCTCCCCTGCCGATGTCGCGGGCTTCGCCCTCGGCGCATTGCTCCGCGGCTATAAGTTCAAGAAATACAAGAGCAAAGCCCGCAAGAAGAACGGTGCGGACACCAACGACAAGACGCTGAAAAAGATCGTCATTCATAGCGGCGATCCGAAGGGGGCGGCTCAGGCCTTCGGCTGGGGGCGGGCGCTCGCCGATGGCGTCATGCTCGCGCGCGATCTCGTCAACGAGCCCGCAAACGTCCTCGGACCCGCCGAGTTCGCCCAGCGCGCCAAGGAGCTCACCAAGCTCGGCGTGCAGGTCGAGCTGCTCGGGCCGAAGCAGCTGCAAAAGCTCGGCATGAACGCACTGCTCGCCGTCGGCCAGGGCAGCGCGCGCCCGAGTCACGTGGCGGTGATGCAGTGGAAGGGCGCCGGCGCCAAAGGCGGGGCGCCGATCGCCATCGTCGGCAAGGGCGTCACCTTCGACACCGGCGGCATCTCGCTCAAGCCTGCCGCGGGCATGGAAGACATGAAGGGCGACATGGCGGGTGCGGCCTGCGTCGTGGGCCTCATGCATGAGCTTGCGGCGCGCAAGGCAAAAGTAAACGCGGTCGGCATCATCGGTCTCGTCGAGAACATGCCGAGCGGAAGCGCGCAGCGCCCCGGCGACGTTGTCACCGCGATGTCGGGACAGACCATCGAAGTTCTTAACACCGACGCCGAGGGTCGCATGGTGCTCGCCGATTGCCTCTGGTACGCGCAGGAGCGTTTCAAGCCGAGGGCGGTGATCAATCTTGCGACGCTGACCGGCGCGGTCATGGTCGCGCTCGGCAAGGAGCATGCCGGTCTGTTCAGCAACAACGATGAGCTAGCCAATCAGCTAAGCGCCGCCGGCAACGCGACGGGCGAAAAACTGTGGCGACTGCCGCTCGGACCGAAATACGACAAGATGATCGACTCGAAGGTCGCCGACATGAAGAACACCGGCGGCAAATGGGGTGGCTCGATCTCCGCCGCGCAGTTCCTCCAGCGCTTCATCAAGGAAGGCACACCCTGGGCGCATCTCGATATCGCCGGCACGGCCATGTCGTCGGTCGACAGCGAGATCAATCGCAGCTGGGGATCGGGCTTCGGCGTGCGGCTGCTCGACCGGCTGATCGCCGACCAGTACGAGCGCCATTGAGGGTGTCGCATGGGGCAATACCGGCCATCCATAAATTTTCCATAATAAACCTTATGCGAATCCGGGGTGTGGGGCAGAAAATGGCAGTAGGCCGCTATCCCTTTGCAGTGGCTGTGGAATTCGTTCTAGCGGCGTTTCGTGATTGCGCCTGCCCTTCTGCGGCGTGTCATGGCTGACGATCGGAAAAGGCGGGCGGAGGGCGAGCCCTACACGCTTGCAGATCTGCTCGGCGTGATGGCGCGTCTGCGCGACAAGGAGACCGGCTGTCCGTGGGATATCGAGCAGACCTTTTCCACGATCGCGCCTTACACGATCGAGGAAGCCTACGAGGTCGCCGATGCGATCGCGCGAGACGATCTCGATGCCTTGAAGGACGAGCTTGGCGACCTCCTGCTCCAGGTCGTTTACCACGCGCAGATGGCCTCCGAGCTTGGACGCTTCGGTTTCGCCGATGTGGCTGACGCGATCACGCGCAAGATGATCCGGCGGCATCCACATGTGTTTGGCGATGCAAGCCGCGACGAGTTCCTGTCCAAAGACATGTGGAGGCGGATCAAGGACGAGGAGAAGGCCGCGCGAGGCGCGGGCGCCGCATCTTCGCGGCTGGATGAGGTTCCGCTTTCGCTCCCTGCTCTGTCGCGTGCGGTGAAATTGCAGAAGCGTGCGGCCGAGGTGGGCTTCGATTGGCCGAACCTCACTCCGGTGCTGGACAAGGCGCAGGAAGAAATCGGCGAGCTTAAATCGGCGATTGCCGAGAGCAAACGGGATGGCGAAAGCGGTCATGACAAGCGCGTGGCTGAGGAGTTCGGCGACCTCCTCTTCGTCATGGCGAACATCGCGCGGCATCTCGGTTTCGATCCGGAGGCGGCGCTGCGCGAAGCCAACGTGAAGTTCGTGCGGCGCTTCCGCAGTATCGAGGACGCGCTCGCTAAGGAGGGCCGCAAGCCTGAAGACGCGACGCTCGAGGAGATGGATCAGCTGTGGGACGAAGCGAAGGCCGCCGAGAAGAAATCCTGATGGCTATTCAGCGGCGATCCGCAGCCGCGCTGGGCCGGCGAGGCGGGCGAGCCTCTCGCGCTTCTCGCGCGGCACGCGGATGCGCAAGGCAGTGATGCCCTCGCCCAGTCCTTTACGCCCGACCACCTCGCAATTCTCGTAGATCCAATTCGACAGAGATCCTTCCTCGGGTTTAACAGCGATTTCAATCGTCTCGCGCTTCAGATTGAGGCGTCGCTCGATCTCGGCGCGCAGCGCGTCGAGCCCCAACCCCGTGGTCGCGGAGACCAGCACGGCGCCGGCGCGGCGCGCCTCGTTCTTCGCCCGCTGCAAGGAGGCTGGATCGAGCAGATCGGCCTTGTTCCAAACTTCGACCAGCCGGTCTGCCTCCCCTTCGGCGTCGACGCCAAGCTCGGCGAGCACCGTATTGACGTCGGCGCGTTGGCTCGCGCTCGCCTCGTCGGCGATGTCGCGCACATGCACGATCAGATCGGCTTGCAGCACCTCCTCCAGCGTGGCGCGAAACGCCGCGATCAACGTGGTCGGCAGATTGGAGATGAAACCCACCGTGTCCGAGAGAACCGCCTTGGACCCGCCGGGCAGCGACAGCGCCCTGATGGTCGGATCGAGCGTGGCGAACAGCGTGTCCTCGGCGAGCACCGATGCGCCGGTCAGCGCATTGAACAGCGTGGATTTGCCGGCATTGGTGTAGCCGACGAGCGCGACGGAGGGATAGGGCACCCGCTCGCGCGATTTTCGATGCAGCGCGCGAGTCTGGCGGACATGCTCCAGCTCCTTGCGGATGACATCGATGCGCTCGCTGAGCAGCCGGCGGTCGGTCTCGATCTGTGTCTCGCCGGGGCCGCCGAGAAAGCCGAAGCCGCCGCGCTGCCGCTCGAGGTGGGTCCACGACCGGACCAGGCGGCTCTTCTGATAGACGAGATGGGCGAGCTCGACCTGTAGGCGCCCTTCCCGCGTTCGCGCACGCTCGCCGAAAATCTCGAGAATGAGTCCGGTGCGATCCAGCACCTTGGCGTTCCACGCCGTCTCCAGATTGCGCTGCTGCACGGGCGTGAGAGGGTGATCGACGATGACGAGGCCTGCATCCTCGGCGCGTATCAGCCCCGCCAATTCCTCGACCTTGCCGGAGCCGAACAATGTCGCCGGGCGGGGGTTCGGCACGGGCACGAGACCGCTCGCTCTGACCTCGAGATCGATCGCTGCGGCGAGGCCGACCGCTTCTTCGAGGCGTGCCTGCGGCGATCGCTCGGTCGCGTCGCGCGATTTTGCGCTTGCCGCGCCCTTCCCGCGCGTCTTGATCAGCATCGGCGCCAGCACGACCGCCTTGACGCGCCCCTCGCCGCGCGTGGGCCTTTCCTCGCGCCCCGCCCGCTCCTTCTGCCGTTTCACCTCTCTCGGGTCGGTCGGACGCAATTATTCAGCGGCACCTTCCGCGTCGGTGACGTCTGCGAGCTGGATGGGTTGACCCGGCATGATGGTGGAAATCGCGTGCTTGTAGACCAACTGCGAATGGCCATCCCTGCGAAGCAGGACGCAGAAATTATCGAACCAAGTAACAACGCCCTGAAGCTTTACTCCGTTCACCAGAAAGATGGTGAGCGGCGTCTTGTTCTTGCGAACGTGGTTGAGAAACGTGTCTTGAAGACTTTGCGCGCGCTCTGTTGCCATGGGCTTCCCCGTCCCTTTGGTCGACGCTTACGCTGTTGATGGAGCCGGCTTCCTGCCATGCCGGCCTAAGATGACGCCATTAGACGCGATTAAAAGGCTGTCCCGCAAGGGGCCTGATGCGAAAGAGTTCCCTGGGGGTGAATCGTCACGACCCCAGGCTAGCGCAAAGCGGGCGTGCGCTCGTTGGAATTGACCCCGAGCGCGCGCAATTTCCGGTGTAGCGCCGAGCGCTCCATGCCAACGAACTCGGCCGTACGCGAGATATTGCCGCCAAAACGGTTAACTTGGGCCAGCAGATATTCCCGCTCGAAGATCTCGCGCGCGTCCCGCAACGGGAGTGACATCAGGTGCTCACCCCCAGCCCCGTTCGGCGATAGAGGGACCGGCGAGATGATCTCCTCCGGCAGCATGTCGGCGGTGATGATCGAATCGGGGTCGCCGCCCACGAGAATCATCAGCCGCTCGATATTGTTGCGTAGCTGTCGCACATTGCCCGGCCAGTCATGCGACTGGAGAACGGCCATGGCGTCCTCGCCCATGCGGCGCGGTGGAAGACCCGAGGCGACCGAGATGGCTTGCACGAAATAGCGCACGAGCTCGGGCACGTCCTCGCGCCGCTCGGAAAGCCCCGGCACCTTGATCGGCACCACGTTGAGGCGATGGTAAAGGTCCTCGCGCAGGCGCCCGGCCGACATCTCCTTCTGCAAATCGTGGCTGGTGGAAGAGACCACGCGCACATCGACATGCACTTTCGGTCCGCCGCCGAGCCGCTGGAAGCGCTGCTCGACAAGCACGCGCAGGATCTTGGCTTGCGTCTCGAGCGGCATGTCGGCGACCTCGTCGATATAGAGCGTGCCGTTATGCGCCTCCTCGAGTGCGCCAACCTTGCGCGGGCCAGAGCTTGCCCCCTCCTCCGTGCCGAACAGCTCCAACTCCATGCGGTCGGGCACCATGGCGGCGGCATTGAGCACGACGAAGGGTCCTTCGGCGCGCGCCGACTTGGCGTGCATCACGCGCGCCGCGAGCTCCTTGCCGCAGCCGGAGGGGCCCGTGATCAACACGCGGCTGTTGGTCGGCGCCACCTTGTCGATGGCTTGGCGCAGCTGATTCATCGCGGCCGAGCGGCCGATCATCTCGAACGAATAGGTGCTGCGTTCGCGCAGCTCGCGATTCTCGCGCTTGAGCCGCGAGGCTTCGAGCGCACGCGCCGTGAGCAGAACGAGGCGGTCGGCCTTGAACGGCTTCTCGATATAGTCGTAAGCGCCGCGCTTGATCGCCGCCACCGCGGTCTCGATATTGCCGTGACCGCTGATGATGATCACGGGAAGGTCGGGATGCGCCTTCTTGATGCGGTCGAGCAGCTCTAGCCCGTCGAGCTTGGACCCTTGCAGCCAGATATCGAGGATCACAAGCGAAGGCCGCCGCTCCTCGATTGCTTTCAAGGTCTCGTCGCTGTCCTTGGCAAGCCGCGTCGAATGGCCTTCGTCCTCTAGGATGCCTGAGATCAGCTCTCTGATGTCAGTCTCGTCGTCGACGACCAGGATGTCAGACGCCATGGCTCACTCCCTCTTCCTCCTCGGCGTGCTCCGATGGACTTGGAGCTGAAGCCGCTTCCGGCTCCGCCGCCGCTTCCGCCGCAACCACTTCCTCTTTCTCTTTCTCGCCAGTTGGAAAATCGATGCGCACCGACGCGCCTTCGATCTTGCCGTTGCGCTTCGGCGCATCGGCGAGCGTCAACGTTCCGCCGTGCTGTTCGGTGATGCGCTGCACGATGGCGAGACCAAGCCCCGTGCCTTTGGCGCGGGTGGTCATGTAGGGCTCAACCAACCGGTGCCGGTCCTCCTTCGGGAGCCCGCAGCCATTGTCGATGACCGTGATTTGCACGCGATCGCCCTTCTTGCGGACCTTGGCGACGATGCGCCCGGTGCCGGCGCGGGCTGGATCTGTTTCGGCCGCAGAATCAATGGCTTCGCTCGCGTTCTTGACGAGGTTGGTGACGGCCTGTGTGAGCAGCCTGCGGTCTGACAGCGCCACGACCGGCCTCTCCGGGAGATCGAGCTCGAAGGCGATCTCGGGCCGGCTCACCTGGAACAGAAACACGGCCTCGCGCACGATCTCGCGCACGTCGTGATTTTCCATCACTGGCTTCGGCATGCGGGCGAAGGCGGAGAACTCGTCGACCATGCGGCCGATGTCGGACACCTGGCGGATGATGGTGTCGGTGCATTGATCGAAGACCTCGCGGTCCTTGGTGATGCTGTCGCCGTATTTGCGGCGGATGCGCTCGGCCGAGAGCTGAATCGGGGTGAGCGGATTTTTGATTTCGTGCGCGATACGGCGGGCGACGTCGGCCCAGGCGGTGCTCCGCTGCGCGCTGACGAGCTCGGTCATGTCGTCGAAGGTGACAACGAAGCCCTGCCCTTCCTGGCTTGCACCCTCGCTGGTCACGCGCACTGCGAAATTCCGCTCGGCCCCGTGGCGCCTGAGCGTAATCTGATCGGTGACGAGCCGCCTTCCCTGCTTCTGCGCTCGCTTCAGCACCGCGCCGAACTCGGGCACTGTCTTGGCGAGCGGATGGCCCAGAAGGTCGGCTTCCTTGATCTCGAGCAGCGTCTCGGCGGAGCGGTTGACAAGCCGCACGGTGCCGTCGGCGTCGACGCCGACGACGCCGGCGGTCACGCCCGACAGCACCGCCTCCATGAAGCGGCGGCGCTCGTCGAGCTTGGTATTGGCGCCGACCAGCTCGTCGCGCTGGCTGCGCAGCTCCGAGGTCATGGTATTGAAGGTGGAGCCGAGCACGGCAAGGTCGCCATCGGCGGGATCGACATTGACTTTCACCGCAAGATTGCCGCCGGAGATTTCCTGGGCCGCGCCCATCAGCTGGCGGATCGGCGCCACCAGGCGATTGGCGAACCACATGCCGATCCAGATGGCGGAGAGCAGCAGCGTCAGCGCGATCGCCACATACATCAGGCCGAAGGCCACCTGCACGCCGGCCCGCCGCTGCTCGAGCAACTGATATTCGGCCACATTGGCGCGGGTGGCGCGCAGTTGCTGGAGCACGCGCGCGTTCACCGGGCGGATCACGTAGAGATAGGTGTCGTCGAAATTCTGCAGGCTCTTGATGGCGCCGACCAAGCTTGTCTGGCCCGGCGCGATGACGATCACCTGTCCTTTCTTGGCGAGTTCCATCGCCTCCTTCGGCGGCGCCTTGTAGGGGAACTCCGCCATGGAAGCCGCGGTGGCGAGAATCTTGCCCTGCCCGTCGATGAGATAAGCCATGGGAAGCCCGCGCATCGAGGCCTGCGCGGTGAGGAAATTGCCGAAGCCCTGCGGCTGCGATTTCACCAGCTCGACCGCCTCGTCGATGTCGCGCGCCATGGCCACGGTATCGGCGCGGATCACTTGGCCGTGCTCTTGCAGATAGGCGGTCGCCACGTCGATCGAGTTCTGGATGATCGACTTGGTGCGGACCGAGAACCAATGATCGAGGCCGCGATTGAGCGATATGCTGGCGAAGACGGCGAGCACGATGGCCGGGATGACGGCGATCACGCTGAACAGGCTGACAATGCGGACATGCAGCTGAGCGCCGGCCACCTGCCTCTGCCGCGCCAGCCAGAGTCCCGTAACCTGCCAGGCGATGATGACGATCATCGCCAGAACGAGCAGCGCGTTGATGAGGAGCACGCCGACCACCACGCGGTGCGTCGGCACGATGGGGGTCAGCCCGGTGAGGATCAGATAGGTGGCGAGACCCGAACAGAGCGAGAGCACCACGATGATGAGGCCGAGCGTGAAGGGCAGCCGGCTGCGTCCCCTCGCCGTGCCCGGCAGCGGCCCGGCGGAGTCTGGTTGCGCGGAGGGTCCCGTCTCGTTCGACGCTTTCGTCATGGATTCGTGCGGGCGCCCGAGCAGGATGCGCTCGGCTGTCGAGTGCAAGGAATGGAATACGCCACCGAACCGCATTTCCCTGCTCTCCCTTGGGACTTAACGTCCTTTGACGTGGGAGGAGTATCGCTCAGGAATGATGCAATAAAATCACAATGTGGCGCTTTGGCGACAATTGGGTGGTTAACGTGGTTGTGACATTTTCGCGTCAGAGCTCCGGCGCTCATCCTAGAACGTCCATAAAAATCAGCAAGTTATGGAATAATCCGTCGAGGCTCAGGTTCCCGGCGTTCTGATCACTTTTATCCCGAGATCGCGGATCTTCTTGCGCAAAGTGTTGCGATTAAGTCCCAGAAGATCGGCGGCGCGGATTTGGTTCCCACGGGTCGCGGCGAGTGCCGCCGTGATCAGCGGCGACTCCACCTTGCGCAGGATTCGGGTGTAGAGGCCCGAGGGCGGCAGCTCTTGGCCGAAGCTCACGAAATAGTCCGAGAGATAGCGTTCGACGGATTCCGATAAATCGCCTGAGGGCTCGGCCGCGTCGGGAAACGGCGCCCGGGCGGCGCTGGCGAGCTCGTTGTCGACCATCTCGACGGTGACGATGTCCTGCGCGTAGATGGCCGAGAGCCTGCGCACCAAGTTCTCGAGCTCGCGCACATTGCCCGGCCAGTGGTAGCGCTTGAGGCGCTCGATCGCCGCCGGCTCGAAGCTCTTGGGCGGGAGACCCTCCTTCTCGGCGATGCTGAGGAAATGCCGGACCAGGTCGGGGATATCCTCGAGCCGCTCGCGCAGCGGCGGCAGCCTGAGCGGCACGACATTCAGCCGGTAGAACAGATCCTCGCGGAACAGGCCCTGATCGATCTGCTGCTGGAGGTCGCGATTGGTGGCGGCGATGATGCGGACATTGGTCCTGATCGGGGTTCGGCCGCCGACGGTCGTGTATTCGCCTTCCTGCAAGACGCGCAGGAGCCGCGTCTGCGCTTCCATCGGCATGTCGCCAATCTCATCGAGGAACAGCGTGCCGCCCTCGGCCTGCTCGAAGCGGCCGACGTGACGGTTCTGCGCGCCGGTGAAGGCGCCCTTTTCGTGCCCGAACAACTCCGACTCGATCAGCTCGCGCGGGATCGCCGCCATGTTGATGGCGACGAAGGGTCCGTTACGGCGCTTGCCGTATTCGTGTAGCGCGCGCGCGACGAGCTCCTTGCCGGTGCCTGACTCGCCGGTGATCATCACGGTGAGGTCGGTCTGGGTGAGACGCGCGAGCACGCGATAGATGTCCTGCATCGCCGGGCAGCGGCCGATCAGCGGCAGGCCTTCGCTCGCTTCGGCCGAGAGGCGCTGCGCCCGCTTGCGCGGCTCGGCGAGCGCGCGGCCGACCACGGCGACGAGCTCGTTCAAGTCGAACGGCTTCGGCAGATACTCGTAGGCGCCGCGCTCGGCCGCGGTGATCGCCGTCATGAAGGTGTTCTGCGCGCTCATGACGATGATCGGCAGATCGGGGCGGAGCTTCTTGACCCGCGGAATAAGATCGAAGGCGCTCTCGTCGGGCATCAGCACATCGGTGATGACGAGGTCGCCATCGCCTTGGCTGATCCAGCGCCAGAGCGTGGCGGCATTGCCGGTTGCGCGCGGCGCGTATCCGGCGCGCGCCAGCGCCTGGTTGAGGACGGTGCGGATCGCAGCATCGTCGTCGGCGATGAGGATATTGCCTTTGGCCATTTGCACTAGCCCTGCCCACCCTGCATTGCTTCGTTCTCCGCCATCGGCATCAGCGTGCGGAAGACGGTTTGCCGGGGCCGAGAGTCGCACTCGATGATGCCCCCGTGATCGCCCACGATCTTGGCGACGAGCGCGAGACCAAGTCCCGTCCCTGACGGCTTGGTGGTGACGAAGGGGTCGAAGAGATGCGGCATGAGGTCGGGCGGCACGCCGGCGCCGTTGTCCTCGACCGCGATCTCGAGCGGCAGGCTCACGCGCGCCTGGCTCCCCGGTACCGACAGCCGCACGCCCGGGCGGAAGGACGTCGTCAGCGTAATTTGGCCATCAGCCCTCTCTTCGCCGATGGCCTCGGCCGCGTTCTTGATGAGATTGAGATAGACCTGAATCAGCTTGTCGCGGCTTCCCGGCACCGGCGGCAGAGACGGATCGTAATTCTCGACGATCTTGATCTGTCGGGCGAAGCCGGTGCACGCGATCTGCTTTACATGATCGAGCACGTCATGGATGTTCACCGGCTCGCGCTGCAAGGGCCGCTCGTCGCCGAAGATCTCCATGCGGTCGACCAGTTTGCAGATACGATCCGATTCCGCGCAGATCAGTTGGGTGAGCGTGCGATCGCTGTCGGTGCGCTCGCTTTCGAGCAGCTGTGCCGCGCCCCTGATGCCGGAGAGCGGGTTCTTGATCTCGTGCGCGAGCACCGCGGCCAGGCCTGAGACGGAGCGCGCGGCGCCGCGATGGGTGAGCTGACGCTCGATCATCTGCGCCATGCTGCGCTGCTGCAGCATGATCAGCACGCGGCCAGGCATTTCGGCGATGGGTCCGCCATAGAGATCGACGAGTTTCGGCGCGTCGAAGCGAACCGAGCCGAGATCGACGCCATATTCGTTGACCGTGGTGCCGTTCCGCTGCACCTGCTCGACAAGCGCGATCAGCGGGCTGCCGAAGGCGACCACGTCGGTGAGAGCGCGCCGGCAGAGCACGCCGACGCTCATCTGGAAGAAATCTTCCGCTGCCGTGTTGGCGTATTCGATGGTAAGCCCCTCGCCGATGACCAGCAGCGGATGGGGCAGCGCGCCGAGCAGCGCCTCAGTCGGGACCGGCTGGGCTTGGACGACGCGTCGCAGATTGGGTTTTTTGGTCGAGCTGCTCAAGCGGTGTATCCTCTGCCCGTCGTCTGCCGCTTCGACCGGTGATGCACAATTTTTATGCAAGTAGGCCCCATGATCTTTAATTGGGCAGACTACGAGGGTTTTTTCGCTGGGGCAACACCTGTTTTGCCGCAGTGCAGCATTTTTGCGAGTCAAAGGGTTAAGTCGTTGGGGAGGGCTAGTTTGTGAGCGTGGCGGCGCTGATTGTGGCCGCCGGTCGTGGTGCCCGCGCTTCGGGCGAGGACGGCCGTCCCAAGCAATATCGTCCTGTTGGCGGCGTTCCGATGCTGACACGCAGTATCGCCGCCTTCGCCGCGCATCCGGACATCGATGACATTCTTGTCGTGATCCATCCCGACGATGCGAGGCTCTATGAGGCGGCGAGCAAGCCACATGCGCGACGTTTGCGGAAGGCCGTGCCAGGCGGCGAGCGGCGGCAGGACTCCGTACGCGCAGGACTCGAGGCGCTGGCGGGAGAAGCCCCCTCCTCGGTGCTGATCCATGACGCGGCAAGACCTTTCGTCTCGCCCGAGCTGATCGCACGCGTGATCGGGGTTCTCGAGACGCACCAAGGCGCGCTCCCCTGCCTTCCCGTAACCGACACGTTGAAATGGGTCGCGCGCGGGCAGGTGGTCGGCACGGCGGTGCGCGATCAATTGTGGCGGGCACAAACGCCACAAGGATTCAGATTCGATGCGATCCTCGCCGCGCATCGCGCCGCGGCCAAGGAGTCGTTGCGCGACTTCACCGACGATGCGGGTGTCGCCGAGTGGTTCGGCCTCGATGTGGCGCTGGTTGAGGGATCGGAGCACAATCGCAAACTCACCACCGCGGACGATCTCAAGCTTGCCGACGAGATGCTGAAGCCGAAGAGCGAACGCGGGAGCGCCACGACCCGCGTGGCGCAAGGGTATGATGTGCACGCCTTTGCCGCCGGCGACGCGCTGATCCTCTGCGGCGTGACTATTCCGCACCACAAGAAGCTGATCGGGCATAGCGATGCCGATGTCGGCCTGCATGCCTTGACCGACGCGCTGCTCGGCACCATCGCCGAAGGGGATATTGGCGTTCACTTCCCGCCGTCGGATGCGCGCTGGCGCGGCGTCGCATCGGAGGTCTTCCTGCGCCACGCGGCGTCGCTCGTGCGCGAGCGTAGCGGTACGATCGTGCATGCCGACATCACGCTGCTCTGCGAGACGCCTCGCATCGGACCGTATCGCGATTTGATGCGCGCCCGCATCGCCGAGATACTCGGCATCGAGCTTACGCAAGTGAGCATCAAGGCAACCACCAATGAAGGGTTGGGGTTCATCGGTAGGGGCGAAGGCATCGCCGCGATGGCGACGGCGACGGTGAGCCTGCCATGACCGAGAGGCTGGAAGTCGGCGAAGAGATCATGGCGCTCGCGGTGGACTTGCTCAGCGTGTGCCGGGACCGTGGCGAGCTCATCGCCACGGCGGAGTCCTGCACGGGCGGCCTTCTAGCGGCGACGATGACCGCCATTCCCGGCTGCTCGGACTGTTTCGAGCGCGGCTTCGTCACCTATTCCAACGCCTCCAAGAGCGAAATGCTGGGCGTTCCCGTATGGCTGATCGAACGCCATGGCGCGGTGAGCGAGGATGTTGCCCGCGCCATGGCGGGCGGCGCGCTGACCCACTCGCGCGCGAGCCTTGCCGTCTCGATCACGGGGATCGCCGGGCCTGACGGCGGAACGGCGGACAAACCGGTCGGGCTCGTGCATCTCGCCGCCGGCCGACGTGACGAGCCTATCGTCCATGAGCGCGTCCTGTTCGGCGATCTCGGCCGCACCGAGGTTCAGCGCCGCAGCGTGGCGCAGGCTTTGAGGATGCTGCGTGCGCTACTGTGAGGCGAGCTCGACGACCTTGGGCCCGTAGACCGCATCGGCCCTCGCCTCGAACGCGCTCGTGTAGCGCTCGACCGCCTTGCCGAACAGGCCGCCCACCAGCCGCTCGAACAGCCGCGAGCGGAAGGCGTAAGCGATATAGAAGGCGACCTCGCTTGAGCCTGGGCCGGTCGGCTGGAAGTGCCAGCGGTTCTCAAGGAAGGTGAACGGACCGTCGAGATATTCGACGAGGATCGAGCGGGCGGAACGGTCGAGATGCACGCGCGTGGTGAAGCTCTCGCTGATCATGCCGTAGCCCACGGTCATGGTGGCGACGAGCACGTCCCTGCCGTCGCGGTCCTCCTCGCGGCGGATCACCTTGAGGTCCTCGCAGAGCGGCAAGAACTTCGGATAGTCCTCGACATTCGCCACCAGCGCGAACATCTCCTCGGCCGAATGGGCGACAGGATGCGTGGTCTCATAGACATGCATTGTGGTTCGCGCCGATCGAGTGAGGTTAAGCGCGGAACGAGACGTACCGCGCGGCTTTCAGCCGGGCGAAGTCTTGCGCCGCATGATAGGACGAGCGGGTGAGCGGGCTTGCGGCCACGAGCAGGAAACCTTTCTCCTCGGCGGTCTTCCGATAAGACTGAAACTCCTCGGGCGTGACAAAGCGGTCAATGGCCGCATGCTTCCGCGTCGGCTGGAGATATTGGCCGATGGTAAGGAAATCCACTGCAACCGCGCGCATGTCGTCCATCACCGACAGCACCTCGGCATAGGTCTCGCCCAAGCCCACCATGATCCCCGACTTGGTGAAGAGGCCGGGGTTCAGCGCCTTGGCGCGGGCGAGCAGATCGAGCGAGTGGCGATAGTCGGCGCCCGGACGGATGCGCCGGTAGAGCGAGGGCACCGTCTCGACATTTTGGTTGAACACGTCGGGCAGGCTCGCGAGCACGATCTCGAGCGCGCCCTCTTTGCGCAGGAAATCCGGCGTCAGGATTTCGATGGTGGTCTCAGGTGTCGCGCGTCTGATGGCGTGCACGGTGGCGGCGAAATGCGAAGCACCGCCATCGGCGAGATCGTCGCGGTCGACGGATGTCACCACCACATGGGTGAGGAGAAGCGCGGCGACGGCGTCAGCCACGCGAGCCGGCTCGCTTGGATCGAGCGCGCCAGGCTTGCCGGTGCGCACGTTGCAGAAAGCGCAAGCCCTCGTGCAGGTGTCGCCCATCAGCATGAAGGTGGCGTGGCGCTTGCCCCAGCACTCGCCGATATTCGGACACGCCGCCTCCTCGCACACCGTGACGAGGCGATGCGCGCGCAAGGTGTCGCGCGTTTGATCGAAGGCGTGCGCGCCCGGCGCCCTCACCCTGATCCAGGCGGGCTTGGGCAAGACAGGCGTGTCGGGAAGCTGCGCCTTCTCGGGATGACGCGGCCGCGCCCTCGCAACCGTCCTATCGAGCAATGTCACGATGGCTGCTCACTCCGCACGCTTAGGTCGTGGCCGGCCCTCTGATGCTCCGCCAGATCCACAGCACGAGAATCGCGCCGATCGAGGCGACGATCAAATTGCCGAGCCAGCCATAGAACTGGATATTGAGAACGTTGGCGAGCGTGCCGCCGACGAAGGAGCCGGCAATGCCGACCAGAAGATTGGTGAGAAGGCCGTGATCGCTCGCAGTGACCTTCTCGGCGATCCAGCCGGCGAGGATGCCGATTATGAGCATGCCGATGAAACCCACCCCCGGCATGGCAAACAGAGTCTGGGCGTTATCCATTGAGACCTCCCGAGTCGTTCTTCCAGGCGCTCAGCCAATTCCCGCCTAGCTTGCGACGATGGCGGCACGTTGCATATAGGTCTTCTTCGCGCCGGTTACAGGCGTTCAACGCATGCGCTGCCACACGAAAATGCAGAGAATGGCGCCGAGCGTGGCGATGATGATCTCGCCGAGGATGTTATAGGCGCCAAGGCCGAGCAGGCCGGCAAGCAGGCCGCCCACCACCGCGCCGATGACGCCGATCAGGAGGTTCACCAGCAGGTCTTGCTGGCGCCCCATGATGTAGGAGGCGAGAAAGCCGGCAATCAGGCCGACGACGAGAAAGATGATCAAGCTCATGAGTTTGCTCCCTGTTTGTCGGGGCCCCTCCCCGTCCGCAACGCCCTAGATGTGCATCGCGCGGCCATAAGCATCGAGCACCGATTCGCCCATCATCTCCGACAATGTCGGGTGGGGGAAGATGGCTGCGATCAATTCGGCTTCGGTGCTCTCGAGCGTCTTGGCGATGCCGAAGCCCTGGATCAGCTCGGTCGCCTCGGCGCCGATGATATGTGCGCCGAGCAACGCCCCGGTCTTGGCGTCGAAAATAGTCTTCACCAGCCCTTCGGTCTCGCCGAGCGCGATCGCCTTGCCATTGGCCGAGTAGGGGAAGCGGCCGACTTTCAGGTCACACCCCGCAGCGCGCGCCGTCTCCTCGGTAAGGCCGATGCTCGCCACTTGCGGGGCGCTATAGGTGCAGGCGGGGATAGCCGTCTTGTCGAGCGGGTGAACGCCGTCGACGTTCGCGATCTTCTCAACGCAGATGATGCCTTCGTGGCTCGCTTTATGCGCGAGCCAGGGCGGGCCGACCACGTCGCCAATGGCGTAGAGCCCAGGAGCGCCTGCGCGGCACCATTCGTCGACGACGATGTGGCCCTTCTCGATCTTGACGCCTTGGGCTTCGAGCCCGAGCCCTTCGACGTTGCCGGTTATGCCGATCGCGAGAATGCCGCGGCTGGTCGCGATTTCTGCCGTGCTACCGTCGTCCTTCTTGAGGGTCGCGGTGACGCTGTCATCGCCTTTGACGAGGCGCTCGACGCGCGTGCCGGTGTGGATGGCGATGCCTTGCCGCGTGAAGGCCTTGCGCGCCAACTCGGAGATCTCGGCGTCCTCGGCGGGCAGGATGCGCGGCAGAATCTCGACGACCGTCACCTCCGCCCCGAGGCTGCGATAGAAGCTCGCGAACTCAATGCCGATGGCGCCAGAGCCGACGATGAGCAGAGACTTGGGAAAGCTCTGCGGCACCATCGCTTCCTTGTAGGTCCAGATCAGCCGACCGTCGGGCTCGAGCCCCGGCAGGGTGCGCGCACGAGCGCCGGTGGCGACGATGACGTGCGGCGCCTCTATATCGGGAAGCACCTCACCTCCCGGGCCGACCACGGCAATGCGCCCCTGCGCTCTGAGCCGCGCGCTTGCCTTGATCACCTCGATCTTATTCTTGCGCATCAGATAGGCGACGCCGCTCGATAGCCGTTCGGCGACTTTGCGGCTACGTTCGACCACACGGGCGATATCGAAGCGGACATTGTCGCACGCCAGACCGAACTCGCCCGCATGGCGCATCGCGTTGTAGAGCTCGGAGGTGCGGAGCAGCGCCTTGGTCGGGATGCAGCCCCAATTGAGGCAGATGCCGCCGAGATGCTCGCGCTCGACGATCGCTGTTCGCATGCCGAGTTGCGCCGCGCGGATCGCGGCGACATAGCCCCCGGGGCCGGCGCCGATGACGGCAAGATCGAATTGTGGGGCCATCGGAGAAACTCGCTCGGTTCGAGGCTCAGGACGTCTTCGCGAGGGACTTGACCATCAGCACCCAGTCGCCTTCGTGCGGACATCCTGGAAACAGGATCGCGGGCTCGCGCGCAAGCGCGGAATAGCCGGCGCCCGCATAGAGCCGGGCCGCGCTCTCGTTCCAGCTTCCGACGATGACGCTCAAAGAGGGCGCGCCGTCCTCCTGCGCTTTCTCTTCGGCGATGGCGAGCAGCCGCGCGCCGATCCCCTTCCGACGAAACTCGGGGAAGGTCGCCAGCACATTGACGTACCAGGAGCCAGGCGCCTTCGATTCGAGCCGCACGAGCGGCCGCACGATTTCAGGCGCCTCGCCGAGATTGCCTTCGAGGTCGTAAGGGTCATCGAGCCTGTAGCCGACCAGGCTCGCGGCGATCTCGCCGCCAATCTCGGCGACGATGGCATTCTTGTAGGAGAAGCCACCGGTCTCGCGCGCGGCACGCTCGCGGCCGAATTCGAGCACCGACTGGCCCGGAGATTTCAGCGTGCCCCACATATAGGCGGGCATGCCCTCGCCGGCGATGTCGACCAGCACTGCAAGCGCAGCGGCGTCGGCTTTGGTCGCTGGTCTGAAGGTTGGTTGAGCCGGCGCCATCGGGCGACCTACACCAGCATGGTGACGGGGTCTTCGATGAAGGCCTTGAAGGCGGCGAGCAGCTCGGCGCCGAGCGCGCCGTCGATGACGCGGTGATCGACCGAAAGCGTTACGCTCATCATAGTGGCGATCTTCAGCGCATCGTTCTTGACGATGGCGCGCTTCTCGGCGCGGCCGACGGCCATGATCGAGGCTTGCGGCGGGTTGATCACCGCATCGAAGCGGTCGATGCCGTACATGCCGAGATTGGAGATGGTGGTCGAGCCTCCTTGATATTGGTGCGGGGCGAGGCGCTTGGAGCGAGCGCGGGCGGCGAGATCGCGCATCTCGTTGGAGATCTCCGACAGGCTCTTCACCTCTGCGTCGCGGATCACCGGCGTATGCAGCCCGCCGCCTTCGAGCGCCACGGCCACCGAGATGTCGGAGGCGCGGTGGCGCAGGATGCCCCGCTCCGTCCAGGTGGCGTTCGCCGCCGGCGCGGTCTGTAGCGCCATGGCGAGCGCCTTGATGATGAAATCGTTGACCGAGAGCTTGAAGGCGCGCGGACCCTCCTTCGGCGCAAGCTCGTTGAGACGCGCCCGCGCCGCCATCAGCGCGTCGAGCTCGCAGTCGATGGCGAGATAGAAATGCGGGATGGTCTGCTTCGACAGCGTCAGCCGCTCGGCGATGAAGCGCCGCATTGTGTCGTGCGGAACGATCTCGTAGGAGTCTGGGCGATAAAGCGCGAGCACTTGGCTGTCCGTCATGCCGCTTGGCTCTTGAGTTTCGCGCCGCGCGATCAGCTCTTGCGCGCGCGCTTTTGGGGTTTCCTCGGCCTGGACGGGCTCGACCTCTGCGAACGGCGCCTCGGCAACGTCGGCAGGTCTGATCGCTAGTCGCGCCGCGCGCTCAACGTCGGCCTTGACGATGCGGCCATGCGGGCCCGAGCCGTCGAGGCTCGCAAGCTCGATCCCGGTTTCGCGCGCGAGGCGCCGGGCGAGCGGTGACGCGTAGATGCGTGCTCCGTGGCCGTTCCCGCCGTTTCCCCTGATCTGCTCGGCGATCCTGTGCATCACCTGCTCGGTCGCCTGGACCCCCTCTCCCCCTTGGGGAAAGGGTCGGGGTGAGGCGGCTTTAGACTCGATTGCGCGATGATGCCCCTCACCCGCGCCGAAGCTTGGCTTCGGCGCCTCCTCTCCCCTGAGGGGAGAGGAGGAACCCATGGCGGCGCTCGGCCGCTCGATATCGTCCTCGGAGGAAAGTAGCGCGATGGCGTGGTTCACCGGGACACGCTCGGTGCCTTCGGCGAGCAGAAGCTTCTCGATGACCCCGTCCTCCGGCGCCTCGACCTCCATGGTCGCCTTGTCGGTCTCGATCTCGGCCACCACGTCGCCGCTTCTCACGCGGTCGCCCTGCTTCACATGCCATTTGGCAAGCTTGCCCTCCTCCATCGTGGGCGAAAGCTGCGGCATGAGGATTTGCACGGTCATGGCTCGGCGTTCCGGCGCTCGGCGGCCATGGCCTCTTCCCAATGCTCCCCGTCGAAGAGCGCGATGCGGGTCACGCGCACCTGGCCGTCATCGAGGCAGCGCACGTTGACGCTATAGCCGTCTGGCTTCGAGCGCGGCACGTAGAAACTCTTGATTCCGCACACCGAGCAAAAATGATGTTTCGCCATGCCGGTGTTGAACGTGTAGGTCGTGATCTTGTCGTTGCCCTTCAGCAGGCGAAAGCGCTCGGCATCGACGATGAGATGCAGATAGCCGGCCTTTCGGCAGATCGAGCAATTGCACTCTTTGGCCTCGATCTCATCCGGCGCCAACACCTCGAAGCGCACCGCGCCGCAATGGCAGCCGCCCTGTTTCCAGCTCATTCCCGTTTCGGCCATAGGCTTCACTTCCGGTAGCAGACCGACTTCACTGCTTCGATGACGTGCTCCACCGACGGCAGCGCGAGCTTCTCCAGATTGGCGGCATAGGGCATCGGCACGTCGGCGCCGGTGACCGCGAGCGGCGGCGCGTCGAGATAGTCGAAGGCCTCGGCCGTGACGCGTGCGGCAATCTCCGAGGCTATGGAGCACACCGGCCAACCCTCCTCCACCGTGACGATGCGGTTCGTTTTCTTCACCGACGCCACCACCGTCTCGATGTCCAGTGGACGCAGCGTGCGGAGATCGATCACCTCCGCGTCGATCCCCTCTTCCGCGAGCCGCTTGGCGGAGTCGAGCGCGTAAGCCATGCCGCGCGAGAAGGAGACGATGGTGACGTCCTTGCCTCCGCGGGCGATGCGCGCCTTGCCGATGGGCAGCACGAAGTCATCGAGCACAGGCACGTCGAAGCTCTGACCGTACAGGATCTCGTTCTCGAGGAAGATCACCGGGTTCGGGTCGCGGATCGCCGCTTTGAGCAGGCCCTTGGCGTCAGCCGAGGTGTAAGGCGCGATCACCTTCAGTCCCGGCACATGCGCGTACCACGCCGCATAGTTCTGGCTGTGCTGGGCAGCCACTCTCGCCGCGGCGCCGTTCGGCCCCCTGAACACGATGGGGCAATGCATCTTGCCGCCGGACATATAGAGCGTCTTGGCGGCAGAGTTGATGATGTGGTCGATCGCCTGCATGGCGAAGTTCCAGGTCATGAACTCTACGATGGGTTTGAGCCCGGCGAAGGCGGCGCCGACGCCGACGCCGGCAAAACCATATTCGGTGATCGGCGTGTCGACGACTCGCATCTCGCCGAACTCATCGAGCAGGCCTTGGGTCACTTTGTAAGCGCCCTGATATTGGCCGACCTCCTCGCCCATGACGAAGACCGAGGCGTCGCGGCGCATCTCCTCGGCCATAGCGTCGCGCAGGGCCTCGCGCACGGTCTGACTGACCATCGCGGTGCCGGGCGGGATTTCGGCTTCGGGCCGCGGCTCGGCCGGCGCCTTTTGCGGTCCCGCCGGCGCCTCCTCGACGAGTGGCGGCACCTCGCCGAGATCGGGCGATGGCTCTCGGACTCCCTCTCCCCGCCGGGGAGAGGGCTGGGGTGAGGGGGCTAAGACTTCGGCCGATTGATCCGTTTCACTCGCTTCGCTGCGCGAAGCGACGTTTCCCCGAAGGGGCGAGGAGGTGCTCGCTGCGCCGCTCAGGTCTGCTTCTTCGCCGTCGGCGAATAGCAAAGCGATGGGGTGATTCACCGGCACATGTTCGGTGCCTTCGGCGACGAGAATTTTGCCAAGCGTTCCGTCGTCGGCGGCTTCCACTTCCATCGTGGCCTTGTCGGTCTCGATCTCGGCGATGACGTCGCCCGCGCGCACGTCATCCCCCTCGCGCACCAGCCATTTGGCAAGCTTCCCCTCCTCCA
The DNA here is from genome assembly GCA_036257375.1 of Methyloceanibacter sp. Classification (GTDB taxonomy): domain Bacteria; phylum Pseudomonadota; class Alphaproteobacteria; order Rhizobiales; family Methyloligellaceae; genus Methyloceanibacter. The sequence continues at coordinate 57,308 of DATAFR010000140.1, forward strand.
TGGTGGGAGAAAGGGCGGGCATGAGAATTTCGGTCGGCATCAGATCAGGGTGGCTCAGCTCGCCGTCACGTCGGTGTAAAGCTCTGAAGCGTCGGGCTCGGGATCGTTTTGCGCGAACTCGGCGGCCTCGTTGACCAGCGCGCGGACCTCGCGGTCGATCTCTTTCAGTTGATCCTCGCTGGCGCGACTTTCTTTCAGCATGCGGCTGCGCAAGAGGTCGATCGGGTCGCGATGCTCGCGGAACTGCTGCACCTCCTCGCGCGTGCGATACTTGGCGGGGTCCGACATCGAGTGGCCGCGATAGCGGTAGGTGAGCATCTCGAGAATCTTGGGTCCCTCCCCGCGACGCGCACCCGCAACGGCACGGTCGCCCGCGGCTTTCACCGCGGCCACATCCATGCCGTCGACCTGCTCGCCGGGAATGCCGAACACCGAGCCGCGATGATAAAGCTCCTCGGCGAGCGCGCTGCCACGCTCGACGGCCGTCCCCATGGCGTAATGGTTGTTTTCGATGACGTAGATCACCGGCAGCTTCCACAGCGACGCCATGTTGAAGCTTTCATAGACCTGACCCTGGTTGGTGGCGCCTTCGCCGAAGAAGGTGAGACAGAGGCGGTCGTTGCCGCGATACTTGTTGGCAAAGGCGAGCCCGGTGCCGAGTGGGGCAGGCGCGCCGACGATTCCGTGGCCGCCATAGAAGTTCCGCTCCGGGGAGAACATGTGCATCGAGCCGCCCTTGCCCTTGGCATAGCCGTGGCGGCGGCCGGTCAGCTCGGCCATCACCCGTTTAGGCTCCATGCCGGCTGCGAGCATGTGGCCGTGGTCGCGATAGGCGGTGATGACCTGATCCCCCTCCCCGATCGCGAGCTTCATGCCGGCGACGACAGCTTCCTGGCCGATATAGAGATGGCAGAAGCCGCCGATATAGCCCATGCCGTAGAGCTGACCCGCTTTCTCCTCGAATCTGCGGATGAGCAGCATGAGGCGATAGGCGCGCAGCTCCTCCTCGCCGCCGAGGCCCGGCCGCGCGCTTTGGCGCAAGCGATCGTCATCCAACCAGAAATTGGCGGCTTGCGGCGAGAGGCTTGGGGTCGTCACGGCGCTCGGCTCCCACGGATTCGCATCCGAGGCTAGCACGAGCCTGAAGGCCGCTGAAAGAATACCTCCTCGCAGGGGAGGGATGACGTCAACGCTTGCGCGTGGCGCCTGTGAACTCCGGCACGGGCTGGCGGCGCTTCATCATGATGAGATCGTCCGGATGGGCGAGATTGAGGATCGCGCGCGCCCGCTCGTCCAGCATATCGGGATCGAGGCTTTCGGGCCTGAGCAGCGCCACGTCGCGTTCGAGCCTCCCCTTCACTTCGCGCAAGCCGGCAAGCTCGCCGGCCAGCACGTCCCGCCGCCCTTCGAGCTCGGCGCGTGCCTGCAAGCCATGGTCGCCGGTCTGCAAGTGATAGCCGAAATAACCGGCCGCGCCGCAGGCAAGCAGCGGAAAGATGAAAGCCGTGAACCGCATGGTTCCCCCGAAGCTGGATAGAATCGCCCCAGGTCGGTTAAGCGGGCGTTACCGGCTAGCCCTTCAAGACTGAGCGCCCGGCATAGCGGGCCTTTGGCCCCAGCTCCTCCTCGATGCGGATCAACTGGTTATATTTCGCCACCCGGTCGGAGCGGGCGAGCGAGCCGGTCTTGATCTGCCCGCAATTGGTGGCCACCGCGAGGTCGGCGATGGTGGCGTCCTCGGTCTCACCGGAGCGATGCGACATCACCGCGGCATAGCCCGCTCCTTGCGCCATGCGCACGGCGTCGAGCGTTTCGGTCAGCGTGCCGATCTGGTTGACCTTGACCAGGATCGCGTTGGCGATGCCCCGGTCGATGCCCTGCTTCAGCCGCGCCACGTTGGTGACGAAGAGGTCGTCGCCGACGAGTTGCACGCGCGTCCCCAGAGCCTCGGTCAGGCCGCGCCAGCCCTCCCAATCGTCCTCGCTCATGCCGTCCTCGATGGAAAAAATCGGATAGTTGGACACGAGCTCCGTGTAGTAGGCCGTCATCTGATCGGGGGTGAGAGCGCGCTTCTCGCCTTTGAGGAAATAGCGCCCCTCGCCGTAGAGCTCGGTCGCTGCCACGTCGAGCGCGAGATAGACGTCGTCGCCGGGGCGATAGCCGGCCGTGCCGATCGCCGCCATGACGAAGTCGAGCGCCTCGCGGGTCGAAGCGAGATTGGGCGCGAAGCCGCCCTCGTCGCCGACCGACGTGCTGTGGCCCGCGCCTTTCAGCGCATGCTTCAGCGCGTGAAACACCTCCGCGCCCATGCGCACGGCTTCGGCGATGCTCGTAGCGCCCACCGGCACGATCATGAATTCCTGGAAGTCGATCGGGTTGTCGGCGTGCACCCCGCCATTGACGATGTTCATCATCGGCACGGGCAGCAGCGTCGCCTCGGGGCCGCCGACATAGCGATAGAGCGGCTCTCCGCGTGCATCGGCTTCCGCCTTGGCCGCCGCCATCGACACGCCGAGAATGGCGTTGGCGCCGAGCCGTTTCTTGTTCTCCGTCCCGTCGAGATCGCACAAGCGTTGGTCGAGACCGCGCTGGTCGGCGGCGTCGAAGCCGGCAAGGCGCTCGCGGATCTGGCCATTCACCGCCGCGACGGCCTTCTTCACGCCTTTGCCGCCATAGCGCTTGCCGCCGTCGCGAAGCTCATGCGCCTCATGCGCGCCGGTCGAGGCGCCCGACGGCACCGCGGCGCGGCCGTGATGGCCGTCCGTCAGCACCACGTCGACCTCGACGGTCGGGTTGCCGCGGCTGTCCAGAATTTCCCGGCCGATGATGGTTGCGATGGCGGTCATGGAAAGGGCCCTTCCAAATAGTGGGCCCTCTTAGCCTAGGCGGCCAAGAAGCGGAAGGCGTATATGTAGCGCCGGAGCTCGGTTTGTTTGGAAGCAGCGGATGGTTGCAACCCCCAAGGACGAAGCGGGAGCGCTGGTGCTGTTTTCCGGTGGGCAGGATTCGACCGTCTGCCTCGCCTACGCGCTCGACGCCTACGCGCGCGTCGAAACGGTCGGCTTCAATTACGGGCAAAGGCACGGCATCGAGCTCGAATGCCGCCGGCGCGTGCGCGAGGAGATGGCGCGCCGCTTTCCCAACTGGGCGGCTCGGCTCGGACCGGACCATGTCATCGACGTTGCGAGCTTCGGCGCCATCGGCGACACCGCGCTGACCTCCGAGGCCGAGATCGTGATGCTGGCCTCGGGCCTGCCCTCGACCTTCGTGCCGGGGCGCAATCTCGTGTTCTTCGTCTATGCATCGGCGCTCGGCTACCGGCGGGGGCTCACGACGCTTGTCGGCGGCATGTGCGAGACGGATTTCTCAGGTTACCCCGATTGTCGCGACGCGACGCTCCGCGCGCTCGAGCAAGCGATCAGGCTCGGCACTGAGGTCCCCTTCTCGATCGAGACACCGTTGATGCGGCGTACCAAGGCGGAAACCTGGACGCTCGCGCAAGATCTGGGCGGCGATGCGCTCGTCGATCTCATCGTCGAGGAGACGCATACCTGCTATCGCGGCGAGCGGGGCATGCGCCACGATTGGGGCTATGGCTGCGGCACGTGTCCCGCTTGCGAGCTCCGCGCCAAGGGCTTCGCCGAATGGCAAGCCGCGCGCGCGCAAGCTCGTCCGAAGCCCAAGATCGGTGTATAATCGTCATCAAATAGCCGAAGCCCGGGGCCCGGGTCGTTCGCGCCTATTTCCTTAGATCGATGACCCGCGGTCTCCGCCGAATGGAGGATTTTCCCCATGGCAGGAACGCGCCGCGATTCAAGCAACACGGAAGCCGTCGCCATCTTCCGCGATGTTGAGACATTTCAGGCCGCCATCGACGATCTGTTATTGGCGAGCTTCGATCATGGCGACATCAATGTGCTCGCCAATGAGGACACCATCACCTCGAAGCTCGGGCGGAAGTACAAATCCACGGCAGAATTCGAGGACGATCCCGAGGCGCCGCGCATTGGCTTCGTGCCGGAAGAAACCATTGGCGACGCGGAAGGCGCCCTCGTTGGCGCCGGCGTTTACTTCCCGGCCATCGCTGGCAGCCTCGCGGTCGCGGCCTCTGGCGGGACGATGCTGGGCGCCTTCGCCGCTGCGGCGATCGCGGGCGGCGCCGGTGGATTGATCGGCGCGGCGCTTGCGCGACGCATTGGCAAGGAACACGCCAAGCATCTCGATCAGCACCTCGAGCATGGCGGGCTGTTGTTGTGGGTGAGAACGCGCGATGCCGAGCGCGAGAAGACGGCGCTTTCGATTTTGCGGCGGCACTCGGCCGACGACGTGCATTTGCACTCCCTACCCGAGCGCGCCTGCAAAGAGAGCGACATTCCACGCGAGCGCCCGCGGATCCTGCATCTCCTGGATTGGACCATCCCGCTGCCCCACCTCGGCCGCTAGCCACGCGACTCGGCGGCGCCAACGCCTGCGCGCGTCCCGAACGGCGCGCGAAACGCGAATCCCGAACGCAGCACAACGGACCGTTCAGATCGCATTCATGTCGGTTGCGGGAAGGTCGATCCCATAACCGCGTGAATAAGCGAACCCAATTGGGTTCGGGGATGCGTAAGGAATAGGAGTGAGACTATGTTTGCGAAGAGTCGTGTCGGCCTGATTACCGCGGCCGCAATGCTTGGAATCGTCGTCGCCCCGAGCGCGATGGCGGCGCCGAAGGAGTTTTGTAAGCTTTACGCCACAGTGGCGGTCAACCAGTCCAACAGCGCGAATGCGTTGCATCTCGGATGCTTCGGCTTCCGCTGGCACAATTGGTTCGACGGGCATTATCAATGGTGCCGTTCGACATCCGTCGAGGCGGCGCGATCGGAAGCCCTCGTGCGTCACAGAACTCTCGCCGGCGGACAGTGCTAGCCTCCATCCCGAGATCGTTAATGCATCGCCCGGCCATTCGCCGGGCGATCGCATTTTCGGAAACCCTCAGCCCTCGCGGCTAAGCGCCGGCGGGAAGTGTTGTGCTGCCTATTGCTCTTGGTGAGCTAAGAGACCAAGTTTCCAGGCATGTATTCGGTGAAGGAAATTTACTACACGCTGCAAGGCGAGGGCGCGCAGACCGGCCGGCCGGCAGTGTTCTGCCGTTTTGCCGGCTGCAATCTCTGGTCCGGCCGCGAAGAGGACCGCGCTGACGCGACGTGCAATTTCTGCGACACGGATTTTGTAGGCACCGACGGACCTGGCGGCGGCAAGTTTCCCACGCCGGAGAGTCTCGCCGGAGCTTGCCGCGAGAGGTGGCGCGGCAATTCGGGCACGCCGCCTTACGTGGTGCTGACTGGCGGCGAGCCGATGCTGCAAGTCGACGAGCCGTTGATCGCTGCGCTGCACAAACTGGGCTTCGAAATCGCCATCGAGACCAACGGCACCCTTCCCGTCCCGCGCTCGATCGACTGGATCTGCGTCAGCCCCAAGGCCGGCGCCAAGCTCGTGCAGCGTTCGGGCGATGAGCTGAAGCTGGTTTACCCGCAAGCCGCCTTCGAGCCGGCACTGTTCGAAGGTCTCGACTTCGCCCATTTTCTGCTTCAGCCGATGGATGCAGGTGCGCAGTCTCCGGGCCATGTCCGCGCCGCCATTGACTATTGCCTCGCCCATCCCAAATGGCGCTTGAGCCTGCAAACTCATAAGCTGTTGGGGCTGCCCTAAGCCCTGGCCGGGGCGTGCAAAATCGCCTAAACGACTGCCATGCGCATCTATAAAGAATTCGGCTTCGAAGCCGCTCATTTCCTTCCCTCGGCACCGCCCGGGCATCCCAATGCGCGCGTGCACGGACATTCATTCCGGGTGCGCGTTACTTTGGACGGCGAGCCCGATGTGAAGACCGGCTTGGTGATGCATCTCGATGATGTCGAGGCCGCCATCGGGGATGCGCGCGAGGCGCTGGACCATCGTTTGCTCAACGAGGTCGAAGGTCTGTCGCAGCCGACGCTGGAGCGGATCGTGGTCTGGCTGTGGGATCGCCTGCATAATCGCTTGCCCGGCCTCGCCGAGATCGAGGTGGCGCGCGATTCTTGCCGTGAGGGTTGCGTCTATCGCGGGCCAAGGCCTCGGATCGCTGCGGAGTAGAATCGATGGCGCGCAAGATCACGGGGCTTAGGCAACTCGGCGCCATGACGCCGCTTCCCAAGAGTCCGGCTGAAGCCAGGCTTGAGCGCGTGCCCAATCCCCATCCCGATACGCCTTACATCGCGCGCTTCACCGCGCCTGAATTTACCTGCCTCTGCCCTGTGACGGGGCAGCCCGACTTCGCGCATTTCGTCATCGACTATGCGCCGCGCGCCTGGCTGCTCGAATCGAAGTCGCTCAAGCTCTATCTCGCGAGCTTCCGCAATCTCGGCGCCTTCCACGAGGATGCCACCATCGCCATCGGCAAGCGCATCGTCGAGCTCGTCGATCCCGCCTGGCTTCGGATCGGCGGCTACTGGTATCCGCGAGGCGGCATCCCCATCGATGTGTTCTGGCAGCACGGCACGCCGCCGCAAGGCGTGTGGATTCCAGAGCAGGGCGTTCAGCCTTATCGCGGCCGCGGCTGATCCAATCCCCGCTCCCGGGCCATCATGCGATGATGGCTAGTGGCTCAAGCGCTTCGTCAATCGATCGATCTCGATCAACTCCTCGAGCAACGGCTCGAGCGCGGCAAGCGGCAGCATATTGGGGCCATCGGATGGCGCGCGGTCCGGGTCTTGATGCGTCTCGATGAAGAGGCCGGCAACACCAACCGCCACGGCCGCCCGCGCCAAAACCGGCACGAAGCGCCGCTCGCCCCCGCTCCGCTCCCCCTGCCCCCCGGGTTGCTGCACCGAATGGGTGGCGTCGAAGATCACCGGCGCGCCCGTCTCGGCGAGGATCGGCAGAGCCCGCATGTCGGAAACGAGCGTGTTGTAGCCGAACGACACGCCGCGTTCGGTGACGAGAATGTTCGGATTGCCGGCGCCGAGCAGCTTGGCCACGACGTTCTTCATGTCCCAGGGGGCGAGGAACTGTCCCTTCTTGACGTTGACCGGCTTGCCGGTGCTCGCCGCGGCGACAAGAAGGTCCGTCTGGCGGCAAAGAAAAGCGGGGATTTGCAGCACGTCCACGATTTCTGCCGCAGGCGCGCATTGCTCTGGCTCATGCACGTCGGTGGTGACGGGAAGACCCACGCTCTCTTTGATCTCGGCAAAGATCGGCAAAGCCTCCTCGAGCCCAAGTCCCCGCGCGCTCCCGGCACTGGTGCGGTTGGCCTTGTCGAAGGAGGACTTGTAGACGAGGCCGAGCTTGAGCCGGCTGGTAATCTCTTTCAGCGCGCGCGCCGTTTCCAACGCATGTGCCCGGCTCTCGAGCACGCAAGGCCCCGCAATGAGCGCGAAGGGCGCCTCTTGCGCAAAACGCGCCGAGCCGATCTCGATACTCGGATTGGGACGCAAAGATTGGTGCTGGTTCACAAGGGCCTTATAGCGCGCCGATGCGGCTTTTGGCGAACGCCTTGGGCGGGCGTTCTTCCTTGCCATAATTCGTTCCCTTGCCGCAGCCCGCAGGTCGGTCATGATAGGAGTGTTTGCGAACTCGGGGGGACCACCATGAAAAGACCCATTGCGGAATTCATAGGCACGTTTGCGCTGGTGCTGATCGGTTGCGGCGCCGCCGTCATCGGCGGCATGGGAACCGGCGCTACCGCGATCGACATACTCGGCATCGCCACCGCGTTTGGCCTCGCCATCGTCGCCATGGCCTACGGCATCGGCCAAGTCTCGGGCTGCCATATCAACCCAGCGGTGAGCTTCGGCGTGTTGGTCGCCGGTCGCATGAGCACACAGGACTTCATCGCTTACGTGATCGCGCAAGTGCTGGGCGCGATCGCCGGCGCCGCCGTGCTCTACCTCATCCTGTCGGGCAAGGCGTCAGGCTGGAACGGGGGGCTCGACCAGAACGGCTGGGGGGCCGGTTATCTCGGCGAGTACACTGTGACCTCCGCCTTCGTCTATGAGGTCGTGGGAACCTTCCTGTTCCTCGTTTGCATCCTCGGTGTCACGCAGAAAGGCGCGCCGGTCGGGATTGCGGGCCTTGCCATTGGACTGACGCTCGTCGCCATCCATCTGCTCGGCATCAATGTCACCGGCACGTCGGTCAATCCGGCCCGCTCGCTCGGTCCGGCGTTGGTCGGTGCGGCGACCAATCCGGCCGCGCTTGCGCAAGTCTGGCTCTTCATCCTGGCGCCGCTGATCGGCGCGGGCATTGCCGGTTATCTGTTCAAGTCGGGCATCCTCGCGGGCGACGATGTGATTCCGGCGCGTGGCGGCGGAAAGTCGGACGCGCCGCCCGCGGCTTCGGCGCCCCGCAAACGCGGCTAGTGTTGGAATGGGTGGAGCCGCCTAGACCAGGCGGCTCTGCTCGACCGCCGCGCCGATGAAAGAGGCGAACAGCGGGTGCGGCTCGAAGGGCCGCGACTTCAGCTCGGGGTGGAACTGCACGCCGACGAACCAGGGATGGTCGGGGACCTCCACGATCTCCGGCAGAAGCCCATCGGGCGACAGACCGGAGAAGCGCAAGCCTGCAGCCTCGAGCTTGTTGCGGTAGCGCATGTTGACTTCGTAACGGTGGCGGTGGCGCTCGGAGATATGGGTCGTGCCGTAGATCTCCGCGACCTTGCTGCCCTTGGCTAGCACGGCCTCGTAGGCGCCGAGCCGCATAGAGCCGCCGAGATTGCCGTTGGCCTGGCGCTGTTGCAGCTCATTGCCTTTCATCCATTCCGTCATCAGGCCGATGACGGGCTCCTCGGTCGGGCCAAACTCGGTCGAGCTCGCGCCCTCGATGCCGGCGACGTCGCGTGCGACCTCGATCACCGCCATCTGCATGCCGAAGCAGATGCCGAAATAGGGCAGCTCGCGCGTGCGGGCGAACTTCGCCGCCTGAATTTTGCCTTCCGAGCCCCGCTCGCCGAAGCCGCCCGGCACGAGGATGCCGTTCACGTCCTCAAGATAAGCGGCGGCGTCCTGACTCTCGAAGATCTGCGACTCGATCCATTCGAGATTGACCTTCACCTTGTTGGCGATGCCTCCATGCACGAGCGCTTCGTTGAGCGATTTGTAGGCGTCCTTGAGGCCTGTGTATTTGCCGACCACGGCAACCGTCACCTCGCCGTCTGGATTGGCGATGGTCTCGGCGATTTGCCGCCAGGCCCGCAAATCAGGCTCCGGCGCGTGCGTGATGCCGAACGCGGCAAGCACTTCGCGGTCGAGCCCCTCGGCGTGATAGGCCACCGGCACGTCGTAGATGCTTTGCACGTCGAGCGCCTGGATCACCGCCTCGGGACGCACATTGCAGAACAGCGCGATCTTGCGCCGCTCGTCTTTAGGCAAAGGCCGGTCGGTGCGGCAGAGCAGAACGTCGGGCTGGATGCCGATCGAGCGCAGCTCCTTCACCGAATGCTGGGTGGGCTTGGTCTTGAGCTCCCCGGCGCTCGGGATGTAGGGCACGAGCGTCAAATGGATGAAGGCGGTCGAGCCGCGCGGCAGCTCGTTGCCGAGCTGGCGGATGGCCTCGAAGAAGGGCAGTCCCTCGATATCGCCGACCGTGCCGCCGATCTCGCAAAGAACGAAATCGACGCCGTCATTGCCGGAGGTGATGAAGCTTTTGATGGCGTCGGTGACGTGCGGGATGACTTGCACCGTCGCGCCTAAATAATCCCCGCGCCGCTCCTTGCCGATAATCTCCTGATAGATGCGCCCCGTCGTGATGTTGTCGGCTTGGCTCGCGGGGCGTCCGGTGAAGCGCTCGTAATGGCCGAGGTCGAGGTCGGTCTCGGCGCCGTCGTCGGTGACGAACACCTCGCCGTGCTGGTAGGGGCTCATGGTCCCGGGATCGACATTGAGATAGGGGTCGAGCTTGCGTAGCCGCACGCTAAACCCACGCGCCTGGAGCAGCGCGCCGAGCGCCGCCGAGGCAAGCCCCTTGCCGAGTGAGGAGACCACGCCGCCGGTAATGAAGACGTACCGCGCCATGGGTCTCGACCATACACCGAAATGGCAGTGAGTCGTAACCCCCAAACAGCGCGTTACCCACGCGAGAGGGTTAACCAGCCGAGCGGCAGCAGCTTACTGCGATTGCGGAGCCTGCGGAGCGGCGGGAGCCTGAGGCGCCGACGGCGCTGTCGGGCTTGCCGGAACGGGACCGCTTGGAGCTTCAAGCGGGACCAAACCCCCTCCGCCCGTTGGAAGGATCGAGGGGGCGCCGCGATTCTGGCTCGCCAGAATCGAAAGCAGGAGGCTGGTGGCGAAGAAGCATGCGGCGAGGATTGCCGTCGTCTTGGTCAATGCATTACCGGCGCTGCGCCCGCTCATGAAGCCGCCGCCACCGCCGCCAATGCCAAGCGCGCCGCCTTCGGAGCGCTGCAACAGGATGACGCCAACCAACGCCACGGCAACCATGACGTGAATCAGAAGGAGAACTGTGCTCATCGTGTAGCCTTAGACTGCGAAGGCAGTGTCTTATCCGAATCCGCTACGGTTTGGCTAGGCTTAGCTTCAACCGAGGCCGTGGCCGCGCGGTTGGGATTGCGGTCGGGCAATGGCACGCCTTCGGCGCTGACCGGTCCGGGCGGGGGTGCCGGCGGCTTCGGCTTCGGCACGCCGGTGCGGCAGCGGAACTTGATCATCTCCTCGACCCTGAGGAAGTCCCTCACCTTCTCGATGTCCTGGTCGTTCAGATGGTCCTTGACCCAATCGGGGCCGCGGTCGAGCGCGGCTTGCATCTGTGGAGTCAGGAGTTTCTTTTGCTCGATCTGCAAATTGGCGCAGGCGTCCTTGTCCAACGGCTCAGCGCGCGCATGCAGGCCAAGGGGCGCCGCTGCACTTGAGCTGAGAAAAGCCACGGCAATGATGCGTAGCAACGGCACCATGACGTCCCCGCGGGATAGCCGTCCCCCCTGCCGCAAATCAATTTCCAATCAGAATGGCGAAGATTGCGTTCTTTGCCAACCCTGCTTGCATGATATCAGCCCGCACCCCTTCCGGCATAGGCCGACAGAATCGCATAAAAATCGCTGGCCTTCAGGCTCGCGCCGCCAACCAGAGCCCCATCAACGTCGGGAACGAACAGAAGTTCAGTGGCATTGGCCGGCTTGACGGAACCGCCATAAAGGATGCGCAGGCCGTCTGCTTCCTTCTGCCCAAGCAGAGGGCCAAGCTCGTTGCGGATGAAACTGTGCACCTCGGCTACATCCGCGGGGGTTGGCGTGAGGTCTGTTCCGATCGCCCAGACGGGCTCGTAGGCGATCACAGTGTTCGCTGCCTTAGCCTCTGTCGGCAACGAGCCTTGCAGCTGCCCTTGCACGACCTCCAGGGTTTTGCCGCTTTGCCTCTCCTCCTGAGTCTCGCCGATACAGATGACGGCAGTCAGACCGGCGCGATGCGCGGCGCGCGCCTTGGCATTGACAAGCGCGTCTGTCTCCCCGTGGTCGGTGCGTCGCTCCGAATGGCCAACGATGATGGCGGAGGCGCCCGCGTCGGCAAGCATCTCGGCCGAGATGTCGCCGGTATGCGCACCCGAAGCCAGAGGATGGCAATCCTGGGCGCCGAGCAGGATCTTGCTTCCGGTAAGCGCATAGCGCGCCTGAGCGAGCAGCGTCGCCGGCGGGCATATCATCACCTCGGCCTCGGGCACCGGTGCCTGCGCAAGGCGCTCCTTCAGCGCCTTGGCCTCGGTAAGCGAGGCCGCAAGGCCGTTCATCTTCCAATTGCCTGCGACAAGCGGCTTTCTCAAGCGCGATCCCCCCTTCAGAATTCGGTCATGAGCCAAGGATTTGGCCGATTAGCCTGCCTTGCCGCGCCATTGCTTGCTACCTATGATGCCGCCGCCGCGCTCGGTACGTCCAGCATCGGACGCCGGCGCGGCTTTGGCAAATAGCGAATGGAAGGTCCTAAAGGCGTGGCACTCGACACTTTGCGCAAAGGGGCGGGCCGGGCGTTCGGCATGATCCTCATGGGGCTGCTGGTTATCAGCTTCGCCATCTGGGGCGTGGCCGACATTTTCACGGGCTATGGCCGCCAGACGTTGATCAGCGTCGGCGATATGGAGATCACGCCGCAAGACTATATGCGCACCCAACAGGAGGTGTTGCGCTCGATGAGCGCGCAAGCTGGCCGCAGCCTCAGCCTGCAAGAAGCTCGTGCCCTCGGCCTCGATCGCCAGGTGCTGGAACGGTTGATCGGCGGGGCCGCCGTCGACAACCATACCAAGGCCCTTCATCTTGCCGTCAGCGAATCCGCTTTGCTCGAGCAGATCAAGAACGATCCCGCCTTCAGGGATGGCACGGGGAATTTCAGCCCTGCCCTGTTCCAGCAGGCTTTGCAGTCCATCAACATGAACGAGGCGGCGTATCTGAACGCAATGCGCGAGCGCAATCTGCGCCGGCAGATTCTAACCACCGTCGGCAAGGTGGTGAACAGCCCCGAAATCCTCATCAACGCGCTGAACAACTTTAACGGCGAAACTCGCACGCTCCGCTTCGTGATGGTGCCGCAAAACGTCGCCGGAACGATCCCCGATCCGAGCGACGATGATCTCAAGCGCTACTACGAGAACCACCAGTCAAAATACACCGTGCCCGAATTCCGCAAGGTCGGCGTGCTCGCGGTCACGCCCGAGACGGTCAAAGACCAGGTTACGATCACCGAGGCCGACCTGAAGGCCGCCTACGAAGCCAACAAGGACAAGCTCGGCAAGCCGGAGAAGAGGCATGTCCAGCAGATCCCCTTCCCCGATCTTTCCGCCGCCAACGCCGCCTATCAGAAAATTCAGGCGGGCACTGATTTCGTGGCACTGGCTAAGGACATGAATCTGAGCGAGGCCGATATCGACCTCGGCACGGTCTCGAAGGCCGAGCTTGCCGATGCGGCGATCTCGGATGCCGCCTTCAAGCTCGACGTCAACAAGGTGAGCGAGCCGGTCGCCGGCAAGCTCGGCAATTTTGTCTTGCTGCGCGTCACCTCGATCGAGCCCGGCAAGATGCCGACTTATGAAGAGGCGAAGCCAGACCTGGAAAAGAAGCTTCTCAAGGAGCGTGCGTCCGGCGCCATCTTCGATCTGCACGACAAGATCGAAGACCAGTTGGCTTCGGGCGCGAACCTGTCGGAGATCGCCGACAAGCTCAAGATCAATTATCAGCTGATCGAGGAGATCAACCGCGACGGACGCAAGCCCGATGGAACCATGGTCACGTTGCCGGCGCAGAAGGATTTGTTGAACGCGATCTTCGCCACCGATACGGGCGTTGAGAACGACCCGATCGACGCCAAGGACGAGGGCGTCGTCTGGTACGAGGTGCTGGGGGTGGTGCCTTCGCAGGTCAGGCCGTTCGATCAGGTCAAGGAGGATATCGCGCGCGATTGGCGCGCCGAAGAGGTGAGGACCAAAGTGGCGAAATATTCGCAGGACCTCGTCAACAGCCTCAATGGCGGCAAGACGCTGGAAGACATCGCCAAGGATCTCAATGTGCAGGTGCTGACCAGCGACCCTCTCAAGCGCGACGGAATGACGGTCTATGTGCTGCCTTCGGCGGTGGCGCAGGCCTTCACCCTGCCCGAGAAGGGCTTCGGCTCGGCGCCCTCGGGCATCGACGAGGGCCGCATCGTCTTTCAGGTGGATAAGGTCACGCCGCCGCCGCTGCTCGATCCCGCCGCGACCGAACGTCTCAGCCAGCAGCTCAGCCTCCTCATCAGCGAAGACAATATCGCGGAGTATTTCAGCGCGCTTGAGACGCGCTACGGCGTGCATATCAACCAGCAGGCCCTGGCCAAGCTGATCGGCAGTGAAGAAACGCCATGAGCCGAGCGCCAGCCTCCGTCACGACCTTGGCAAAGCAAGGCGGAGGCCATCCGATCGAGCCGGACTTTCCGAGCTTCGCCCGCCGCTACGAGGAGGGCGTGCCGCAAGTGGCTTGGACGCGGCTTGTCTCCGATCTCGAGACGCCGGTATCGGCGATGCTCAAGCTCGCGCATGAGCGTCCGAACAGCTTTCTTCTGGAATCGGTCGAGGGTGGCGCCACGCGCGGCCGCTATTCCATCATCGGCTGCGAGCCCGACCTGATCTGGCGCGCCGAGGGCACGAAGGCGGAGATCAACCGCGCGCCGCAGGCGGACCCCGATGCGTTCGCGCCCTCCCCGCTGCCGGCGCTCGACGCGCTGCGCGCGCTGCTTGCCGAGTCTGCGATTGCGCTGCCGCCGGAACTTCCGCCCATGGCCGCGGGCATCTTCGGGTATATGGGCTACGACACTGTGCGGCTGATCGAGCATCTGCCCGGGCAGAAGCACGACAGTCTTGGCCTTCCCGACAGCATCCTGGTGCGGCCCACGCTGATCGTCATTTTCGACAGCGTGAAGGACGAGATGACGGTGGTGACGCCGGTCAGGCCGGCGCCGGGACTGAGCGCCAAGGCCGCCTACGCGCGCGCGGCAGACCGGCTCAATCTTGTCGTCGAGAGGCTCGATCAGCCGCTTCCGCACGCAAGCGAGCCAGACATCGGCGCGGCGCATCCAGAGCCCAAGGCGACCACTGCGCCAAAGGCCTATATGGCGAAGGTCAAGCGGGCGAAGGAATACATCGCCGCCGGCGACATCTTTCAGGTGGTGCTCAGTCAGCGTTTCGAGGCGCCATTCGCGCTCCCCTCTTTCGCGCTCTACCGCGCGCTGAGGAGGGTGAACCCGTCGCCATTTCTCTACTACCTCAATTTCGGCGGCTTCGCGGTGGTGGGGTCGAGCCCCGAGATCCTGGTCAGAGTACGCGACGGCAAAGTCACCATCAGGCCGATTGCCGGAACGCGCCCGCGCGGTTCAACGCCCGAAGAGGACAAGGCGCTCGCGAAAGAGTTGCTGCAAGACGCCAAGGAACGGGCCGAGCATTTGATGCTGCTCGATCTTGGCCGCAACGACGTGGGCCGCGTGGCTGAAGTCGGCAGCGTGCGCGTCACGGACTCGTTCTTCCTCGAATATTACAGCCAGGTGATGCACATCGTATCGAACGTCGAGGGCAAGCTCGCGTCCGATCACGATGCGATCGATGCGCTGATGGCCGGCTTCCCTGCCGGGACGGTGTCAGGAGCGCCCAAGGTGCGCGCCATGGAGATCATCGACGAGCTCGAGGACGAGGCACGCGGACCTTATGCCGGCTGCGTCGGCTATTTCTCGGCCGACGGCGAAATGGACAGCTGCATCGTGCTCAGGACCTCCGTGGTGAAGGACGGCGTGATGTATGTGCAGGCCGGAGCGGGCGTGGTTGCCGATAGCGTGCCGGAGCGCGAGCAGGCCGAATGTGTGAGCAAGGCGCGAGCGTTGTTCAAGGCCGCCGACGAGGCCGTCCGCTTCGCCGCGCGCGCCAAGCGCGGTCAGTAGTATCCCGGAGGCTCAATGCTCACGCTCAGTCTTCTTCGTCACGCAAAGTCGAGCTGGAAAACCCCCGCACTCCCCGATCAGGATCGTCCGCTCGCGAGCCGCGGGCTGACCGACGCTCCTCTGATGGGCAAGGCCATGGCCGAGCGCGGTATCGATCCGGACCTCGTGCTTTGCTCGTCGGCGCGGCGGACGCGCGACACGCTGGCGCTGGTCTTGCCGGAGCTCAAGGTCGAGCCGCAGGTGATCTACGAGGATCGGCTTTATCATCCGACCGCCGAGGAATTGCTCGAGAGGATAAGAGCGATTCAGCCCGGCTCGAGCCGGGTGATGCTCGTCGGCCATAACCCGGAGCTCCAGGCTTTCGCCCTCGACCTTGTCGGTGCGGGTCCCAAGCATTTGCTGGACCGGCTGCGGGAGAAGTTTCCGACCGCCGGGCTTGCGGTGATCAATTTTCCCGCCGGGCTCTGGAAGAGCGTCACGGTCAATAGTGGAACGCTCAACCTCTTCCTCTCGCCAAAAGAGCTGAAGGGGTAATCACCCGCAAATCCTTGACGGGCCTAGAGCTCAAGCGTAACACCACCGCCATGCTGACGCTGATCGACAATTACGACAGCTTTACCTACAACCTCGTCCACTTCCTCGGCGAGTTGGGCGCCTCCACGCGCGTCTATCGCAACGACAAGATCACCGTGGACGAGGTCCTGGCCGAAGGGCCCGAAGCCATCGTGCTGTCCCCCGGTCCTTGCGATCCCGACCGGGCCGGCATCTGTCTTGAGCTGATCTCCCGCGCCGGACCGGTAGTGCCGATCCTCGGCGTCTGCCTCGGCCATCAGGCGATCGGCCAGATCTATGGCGGGCGCGTGGTGCGCGCCCCCACCCTGATGCATGGCAAGCTCTCCAAGGTGCACCACACCGGCACAGGCGTGTTCGCCGGCCTGCCGCAGGACTTCTCAGCGACGCGCTACCATTCGCTGGTGGTTGAGCGGGCGAGCCTGCCCGAGACGCTTGAGATCACCGCCGAGACGTCTGACGGCGTGATCATGGGGCTGCAGCACAAGCGCTATCCCGTGCATGGCGTGCAGTTCCATCCGGAGAGCATCGCGTCAGAACACGGCCATCAGCTGCTCGCCAATTTCCTCGACCTCGCCCGTGTCGAGCGGCGCGCGCGCGGAAGCGCGCAAAGAGAAGCGGCCGGTGCCCTCTAGCCCTGCGGCGGCCAGCACTCCGGCGCTGGCCGATCTCCGCCCTGCCCTTCGCAAGATCGCTGCCGGTGGAAGGCTCACCGAGGCCGAAGCGGCGGGCGCCTTCGAGACGATCATGTCCGGCGGCGCCACCGAAGCGCAGATCGGCGCGTTGCTCATGGGCATGCGCGCTCGCGGCGAGACCGTTGACGAGATCACCGGCGCCGCGCGCGCGATGCGCGCCCGCGCCGTCGCGGTGCGCGCGCCCAAAGGCGCCATCGATACGTGTGGCACCGGCGGCGACGCCAAGGGCACGCACAATATCTCGACCTGCGCCGCCTTCGTGGTTGCAGGCGCGGGCGTACCCGTCGCCAAGCATGGCAATCGTTCGATCTCCTCACGCTCGGGCTCTGCCGACGTGCTCGCAGCACTCGGGGTCAATATCGAATGCGGGCCCGAGGCGATTGCGCGCTGCATCGAGAGATGCAGCCTAGGTTTCATGTTTGCGCCGGCGCATCACGCCAGCATGCGCCATGTCGCCAAGGTGCGCGGCGAGCTCGGCACGCGCACGATCTTCAATCTGCTGGGCCCGCTCGCCAATCCGGCGGGAACGAAATATCAGCTGGTCGGCGTATTCGGCGAGGAATGGGTCGAGCCGATCGCTCAAGTTCTTGGCCGGCTCGGCATCGAGAGGGCCTGGGTCGTGCATGGTTCGGACGGCCTCGATGAGCTGACCACCACGGGCCTCAGCCATGTGGCGGCGCTCGAGGGCGGCAAGATCTCGACCTTCAAGATCTCGCCGAAGAATGCTGGATTGCCTGAAGCCAAGCCTGCGGACTTGACCGGCGGCGATGCGACCGAGAGTGCCGCCCATATTCGCGCCGTGCTTGGCGGCCAGGAGGGTGCACTTCGTAACGTGGTGTTGCTGAATGCGGCCGCGGCACTGCTCGTCGCGGGGAAGGCCAAGACGCTGCGCGAGGGCGTGGCGCTTGCCGCGCAATCGATCGACAGCGGCAAAGCGCGCGGCGTGCTCGAAGCGCTCATTAAGCTCAGCCATGATAAAATCTGAGCCATGTCCCACGTGCTCGATTCGATTCTGGCCTATAAGCGGCACGAGGTAGAGGCCGCCAAGGCGGTCTGCGGCGCGGACGCGTTGCGGGCGCGCGGTGAGGCAGCCTCTCCCGTGCGGCCCTTCGCCGAGGCGCTGCGCGCGCGCGCCGCAACGGGCTATGCGCTGATCGCCGAGATCAAGAAGGCGAGCCCGTCCAAAGGGCTGATCCGGGCCGATTTCGATCCGTCCGCGCTGGCGAGGGCCTATCAAGACGGTGGCGCGACCTGTCTTTCCGTGCTGACCGACGCGCCCTCCTTCCAAGGGCGCCCCGAATATCTCGCCGCGGCGCGGGAGGCTACGCGTCTGCCGGTGCTGCGCAAGGATTTCATGATCGACCCCTACCAGGTGCTTGAAGCGCGTGCACTCGGCGCCGACTGCATCCTGGTCATCATGGCGGCCGTCGACGACAACACGGCGCATGACCTTGCGCAGACAGCGCGAGATCTCGGCATGAACGTTCTCGCCGAAGTGCATGACGAAGTCGAGCTTGGCCGTGCGCTCAAGCTCGATACGAAGCTCATCGGCATCAACAATCGCGACCTCAAGTCCTTCGTCACCACGCTTGCCACCACGATGCACCTCGCGCCTCTCGTCCCTTCCGATCGCCTCGTCGTCGCCGAGAGCGGCATCTTCACCCATGACGATCTCGACCGGCTTGCCGCTTTCGGCGTGCGCGCCTTCCTCGTGGGCGAAAGCTTGATGCGGCAGGAGGATGTTGCCGCCGCAACGCGCAGTTTGCTCACCGGGTCGCCTGCGCAAACGGAGGCTGCGCAATGACGGCCCGGCTCAGCCATCTCAACGAGAAGGGCGAGGCGCGTATGGTCGATGTCTCGGCCAAGGAGGTGACCGCGCGCACCGCCCGCGCCGAAGGCTTCGTCGCCATGGCGCCCGCGACGCTCGATCTGATCCTGTCGGGCCCGGCGCCAAAAGGCGATGTGCTGGCGACCGCCCGTATCGCCGCCATCATGGCCGCCAAGCGCACGCATGAGCTGATCCCGCTCTGCCACGCTCTGCCGCTCTCGGAGGTCACGGTCGAGTTCGAGCCGTCGCGCGATCCAGTGGGTTTGCGCATCGAGGCTACCGCCAAGGTCGACGCCAAGACCGGAGTCGAGATGGAGGCGCTCACGGCGGTCTCGATCGCCTGCCTCACCATTTACGACATGTGCAAGGCGGTCGACCGGGCGATGTCGTTCTCCGGCATTCGCCTGGTGGAAAAGACCGGCGGCCGCTCCGGTCCTTTCAAGCGCTGATGGCCCTTCTTTCCGTCGCCGAAGCCCTCGCGCGCGTCACCGCCGGCCTCGAGCCGCTCGTTGCCGAGCGTGTCGGGCTCGAGCAGGGATGCGGCCGCGTGCTCGCCGAAGATCTTCGCGCGCTTCTCACCCAGCCGCCTTTCGATTCCTCCGCCATGGATGGCTATGCGGTCCGCGCTGCCGACGTGGCGTCTCTGCCCACGACGCTCAAGCTGATCGGTGCCTCGCTCGCCGGAAAGGGTTTTGAGGGAAAGGTCGGCCGTGGCGATGCCGTGCGCATCTTCACCGGCGCGCCGGTGCCGCGGGGAGCCGATACCATCGTCATCCAGGAGAATGCCGAGGAGACATTAGGCACGGTCACGGTGAGGGAGGCTGCCCCTCACCGCCATATCCGGCCGCGCGGGCAGGATTTCAAACAAGGCGAGGTGCTGGTCGCAGCAGGCTCACGGCTTGGCCCCCGCGAGTTGATGCTTGCCGCCGCGGCAAACCAGGCCGGGCTCTCAGTCCGCCGCAAGCCGAAGGTCGCCATCCTTGCCACGGGCGATGAGGTCGTGCCTCCGGGCTCTGAGCTGACGAAAGATCAGATCGTCTCCTCGGTGCCTTTCGGGCTTGCCGCCCTGATCGAACGCCATGGCGGGGAGGCGATGAGTCTCGGCATCGCCAAGGATGACCCTGACAGCATCGTCACGCTCGCCCGTGCCGGCAGGGCTGCCGACATCCTCCTGACGATCGGGGGCGCCTCGGTCGGCGAGCGCGATCTCGTGGCAAGCGCGCTCCGGCCCGAGGGGCTGGAACTTGACTTCTGGAAGATCGCCATGCGGCCGGGCAAGCCGCTACTCTACGGCCGGCTGGGCACCCAGCGCGTGCTTGGGCTGCCGGGCAACCCGGTCTCCGCTTTCGTCACCTCGCTGGTGTTCTTGGTGCCCATGCTGGAGCGGATGTTAGGGCTCGTTCAAACGCGGCGCGCCCTGCCCGAAGCGTTGCTGGGCGAGATGCTGCCAGCCAATGGCGAGCGCGAACATTACATGGGCGCCGTGTCGGAATGGTTGGAAGACGGCAGTCGCCTCGTCCACCCCCTGCCCTCGCAGGATTCATCGCTCGTTGCCGGGCTCGCCAAGGCCGACTGCCTCATCGTGCGGGCCCCGCTTGCGCCGGCGCTGGCCCAGGGTGCCCGCGTGAGGATCATCCCGCTCGACCCCGATTAAGGGGCCGGAAACCCGAATCGCCCGAGGTCAGGCTTCCCGCGGCGTCCTACCGCATTTCGTGGCATTCCTGCTTGCAGAACACAAACGGAACAGATAAACTGTTCATGATTTGTACAAGCGGGGCTTCCGCAATCGTTAAGGCGTCGAACAAAGGACTAACCGCTCAGGGGGTCACATGCTTACATCGAAGCAAAAAGAGCTTCTCATGTTCATCCATGAGCGGTTGAAAGAGACGGGCGTTCCCCCCTCCTTCGACGAGATGAAAGAGGCGCTCGATCTCAAGTCGAAGTCCGGCATCCACAGGTTGATCACAGCCCTGGAGGAGCGGGGCTTCGTCCGGCGCCTGCCGCATCGGGCCCGCGCCATGGAGATTGTGCGGCTGCCGGAGTCGGTCCCGCAAGGGGTCGCCGCCCGCACACGCGGGTTCTCGCCCAGCGTCATCGAGGGCAGCCTTGGCCGGGTGCCGCAGGTTTCCGAAGGCGAGAGCTTGCCCCAGAGCGTCAGTGTGCCGGTGATGGGCCGCATCGCCGCGGGCGTCCCTGTCGAGGCGATCCAGACGCGTATGAGCACCATCGAGGTGCCGCCAGAGCTGCTCAGCAAGGGCGAGCACTATGCGCTCGAGGTGAAAGGCGATTCCATGATCGACGCCGGTATCCTCGAAGGCGACACGATCATCGTCAGAAAATGCGACGACGCCAGCAATGGCGACATCGTCGTGGCGCTGGTCGATGAGGAAGAGGCCACGCTCAAGCGCTTGCGCCGGCGGGGCGACTCCATCGCCCTCGAGGCCGCCAACCCCGCCTACGAGACGCGTATCTTTGGCCCCGACCGGGTGCGCGTGCAGGGACGGCTCGTGGGTCTGATCCGCCGGTATTAGGCTCAGCCGCTATTCCGGATTGCCGTCGAAAAACTATCAGCCTCATCGGCAGGTTGGGCTTGGCCCGGCGGCGGGTGTAATGCCACCGAGGTCGCGGTTCGGTCCGGTACCCATGGTCTTCGGCCGCGCGACCTTGCGACCGTCTCGGTCCTGATCGACAAACCCTCGATATAGAGCGCATGCGCTCCTTCGGCTTTCAGCACGCGCCGGTCGACGAGCACCCGGGCGGCGCGGCATCTCTGGCCTATGGCGAAGGGCGCGATGACGATATCGGCGATGCGGCAATCTTCCTCGACGGCGCCTTCGTGGCGAATGAGCGCCAGGATCTTCCCTTTGACCTTGCCGATGCAGCCGAGACTGTCGCAGCGGAAGGTGCCGTCATCTGCGGCGGACGCGGCGGTCATCGCCATCGGCGAGCAGCCAATTGTCGACGCTGTAGCCTGCAGCCGTCGCCGGCGGGAAGACGAGATTGCCGCTCTCGGACCTGAGCGCGGCAGTGGCCCCTTCCCGCTCAATCAGGACATCCGGCCGCTCGCTGTTCGGCGCGAGCGCGATGCCGAACGCGGCGATGACGAGGCCGAGCGCGCGGGTGCGCGTCTGCCAAAGGCAGACCCATAGGCCTCCAAGCACGATCAGCACGAGGGCTGTGCCAGAGATGCGTGGGAGAATGGTGACTGCGCCAGGCCATGATGCGACCCACTCGCCGGCACGCACCATCAGCTCGATGCCGAGCCCCATGGCCCGGAGCGGCCAAGCTTCCAGACCGAAGGGCATGGCGATCAAGCTTAAAACGGCCATCGGCATAATCAACAGGCTGACGAGCGGTGCCGCGATGAGGTTGGCTATCAGCCCGTAATGGGTCATGCGATGGAAGTGGTAGACGGCAAAGGGCGCGATCGCCGTGCCGGCCACGAGCGTGGTCAAAGCGGCGCCCGAAATCAGGCTCCAGCCTCGGCGCATTGTCGCCCAGACCGGGCTGATGTCGCCGAGCCGGTCCCGCTCCCGCTTGGACAGCCACTCATAGAGGGCGACCAGTCCGATCACGGCCGCAAACGACATCTCGAAGCTCGGATCGAACAAGGACTCGGGAGAGACGATAAGAATGGCGAGCGAGGCCAGGGCGACATTGCGCATGGTGAGCGCCGGCCGGTCGAGCATCACCGCAACCAGCACGATGCTCATCATGATCCAGGAGCGCACCGTGGGAACGGCGGCACCTGAAAGCGCGAGATAGAAGGTCGCCGCGGCCAGTGCCGAGGCGGCCGCCCATTTCTTGATGGGGCAATGCAGCGCAAGCGCCGGCACGAGCGCAAGCACGGCGCGCACGAGCCAGAAGACGGTGCCCGCCATGATCGCCATGTGCAGACCGGAGATGGAGAGGATATGGGCGAGGCCGGAGTCGCGCATGGCCTCGGTCAGCTCTTCAGCGATGCCGCCGCGCTCGCCGGTAATGAGCGCCGTCGCGATCTCGCCCGTCTCTCCGGGGAGCGCCGTTCTGATGCGGGCGTTGATCTGGGCTCTCAGCGCATCTACCTCGCCCCACGCTGCCAGGTCCCAAGGAGGAGGCGGTGCTTCCGCGAGCAGCTCGACTTTGCTCGTCGCATAGCCGGTCGCACCGATGCGCGCAAACCAGGCCTGGCGCCCGAAATCGAAACCGCCCGGCTCGATCGGCTCCGGCGGCGGTCGCAGCGTCGCGGTGAATGCGACCGCCTTGCCGATCCAGACATTCGATGCGTCCTTGGCGGGCATTGTCACGCGCGAGCGATAGGGGCGCTCGTCTGGCCTCGCGCCGTCGAGCGAGATGAGCCGCAAAGTGAGCCGGGCGCGTCCCTTATCGCGCAGTTCATGCTGCTCGATGAAGCCTGCGACCTTGGCAAAACGGAGCTCATGCGCGAGCACGGGCGCGCGCACCATCTCGGTGCGGAGCTTCGCGGCGGCGAAGCCTGAGGCGAAGGCAAGCGCCGCTCCGCCGATGCACAAAGCGAGCGGCGCATGCCGCATGGCCAGCGCAAGCCCGACGGCGCCGACGAGGAGGGCGACAGTCACTCGCACAGCCGGCTCGCCGGTCAGGGCAAAATAGGTGACGATACCGCCGGCAAAGAGAACGGGGAGCCAAAGGAACCAGCGATCCTGCTCCCGCTCGAGCGCGCGGGCGGAGGCTCCAAGTAACGCCGCGAGAAGTCCCTCCCTGGCGCTTGCGCCGGGATGCTCACCGCCCCACTCATCTTCCCCCCGCTCCGGCATGGCCGACGCTCAAGAGCGGGCAGAGGCGGCCTCCCCCCTGCCCTTACCCCGCATCCAACCCTATGTTACATCACGCCCGCGTTCACTCCCTAGCCCTCAACTGAGAAGCTCGCTGACGGCATGAGCGAAAAGGTCATCACGCGCTTCGCGCCCTCGCCCACGGGCTACCTGCATATCGGCGGCGCGCGCACCGCGCTGTTCAATTGGCTCTACGCCAAGCATACCGGGGGCAAGATGCTGCTCCGCATCGAGGATACCGATCGGGCGCGCTCGACCGAGGGGGCGATTCTCGCCATCCTCGATGGCCTGCGCTGGCTCGAGCTCGACTGGGATGGCGAGCCCGTCTATCAGCTTACGCGCGCGGAGCGTCATCGCGGGATTGCCGAGCAGCTGCTCGCAGAGGGTAACGCCTACCGTTGCTATGCGACGCCCGAGGAGTTGCAGGAAATGCGCGAGCGCGCCCGCGCCGAGGGTCGCGCGCCGGGTTATGACGGGAACTGGCGGCATCGCGATCCGTCGGAGGCGCCAACCGGGATCGAGCCGGCGATCCGCTTCAAGGCGCCACGAGAAGGCGAGACGGTGATCGAGGATCGTGTGCAAGGCCGCGTGACATTTGCCAATAAAGACCTCGACGATCTCGTCATCCTGCGCAGCGACGGGACGCCCACCTATAATCTCTCCGTCGTGGTCGACGACCACGACATGGACATTACCCATGTCATTCGCGGCGACGATCATTTGACCAATGCGGCGCGGCAAACGCAGATCTTCAAGGCGCTCGGCTGGAAGACGCCGGTCTACGCGCATGTGCCGCTGATCCATGGGCCCGACGGCGCCAAGCTTTCGAAGCGGCACGGCGCGCTTGGGGTGGAGGCCTATCGTGCCATGGGTTATCTGCCCGCCGCGCTTCGCAACTACCTTGTCAGGCTCGGCTGGAGCCATGGCGACGCCGAGATCATGTCGACCGAAGAGATGATCGAATGGTTCGATCTGGACGCAATTGGCCGATCGGCCGCGCGGTTCGATTTCGTCAAGCTGGAGAACCTGAACGGCCATTATCTTCGCACGACCCCGGACAAGGAAATCGTCGAGCGCCTGAAGTCGCTCGTGCCGGAGCTTCCCGACGGCGCGGCGCTTGCTGCGCGGATCGGCGAAGACGGCTGGCGGAAGCTCGAGCAGGCCATGCCGGGACTGAAAGAGCGCGCCGGCACTTTGGTCGAGCTGCTCGACAATGCCTCGTTCCTGTTTGCCAAGCGGCCGCTCACAACCGATGAGATGGCAAGCCGGGTTCTCGACGAAGGCGGCCGCGAGACCCTCGCCACGCTCTTGCCGCGACTAGAAAAGGTCGAGCCCTGGACGCAAGAAGCCCTAGAGGCCGCGGTGCGGCAATTCGCCGACGACTCTGGACTTAAGCTCGGCAAGGTGGCTCAGCCGCTCCGCGCATCCCTGACTGGCCGCTCAATCTCGCCTGGCATCTTCGATGTTCTTGCTGTGCTTGGGCGCCGGGAATCGCTTGCCCGTATCGGCGATCAGGTGCATGCAAGTAAAACTGCTTAACTTTTGAGCAAGCACTCTTGTTGCACTGCGGCACATTCGGCGCAATTATGTGGCAGTGCAAAAATGAGTTTGCCAAGCCGCAACCAATCGCGAGTTATTTGCGTTGGCGAGCAACTCCCAGAGTTAAAGGAGCCCTTTGATGAGCGTCGCAGAAAACCTCCGCGCGTCGGGCGCCGGCGAGGCATCTATCTTGATCGACGGCGCGCGTTACGACCTGCCGATCCGCAAGGGCACGCTCGGCCCCGACGTGATCGACATCAATACATTGTACCACGACACCGGCTGCTTCACCTACGACCCGGGCTTCACTTCGACTGCGAGCTGCGAGTCGAAGATCACTTTCATCGATGGCGACAAGGGCATCCTGCTCTATCGCGGCTATCCGATCGATCAACTGGCCGAGCACGGCAGTTTCATCGAGACCTGCTATCTCCTGCTCTATGGCGAGCTTCCGAGCCGCGAGCAGTACCGGGCGTTCGATAACCGCATCGTCAAGCACACGATGGTGCATGAGCAGATGACCCGGTTCTACACCGGGTTCCGCCGCGACGCGCACCCGATGGCGGTGATGGTCGGGGTCGTCGGCGCGCTCTCGGCCTTCTATCACGACTCGATCGACATTCACGATCCTGTCCAGCGCGAGATGGCGAGCATCCGCATGATCGCGAAGATGCCGACCATCGCTGCCATGGCCTACAAATACTCGATCGGGCAGCCCTTCATCTATCCAAGGAACGAGCTCAAATATTCCGCGAACTTCCTGCATATGTGCTTCGCGGTGCCCTGCGAGGAGTACAGGGTCGACCCGATCCTCGCGCGGGCGATGGACCGCATCTTCATCCTGCATGCCGATCACGAGCAGAACGCCTCGACGTCGACCGTGCGCCTCGCCGGCTCGTCCGGCGCCAATCCTTTCGCCTGCATCTCGGCCGGCATCGCCTGTCTGTGGGGGCCTGCGCATGGCGGCGCCAACGAGGCGGCGCTACAGATGTTGCAGGAGATCGGCACGGTCGATCGCATCCCCGAGTTCATCAAGCGCGCCAAGGACAAGAACGATTCCTTCCGGCTCATGGGATTCGGCCATCGCGTCTACAAGAACTACGATCCGCGCGCCAAGATCATGCAAAAGACCTGTCATGAGGTGCTGGACGCCGTCGGCCATGGCGACGATCCGATCTTGAAGGTTGCGCTCGAGCTGGAAAAAATCGCCCTCTCCGACGATTACTTCATCCAGAAGAAGCTCTATCCGAATATCGACTTCTACTCTGGCATCACGCTCAAGGCGCTCGGCTTCCCGACCGATATGTTTACGGTGCTATTTGCCATCGCGCGCACGGTCGGTTGGATCGCGCAGTGGAAGGAGATGATCGAGGATCCCTCGCAGCGCATCGGCAGGCCGCGTCAGCTCTATACCGGGGCGACCGAGCGCGCCTACGTGCCGGTCGAGGAGCGCTAGGCGCCTCTTTGCCCGGCTAAGGTCTCGCCCACGAGAAACAGCCCGTGCTGGTTGGCAGCCTGTATTGTCGCCGAGCGCTCGGCAATCAACACGTGGCCTGCCGCGACGGCAATGCCGGCAAGACCGGCCGCCGCCGCCTTTCTCACCGTCTCCGGGCCGATGGTTGGCAGATCGACGCGTTCTTCCTGCCCGGGCTTCGGCGCCTTGACCAGCACGCCGCTGCGGTCGCGCTGCTTGATCCTACCAATCTTGCGGAGCTCGGCGCAGCGGGCGAGCATGGCGTCGGTTCCTTCGGCCGCTTCTACAGCAAGGACATAACCGTTGGCCACGACGGCGGCCTGACCCACATCGAGGCGGCCAAGCGCATTGACCACGCGGAAACCGGTTTGGATGTCGACGCGATCCTCGGCGGAAGGACCCTTTTCGCCCAGCTTCCCCTCGCGGGCCAAAAGCTCCGGCGCCACGTCATCGGCGCCGTGCACCCGATAGCCCTTGCTCTCGAGAAAGCGCACCACCTTCGAGAGCACATGGTCGTCGCCGCCAATGCCGAGACTGACGATGAAAGGCAAATTGCGGACGGCGCCGAGATCGAACTTGATATTGGCGAGATCGGGACGGGTGACGCCGCCTATGATCACGAGGTCGCGGCATCCCTTGCCGTCGAGGGCGGCAAACAACTTGCCGACCTCGCCCCACTTCACCCAAGTATGAGGAAAGCGTTCGATATCGTCGCGCGCCTCGCCGCGGATGCCGACGATATGCAGATCGAGCCCTTTGGCCGCGGCAGCCTCGGCGATCACGCAAGGAAGCCGCCCGCCCCCGGCGATGATCCCGAGCGGGCCTTCGATTCTTCCACCGTCACGCAATTTTCGCGTGCTGTCATCGGCTCGGCGTTGCGGCATTGCTAGGTACGCAGAACGAGCGCTCCGATTGGGTCTTGATGAAGTCGATGATCTGCTTCACCAGGGGGTTTTTGTCGAACAGCGGCTCGACGTCCTCGAGCCGCTCCAACAGCGTTCCTTCGCTGGCGAACAACATGCGATAAGCCTGGCGCAACTCATGGATCTGCTCGCGCGGAAACCCTTTGCGCTTCAGACCGACAATATTGAGGCCGCAGAGATTCGCGCGGTTGCCGATCGCCATGCCGAAGGGAATGAGGTCGGCGGCAACGCCGGACATTCCGCCGACAAACGCATAGGAGCCGATCCGCACATATTGATGCACGGCGGAGAGGCCGCCGATAATCGCGCCCTCGCCGATCGAAACGTGGCCACCCAAGGTAGCGCCGTTCACGAGCGTGACATTGTCGCCGACCTCGCAATCGTGGGCGATGTGGCTGCCGATCATCAAGAAGCAGTTGGCGCCCACTTTAGTCGCCATGTGACCGCTTTCGGTGCCGGGATTGATGGTGACATGCTCACGGATGAGCGTCTTGGGGCCGACGGTGAGGGTGCTCGGCTCGTCGTGAAACTTGATGTCCTGAGGCGCGTTGCCGAGCGACGCGAAGGGAAACACCTTGCATTCGGCGCCCAGCGTCGTTCGGCCGGTGATGCTCGCATGGGAGTGCACGATCACGCCATCGCCGAGTTCGACGTGCGGGCCGATGACGCTGAAGGGCCCGATCTCGACGTTCGTCCCAAGTTTCGCGCCTGGATCGACCAGGGCGGTCGCATGCACTTTGACCATGCTCGCCCTGACTAAGTCTCGACGATGACTGCGCTGACCTCGGCTTCGGCGACGAGGTTGCCTTCGACAAGAGCTTGCGCGCGGAAACGCCATACGCGACCGCGATTACGCATCTTCTGTACGTGGTAATAGACCGTGTCGCCCGGCACGACCGGCCGGCGGAAGCGCGCCTTGTCGATGGCCATGAAATACACGAGCGGCGGCTCCTTGAACTCCTCGATATGACGCATGCAGAGGGCGCCAGCGGTCTGCGCCATACCTTCGATCAGGAGGACGCCCGGCATCACGGGATTCCCGGGAAAGTGTCCCTGAAAGTGAGGCTCGTTGGCGGTCACGTTCTTGATGCCGGTGGCCGTGCGGTCCCCGTCCATGTCGACGATGCGGTCGACCATGAGAAAAGGATAGCGATGCGGCAGAAGCTTCAGGATGTCGGTGATCTCCGCCTTCCCGAGCTTCGACTTCACTCCGCTTTCATTCATCAAGCACGGCTCCTTGGGCAAGCGCCGGGACGTCGCTACTCGCCGGTCCGATCTTGGCCCTGATCAAGCTTCAAATCCTTACGTTCGGCAAGTCTTTGCAACAGCGTCAATTCCCTGAACCATAGGCGAACGGGCTTGGCCGGGGTGCCGCCCCATCTCACGCCCGCCGGCACATCGCCACGCACATTACTGCTCGCGGCAATCTGCGCCCGAGCACCGATCTTGACATGGCCGACGACGCCGACCTGACCGCCAAGGGCTACGAAATCGCCGAGTTGCGCGCTTCCTGAAATACCTGTTTGAGCAACGATGATGCAATGCCTACCAATCACCACGTTGTGCCCGATTTGGACCAGATTATCAATTTTCGTGCCCTCCCCGATCACCGTATCGCGCAGAGCGCCCCGGTCGACGGTAGAATTGGCGCCAATTTCCACCCCATCCTGGATGATGACCCGGCCAATTTGCGGCACTTTCAAGTGGCCAGCTTTGCCCATGGCGAAGCCGAAGCCGTCCTGGCCGATCGCCGTGCCGGCATGAATGGTGACCTGGTTTCCGATGAGAGCGTGGGTAACCGTGGCATTCGGCCCGATATAGCAGTTCCGCCCGATATGCACGCGGTAACCGATGACGCTGCCGGCCGCGATCGTCGTGCCCTCTCCGATGCGCGCCTCTGGGCCGATCACGGCCCCGACCTCTACGGTAACGCCAGGTTCGAGCAGGGCGCTCGGATGTATCGGCGAACCCGCCGCCACGGCGGCCTTAGGCTTCAAACCATCCGGATAGAACAGCAGAAGGGCGCGGGCGAAGGCTCGATAGGGCTCGGGGGTCAGCAGGCATGTGGTGGCGCCTGGCGCCTGGCCCGCGAATTTGGGGGCGATGAGGCAGGCGCTCGCCCCGGTCGCGGCGAGCGCGGGAAGATATTTTGGATTGTCGACGAAGGACAGGTCGCCGCTTGAAGCAGCATCAAGGGGCCGCACGTCGTTCAGCATGAGGCCGAGATCGGAGCCGTCGGCCGGCTTGGCGTTGGCCGCCGCTGCGACGGCCTCCAAAGAGAAGGGACCGGCACGCTCGAAGAAACCGGGATGTTCCATAGAAATCTCAGCGGGTCGCGCCGCGACATGAGCCATGACGCGAAGCCATACCGGGAAATCGCTTCCTTTAGAAGTTCGTTGAAGCACCGAAGCGGAAAAGCTCGGTCTTATCGAAATCGGCCTTGAGTATGGCTTGCGCGATATCGGCACGAAGCGGACCGAGCGGCGACTGCCAAATGAGACTGAATCCCGCTGACAGGCGAGGGTCGGCGGTATCAAAGATGAAGCTCCCCTCGTCCGCGACCGCCTCCAGCGCATCGCCGCTCGGCTCCCAAAGCGAGCCGGCATCGACAAATACGGCGCCTTGCATACCGATACTGTCAGGAATGAAGGGGAAGGGAAACCGGACCTCCGCCGTGGTGGCCCAGAACAGCTCGCCGCCAAGTGCGTCCTGCCTACAGTTCGACACGCGATCGCCGGTCACGGGATCTTGGCAGGCATCGCGCGGGCCAATACCGGCGCGCTCAAAGCCGCGAATCGTCTCGCCGCCCTTGAAGAACAAGTCGGTCAGGCGGACGTCCTGGCCCCCCCATCCCACGATGTTTCCGCCCTGTGCGCGCGCAACGAAGGTGAGCTTATTGGTAATCGGATAGTAATAGCGAGCGTCGGCCACCGAACGGAAATAGTTCACGTCGCCGCCGACGCCTGCGAAGTCCTGCGAGAAGGAGGCAAAAACGCCGCTGGTCGGGGACTTCGGAATGTTGCGCGTGTCGTACGCAATGGTGTAGCCGACACTGGAGACGTTGGAGACACCTTCAGCTTGCTTCACGGCCAGCGACGCGTTGTCGTCCACGTCGTAGATCTCCTCACGCGTGAATCTGTAGCGCAAACCCATTTGCGTATTGTCGTAGATGGGAAAGCCGAGTCGGAGATTGCCGCCGGCGTCGCTCTGATTGAACGAGGCGGCGTCCTGAAGATTGACGTCCTTGTAGAAGATGTCGAAACCAGCGGCGAGATTGCGGTCGAGGAAATACGGCTCGGTGAAGCTGAAATCCACTTGAGCGCGGTCCAAGCTTCCCGAAAAGCCGAGCCGGACGTACTGACCTTTGCCCATCAGGTTGCGCTCGGTGACGCTGATATCGCCGATGACGCCCTCGCTCGTGGAGTAGCCGGCGCCGAATGAAAGCTCGCCGGTCGGCTGCTCCTCCACCTTGACGAGGATCACGACCCGGTCGGGCGCGCTGCCGGGCTGCGGCTCGACCTCCACGGTCTTGAAGAAGCCAAGCGCGCGCAATCTCTTGCGAGCGGCTTCGACCAGGAGCCGGTTGAAGGCGTCGCCCTCGGCAAGTCGGAATTGTCGCCTGATCACGCCGTCCTCGGTGCGGAAATTGCCGACGATGTTGATGCGCTCGATATAGACGCGCGGGCCTTCGTCGATGACGAAGGTGATATTCATCGTGTGAGTCGTTTCGTCGCGATCGAAGCGTGGCTTCACCTGACCAAAAGCGTATCCCTGTAGCGATACGCCGATGGTCAAGGCTTCGACCGTCTTTTCCACTTTCTCAGCGTTATAGACGCGGCCGCTCTTTGTGAGGATATATTTGCCGAGATTGTCGACATTGAGCGAAGGCAGCGCGCTCTCGACGTTGATAGCGCCGAAGCGATAACGCTCGCCCTCCTCGATGGTGAAGGTGATGAAGAAGCCGCGACCGTCGCGGTCGAGGTCGGCGGTGGCCGAGAGGATGCGGACATCGGCATAACCGCTCTTCAGATAGAACTGCCTGAGCAGCTCGCGGTCGAGATTGAGGCGGTCCGGATCGTAGATGTTCGTGCCCTTGAGGAAGCTCAAGATGTTGGTCTGCGTCGTCGCGATCACATAGCGAAGCTGCGAATCGCTGAAGGCGACGTTGCCGATGAAATTGATGGACCGCACCTTGGTGGTCGGACCCTCGTTGATCTCGAACACGACGTCGATGCGGTTGTTGTCGAGATTGATGATCTTGGGCTCGACTTGCGCCGCGTAGAGGCCCTGGCGGCGATAGAGGGTGAGGATACGTTGTACGTCCGACTGCACGCGAGCGCGCGTGTAGACGGCGCGCGGCTTCAACTGCACCTCCGAAGCGAGCGTGCTGTCCTCGATATCCTTGTTCCCCTCGAAGGCGACCCGGCTCACGATCGGGTTCTCCACCACGACGATGACGATGGTCGTCCCCTCACGCCTGATGCGCACGTCCTGGAACAGGCCGGTGGCGAACAGATTTTTCAGCGATTCGTCGATCAGAGCCGGATCGTAGGCGTCTCCGGTGGAGAAGGTGAGGTAAGACCGGACGGTCTCGGGTTCGACGCGCTTTGAGCCTTCGACGCGAATGTTCTGGATGACCCCTTGGGCATGCGCTGAGAAATCGCCGAAGCCCGCGCCAAGACCCAGCGAGATCGGGACGACACTCAACGCAAGGAGGGCCGCAAGCAGCCCTCTGGCCAACGTCCACCGCACCATTACTGGTGTCTTCCCCTCGAGCCGATCCCCGCCGCCGCTACAGCTTCAGAACGCAAACTGGCCATTTGTTTGTGGCCGATTTTTGATTCCCGCCGCATTACGCCAGCGGGGGCCTTTCGGCCCCCGCGAAGCGCTATGTCTCGAAGCGGTACTCTTACAAGAATTTCAGATGAATCAAGTCATTCCAGGTTGCAAAGATCATCAGCATCAGCACAAAAGCGAGACCGATGCGGAAGCCGATTTCTTGCGTGCTTTCACTCAATGGACGGCCCCTGATTGCCTCGATGCTGTAGAACAGAAGATGTCCTCCATCGAGCATCGGTATCGGGAACAAATTCAAGAGCCCAATACTGACAGAAATGATCGCGGCCAGGTTGAGCAAAGCCACGAAGCCTGCGGTTGCAACCTGACCCGAGACCTGGGCGATTCGGATAGGACCGCCGAGCTGATCGGCGGCCTCACGCCCTGTCACCACGTCGTAGAGATAGCCGAGCGAGCGCGAAACGACGAAGTAGCTCTCCTTCAGAGCCATGACGAAAGCTGTCGCGGGGTCGTGGCGCTTGAGCGTCCAATCGTCGGGTGTGGCGCTGCGCTGAATCCCCAATAGACCGAGCCGAATCACATTGCCGAAATTGTCGGTGATCTCCTTGCGCTCTGGCGTTGCCGTGATGTCGATCATCTTGCCGTCGCGCGCGACCACGAAATGCAGCGGTTGGTCGGGGCTCATGCCGACAATGCGTTGCATCTCGCTGAAGCTCTCGATGACTTGGCCGTCGATGCTGATGACCTTGTCTCCCGGCAGGAAACCGGCTCTCTCCGCCGCGCTTGCCGGGCTCACGATATCGACCTTGGCCGCGGTGATGCGCTCGCCGAAGACCGAGAAGATCGCCGTGAAAATCACAATAGCCAGGATGAAGTTGGCAATCGGTCCCGCGGCGACGATGGCGGCGCGCTGGCCCAAAGACTTGGCTTGGAAGCTGTGTTTACGCTCCTCAGGTGACAATTGCTCGAGCGATTTCTGTCCGGCGCTCGCGGCATTTTCGTCGTCGATGAATTTCACGTAGCCACCAAGGGGAATCCAGGACAGCTTCCAGCGCGTGCCCTGCCGATCGTTGAAGCCGAAAATCTCGGGCCCGAAACCGATCGAGAAGGTCTTGACCGCGACGCCGCACCAACGGGCCACGAGGAAATGACCAAGCTCGTGGAAGAAGACCACGACGGTGAGAACAAAGAGGAATGGGAGCAGATAACCGAGCAAGGTGTCGCCAAAGCCGGAGAGTAGAAGCACCGTGTCCATAAGTAACTCTTTATCCTTGAAATTTGACCCTTCTTAGCCCGGCCGGCCGGGTTAAGCAAACCGCCCGAGAAGAGATCGAGCCGCATCCCTCGCCGCTTCGTCGATGGCGAGTACGTCGTCGACGCTGTCGCGCCGACATGTAGTCAATCCGGCGCTTGCCGCAAGGGTCGCCTCGACCAGCGCCGCGATGGAAAGGAAGCCGATTCTTCCGGAAAGATAGGCTTCCACAGCGACCTCATTGGCGGCATTGAGCACCGTGCCGGCGCTTCCCCCCGCTTCAAGCACGCCTCGCGCGAGCTTGAGCGCCGGGAAACGCGCCGCGTCGGGCGATTCGAAAGTCAGAGTGCCGAGGGCGGAAAGGTCGAGCCGCTTCGTCGGCGCATGCATGCGCTCGGGCCAGGCGAGGCTATAGGCGATCGGTGTGCGCATATCGGGACAGGCCATTTGCGCGAGCACAGACCCGTCGCTCATATGCACGAGGCAATGCACGATCGACTGCGGATGAATGAGAACGTCGAGCTTGTCAGGGGAAAGCGCGAACAGGTGATGCGCTTCGAGCAGCTCGAGCCCCTTGTTCATCAGCGTCGCCGAATCTATGGTGACTTTGGGCCCCATCGACCAGTTGGGATGATTGAGGGCCTGTTCGGGCCGCGCGGCGCGCATCTGTTCAAGGCTCCACGAACGGAACGGTCCTCCCGAGGCGGTGAGGCAAACGCGCTCGATGCGTTCTGGCTTGACGCCCGTCATCACCTGCATCGCGGCCGAATGCTCCGAATCGACGGGAAGCAATGTTGCTCCGGCGCGCGCGACCTCGGCCATGAAGATGTCTCCGGCCGAGACGAGGCATTCCTTGTTGGCGAGTGCGGTGAGAGTGCCCTGCCGCACTGCCCGCAATGTCGGCTTCAACCCGGCCGCACCGACGATCGCCGCCATCACCCAATCGGCTGGGCGGCTTGCGGCTTCGAGCAGCGCTTCTTCTCCAGCAGCTGCCTCGATACCGGTACCGGCAAGGGCGGCGCGCAAGGCGCCGTAGCTTTGCGGATCCGCGACCACGGCGAGTTGGGCGCGATGCAGGATGGCGAGTTCGGCAAGGCGGGCGGCGTTCTGACCCCCGGTGAGCGCCACGACCCGATAGGCGGATGGGTTGCGGCCGATCAGATCGAGCGTGCTCTCTCCAATCGAACCGGTCGCGCCGAGCACGGATATTCGCCGCGGTGAAACGGCCGGCTGCGCCTCGATCTCGATGCTGAACGATGTGACGGATGGAAGCACGATATTCCTCACCAGATCAGCAGGCCGCGACCGGGGCTGCCCGGATCGCGCAGCGCGATGAGTGCCGCCAAGACCGCGGCGAAGAGAAGCCCGTCGATGCGATCGAGCAATCCGCCATGACCCGGAATCATCTGGCTCACGTCCTTCGCTCCGAAGCGGCGTTTGACCGCGCTCTCGACCAAGTCGCCCATCTGGCAGGCGAGCGCCAGCACCACGCTCACCAGTGCAAGCTTCAAGGCCGAAGTGTTCTTAAGCACCAAGGCGAATGCATAGCCGACGACAGCGGGCGTCAAGGCGCCAATAATAAACCCACTCCAGGTCTTGTTTGGCGAAATGCGCGGGGCGAGCTTGGCTCCGCCAATGAGGCGCCCTGCCGCATATGAGGCCGTATCGGTGGTCCAGGCAACGGCAAAAAGATAGAGGATGGCGATGGCGCCCAAGGCTGCGTCGCCGCGGAGCCAGATGAGAGCGGCGGCGGGAAGCGCCGCGTAAGCAAGACCTGCGAGCGCCCATGGCGCCGTCGCACGGGGAACAACGCTCAACCCAATGACGACCCCTGCTGCGGCGAACATGAAGAGCGCATAATCGAAGCGGCCTAAAGCTATAAAGACCGCGATCACGGACACGACCACCCCCGACAGCATGGCGGTGCCGTCGAAGCGTCCGCGCGTGAGCCGGCCCCACTCCCAGGCAACAATCAGGCTTCCCACCATGACGAGAAGAAGAAAGGTCCAGGGCCGG
Organism: Methyloceanibacter sp.; assembly: GCA_036257375.1. GTDB lineage: Bacteria > Pseudomonadota > Alphaproteobacteria > Rhizobiales > Methyloligellaceae > Methyloceanibacter. The sequence continues at coordinate 92,608 of DATAFR010000140.1, forward strand.
TAAAGCGTGGCGCCAAGCGCGAGCGCCGCAAGCACGATGGCGGATGCGATGCGAATTGCCAGCTCGGGCTTGCGCCCCGCTTCGCCTTCGCCGTCGGCCTTGGGCAACGATCCGGTCCGCGTCACGCGGTGGATCTCGCCGAGGTGCCGCCGAAGCGACGACTGCGCCGCTGATATTCGGCGATCGCAGCTTCCAATTGCTCGCGCGAGAAGTCCGGCCAATAGGCGTCGACAAACACGAACTCAGCGTAAGCCAACTGCCAGAGCAAGAAATTCGACAGGCGAAGCTCGCCGCTGGTGCGGATGAGAAGGTCGGGGTCGGGGAGATTGGCGGTATCGAGATAAGAGCCGAAGCGTTCCTCGGTCACCTCGCAAGCGGCGAGCAAGCCTTTGGCCACATCCTCGGCGATTTGGCGCGCGGCGCGGGCGATCTCATTACGGGCCCCGTAATTGAAGGCAATAGTGAGATTGAGTGCGGTGTTGGCCTTGGTGAGTTCGATCGCATCGTCGATCAGCCTTAGCAAATCCGCGTCGAGGCCCTCGCGGGTGCCGATCACGCGGATCTTCACGCCGTTCTTGTGTAGGTCGGCGAGATCGCGGCGAATGAACCGGCGCAACAGACCGAAGAGGTCGTTGATCTCCTGCTTCGGACGCGACCAATTCTCGGAGGAGAAGCTAAACAGCGTAAGATGGCTGATCCCGAGCTCGAGCGCAGCCTCGACCGTGCGTCTTACGCTTTCGACGCCCTGACGATGACCCTCGGCGCGCGGTAGGCCGCGTTCCGAAGCCCAACGGCCATTGCCGTCCATGATGATCGCGACATGGCGCACGGCCGGTCGGTCGGCCGACTGGAAAGCAAGCTTATCCACCGCAAGCGTCACGTTCGGCTGCTCCGGGTTGCGGGCGAGGCATTCTTCGAGCCTGCCCAATTAGACCTGCATGATCTCGGCTTCCTTGCTGGCAAGGGCCTCGTCGATTTCCTTGATGATCTTGTCAGTCAAGTCCTGCACCTTGGTCGAGAGCGCGTGGTGCTCGTCTTTGCCCATCTCGTGGTCCTTCTCGGCCTTCTTGAGGTGCTCCATGCCGTCGCGGCGCACATTGCGAACGGCGACGCGCGCCTGCTCGGCATATTTGTGCGCGACCTTGGCGATCTCCTGCCGCCGCTCCTGGTTCAGCTCCGGGATCGGCAGGCGCAGGAGTTGGCCCTCGACCACCGGGTTGAGCCCCAAATCAGACTCTCTGATGGCGCGCTCCACGGCCCCGACCTGGCTGCGGTCCCAGACCTGCACGGTGATAAGCCGCGGCTCCGGCACGTTGATCGTGGCGAGCTGGTTGAGCGCCATCGGGTTGCCGTAGGCGTTCACCATGATCGGGTCGAGCAGGCTTGCATTGGCCCGGCCCGTGCGCAGTCCGCCGAACTCCTGCTTCAGCACGGTGAGAGCGCCACGCATGCGCCGCTCGATCTCCTTCAGCTCGAAGCCAGACATGTCGCCTTCCCCGCTCCTCCGTGCTCGCGAAACTCAAGCGCGCCCGGCCGAAGCTCCGCGTTTCCTAGGCTCCCTCGCCGCCATCGATCGTGGTGGAGGAGCCCTTTCCCTGTATCACGAGAGCCAAGCCGCCTTGGCTCTTGATGGAAAACACAATTATCGGAATCCGATTGTCCCGGGCAAGGGCGATTGCGGCGCCGTCCATGACGCGCAAATCTTGCTTAAGAACATCGTCGTAGCTGAGCCGCTCAAAGCGGCGGGCGTCCTTTGTCTTCAACGGGTCGGCCGAATAGACGCCATCGACCTGGGTCGCCTTGAACAGCGCCTCGCAACCCATCTCGGCGGCCCTGAGCGCCGCCGCCGTATCGGTGGTGAAGAACGGGTTGCCGGTGCCGCCGGCGAAGACCACGACGCGGCCCTTGGCGAGATGGTCCAACGCCTTGTCGCGGATATAGGACTCGCAGATCGTCGGCATGGGAATGGCCGAGAGCACCCGCGCGGGGCGGCCTTCGCGCTCGATGGCGGTCTGCAACGCGAGAGCGTTCATCACCGTCGCCAACATGCCCATATAGTCGGCGCGCGCCCGGTCGATGCCGACCTCCGACGCCATCAATCCGCGAAAGATATTGCCGCCTCCAATCACGAGGCAGATTTCCGCGCCGTCGGCGGCGGCCGCGGCGACATCGCGAGCGATCCCCGCGATCACGTCGAGATCGATGCCGTAGCGCTTGTCGCCGGCAAGCGCCTCGCCGGACAATTTGAGAAGGATTCGCCGATAGCGAAGCTTTGCGGCCGCTTGAGGCTTTGCCATCAGCTCAAACTCCGGCGCGAGTGGCGGTTTGCGGGCGCGCACGGAGGCATCCCCCCGCCCGCGCCGCCTACCCTAGGATTGAGATGCCGCGGCGGCAACCTCCGCCGCGAAATCCGTTTCCGCCCGTTCGATCCCCTCGCCCAAGGCGAACCGGTGGAAACCCGTGATCTTGATCGGCGCGCCTGCCGTCTTGCCGGCGGCTTCCAGAGCCTTTGCCACAGTCGTCTCGGGATCGTGCACGAAAGGCTGCGCCAGGAGAACGACCTCCTCGTAGAACTTCCGCAAGCGGCCCTCGACCATTTTCTCGATGACTTGAGCCGGCTTGCCCGACTCCTTCGCCTGTTCGGTCAGCACCGCGCGCTCGCGCTCGACGACGGCCTTGTCGAGGCCACCGACATCGAGGCTTTGCGGATTGGCGAATGCGATATGCATGGCGACTTGCCGGCCGAAGGTCTTGACCTGCTCGGGGTCGCCCGAAGAGTCGAGCGCAACGATGACGCCGATCTTGCCGAGACCGGGGGCGATCGCGTTGTGCATGTAGCTCGCCACCGCGCCGTTCTTGGCGCCAAGATGCGCGGTGCGGCGGAGCGTCATGTTCTCGCCGATCGAGCCGATCATCTCCTTGATGGTGTCGGCCACGGTCGTACTCCCGCCGGGGAACTTGGTCTTGGCGAGCTTATCCAGGTCTCCCTTTGCCTGTAGCGCGGCCTCGGCGATGCCCGACGCCATCTTCTGGAACTGCTCGTTACGGGCGACGAAGTCCGTCTCGGAATTGACCTCGACCAGCGCCGCCTGTTTTGCGTCCGCGGCGAGTCCGATCAATCCTTCCGCCGCCACGCGGCCGGCCTTCTTGGCAGCCTTGGCGAGGCCCTTAGTCCGCAGCCAATCGACCGCGGCCTCGAGGTCGCCCTTGGTCTCGGCGAGCGCCGCCTTGCAATCCATCATGCCCGCGCCGGTTTTGTCGCGCAGGTCCTTGACCATGGTTGCGGTAATTGTCGCCATTACACCTAACCTCTGTCGCTGTCGCCGGCATCGGCGCGTCGTCTATTCGTCCCGAGCCGCGGCTCCCCCGGTTTCGGCTTGGCCGCCCCGCTTGCGCGGCGGCCGCTTGCCTTCAGACCGCGCGCCGCCCCTGCCGGCACCGCGGCCATCGGAGCGCACTGGCTTCCTCTTCGGCCGTGCCTGCGCGGCAGGACGCTCGCCTTCGTCGTCGCCTTCGAGCGCAGGGTCGGCGACGGGTTCTTCGGCGGCGCCGAGATCTACGCCCACGGCCCCTTGCGCGCGCTCGATGCCGTCGATGGCCGCGCGCGAGATCAGGTCGCAGTAAAGCGTGATGGCGCGCCCGGCGTCGTCATTTCCCGGGATGGGATGGCTGATGCCCTCGGGGTCGCAGTTCGAATCGACCACCGCCACCACCGGCATATGCAGCTTGCGCGCTTCGGCGATGGCGATCGATTCCTTGTTGGTGTCGATGACGAACATCAGGTCGGGCAGCGCACCCATGTCCTTGATGCCGCCAAGCGAACGCTCGAGCTTCTCCTTCTCGCGCGTGAGCTGGAGCAACTCCTTCTTGGTAAGACCATGCGTCTCGCCAGCCAACATCTCCTCGAGCGACTTCAACCGCTTGATCGAGTTCGAGATCGTCCGCCAATTGGTCAACGTGCCGCCGAGCCAGCGGTGATTGACGTAGTACTGCGCGCAGGACTTCGCCGCATCGGCGACGGCCTCGGAGGCCTGGCGCTTGGTGCCGACGAAGAGAACGCGGCCACCTTTTGCGACGACGTCCGAGACTGCGAGCAGCGCCTGATGCAGGAGCGGCACGGTTTGGGTCAGATCGATGATGTGAATGTTGTTGCGGGAGCCGTAGATAAACGGCGCCATCTTCGGGTTCCAGCGATGGGTCTGGTGACCAAAATGCACGCCAGCTTCGAGCAGCTGACGCATAGTGACATTGGGCAGTGCCATGGGACTGCTAAACTCCTTTTTCCGGTTCGGCCGCCGCGGGATAAGGAGGATTGGGTCGGAAAACCCAACCACCGGAGCGAGCGTAAAGGCTTGCAAGCCGATGTGACGCTTAGCATCCCGCGTGTGAGATGGCCGGTTTATAGGGAGCGGAGTCCGCTTTGGCAAGGGCCGGCGCTCGCGGAAGTTGAGGCTTAGGTCCCTAAAGCGCGCTGATCGCGGCCACGCCTTCGACCAGCTTCAGCGCGCTCCGCTGCTTGGGCGTCGCGTCGATGCCCTGCGGCAGAACGAACTCGACCTCCCGCGACACGTCATCGAGACGGATGACAAGCCGGAACTGTCCCTGCCCGCCTTCGCTGCCCAACTGCTCGGCCAAGGGCGCGAGCGCGCGGGTGTCCGCGACATAGACCTTCATGCCGGCATGGCGTGCCTCGGCCGCCTTGTCCAGCGACTTCAGGCTTTGCACCCGCACCTTGACGCTCTCGCCGTCGGCCTCGGCCTCGACATCGATCAGGACGGCGGTGCCGGGTTCAAGCAGCGCGCACGAGGCGGCGAGAGCTTCGGAGAACACCACGGCCTCGAACTGGCCGGTCGGGTCCGAGAAGGCGACGAAGGCATACGTGTTGCCGCTCTTGCCCTTGCGCTCGCGGGCATGCAGCACGGTGCCCGCCAGCGTGCCGACGACGCGTCGCGTACGGGCCTTGGCGGCAAATTCGAGCCAGGTCTCGGCACCCAGCGCCTCGAGCACGTCCTTATAGTCGTCGAGTGGATGGCCGGTGAGGAAGAATCCGACGGCTTCGAACTCCTTCGACAGCCGGTCGGTCGGCACCCAAGGCTTGGCAGGCCTGAGATCGATCGGCGGCGGTAAATGCTTGGCGCCGGAAAAGAGGTCCTCCTGACCTTCGGCACTCGTCTCGAGCGAGCGGTTGGCGGAAGCGATCAGGCGATCGACATTGGCAAAGGCGGTGGCGCGATCGATGCCGAGCTCGTCGAGCGCTCCGGCTGCGGCAAGCGTCTCCAGCGCGCGCTTGTTGACGAGGCGCGGATTGATGCGGCGGGCGAAATCCGAGACATCGCGAAACGGGCCCTTGGCCTCGCGCTCGGCGCAGACATGCTCAACCGCATGACGGCCAACGTTCTTCAATGCTGCAAGTGAGTAACGGATGGCGCCGTCGCTTGGAATGAAGCCGACCTCCGAGTGGTTCACCGAAGGCGGCTCGATGCGCATGCCGAGCCGCCGCGCCTCTTGCGCGAAGCCGTTCAGCTTGTCGGCATTACCCATGTCGAGCGTCATCGAGGCGGCGACGAACTCGGTCGGGTAATTCGCCTTGAGATAAGCCGTCTGATAGGCGATCAATGCATAGGCTGCGGCGTGCGACTTGTTGAAGCCGTAACCGGCGAATTTCGCCACCAGCTCGAAGATATATTCAGCCCGGCCGCGTTCGACACCGCGGGCGACCGCACCCTCGACGAAGCGCGTCTTCTGCGCCGCCATCTCCTTCTTGATCTTCTTGCCCATGGCGCGGCGCAGCAGGTCGGCCTCACCGAGCGAGAAGCCGGAGAGCACCTGAGCGATCTGCATCACCTGCTCCTGGTAGATGATGACTCCATAGGTCTCGTCCAGGATCGGTGCGATCATGGGATGCAGGCTCTCGATCCCCTCGCGCCCGTGCTTGCGGTTCACATAGGAGTCGATGTTGTCCATCGGACCCGGGCGATAGAGCGCCACGATGGCGATGATGTCCTCGAAGCGGTCGGGCCTCAGCTTCCTGAGCGCATCGCGCATGCCCTGACCTTCGAGCTGGAACACGCCCACCGTGTCGCCCTTCTGGAGCAGCGCATAGGTTGCCGCATCGTCGAGCGGGAATTTGGCGGGGTCGATCTCGATGCCTCGCCGGGCGATGAGCGCCCGCGCCGTTTCGATCACGGTCAGGGTCTTCAAACCGAGGAAGTCGAACTTCACCAAGCCAGCGGCTTCCGCCCATTTCATGCTGAACTGGGTGGCGGGGAGCTGCGCGCGCGCGTCGCGATAGAGCGGCACGAGGTCGATCAGTGGCCTGTCGGCGATGACCACGCCGGCGGCATGAGTCGAGGCGTGCCGGTAGAGGCCTTCGAGCCGCTGACCGATATCGAGCAGCTTTGCCACGATCGGCTCGGCGTCGCGCGCCTCTTGAAGGCGCGGCTCCGCGGCAATGGCCTGCGGCAAGGTAATGGGATTGGCGGGGTTCATGGGTACGAGCTTGCACAGCCGGTCGACCTGCCCGTAGGGCATTTGCAGCACGCGGCCGACATCGCGCAACACGGCGCGCGCCTGCAGCTTGCCGAAGGTGATGATGTGAGCCACGCGATGCGCGCCGTAGCGCTCGCGCACATAGGCGATCACCTCGTCGCGGCGGTCCTGGCAGAAATCGATGTCGAAATCGGGCATGGACACGCGCTCCGGATTGAGAAAGCGCTCGAAGAGGAGCCCGAAGCGGATCGGATCGAGGTCGGTGATGGTAAGCGCAAAGGCGACGAGCGATCCCGCGCCGGAACCGCGCCCTGGCCCGACAGGAATGCCTTGCGCTTTGGCCCATTTGATGAAGTCGGCGACGATCAGGAAATAGCCCTGATAGTTCATGCCAGTGATGACATCGAGCTCAAAGGCGAGACGCTTGACGTAGGCCTCCGCGTCATAACCCGGCGCTACGCCATATTGCGCGATCCGCTCTTTTAGTCCCGCCTCGGATTGGCGCCTCAGCTCGGCGGCTTCGGTCTCGCCGAGCACGCTCGATGCTTCGCCGCCGGTGAGGAAGGGCGGAAGAATGGGCTGGCGTTGCAGGGGCCGATAGGCGCAGCGGCGCGCGATCTCGATGGTATTGTCGAGCGCCTCGGGAAGGTCAGCGAACAGCGCGCGCATTTGCGCGCCCGTCTTGAAATAATGCTCGGGACTCAAGCGGCGCCTGTCGTCGACGGCGACATAGCTGCCCTCCGCGATGCAAATCAGCGCGTCATGCGCTTCGAAATCTTCCTGGCTGGCGAAATAAGGTTCGTTGGTGGCGACGATCGGGAGATCGAGCTCGTATGCCAGTTTGAGCAGTTGCGACTCGACCGCCCTTTCCTGCGGCAGACCGTGACGCTGAAGCTCGACATAGAGCCTGTCGCCGAAAATGGCGTGCAGCGCCTCGATCCGAGCGCGGGCGAGCTCGGCGCTGCCGTCGGCGAAGGCAAGATCGATCGGCCCCTCAAATCCTCCGGTGAGCGCGATCAGGCCATCGGCCCTCGCGGCGAGTTGTCCGATGCTGGCGACCGCCTCCCCCGATTCGCTCGCGGCGAAATAAACCTCGGTCGAGAGCCGCATCAGATTGGCGTAGCCTTGGGCGTCCTTGGCAAGCAACGCGATACGCCCGTCGGCGCGAGGTCCATTGAGATCGCCACCCGGAGCTGGACTCGCGCGCTCGGTTGCGAAGGTCAGCGACAGCGTGAGCCCGATGATCGGCTGGATGCCGGCTTCGGCGAGAGCCTCGGAGAATTCCAGCGCGCCGAAGAGATTGTTGGAGTCGGTCAGCGCCAGAACCGGCGCTCCGTCAGCCTTGGCCAGCGCGGCGAGCTTCTGGATGGTGAGCGCGCCCTCGAGCAGCGAATAGGCCGAATGCACCTTGAGATGCACGAAGGGCTGAGCTTCGCTCGTCATACGTTCCAACTCGCTCCCGTGTGATGCGCGTGGCGCAACTCACCCTCGCGGATTCGGCCTAGCCGTTGAAGGGCTGTGCCGACATATCCCCGATATCCGCGCGGCCGCAGTATGTTCTTCTTTTGTTCCCACCGCAAGAGGGGGGCTAACGGGCGGCGACCTTCACCACCGCCACCTCCTCCTCGACCAGAAGGCCGTCCGAGAGGCGCAAGGTACGGTCCATGCGGGCCGCGAGGTCGAGATTGTGGGTCGCGATCACCGCCGCGACGCCCGACTGTCTGACGAGATTCAGAAGCTGCTCGAACACGCGCTCGGCGGTGGGCGGGTCGAGATTGCCGGTCGGCTCGTCGGCAAGCAGCACTTTCGGATCGTTGGCGACGGCGCGAGCAATCGCCACGCGCTGCTGCTCGCCGCCGGACAGTTGCGCCGGACGGTGGTCCCAGCGCTCTGCCAGGCCGAGCGATGAGAGCAGCTCCTTCGCGCGTGCCTCGGCTCGATTTCGCGTCAGACCAAGGATGAGCTGAGGCAGCACTACGTTCTCGAGGGCTGAGAACTCAGGCAGGAGATGATGGAATTGATAGACGAAGCCTACCTCCATCCGCCGCACGCGGGTCTGTTCCTTGTCATTCAGGCCGACGCAATCGATGCCATTGATCAGCACCGCGCCTCCGTCAGGTCGCTCAAGCAGACCGGCGATATGGAGCAGCGTCGACTTGCCGGCGCCCGAGGGGCCGAGCAGCGCCACGGCTTCGCCCGGGAAGAAGGATGCAGACGCTCCCTTCAAGACATCGATGCGGCGATTGCCTTGTGTGTAGGAGCGCTCCAACCGCTCAAGGCGAAGCATCGGTGCTGGTTTGTTTGGGCTGTCCACCTTCGCGTCCTATTCGTACCGCAACGCCTCGACCGGATCGAGCCGGGAGGCCCTCCAGGACGGATACAGCGTGGCGAGGATCGAGAGCACGAGCGCCATGATGACGACAGATATCGTCTCGCCCGAGTCCATCTCGGCTGGCAGCTGGGAGAGGTAATAAAGCTCCGGCGCGAAGAGCTCTGTGTCGGTCAGCCAGCCGATGAACTCGCGCAAACGCTCGATATTGGCGCAGACCAGCACGCCGAGCACGAGGCCGGCTAGCGTACCCACGATGCCGATGCTCGCGCCGGTAATGAAGAAGATGCGCATGACCGCGGCGCGGGTAGCACCCATGGTGCGCAGGATGGCGATGTCGTGGCCCTTGTCCTTCACCAGCATGATCAGGCCGGAGATGATGTTGAGGGCGGCGACGAGCACGATCAGCGCGAGGATGAGAAACATGACGTTGCGCTCGACCTGGAGCGCGGTGAAGAAAGTGGCATTGCGCTGGCGCCAATCGCTCACATAAATGCTCGAGCCGCCGGCGGTGACGATCTTCGGCGCAAGCACGCCAACCTCATCAGGTGAATCGAGCACGACTTCGAGCACGGTCACCGTGTTGGGCTGGTTGAAATAAAGCTGCGCCTCGTTGAGCGGCATGAAGATGATACTGGAATCGTATTCCGACATGCCGATCTCGAAGATGGCCGCAACGGGATAGCGCTTGGTCCTTGGCGCGGTACCGAGCGCGGTCGAGGCCCCGCGCGGCGTGAGCAGCGAGACTTGGTCGCCGACCCTGACATTGAGCTCGTTGGCAAGCCGGCTGCCGAGCGCCAGCCCGGGCGATGTGTCGAAGCCGTCCAGTGTGCCGAAGCGAATATTGTCGGAGATGGCCTTCAGCTGTTTGAGATCGTTCTCGCGCAAGCCGCGCACCAGTGCGCCGCTCGAGCTCCCCGTGGTCGAGATCATCACCTGGCCTTCGACCAGAGGCAGCGCCGACTTCACGCCGGGGACGGCTCTGACGCGTCCCGCCACCTCGTCATAGTCGGTGAAGTTGGTGAGGCTGTGCACCACGACGTGGCCGTTCAGCCCGAGCATCTTGTTGAACAGCTCCTGGCGGAAGCCGTTCATCACCGCCATGACGATGATCAGCGTGGCGACGCCGAGCATGATGCCGATGAAAGAGAATCCGGCGATGACGGAGATGAAGCCCTCTTTGCGGCGCGCCCGCAAATAGCGCAGCGCCACCATCCATTCGAACGGAGCGAATGCCCTCGTGCCCGCTTCTCCACTCATGCCGCTTCCCTTCTCGCCTCGGCAGCCGACTGAACCAGACGATTCAAAGCGGATTCGAAGGTAAGACTATGGCGGGCGCCAGTGCCGCGCTCTTTCACCTCGACCTCGCCGGCCGCCAGGCCTTTCGGTCCGACAATGATCTGCCAGGGCAACCCGATCAGATCCATGGCGGCGAATTTGGCGCCGGCCCGGTCGTCCCGGTCGTCGTAAAGGACGCTCAAGCCGGCGTTTTGCAGCTTGTCGTAGAGATCCTCGCAGGCCTTGTCGGTGGCTGGGTCGCCGACTTTCAAATTGATCAGCCCGACATCGAAGGGCGCCACCGCGGCCGGCCAGATGATGCCCGCGTCGTCGTGCGAGGCCTCGATGATGGCGCCCACCAGGCGCGACACGCCGATGCCGTAGGAGCCCATCTGCACGGTGACGAGTTCGCCGCCCGGTCCTTGCACCTTGCAGCCCATGCTTTCCGAATATTTGGTGCCGAAGAAGAAGATGTGGCCGACCTCGATGCCCCGCGCGGTGAGCCTGTCCTTTGCCGGCACCTCGCGCTCGAACCGCTCAGCGTCATGCTTCTCGGAGGTTGCGGCGTATTTGTCGGTGAAGGCGTCGACCACGCGGGCGAGATCGCCCTCATAGTCGATGTCGGCTCCAGGCGGATCGAGCTTGACGAGGTCGCGATGGCAATAGACCTCGCTCTCTCCGGTCTCGGCGAGGATGATGAACTCGTGGCTCAGATTGCCGCCAATCGGGCCCGTCTCGGCGACCATCGGCACCGATTTCAGCCCCATGCGCGCGAAGGTGCGCAAATAGGAGACGAACATCTTGTTGTAGGATTTGCGTGCGTCCTCGACGGTGAGATCGAAGGAATAGGAGTCCTTCATCAGGAACTCGCGGCCGCGCATGACGCCGAAGCGCGGCCTGATCTCATCGCGGAATTTCCACTGGATATGATAAAGGATGCGCGGCAAGTCTTTGTAGGACTTCACCGCGTCGCGGAAGATCGCCGTGATCAGCTCTTCATTGGTTGGGCCGTACAGCATTTCCCGCTCGTGACGGTCCGAGATGCGTAGCATCTCCTTGCCGTAGACCTCATAGCGGCCGCTCTCCTTCCAGATCTCGGCGGGCTGGATCGTCGGCATCAGAAGCTCGAGCGCACCGGCACGATCCTGCTCCTCGCGCACGATCTGCTCGATCTTGCTCAAGACCTGAAACCCGAGTGGAAGCCACGAATAGATGCCGGCGCTCGATTGGCGAATCATTCCGGCCCTGAGCATCAGCCGATGCGAGACGATCTCGGCTTCCTTGGGATCGTCGCGGAGAAGCGGCAGGAAATAACGGCTGAGACGCATGGGCAGCTTCTTCGGGCGTTGGGGCGGATGCGGAGGTCGCGCCGCCCATTGATAAGCCATGCCTTAAAGGATGGAGCCTGATCCCCCCGCGGGCCCCTTGCGGGCTAATAGCTTACTTTCGCGCGGGTAAGCAATCCTGGGAAGACGCCGGCTCGGGCCTGGCGGCCTCCTCCCTTGCGTAATGGCCCGTAGCAAATGCCTTGGCCGGAGCTTCGCTCCGTGGCCGATCCATGCCTATTTCGCAGGCAAATTCAGTTGCTCCGCGATTCGAGAAAAATTCTCTATTTCGCTCGGGTTGAAGTAAGCCCGCTTTGTCAAGTCGCGCCGTCAAGTATAAATTCGCGGCAGCAAGCCATAATGATGGTGACAATTTGGCGTGCCTGGGCTAGTGTGCCGAACACAACGTGGGAGCGTTCGGGACCGGTAGTGATCTCGACAGTCACCCGTTGAGATTGGACCAGGTCCAAGTCTTGGGAGGAAGTAACTCCAGGCGCGCCGATCATTGCTTTACGCATGGGCGCAGCCGCTCTTTAGCCAGCACTCTCGATTGTCGGAACCGACGGGCGAGCCGGGCGGGCTGAGGAGATAAGGAGTCGCGTTACTGAAGCAAGGTCGGTTCGGCCTTGCTTTTTTTTGCCTATAGCAATGCTGCTCGGCGTCCGCTCGCCCGCTTATTGCACGTGCTCATAACGTGGGAAGAACGGGATCTGATCGAGCGTGATCACGCGATGCACGATGATCACATAGAGGGCCGCGAAAATGATGCTGGAGACCACAGTCGTCGCCACCATTTTCGGCAGCAGATTGGGTCTATGCGGCGCGCTTTCGGCAGTTCCCGAAACGCTTTTCTCGCCAACCTCCTCCGACGTGCGAACGCCGATCGGCAGCATGGCGAACAGCACGACCCACCAGATGACGAAATAGATGGCTGCGGCGAAGGCGAGCGTCATGGCTTACGCCTCTTCGAGTTCGACCAAGGTTCCGCAGAAGTCTTTCGGGTGAAGAAATAGCACGGGCTTGCCATGGGCGCCGATCTTCGGCTCGCCTTGGCCCAGCACGCGCGCGCCCTGCGCCATGAGCCGATCGCGCGCCTCCTTGATGTCGGGCACCTCGTAGCAAAGATGATGAATTCCGCCATTGGGATTGCGCTCGAGGAAACCGGCGATGGGCGATCGCTCGCCGAGCGCGCCGAGCAGCTCGATCTTGGTGTTGGGAAGCTCGATGAAGACGGTCGTGACGCCATGCTCGGGCTGGTCGACCTCATCGGAGACCCTGGCGCCAAGCGTGTTGCGATAGACCGCGGTCGCGGCCTTGAGGTCGGGCACGGCAATGGCGACATGGTTCAAACGGCCAATCATCGAAAGCGTCTCCTGGAAAAGTTCTGACGACCTATAGCACCGTGAGCAGCACCGAGCACACCGGCTTCTTGCCCCACGCTTGATTGACGGCCGCGCGCACGCTACGGCGGACGGCCTCGCTCACCAGCGCCTGATCCTTGCGCTTGGGCTTGGGCAAGCTCTCGATGGTGCCGATCACGGCATCACGTGCTATCTCGGCAAACGGCGTTCCTTCATTGTCGGTGGCGGGGAGCCCGGTCACGGCGATCTCGGGATCTGCGAGCAAATGCCCCTTCTCCGACAAGACCAGCGACACGGCGACGGAACCGGCGAAGCTTAGCTTGCGACGCTCCCGCACCTGTCCGTCATCTGCATGCGTCAGGATCATGCCGTCACGATAGAGCCGCCCGACAGGCACGTCGTCGATGATCTCGGCGGGACCGGGGAGAAGCCGCACCATGGCGCCATTCCGCGCGCGCACCACCTGCTTTACGCCGAGCCTCTCGGCGAGCTTGGCGTGCGCTTCGAGGTGCCTGCCCTCGCCATGCATTGGGATCGCTGTCGCAGGCTTCACCCAGCCGTAAAGCTGCTCGAGCTCGCCGCGGCGCGGGTGCCCGGAGACATGCACGGGCGCATCCTGGTCGGTGATGACCTCGATCTCCATGTCGGCGAGGGCATTCTGAACCCGCCCGACGGCCTTCTCATTGCCGGGGATGGTGCGCGAGGAGAAGATCACCCAGTCGCCCTCATCGAGCTTCACATTGGGATGCTCGTCCTGTGCGATGCGCGCCATGGCGGCCCGCGGCTCGCCCTGACTGCCGGTACAGAGCGCCACCACCTTATGCGGCGGCAGCTTCGAGAAGACCGTCTCCTCGTGGAAGGCGAGATTCGGATCGAGATAGCCGGTCGCTTGCGCCGCCTCGATGACTCGGAACATCGCGCGGCCGACCACGACAAGTTCGCGACCGGCGGCGCGTGCGGCATTCGCCACCGAGCGGATGCGCGCGACATTGGAGGCGAAGGTGGTGACAGCCACCCGGCGTGGCGCCTCGCGGATGAGGCGTTTGAGGGTCAACGCGACATCGGCTTCGGAGGCTGAGACGCCGTCCCGCACGGCATTGGTGGAATCGCAGATAAGGGCCGAGATGCCGTCCTCGCCAAGCGCCTTCAGCCGCGCCATGTCGGTCGGCGCGCTGGTCAGAGGCTTCTCGTCGAGTTTCCAGTCGCCGGTGTGAAGGGCCGCGCCAAGCGGGGTGCGGATCACCACGGCCGAGGGTTCCGGAATCGAGTGGGACATGTTGATCAGTTCGACATCGAAAGGTCCGATCGAGCGGCGATGCCCGAGCGGGATGATCTCGAGCGGAAAGCCATTGACCAACCCCATCTCGGTGAGCTTCGACTTGAGCATCTCGGCGGTGAAGGGCGTGGCATAGACGGGGATTCCGGCGAGCTGCGGCCAGAGATCGACCACCGCGCCGAAATGATCCTCATGCGCATGGGTCAGGAGCATGCCGGCGATATTGTGCCGCTCCTCCTCGATGAAGCGGATGTCGGGCAGGATCACATCGACGCCAGGCTCGCTCTCGCTTCCGAAGGTGACACCCATGTCCACGATCAGCCATTCGCGCGCCCCGTCGCGCCCGTAACCGTAGAGGTACAGGTTCATCCCGATCTCGCCCACGCCGCCAAGCGGCAGGAAGACGAAATCCGCACCCTTTCCATTTGATCTTTTACTCATGTCGGAGTTTCGCGGCCTCACCGGCTCAAGAAGAAAACATCACCGGCGGCGATCCGATATTCGGAGCCGTCGGGGGTCAGCAGCCTCAGCGCACCATCGGCATCGAGACCGCCATAGACGCCGTCGGTCTCTTCCCCATTGATTTTCACCCGCAAGGGCCGTCCGGGGGGACCGGCCCGGTCGAGCCAAGCGCGGCGGATGCTGGGGAAGGAATAGCCCTCCCCCCAGCGCGTCAGCCATTCATGCGTGCTCGCGGCGAGCGCTTCGAGCGCTTCGGCCGGCGTCACCGTCATGCCATAGGCCGCGAGGCTCACGGCAGGCTGCGGCAAGTCCTCGGGATGGTTCGCGAGATTGATCCCGGTACCCATGATGACCACAGAGCGGTTCTCGATGGGACTTCCGACATTCTCCAGCAGCATGCCGGCGAGCTTCTCACCGGCGAGCAGGATGTCGTTTGGCCATTTCAGCAGAAGCTCGGACCTGCCTTCGTAAGCGATCAGCTTGGCAATGGCGTCGTAGGCGGCGATGCCGGCGACGAGCGCGAGTTGGCCGGCAACCCGCGTAGGACAGTTCACCCCGATGAGCAGGCTCGCGAACAGATTGCCGGGCTGGGAGACCCATTCGCGGCCGCCGCGGCCACGGCCTTGCGATTGCCGTGCCGAGCAGATCCACAACGGTCCGGGCTCGCCGGCCTTGGCGCGGCGCCGTGCTTCGGCGTTGGTCGAATCCACGGTCTCCATGCGGAGCAGCCGGTAGCCGCTCGGCAATTTGGGCGCTGGCGATGAAAAATAGGTCATTTAGAACAGTGACTTAGCAGCAACCCCGGCAAAGGCGACAAGCGGCGCCGGATAAGCGAAATAAAGCAGGATGAACGCGCCGCAGACGCCAAGCACGGCGGCAAGCGGCACCTGCATCGGCTCGAAGCGTTCGGCAGGCGCATCGAAATACATAAGTTTGACGATGCGCAGATAGTAGTAGGCGCCCACGACGCTTAAGAGCACGCCGATGACGGCGAGCGCATAGAGGCCGGCCTGAATAGCGGCGAGGAAGACGTAGAACTTGGCGAAGAAACCTGCAAGGGGAGGAATGCCGGCAAGGGAAAAGAGCAGCATCGCCAATAGGAAAGCCATCATCGGCTGGGTGCGCGAGAGGCCTGCGAGCGCATCGATGTCCTCGATCATGCGCCCTTGCCGCCGCATGGCGAGGATGCAGGCGAAGGTGCCGAGCGTCATGACGAGATAAATGGCGAGATAGATGATGACGCCGGCGACGCCCTCCGCGCTGCCTGCGGCGAGCCCCACGAGCGCGTAGCCCATGTGGCCGATCGAGCTATAGGCCATCAGCCGCTTGATATTGGTCTGGCCGATAGCGGCGAAGGAGCCAAGCGCCATCGAAGCGATGGCGAGAAACACCACGATTTGCTGCCATTGGAAGGTCACGGCCGGGAAGGCCGTGATCAGCACCCGCACCGTGAGCGCCATGGCGGCAAGCTTCGGCGCCGCGGCGAAAAAGGCGGTGACAGGAGTCGGCGCGCCTTCATAGACGTCAGGCGTCCACATGTGGAAGGGCACAGCCGAGATCTTGAAGGCGAAACCCGCCATCAAGAAGACGAGGCCGACGATGAGCCCGAGATTGGCGCCGGATGGCTGCACGGCCGTGGCGATGGTCGCGAAATCCGTCGAGCCAGTGAAGCCATAGACGAGAGAGGCGCCGTACAACAGCATGCCCGATGAGAGTGCGCCGAGGACGAAATATTTCAATCCCGCTTCCGCCGAGCGGGCCGAGTCGCGACGGAAGGCGGCGACGACATAAAGTGCGAGGCTCTGCAACTCGAGCCCGACATAGAGCGCGATGAGATCGTTGGCCGAGATCATCATCAGCATGCCGGTCGTGGCGAACAGCACCAGCACCGGGAATTCGAACTTCACCCCGCCGCTCTCGCGCCAATAATCGAGCGACATGATCAGCGCGACGGCGGCGCCGGTCAGTGTCAGCAGCTTCAGCATGCGGGCAAAGGGATCGACGATGAAACTGTCCGCGAACAAGGTCTCCGTTCCGAAGGAGCCGGCGACGAAGAGCCCCGCCACCACCAGCAGGAGGACGGATAGCCAAAGGATAAGGTCGCCACGCTCGCGCCGCGTAAAGACGCCGAGCATCAGAAGCGCCATGGCGCCGACCGATAGGATGAGCTCCGGCAGGGCGGCTTCGAGGTTGAGCTGCTGGAGCACGCGCAAGGCTCCCTACGGCATCAGCGCAAGCCGCGCCTGCTCGGCGGCGGCAAGGCTCGTGTGATAGTTTTTGATCAGAGCATCGACCGACACGGCCGTCGCATCGAGAATGGGCGCGGGATAGAAGCCGAATAGAATCGTCAGCAGGACGAGCGGCGTCATCACCGCGATCTCGCGCCAGGTAAGGTCGGTGATGAATTTGAGGCTCGCCTTCTCCAACTTGCCGAAGATGATGCGGCGATAGAGCCAAAGGGCATAAGCCGCCGACAGGATCACGCCGGTGGTGGCGAGGAAGGCGACCCAGGTGTTGATGCGGAAGGCACCGGTGAGACTCAGGAACTCCCCGACGAAGCCGCTCGTGCCCGGCAGTCCGACATTGGCGAGCGTGAACACCATGAAGCAGAAGGCATAGATCGGCATGCGGTTGACGAGCCCGCCATAGGCGTCGATCTCGCGCGTATGCATGCGGTCATAGATCACGCCGACGCAGAGGAAGAGCGCGGCCGAGACGATGCCGTGCGACAGCATCTGGAAAATGCCCCCTTGCACGCCCTGCATGGTGAGGGTGAAGACCCCGATGGTGACGAAGCCCATATGCGCCACCGAGGAATAGGCGATGAGCTTCTTGATGTCTTCCTGCGCAAGACAAACCAGCGAGGTGTAGATGATGGCGACCACGGACAGCGCGAAAATGAGCGGGGCGAACTCGGCGGAGGCGAGCGGGAACATCGGAATGGAGAAGCGCAGGAAGCCGTAGCCGCCCATCTTCAGGAGCACGCCGGCAAGGATCACGGAGCCCGCGGTCGGCGCCTCGACATGGGCGTCGGGCAGCCAGGTATGCACCGGCCACATGGGAAGCTTCACCGCGAAGGAGGCGAGGAAGGCGAACCAGAGCCAGGTCTGCATCTCCGGCGGGAAGCCATGGGTGAGCAGGATCGGAATATCGGTGGTCCCCGCCTCCCAATGGATTGCCATGATGGCGAGCAGCATCAGCAGGGAGCCTGCGAGCGTGTAGAGGAAGAACTTGAAGCTCGCATAGACGCGGCGCTGCCCGCCCCACACGCCGATGATGAGGAACATCGGGATTAGCCCGCCCTCGAAGAAGAGGTAAAACAACACGAGGTCGAGCGAGGTGAAGACGCCGAGCATCAGTGTCTCCAGCACGAGAAAGGCGATCATGTACTCCTTCACCCGTGACGTGATCGCGACCCAGCTCGCCAGAATGCAAAGCGGCATGAGGAAGGTGGTCAGCAGCACGAAGGGCAGCGAGATGCCGTCGACGCCCATATGGAAACTGATCGGTCCGAGCCAGGGCCTGAGCTCGACGAATTGGAACTGTGCGGTGAGCGGGTCGAAGTCGCGCCACAGCAAGAGCGATAGCGCGAAAGTGATTAGCGTGGTCCATAGTGCGATGTAACGCGCGTTGCGGAAGGCGCTCTCGTCGTCGGCGCGCAGCACCCCGATCAGGAGCGCGCCGAGCAGCGGCAGGAAGGTGACGGTGGAGAGGATCGGCCAGCTATAGCTCACGGCTTGATCCCTCCCCCGGCGAAGAGGAAATAGGTGATGAGGGCGGCCACGCCGATCAGCATGACGAAAGCGTAGTGATAGATGTAGCCCGACTGGAGCTTCACCACGCGATTGGTGATGTCGATGACGCGGGCGGAAACGCCGTCGGGCCCAATGCCGTCGATGATGGTGCCGTCGCCGGTCTTCCACAGGAAGCGGCCGAGCCATTTCGCCGGCCGCACGAAGATCGCGTCGTAGAGCGCGTCGAAATACCAGGCGTGGAGCAGGAAGAGGTAGGCGCCGCGGAAGCGCTTGGCGAGGCCGAAGGGCACGAGCGGGTTCTGGATATAGAAGTACCAAGCGGTCACTAGGCCGATCACCATGGCGAGGGTCGGCGCCAGCACCACCCAAAGCGGCACCTCGTGATGCGCGCCCTCATGCGTGACCAGCGACCCTCGCCAGAACTCGGTCTGATCGCCGCCGATAAAGAAATGGAAGAACAGCCCACCGGTCAGCAACGAGCCCAGGGCCAGGATCACAAGCGGTATGCCCATGGTCCAAGGCGGCTCATGCGCGTGCTCGAGCACCTCTTTCGGCTCGCGCGGCTTGCCCTCGAAGGCGAGGAACATCAGCCGCCAAGAATAGAACGAGGTGAGCACCGCGGCGACGATCGTCAGCACGAAGGCGTAGTTCCCCACCCATGAATGCGCGGCATAGGTCGCCTCGATGATGGCATCCTTGGAGACGAAGCCCGCAGTGAAGGGGAAGCCGGTCAGCGAGAGCGTGCCGATCAGCATCATCGCCCAGGTGAAGGGCAGCACTTTGCGTAGGCCGCCCATGCGGCGGAGATCCTGCTCGTGATGCAGCGCATGAATCACGGCACCTGCGCCCAAGAAGAGCAGCGCCTTGAAGGAGGCATGGGTGAAGAGGTGAAACATGCCGGCGCCGTAAGCGCCGACGCCTTCGGCCGCGAACATGTAACCGAGCTGCGAGCAGGTCGAATAGGCGACGACGCGTTTGATGTCCGTCTGTACGAGGCCGACGGTCGCGGCGAAGAAGGCCGTGGTGGCGCCGACGATGGCGATGACGGCGAGCGCGATCGGCGCAAGCTCAAAGAGCGGCGAGAGCCGCGCCACCATGAACACGCCGGCCGTTACCATGGTCGCGGCATGGATTAGCGCGGAGACCGGCGTCGGACCCTCCATGGCGTCGGGAAGCCAGGTGTGCAGCAGGAACTGGGCCGACTTGCCCATCGCGCCCATGAACAGCAGCAGGCAGATCAGGGTCAAGGCATCGACGTCCCAGGCGAGAAACTGCATCGTCTCGCCGACGTGGTCGGGCGCGGAGGCGAACACGGTGTCGTATTGCACCGAGTTGAACAGCGTGAAGACAGCGAAGATGCCAAGCGCGAAACCGAAATCGCCGACGCGGTTGACGATGAAAGCCTTGATGGCGGCGGCGTTGGCGGAGGGCTTGTGATACCAGAAGCCAATGAGGAGATAAGAGGCGAGACCAACGCCTTCCCAGCCGAAGAAAAGCTGAACGAAATCGTCGGCCGTGACCAACGCCAGCATGGCGAAGGTGAAAAGCGAGAGATAGGCGAAGAAGCGTGGCCGGTGCGGGTCCTCCTCCATGTAGCCGATGGAGTAAAGATGCACGAGGCCTGAGACCGTGGTCACCACGACCAGCATCACCGCGGTCAGCGTGTCGATGCGCAGCGACCAGACGGCCTTCAGATCGCCAGAGGTGATGAAGCGCAACAGCTCGATACGCTCCTCCTGCCCGTGAATGGCGACCTGATAAAACGCGATCCACGAGAGCAGCGCCGTGATCAGCACGAGCGTGGTGGTGATGACCTCGCACGGGCGGGGCCCGGCGAAGCGGCCGAGGAATCCCGCGAAGATCGCGCCGACCATGGGGAGAAAGAGGATCGCCTGATACATGGGTCTCGGCTCAGCCCTTGAGGAGATCGATTTCGGCCACGTCGATGGTGCCGCGATTGCGGAAATAGACGACGACGATCGCGAGCCCGATGGCCGCTTCCGCCGCCGCTACAGTGAGCACGATCATGGCGAAGATTTGCCCGACCAAATCTGCGTGAAAGGCGGAGAAGGCGACGAGGTTGAGATTCACCGCAAGCAGCATCAGCTCGATCGACATCAAGATGACGATCACATTCTTGCGATTGAGGAAGATACCTAATATGCCGAGCGTGAACAGGATCGCGGCAACGGTGAGATAGTGGGAGAGGCCGATGGTCATGAAAGACCCCTCCCCGACTCCACCTCGACCAGCTCGACGGACTCTGCGCGCGTGCGGCCGACCTGCTCCGCAACGTGCTGACGCCTGACGTCGCGCTTGTGATGCAACGTGAGCACGATGGCGCCGATCATGGCGACCAGCAGGATGAGTCCCGCCGCCTCGAACAAATAGACGTAGCGGGTGTAGAGGATCATGCCTAGCGCCTCGGTGTTGCTGATATCGGCAGCAGGCGGCATGGGCGCTTGCGCGGTGACCTCGGGTGCGGTGATCCAGGCGCCGACGATCAGGACGAGCTCGACGAGAAGCAGGAGGCCAACCGTAGCCCCGACCGGCAGATATTTGAGGAAACCCGCCTTAAGCACGGCGAAGTCGACATCGAGCATCATCACCACGAACAGGAACAGCACCAGCACCGCGCCGACATAAACGACGATCAGAATCATCGCCAGGAACTCGGCGCCGAGCATCACGAAGAGGCCAGCGGCGTTGAAGAAGGAGAGGATTAAGAACAGCACGGCGTGCACGGGATTGCGCACCGCGATGACCATGAAGGCCGCGCCTACGCAGACGATGGCGAAGAGATAAAAGAACAGCGCTGACAGCATGAAGCGGCGTCGCCCCTACCGGTAAGGCGCGTCGAGCGCCAGGTTCTTGGCGATCTCGCGCTCCCAGCGGTCGCCGTTCGCCAGCAGCCGCTCCTTGTCGTAATAGAGCTCCTCGCGGGTCTCGGTGGCGAACTCGAAATTCGGCCCTTCAACAATCGCATCCACCGGGCAGGCCTCCTGGCAGAAGCCGCAATAGATGCATTTCACCATGTCGATGTCGTAACGGGTGGTACGGCGCGTGCCGTCATTGCGGCGGGGACCCGCCTCGATGGTGATGGCTTGCGCCGGGCAAATCGCCTCGCACAGCTTGCAGGCGATACAACGCTCCTCGCCATTCGGATACCGCCTCAGCGCATGCTCGCCACGGAACCGCGGGCTGAGGGGCCCCTTCTCGAAGGGGTAGTTGAGCGTCGCCTTGGGGGCTACGAAATATTTCAGCGCAAGCCAGAAGGCTGACAGAAACTCCATCAGCAACAAAGACTTAGCGGCTTGGGCCCAGCGTCTCACGAGATGCCTTTTCTCAAGATGCCTGCTGCCAGAGCTGGAGGAGCGCCGCCACGAGCACGACCGCAGCCAATGACAAGGGCAGGAAGACTTTCCAGCCGAGCCGCATCAGCTGATCGTAGCGGTATCGCGGCACCATGGCCTTGACCATGGCGATCAGGAAGAACAAGAAGCAAACCTTCAACAAGAACCATACCACGCCAGGTATCCAGGTGAAGGGTGGGACGGGAAAAAGCGGCAACCATCCGCCCAAAAACAGCACCGTGCCGAGCCCGCAAAGCAGGACGATGGCGACATATTCGCCCAGCATGAAGAGCATATAGGGGGTCGATGAATACTCGACCATGAAGCCGGCGACGAGTTCGGATTCGGCTTCGAGCAGATCGAAAGGCGGGCGATTGGTCTCGGCCAGAGCCGAGACGAAAAAGATCACGAACATCGGCAGAAGTGGCAGCCAATACCAGCCCAACACGCCTAGGGCGCTGTCTTGCGCTTCAACGATCTTGCCGAGATTGAGCGAGCCCGCGCACAGCAGAACCGTGATGATGACGAAGCCGATCGAGACTTCGTAGGAGACCATTTGCGCCGCCGATCTGAGGGCGGAGAGGAACGCGTATTTCGAGTTCGACGCCCAGCCGGCCATGATCACGCCGTAGACCTGCAAGCTCGAGATGGCGAAGATGTAGAGGACTCCGACATTGAGATCAGCGACCTGCCAGCCCTTGGCGACCGGCATGACGGCCCAGGCGGAGAGCGCGAGCCCCGCCGTGACCAGCGGCGCCAACAGAAAGATGCCCTTATTGGCGCCGGCTGGGATGATCGGCTCCTTGAACACGAATTTCAGCAGGTCGGCGAAGGACTGCCACAGTCCCCAGGGGCCGACGACGTTGGGCCCGCGCCGCATCTGCACCGCCGCCCAGACCTTGCGGTCGGCGTAGAGCAGAAACGCAACGATGAGCAGAAGAATCACTAGGAGCGCCACGCTCTGCGCCGCGATCAGAGCGAGCGGCCAGCAATAGCTCCACCAGAGCTCAACCATCGGTCCCAGTCGCCTTTTCGGGGCTTGAATGCAGCGCGCTCAAGCTCGCCATGATGGCGGACGCACGTGCGATCGGATTGGTGAGATAGAAATCGTCGACCGCCCGTCCGAAACGCTCTTTGCCGAGTTTCGACGGCTGTTTGGCGAGGCGGTCGATCGCTGCAGCGTTGGCGGGGTCGATTTGGTCGAGGAGAGCAAGATGCGGAACCGCGACGAACATCTTGGCGCGAAGCTGTTGAAGAGAGTCGAACGGCAGGGGCTTGCCGAGTACGGCGGACAGCGCTCGGACGATCTTCCAATCCTCGCGGGCCTCGCCCGGCGGGAACACGGCACGTGCCGTCGTTTGCGGCCGGCCTTCGGTGTTCACGTAGATGGCGTCCTTCTCGGTGTAGGCGGCGCCCGGAAGGATCACATCGGCACGATGCGCGCCGGCATCTCCATGACTGCCCTGATAGATGACGAAGGCGTTGCCAAGGCGCTCCATGTCGATTTCGTCGGCGCCGAGCAGATAGACGATGTCGATTTTCCCCTCGCCTGCCGCATCGAGGATGCCCTCTACGTCGAGGCCGCCCGCGGCCGGAACGAAGCCGAGATCGAGGCCGGCAACGCGTGACGCCGCCGTGTGCAAAACGTTGAAGCCGTTCCAGGCTGGCTTGATCGCGCCCATCTGCGCCGCAGCCTTGGCGGCAAGCGCCAGGATCGCCGCACCGTCAGGCCGCGCGACTGCCGCTTGGCCCAGAATCAGCATCGGCCTCTCACAGCCTTCGAGCCGCTTCAAGAAAGGATGCGAGCCGTCGGCGATCTTGGCGAGGGTCTCGGGGCCGGCGCCAAGATAGTCGTAAGCATAGGTGAGGTCCGCATCCTCGCCGATCAGGCCGACGGGGAGCCTGCCTTGCGTCTGCCGCCAACGCCTGCGGATGCGGGCATTGAGCACGGGCGCCTCGTGGCGCGGATCGGTGCCGACCAGGAGGATCGCATCGGCTTGGTCGATGCCGGGGATGGTTGAGTTGAACAGATAACTCGCGCGGCCGATAGCGGAATCGAGCTTGGCGCCGTCCTGACGGCAATCGATATTTGCCGAGCCGAGCTGCTCGGCGAGCAGTTTAAGCGCGAACATTTCCTCGGCGGCGGCGAGATCGCCGGCAATCGTGGCAAAGCGCGAGCCGTCCAGGCCCTTGAGCTTCTCCGCAATGACGCGAAAAGCTTCATCCCAGCTTGCAGGGACAAGCTTGCCCTTCTTGCGGACATAAGGCCGGTCGAGCCGCTGTGTGCGGAGACCGTCCCAAACATGACGCGCCTTGTCGGAAATCCATTCCTCGTTGATGGCGTCATTGACCCGCGGGAGGATGCGCAAGACCTCACGCCCACGCGCATCGACGCGGATCGCGCTGCCGAGTGCATCCATCACATCGACCGACAGCGTCTTGGTCAATTCCCACGGACGCGCCATGAAGGCATAAGGCTTGGAGGTCAGCGCGCCGACGGGGCAAAGATCGACCACATTGCCGGACAGATTGGAGAGCATGCCCCGCTCGAGATAGGTGGTGATCTCCATGTCCTCGCCACGGCCGATGGCGCCAAGCTCTTCCACGCCGGCGACCTCCGTCATGAAGCGGATGCAGCGCGTGCAATGGATGCAGCGCGTCATGAAGGTGCCGATCAGCGGCCCGAGATATTTGTCCTCGACCGCGCGCTTGTTGTCCTGGAAGCGGCTGGCGTCGAAGCCGTAAGCCATGGTCTGGTCTTGCAGGTCGCATTCCCCGCCTTGGTCGCAGATGGGGCAATCGAGCGGGTGGTTGATGAGCAGAAATTCGAGCACGCCCTCGCGCGCCTTCTTCACCGTCTCGGAGTTGGTGATGATGGTGGGAGGCGTGCCGTCACGCGACGGCCTGAGATCATTGACGCCCATGGCGCAAGAGGCGACCGGCTTCGGCATGCCGGCGACCTCGACCAAGCACATGCGGCAATTGCCGGCGATCGACAGGCGCTCGTGATAGCAGAAGCGCGGGATTTCGATGCCGGCGAGCTGGCAAGCCTGGATCAGCGTAATGCCGTCCGGCATGTCGTGCTCTTTGCCGTCGATGATGAGCTTAGGCACGCTTCTTTGCCTTCTTGTCCGGAGAGTCAATTCTGGCGACGTTCGGCGACGCTTGGCGCGGCTCGTTCAGAACGTCCTGCAGGAACGCTCGGAATTTCGGCGTGTATTGCTGAAGATACCCGGAGTTCTGGAAGTGCGCCGACGCCAAATAGTCGCGATGCGGGCGCAGCTGAATGCGGACGGCGACGTCCCATTCCTTGCTGGGCGAGACGAGCAAGATCTCCTCGCTGGCATTGAGGATGGTATCGACATAGAGCTCGTATTTCTGGAAGAGCTCGATACTGCCGTCGATGGTGCGCTCCGAATAGTCGAACTCGGCGAGCTTCAGCGTCGGATCGGACAGTTTCGGATTGTCGAAAGCGAGACGCAGCGTCTCGCGCCACAATTCGTTGGCGTTGGCGCGGCGCTCAGCCCTTTTGCCCTCGGCGATCTGCTGATGCGCATAGATCAGCGCGATGATGGCGGCCGCTGCCATCACCAAGGTTCCGATCGTTACAGCGTTGTCCCAGAACCAAGTCATAGCGCTGCTACTCCGCAGCCACGGGGACAGAGGGCGCGATCGGCTTCAGGGCCTGCTCGTCGATGCGCTGCTCGATGACATGGCGGAAATGGCGGATCAACCCTTGCACCGGCCAGGCCGCGGCGTCGCCAAGCGCGCAGATGGTATGACCCTCGACCTGGTAGCTCACGCTCAGCAGCATATCGATTTCGCCCTTCTCGGCCTGTCCCTTGGCCATGCGCTCAAGCACGCGCCACATCCAGCCCGTGCCTTCGCGGCAGGGCGTACATTGGCCGCAAGACTCATGCTTGTAGAAATAGGATAGCCGCGCGATGGCGCGAATGATGTCGGTCGACTTGTCCATGACAATCACGGCCGCCGTGCCGAGCCCGGTCTTGAGCGCCTTGAGACTGTCGAAATCCATCGGCAGGTCGTTGCATTCGCTTGCCGGAATGCATGGCACCGACGAGCCGCCGGGAATGACTGCAAGCAGGTTGTCCCAGCCGCCGCGCACGCCGCCCGCATAATGATCGATGAGCTCGCGCAACTCGATGCCCATCTCCTCCTCGACATTGCAGGGCTTGTTCACATGGCCCGACAGGCAGAACAGCTTGGTGCCGGTATTGTTGGGGCGACCGAGCGAGGCGAACCAGGTGGCGCCCCGGCGCAGAATGTCCGGGACGACGGCGATGGTCTCGACATTGTTGACGGTTGTCGGCGCGCCATAGAGACCGACATTGGCGGGGAATGGGGGCTTCAGCCGCGGTTGACCCTTCTTGCCCTCGAGGCTTTCCAAAAGCGCGGTCTCCTCCCCGCAGATATAGGCGCCGGCACCGTGATGCACATAAAGGTCGAAGTCCCAGCCGTTGACGTTGTTCTTGCCAATGAGTTTGGCGTCATAAGCCTCGTCGATCGCGGCTTGCAGGACCTCGCGCTCGCGGATGAATTCGCCACGAATATAAATGTAGGAGACGTGCGCGCGCATGGCG
Source organism: Methyloceanibacter sp. (assembly GCA_036257375.1). GTDB lineage: Bacteria > Pseudomonadota > Alphaproteobacteria > Rhizobiales > Methyloligellaceae > Methyloceanibacter. Next base: position 118,837 of record DATAFR010000140.1, read on the forward strand.
AAGGCGGCGAGAAAGGCGCCTTCGATCAAAAGCTGCGGATCATGACGCATGATGTCACGGTCCTTGCAGGTGCCGGGCTCGGACTCATCGGCATTGACCACGAGATAGGACGGACGCCCGTCGGACTTGGTCGGCATGAAGGACCATTTGAGGCCGGTGGGGAATCCTGCTCCGCCACGGCCGCGCAAGCCTGACGCCTTCACTTCTTCTATGATGGCCTCGTGGCCGCGCTCGATGATCGCCTTGGTGTTGTCCCAGGCGCCGCGCGCACGCGCAGCCTTAAGCCGCCAGCTATGCAGCCCGTAGAGATTCTTGAAGATGCGATCTTTGTCCTGCAGCATCACTTCGGTCTCGGTTTGCGGCCCTTTCCGAGCGGAGGCTTGGGAACCGCCGCCTCTCGCACATTGGCAGCCGTGCCGGGACGTTTGGCCTCGGCGTCGGTCAGCGCCGGACCGCCAGCATCCCGATCGTCATCCGGCTCCTCATTTTTGTAGAGCTCGGTATCGGTGAGCGTGATCGGGCCACCCAAGGGTGCCGAGGCTTGCCGTCCATTCTGCGGTCCGGGCTCCACGCGACGTCCCGCCTTCATGTCTTTGAGGATGCCCGCCAGGCTCTCGGGCGTGAGGTCTTCGTAATAATCCTTGTTGATCTGCGCCACGGGGGCGTTGACGCAGGCACCGAGGCACTCGACCTCGGTCCAAGAGAAGAGCCCATCGGCCGTCACATGGCCCGGCTCGCCGATCAGTTTGCGGCACGCATCTTTGATCTCGTTGGCGCCTCGGAGCCAGCACGGCGTCGTGCCGCAGACCTGTACGTAATAGCGGCCGACCGGCGCGAGATTGAACATGGTGTAGAAGGTCGCGATCTCGTAAGCGCGGATATAGGCCATGCCGAGCATGTCGGCGACGTAACGGAGCGCCGGCTCGGGCAGCCAGCCGCCCATCTGCTCCTGCGCGCGCCACAGGAGCGGCAGCACGGCGGAGACTTGGCGGCCTTCCGGATATTTCTTGATCTGGGCTTTGGCCCATTCGAGATTTTCCGGGGTGAAGGCGAAGCCCTCAGGCTGCTCGGCGGCGAGGCGGTGGACACTCATAAAATCGCTTCTTCTTTTCTCGCGTCAGTCTTGGCCCAGCCGGCGCGAGGCTCTCCTAGCGGTGGACGGTGCAAGCGGGAATCGTGTTCAGCTTCTTACCCACATAGGCCTTCAACGTGTAAAAGCAAACGGCGGTCGAGGTCGACTTCTGCAAGGTAACCACAAGCGCGTCGGATGAGACCTTGCCGGATTGGCGCGTCACGGCGTCGGCTGGGATGAAATTCGTGGTGCGAATCACGAAACCGTCCTTGGTCAATTCGCCGAGCGACACGGGACCGCTTTCGCCTTCAGGCTTGGTTTCCGGACCCTCGGTCTCGTTAGTCGTCGCGCCCTCTTCGGGCGCCTCGCCCTCTTCGGGCTTTGTTCCCTCGGGCTTCGCCTCTTCGCTCTTGGTCCCCTCACCCTCCGGCTTTGCCGCAGGCTCAGTCTTGCTCTCCGTGCCATTCGCGCCGGGCTGCGCCGCGCGCGCCTCGGCAAAGACAAAAAGAAGCGCGGCAGCGCAAGCCAGTGTCGCAACCAGCTTCATCATCGTGCCCTCCCTCACCGGTCAATCTCGCCAAAGACGATGTCAATCGAGCCAAGCACGGCCGAGACGTCGGCAAGCATATGGCCCCGGCATAAGAAGTCCATGGCGGCGAGATGGGCGAAACTGGGCGCCCTGATCTTGCAGCGATAAGGCCTATTCGTACCGTCGGAGACGAGGTAGACGCCGAACTCGCCTTTCGGCGCCTCGACCGCGGCATAAACCTCGCCCTTCGGCACGTGATAGCCCTCGGTATAGAGCTTGAAGTGATGGATCAGCGCCTCCATCGAGCTCTTCATGACGCCGCGTTTCGGCGGCACCATCTTGTGGTTCTCGACGGTGACCGGACCAAGCTCGGTCGTCAGCCGCTCGCAGCATTGCTTCATGATGCGGACGGCCTGGCGCATCTCCTCCATGCGGACGAGGTAGCGGTCATAGCAATCGCCATGCTTGCCGATGGGAATGTCGAACTCGAGCTCGTCGTAGCATTCGTAAGGCTGGGCCTTGCGCAGATCCCAAGCGGCGCCGGAGCCGCGCACCATCACGCCGGAGAAACCGCGCGCCCAGGCGTCCTCGAGCGTCACCACGCCGATATCAACGTTGCGCTGCTTGAAGATGCGGTTGTCGGTGAGCAGTCCCTCGATGTCGTCGCAGACTTTGAGGAACGGGTCGCAAAAGGCGTAAATATCGTCGACGAGCTCAGGCGGTAGGTCTTGATGAACGCCGCCCGGACGGAAATAGGCGGCATGCATGCGGCTGCCGCTGGCTCGCTCGTAGAACACCATCAGCTTCTCACGTTCCTCGAAGCCCCAAAGCGGTGGCGTCAGCGCGCCGACGTCCAAAGCCTGCGTCGTGATGTTGAGCAGATGCGAGAGCAGCCGGCCGATTTCGGAATAGAACACGCGGATCAACTGGCCGCGTTTCGGCACAGTGACGCCGACGAGCTTCTCCACTGCCAGCGAGTATGCATGCTCCTGATTCATCGGCGCGACGTAGTCGAGCCGGTCGAAATAAGGCAGCGCCTGGAGATATGTCTTGTATTCGATCAGCTTCTCGGTACCGCGATGCAAGAGACCGATATGCGGATCGACGCGCTCGACCACCTCGCCGTCAAGCTCGAGCACGAGCCGTAGCACGCCATGGGCAGCTGGATGCTGTGGGCCGAAATTGATGGTGAATTTCCGCTCGTCGTCTTCGCGCTTGCCGCTGTCGGCTTTGGCGCTGCTTGTCTCGATTTCCGACATCACGCCTCGACCTTCTGCGCCGCCCTGGCCTGCTTGGCGGCGACGCTGCGCTTGAAGCGGTCCCAGCTGACGATAAAGCGCTCATGCGTGCCGGCGCCGATCTCGTCAACGCCGTCATGCGCAACGACCTTGAAGCGCGCGCGCGGCCCCTTCACCTCGATACATTCCGCATCGACCGTGACGGTGAGACCGGGCGGCGTGGCAGATTTGTGCGAGACATCGATATGGATGCCGAGGCTCCCTTCGCCCTCTTCGAGATGGGGCTCGAGCAGTCGCACGCAGGTCCATTCCATCAACCCGACCATGAAGCCGGTGGCAAACACATCGGGCATGGCCTGGAGCTGCGGCGACTCCCGGTAGAGATGCGGGACCGTCTTGGTCTCTGGCACGACATAAGAGAAGCTGTGCTTAAGCCCCGGTTTGAGCGATGGCTTCATGACTCGCTCTTTCTCTCGCGGTCTTCGCCCGCTTTCTCGTCGCCGGGGATGGCGGTGTCCATCCCTTCCCACGGGCTCAAGAAGTCGAAGCTGCGGTACTCCTGCATCAGCTTCACTGGCTCATAGACCACGCGCTTCAATTCATCGTCATAGCGGAGCTCGACGAAGCCCGTGAGCGGGAAATCCTTGCGCAAGGGATGGCCCTGAAAGCCGTAGTCGGTGAGGATGCGCCTGAGATCGGGGTGGCTCTCGAACAAAATGCCGTAAAGATCGTAAGCCTCGCGCTCGAACCAGTCTGCGGCCGGGAATAACGAGACGATGCTCGGCACCGGCGACGCGGCGTCAGTCTTCACCCGCACGCGGATGCGATGGTTCAGCCAAGGGCTCAGCAGGTGATAGACGACGTCGAAGCGCTCCTCCCGCTCAGGGTAGTCCACGCCACAAATATCGATAAGGCAGCCGAAGCGGCAGAGCTGGTCGTCGCGCAAAAGCTGAATGATATCGCGAATGCGATCGCGCTCGACCTCGATGGTGAGCTCGCCGAGCGTCACCTGGGCGGCGAGAAGCTTCGCGCCCAAGCGATCGCCGAGATAGGCGGCAAGCTTGTCAAGGGCTTCGTCCATCAAGGCTCCGGGAGGAACATGCGCGGGAACGGATCAGCGCTCGATCGTGCCGGTCCGTCTGATCTTCTTCTGCAAGAGGAGAACGCCATAGACGAGCGCCTCGGCGGTCGGCGGGCAGCCCGGCACATAGATGTCGACCGGTACGATGCGGTCGCAGCCGCGCACCACCGAATAGGAATAATGATAGTAGCCGCCGCCATTGGCGCAGGATCCCATGGAGATGACATAGCGGGGTTCCGGCATCTGGTCGTAGACCTTGCGTAGAGCGGGCGCCATCTTGTTGCATAGCGTGCCGGCCACGATCATCACGTCGGACTGCCGCGGGCTGCCGCGCGGGGCGAAGCCGAAGCGCTCGAGATCGTAACGCGGCATGGAGGCTTGCATCATCTCGACCGCGCAACAGGCGAGCCCGAAGGTCATCCACATCAGCGAGCCGGTGCGCGCCCAATTGATCAAATCGTCGGCGGTGGTGAGCAGGAAGCCCTTGTCGGCGAGCTCATTGGAAAAGAGGCCGAAACTGGTTGCCCCCGACGTGATGATGCCGCCGGCGCTGCGTCCTTCTTTCTCGAAATGCGGTTCAGGGATCAATCCCATTCCAACGCGCCTTTCCGCCACTCATAGATGAAGCCGACGGTGAGAATGGCGAGAAACACCATCATCGCCCAGAAGCCGAAGGCCCCAATGTCCCTGAAAGCCACGGCCCAGGGAAAAAGAAACGCGACCTCTAGGTCAAAGATAATGAACAACAGTGACACCAGGTAGAAGCGCACGTCGAATTTCATGCGCGCATCGTCGAAGGCATCGAAGCCGCATTCGTAGGCCGAGACCTTCTCCGGGTCCGGCTTGCTGACAGCTATGATGAAGGGCGCAACGAGGATCGCCGCGCTGATGACGAAGGCAATGCCGATGAAGATAACAAGCGGCAGGTAAGTCTGAAGCAGCTGGCCCATGATCCTCTTTCCGAGTGTGGGGGCCAAAGAAATGGCGGGAGTGACGGGACTCGAACCCGCGGCCTCCGGCGTGACAGGCCGGCGCTCTAACCGACTGAGCTACACCCCCTGGGGGCCGCTACCAGCAGCCAGAGGCGATTTAGAGCATGTACGGCTTGGGATTCGCCAAGTCAAGGCGAGGCCTAAGGGCATTCGGTTTGAACGGATCGCGTTCGAAAGATAAAGGGCCGCAAAGGTAAAGTGTCGCAGAAACGCTATTGTTGTGGGTCGGCGGACGTGCTCGACGTGCCCTCCTGCAAACTGAGAAGAATGTTCTCTGCGACCGCGTCCCCACGTTTTGCCGCCTCGCCGATCAGCCGCTTGCCCTCCTCAGGATTGAAGCCCACGCCGTAGGAGCTGTCTTGATAGAAATGACCCAAAATCAACATCGCGCGCGTGGACCCTGCCTCGGCGGCGCGACGAATCATCCGGATTCCTTCGATCTCGTTCTTTGCGACGCCCTTACCAGTGAGCTCGGACATACCGAAGAGCAGCATGGCACTCGCATCGCCGCGCTCGGCCGCTTTATGCATCAACTCGGCCGCTTCGGTCTCGGGCGAGATGAAAGCGAGCGAGAGCATGGCCGCGGTGTCGCCTTCGCCCACGAGCTTGTCGAGCAGCGGCCTTGCAAGGTCTTTCTTGTCGCCGGCGATATAGGCGAGCCCCAGTCCGAGCTGAAACCGCCGTTCGTTGGGATGGAGCTTAGCCGCCTCGCTGCACGCGGGGATTGCGCGGTAAGAATCGATGCCCTGGAAGGGCTTGCCCCACTCGTCGGGACCGGAGCCCGCGAAAGGGTTCTTGGCTAGGCGATCGCAAAGCTGCTCCGGCGGCTCATCCGGAGGGGCCACTGTGTCGAGGTCCAGGGGAGCGGCATGGACTGCCTGCAGCGGCGACAACAGCGCTGCGGAAGCAAGCAAAAGGAAAGCGGCAACAACGCACCGCATCGAAACCTCCTATGGCTGCGAGAGAGCCGGCGAGGCGCTGGTGGGCGGTGACAGTCTCGAACTGCCGACCTCCTGGGTGTAAACCAGGCGCTCTTCCAGCTGAGCTAACCGCCCTCACGCCAGCGCGATAGAGCAAGCTACCCCGGATCCTCATAGGAAACGATGCAAACAATAAAGGCGAAGCCTCACCGAAGAGCGAGGCTCCGCCAAAGAATTCACCCCTGAAAGGCCTAAGTGTTGACGGCCTCTTTGAGGGCCTTGCCGGCGCGGAATTTCGGCACGCGGGAGGCCGGGATCTTCACCTCGGCGCCGGTGCGCGGATTGCGTCCGGTGGAAGCTTTGCGTTGTGCGACCTGGAAATTGCCAAAGCCGACGATCCGCACCGTGTCTCCACCCTTCAAGGCTCTCTCGATGTTCTTAAACATCGCGTCCACGGCCTTCTCCGCCGCGTCCTTCGACAGATCAGATTCTCTCGCCACCTGGGCGACCAGCTCAGCTTTGTTCACGGGTCATCTTCCTTTCCGCTCGGGCCCCAATCGGAGGGGTTCGCCCTCGAGGCCTTGGGTACGCTCCGATTCACAAACAAGTCGTGTATGACTGGCGCAAAAAACCCGGAAAATCAACAAAAATGGTCCGGCTCTGTGTACAGAGCCGGACCATGGAATTAAGGCAAATCGAAAACGGAAATGGCGGTTTTTAGCCAATAATTCCGCGGCAATTACGCCAATTAATGCGCCGTGACCCCAGGCTGGGTCTCGTCCTTAGACGGAACCAGTTTGGTGCGATCCTCGCCCTCCTCCTCCCAGACGATCGGCTGGGGCGGCCTGGTAAAGGCGATTTTCAGCACCTCCTCCATGCGCGAGACCGGGCGGATATCCAGGGCGTTTTTCAACTCGTCCGGTATCTCGGTGAGATCCTTGGCGTTTTCGTCGGGGATGATCACCGTCTTGATGCCGGCACGGAGCGCCGCAAGCAGCTTCTCCTTCAGCCCGCCGATCGGCAGGACGCGCCCACGCAGCGTGATCTCGCCGGTCATGGCAACCTCGCGCTTCACTGGAATCCCGGTCATCAGCGAGATGATGGCGGTCACCATGGCGACGCCGGCCGACGGTCCATCCTTCGGAGTTGCGCCCTCGGGCACGTGCACGTGGATGTCCCGCTTCTCGAACAGAGGCGGCTCGATGCCGAAATCGACCGCGCGCGAGCGCACATAGGCGTTGGCGGCCTGAATCGATTCCTTCATCACGTCGCGCAAGTTTCCGGTGACGGTCATCTTGCCCTTGCCCGGCATCATCACGCCTTCGACGGTGAGCAGCTCGCCGCCGACCTCCGTCCAAGCAAGACCGGTGACCACGCCGACCTGATCCTCGAGCTCGGCCTCGCCGTAGCGATATTTCTGCACGCCGAGATAGTCCTCGAGATTCTTGATCGTGACCTTGATCGCCTTCTTCTTGCTGGTCAGGAGCTCTTTCACCGACTTCCGGGCGATCTTGGCAATCTCGCGCTCGAGATTGCGCACGCCGGCCTCGCGCGTATAGCGGCGAATGATCTCCTTCAGGGCGTCGTCTTCGAGGCTCCACTCCTCCGCTTCAAGGCCGTGCGCCTTGGTCATGGCGGGGATCAGGTGGCGCCGTGCGATCTCCATCTTCTCGTCCTCGGTGTAGCCCGCAATGCGGATAATCTCCATGCGGTCCATGAGGGCGGGAGGAATGTTGAGCGTGTTCGCCGTGGTGACGAACATCACGTTGGAGAGATCGTAGTCAACCTCGAGATAGTGGTCGTTGAAGGTGTGGTTCTGCTCGGGATCCAGCACCTCGAGCAAAGCCGACGCCGGGTCGCCGCGGAAATCGGCGCCCATCTTGTCGACCTCATCGAGCAGGAATAGCGGATTGATCTTCTTCGCCTTCCGCATCGACTGGATCACCTTGCCGGGCATCGAGCCGATATAGGTGCGGCGGTGGCCTCTGATCTCGGCCTCGTCGCGGACGCCGCCAAGGCTCATGCGCACGAACTCACGACCCGTGGCGCGCGCCATGGACTTGCCGAGCGAGGTTTTGCCCACGCCGGGAGGGCCGACCAGGCAGAGAATCGGGCCCTTCAGCATGTTGGTGCGGTTCTGCACCGCGAGATATTCGATGATGCGGTCCTTGACCTTCTCGAGCCCGTAATGGTCTTCGTCGAGGATCTTCTGCGCCTCGTCGAGGTCGCGCTTGATCTTGCCCTTGACGCCCCATGGGATGGTCAGCAGCCAGTCGAGATAATTGCGCACGACGGTGGCCTCGGCCGACATCGGGCTCATCTGACGCAGCTTCTTCAGCTCCCCGAGCGCCTTCTCGCGGGCCTCGCGTGACAGTTTGGTTTTCTCGATCTTCTGCTCGATCTCGGCGAGATCGTCGCGGCCCTCCTCGCTGTCGCCGAGCTCCTTCTGGATCGCCTTCATCTGCTCATTCAGGTAGTACTCGCGCTGCGTCTTCTCCATCTGGCGCTTGACGCGGCTCCTGATCTTGCGCTCGACCTGCAGCACGGAGATCTCGCTCTCCATCAGCGTGAAGACGCGCTCCAGTCGCTCGGAGACCGAGGTCACCTCGAGGATCTGCTGCTTTTCGGCGATCTTGATGGCGAGATGCGAAGCGATGGTGTCGGCGAGCTTGGAATAGTCCTCGATTTGGCTCGCGGTGCCGAGCACCTCGGGCGAAATCTTCTTGTTGAGCTTCACATAGCTCTCGAACTGAGACACGACGGAGCGGGCGAGCGCTTCGATCTCGTCCTCGGCGCCGACCGTCTCGGCGACGCGCTCGACCTCGGCCTCGAAATAGCTCTCGTTGCTCGTATAGCGGCGGATCGCGGCGCGGCGCGTGCCCTCGACCAGAACCTTCACCGTGCCGTCGGGCAGCTTCAGGAGCTGCAACACCGAGGCGAGCGTGCCCATGGTGTAGATGCCATCGGTCGAAGGTTCGTCGTCGCTCGCGTTCTTCTGCGCCACGAGCAGGATTTGCTTGTCGGAGCGCATCACCTCCTCGAGGGCGGCGATCGACTTCTCGCGGCCGACGAAGAGCGGCACGATCATATACGGGAAGACGACGATGTCGCGCAGCGGCAGGACCGGATAGAGCTCCGGCGCGCCTTCTCTGGTCGTGGACGGCTTCGATTCGGTCATAGCAGTTCCGTCGCTTTCTTGGTTGGGCAGATCCCTGGGACGATCTGCCGCTATTTGTACCCCCTCCCCCAAGACCCGGCTTGTCCCCTTAAGTATTAGGGGAAACAAAATTGCCGGCCCTGTGGCACGTTAACCAGCCAGCTAGCGTAGGTGGCGACCTCTTGGGTCGCCGTCAAGTGCCTGTTTCCTCTAGGCGGAGCCGCGATTTTCCCACCCATTGTGAGTAGGATTCGGTTTACCCCGCAAGCAGGATTGATGCCAATCCCCTGTCAGGCGCTCGTTCCGAGCTCCTCATGGCGGTCAGAGTAGATGCGCAAGGGACGAGCCTTGCCCTCGACCACCTCGGAGCTGATCACGACTTCTTCAACGCCGCGGAGGCTCGGCAGCTCGAACATCGTGTCGAGCAAGATGCCCTCCATGATCGACCGCAAGCCCCGAGCGCCGGTTTTCCGGTCGATCGCCTTCTTCGAGATGGTGCGCAGGGCCTCCTCCGCGAAGCTAAGCTGCACGTCCTCCATCTCGAACAGCCGCTGATACTGCCTAACCAAGGCATTTTTGGGCTCGGTCAGGATGCGCATCAACGCCTCTTCGTCGAGATCGTCGAGCGTGGCGATCACGGGAACGCGACCGATGAACTCCGGGATCAAGCCGAACTTCAACAGGTCCTCGGGCTCGACACCCTTCAAGATGTCGCCGGTGCGGCGCTCGTCGACCGATTCCACTTTGGCGCCGAAGCCGATCGAGGTCGACCGCCCGCGCGCGGAGATGATCTTCTCCAGCCCGGCGAAAGCGCCGCCACAGACGAACAGAATATTGGTGGTGTCGACCTGGAGGAACTCCTGTTGCGGGTGCTTGCGACCGCCTTGCGGAGGTACCGAAGCGATCGTTCCTTCCATGATCTTGAGCAGGGCCTGTTGCACGCCCTCGCCCGACACGTCGCGAGTGATCGATGGATTGTCGGATTTCCGACTGATCTTATCGACCTCGTCGATATAGACGATACCGCGCTGCGCTCGCTCGACGTTATAGTCGGCGGCCTGAAGCAGCTTGAGGATGATGTTCTCCACGTCCTCGCCCACATAGCCAGCTTCGGTCAGCGTCGTGGCGTCGGCCATGGTGAAGGGCACGTCGAGAATGCGGGCGAGTGTCTGCGCCAGCAACGTCTTGCCGCAGCCGGTCGGCCCGATCAGCAGGATGTTCGACTTGGCGAGCTCGACGTCCGAATTCTTGCTCGAGTGGTTGAGCCGCTTGTAGTGGTTGTGCACGGCGACCGAGAGCACGCGCTTGGCATAATCCTGGCCGATCACGTAGTCGTCGAGGACGGCGCAGATCTCCATCGGGGTCGGCACGCCGTCGCGCGACTTCACCAGCGAGCTCTTGTTCTCCTCGCGGATGATATCCATGCAAAGCTCGACGCATTCATCGCAGATGAACACCGTCGGCCCGGCAATGAGCTTGCGCACCTCGTGCTGACTCTTGCCGCAGAAGGAGCAGTAGAGGGTGTTTTTGGAGTCGGCTCCACTCACCTTGCTCATTCGTTCATCCAGTCCATTCTTTATGCGGCGCCGGCCCAATTTGGTCCTAGCGCCATTGTTTCGTTTTGCCGCCTCGCAAGTGTGAGCCCGTCCTCCAGCGAAAGCTGCCCGAAGGGCAATCTCAGCATGCTATGGCGGCACTGATCAAGGATTGATTAATCCCGGATCGTCGCGCGCGGGACACAACCACACGATTCGTATCCATGCGCGCCGCGTGCCTTAGTCCAACGCCACCGCACTCAGGCCGAAATTTCGCCGGTTAGCCCTAACGGGACCTTCTTGGCTTCTGGAGCCCAACTCAAGCGCCCTACGATACCGGCGCGAGCTTTTCTACCTTCTCTTCCAGCGGGTGCCGCTTGGTGATCACTTCATCGACAAGACCGAAGTTGCGCGCGTCTTCGGCGGACATGAAGTAATCGCGGTCGAGCGTGCGCTCGATGACCTCATAGTCCTGTCCGGTATGGCGCACGTAGATGTCGTTCAGGCGCCGCTTCATCTTGATGATGTCCTCGGCGTGGCGCTCGATGTCGCTCGCCTGACCCTGGAAGCCGCCCGAGGGCTGATGCAGCATGATACGGGCATTCGGCAGCGCGTAGCGCATGCCTTTCTCGCCGGCGCAGAGAAGTAGCGAACCCATGGAGGCCGCTTGCCCGATGCAGAGGGTGGCCACCGGCGGCCTCACGAACTGCATGGTGTCGTAGATCGCCATGCCCGAGGTCACGACGCCGCCCGGCGAGTTGATGTACATGGAGATCTCTTTCTTCGGGTTCTCCGCCTCGAGGAAGAGAAGTTGGGCCGTGATGAGCGAGGCCACATGGTCCTCGATCGGGCCGACGACGAAGATGATGCGCTCCTTGAGCAGGCGCGAATAGATGTCGTAGGCGCGCTCGCCGCGGTTGGTCTGCTCGACCACCATGGGCACGAGCGTATTCAAATAGATGTCAGTTGGATGTCTCATCGTCGTCCTAGAGCGTGCGAACTCTCAAGGCCCAGGCCTGGGCCTGCGAATCTGTTCGCTTCGGTCCTACTACATATGGCGTCGGGCGCCCAAACAAAAGGGGGGATGTTGGTGTACCGCGCCTCAGGCCTTCTTCTTTCTGCCCCGCTTCTTGGGCTCGTGATCGTGATCGTGGCCATGGTGGTGATGGTCATGGTCATGGTGGTCATGGTCATGGTCATGATCGTGGTCGTGGCCATGGTGGTGATGGTCGTGATCCGCGTCGGGGTCGGCGTAAAGCTCCTCGGCGGTCACGCTCTTGTCAGTCACCTTGGCAAGCTCGAGTACGTAGTCGACGGTCTTGTCCTCGAAGATCGGCGCCCTGAGCTCGGCAAGGAGCTGAGGGTTGTTGCGGTAGTAGTCGTAGACCTTGCGCTCCTGGCCCGGGAACTGCCGCACGCGCTCGAGGAGCGCGCGGCTCACCTCATCGTCGGTGACAGCGATCTGATTGCGCGAGCCCACCTCCGATAGGATCAGCCCGAGCCGAACGCGCCGCGCGGCGATGTCGTGATACTCCTCGCGCGCCTTCTCCTCGGTCGTGCCTTCATCCTCGAAGCTCCGCTTGGAGCGCTCCAGGTCTGCGGTCACCTGCTGCCAGATCGCCTGGAACTCGTTGTCGACGAGCGTCGGCGGCAGCTCGAATGTGTGGCCTTCGTTAAGCGCGTCGAGGAGCGCCCGCTTGAGCTTGAGACGTGAGACGCCGGCCCGATCCTGCTCAAGCCGCTGCTTCACCGTCTCGCGTAGCTTCTCGACCGATTCGATGCCGAGGCTCTTGGCGAACTCATCGTCGAGCGGCGGGGTCTCGGGCGCGGCCACTTCCTTCACCTTCACGGCAAAGTGCGCGGTCTTACCGGCAAGGCGTGCTTCGGGATAATTCGCCGGGAAGGTCGCTTCGACCTCGCGCTCCTCGCCGGCGCGCGCGCCGGTCAAGCCTTCTTCGAAGCCGGGGATGAAGTTGCCGCTGCCAAGCACGACGGGCGCGTCTTGCGTCGTGCCGCCCTCGAAGGGCGTGCCGTCGATCGAGCCGACGAAATCGATCAGCAAGCGGTCGCCCGTCTCGGCGACGCCATCTTTCGGCTTGAAGCGCTGATTGGACGCCAGGATGCGCTCGATCGATTTGCCGATGTCGGCGTCGGTCACCTCGGCGACGGGCTTTTCCAGCGCGATCTTCTTGAAGTCCATCAGCTCGATCTTGGGGAGAACTTCGAAGGAGAGCGTGTAGGCAAGGTCGCTCGTGCCGGCGAAAATCTTGTCGATCTCGGCCTCATCCTCCGGCAGGCCGACGGTCGGCTGAAAGGCAGGACGCTCCTCGCGCTGCGATAGAGCCTCGCGGCTCGTCTCGGCGACGGCTTGCTGCACGACCTCGGCCATCACCGACCGGCCATAGACCTTGCGCAGATGCTCTTTCGGCACGTGGCCCGGCCTGAAGCCCTTTAGCCGCGCCTTGCCCTTGAGCTCGTCAAGCCGCGCCGAGAGGCGCTTCTCGAGCTCGTCGGCGCCGATCACCACCTTCAGTTGGCGGCGCAATCCTTCCGCATTCGTCTCGGTGACGTTCATCCTGTCCTCAATCCGTCTACTTCTGCCTCCGCTCGGCTGCGCCAGGCGGAGCTCGGCGTTGTCGCGCAGTCATGCTTGGTGCGGGCGGAGGGAGTTGAACCCCCACGGCCGAAGCCACCAGAACCTAAATCTGGCGTGTCTACCAGTTCCACCACGCCCGCTTTAAGAGGTCGCGTCCCGCTTCGACCCGGCGGTCTATAACACAGCGGAATCCTCGGCTGCTACCCTAGCGGCACGGCCCGGGGGCACCCCCCTTACGCGGGCTGTGGCCTCTCGGCTATGATGCGGGCCCCTCATTTATGCCGCCCTGCGCGCTTACGCAATCCAAGGGCCGGCTCCAGCGGTCAAGCAGAGGACGCGATGCAGCTTCGGATTTTCGTCTTGCGCCTTGTTGCCTGTGCCGCCGTGCTGATATCGGGCGGTCACCTTTGTGCGGCGGAGCCTCAGGATCCAGGCGAGGTCGGCTTGGTGAACAAGGTGGAGAATGGCGCGCAAGTGATTTCGGTCGCCGGCGCCACGACCGCGCTGATCGGCACGCCGGTGCATATGCGCGATGAGCTCAGGACCGGCGCCGGCGCGCGGCTTCAGGTGACCTTTCGCGACAATACGGTGTTGACGCTGGGGGAGCATGCGAGCGTCGTGGTCGACCGCTATGTCTATGAGCCCGAGCGGGGCGCTGGCGAAACCGTGTTGCAGGCGACCAAGGGCGCTTTCCGTTTCGTCACCGGCAAGATCAAGGAGCTGAAGGACAAGGAGATCGCGGTGTCGACGCCGGTCGCCGATATCGGCGTACGCGGCACCGAATTCTGGGGCGGGCCGATCAATGCCAAGTATGGCGTGCTTCTGCTCGAAGGCGAGGTGGTTGTCTCGAACCAGGCTGGCAGCGTGACGCTGTCCAGGCCGGGTCAGGGCACCGATGTCCCCTCTCCGCTCGATGCGCCGGAGGCTCCGTCGGCCTGGCCCGCGGAGAAGGTAGCGCGCGCCGTCGACAGCGTGGCGCTGCATTAGGGGCGCGCGATGCGACGGCTTGCACTCATCTTGCTGCTTCTCATCCTCGGCGCCGGTGCATGGGTCATTTGGAGTGATCGTGCGGCGCGTGCGGCGTTGCCGGAGATTGCCGCGCGGCTGCCCTCCGAGGAGGCGCTCAACGCCATGCCGCTCGACCAGACGGTTGCGACGCTCAAAGCGGCCGTGGCCGATTGCCAAAGGGTCGCTCGCTTCAAATGGAACCCGCTGACACGCCTCTGCAAGGGCGACGCGCTCAAGTCGCTCAGCGAGCATTGCGAGTTGATCGATTCACGGCATGAAGCCCTGCAAGGGCCTTAACCTCGATCCGCAAGGCTCGATCAAGCGACAATTCTTCCCGCTCCGGTCGGTTTCCTCGCAATTTCCCTGTCTTGCTTGCATCCCTCCCGCTCATTAGTTTGCCGTCAAGATCGAGAAGAAACAGGCCTTCCCCCCGTGTCCATCCGCAACGGCATCATCGAGGCGATCGGCAATACCCCGCTGATCAAGCTCAAGCGCGCGTCGGAGGAGACGGGCTGCTTGATCCTCGGCAAGGCCGAGTTCATGAATCCCGGCCAGTCGGTGAAGGACCGCGCCGCCCTCTTTATTATCCGCGACGCGCTGAACTCCGGCCGCTTGCAGCCGGGGGGCACCGTGGTTGAAGGCACCGCCGGCAATACCGGCATCGGTCTGGCGCTGGTCGGCAACGCGCTCGGGCTCAAGACCGTCATCGTCATCCCCGAGACGCAGTCCGACGAGAAGAAACAGATGCTGCGGCTTACAGGAGCGCGCCTCATCGAAGTCCCCGCCGTCCCGTACAAGGACCCGAACAACTATGTGAAATATTCAGGTCGGCTTGCGGAAGAACTGGCGGCGACGGAGCCTAACGGCGCGATCTGGGCCAATCAGTTCGACAACGTCGCCAACCGCCAAGGCCATATCGAGACGACCGCGCAGGAAATCTGGAACGAGCTTGGTGGCAAGGTCGACGGCTTCGTCTGCGCGGTCGGCACCGGCGGGACGCTGGCCGGCGTGTCGATGGGGCTCAAGGTGCACAACAAGGACGTGGTGATCGGGCTTGCCGACCCGATGGGCGCCGCGCTTTACAACTACTACAAGCACGGCGTGCTCAGGGCCGAAGGCAGCTCCATCACCGAGGGCATCGGCCAGGGCCGCATCACCGCCAATCTGGAGGGGGCCAAGATCGACGAGGCCTACCAGATCCCGGACGCGGAGGCGCTCCCCATTATTTTCGACCTTTTGAGCGAGGAAGGGCTTTGCCTCGGCGGCTCGAGCGGCATCAATGTCGCCGGCACCATCCGCCTTGCCCGCGACCTTGGCCCGGGTCATACCATCGTCACGGTGCTCGCCGATTACGGCACCCGATACCAAAGCCGGCTGTTCAACCCCAAATTCCTCAGGGAGAAGGGGCTGCCGGTCCCGGCCTGGCTCGATCAGAGGCAGGCGGCGGCGCCGCAAGTATTCGTCTAATCGGATTGGAGATCTCGCCTTGTTGCAGACGAAGACATGGCTGACTGAGACCGATGAACTCGCCAAGGAGCTCGATGCGCCCGACCTCGTCATCATCGACGCCTCTTGGCACATGCCCGCCGAGAACCGCGATGCCCATGCGGAATATCTCGCCGAGCACATTCCCGGCGCGATCTTCTTCGACATCGACGAGATCGCCGATACCAAGAGCAAGCTTCCACACATGCTCCCGCCGCCAGAAAAGTTCTCCTCGCGCATGCGCAGCATGGGCATCGGCGACGGCTCGCGCATCGTCGTTTACGATTCGAGCGGGTTGTTCAGCGCCGCCCGCGTGTGGTGGACGTTCCGGGTCATGGGGGTGGAGGATGTGAGCGTGCTCAATGGCGGGTTGCCGAAATGGAAGCGCGAGGGACGCCCGCTCGAGAGCGGCCCGCCGCGCAACCGCACTGCCCGTCACTTCACGGCGAGGCGCAATCTCGATCTCGTGCGCGATGTGTCCGACGTCAAGAAGCTCCTCAAGGACAGATCGGCGGAGATCGTCGATGCGCGCGCGGCGGAGCGCTTCGCCGGCAAGGCGCCCGAGCCGCGCCCCGGCCTTCGCTCCGGCCATATCCCCGGCGCGCACAATCTCCCTTACGCCAAGCTCCTCAACAAGGACGGCACGCTGAAGGGGGCGTCTGAGATCGAAAGACTGTTCGAAGAGGCCGGTGTCGATCTCTCGAAGCCTGTGGTGACGAGCTGCGGCTCCGGCATCACTGCCAGCGTGCTTGCGCTCGGGCTGGCCGAGATCGGCCATCGCAAGGCCGCGGTCTATGACGGCTCCTGGTCGGAATGGGGCGCCGATCAAACCCTTCCCATCGAGACTGGCTAGAAACTTCCCTCGCCTGGCCGAGGCCAAATGAGCAAACGGACCGGGAAAGAAAAGGATTTGACCCGGCTGGCGCACGCCGGGCGCGAGCCCGCGCGTCAGCACGGCTTCGTCAATACCCCGATCTATCGCGGCTCGACCGTGATCTTTCCGACCGTCGCGGCGCTCGAGGCGAACGATCAGGCCTTCACTTATGGCCGCTTAGGCACGCCTACGGTCAGGGCGCTCGAAGAGGCGATTGCCGAGCTCGAAGGCGGTCACCGCACGCTGCTCGCTCCTTCGGGGCTATCGGCTATCGCAACTTCGCTCCTGGCCTTTCTCGGCGCGGGCGACGAGCTGCTCATCGTGGACAGCGTGTATCGTCCGGCGCGCCGCTTCTGCGACAACGTGCTGAAGCGGCTCGGCGTCACCGTCACCTATTACGATCCGCTGATCGGTGCTGGCATCGAGAAGTTGATCGGCAAGAAAGCGAAGGTCGTGTTCACCGAGTCGCCCGGCTCGCAGACTTTCGAGGTGCAAGACATCCCGGCCATCGCCAAGGCAGCGCACGCGGCCGGCTGCGTCGTCATTCTCGACAACACCTGGGCTACCCCGCTCTATTTCAAACCGTTCGTTCACGGCGCCGACGTCTCGATCCAGGCCGCGACGAAATATATCGGCGGCCATGCCGACATCATGCTCGGCGCCATCACCATGAATGAGCGAAGCGCCGCCGCTATCGCTAAGACACATGAGGATCTCGGCCTCTGCGTCGGGCCTGAAGACGTCTATCTCGGCTTGCGCGGCTTGCGCAGCCTCGGCGTGAGGCTGGCGCGGCATCAGCAATCGGCGCTGGAGATGGCGCGGTGGCTCGCCGAACGGCCCGAGGTTGCGCGTGTCATTCACCCGGGACTTGCTTCCGATCCCGGACATGCAGTTTGGACGCGCGACTTCGCCGGCGCCTCGGGGCTGTTCTCGATCGTGCTGAAGCCGGTCGCGCATGAGAAGCTTGCCGCCATGCTCGATGGCTTGAGTCTGTTCGGCATGGGCTATTCCTGGGGCGGCTTCGAAAGTCTGATCTTGCCCTTCGATCCGAGCGCCTATCGCACAGCGACGAAATGGAAAGCCGAAGGGCCTGCCATCCGCCTGCATATCGGACTCGAGGATATCGAGGATCTGAAGGCCGATCTCGACGCCGGCTTCGCGCGGCTGCGTAGGTAAGCTCACCTGCCCTCGATCAATTCGCCGAAAAGCTCCTGCACGCGATGTTTGGCCGCGGCGAGCGCCCTGCGGCCCTTTGCCGTCGCGCGATAGACGCGCCGTGCGCGGCGGCACCCCTCGGTCCGCGACCGCAGATAGCCTTTGCGCTCGAGCGCATGCAGCATCGGATAGAGCGTGCCCGGACTGACCCGATAGCCGTGCCGGCCAAGCTCCTCGATCATCCAATGACCGTAAAGCCCCCCCTTCACCGCGTGGTGCAGGATGTGGAGCCGGATGAGGTCCGACAGCAGGTCCCGATAGTCCGATTCGTTTGTCGCCACATCTTTCCCCTAGCGGGCCAAATATATCGCCGTTCGTAATCGGGAACCGATCCTTATAGCAAACGTTAATGCGCGACAAATAGTCGGCTTTCGAAGTCGGTTTTCGATATAGAGTCTGACCGACATGACGCAGGTTGCGACAACCGGAAGCCTGAAACGCGAAGTCGGCGTCTTCGGCGCCACCATGATGGGCATCGGCTCCATGGTCGGCACCGGCGTCTTTGTGAGTATCGGCATCGCCGCAGGGGCGGCCGGGCGAGCGGTGCTTCTCGCGATCGCGCTTGCCGCCATCGTCGCCACCTGCAATGCGCTCAGCAGCGCGCAGCTTGCCGCGAGCATGCCGGTGAGCGGCGGCACCTACGAATATGGCTATGCCTATCTCAAGCCCTGGCTCGGCTTCACCGCCAGCTGGATGTTCCTCTGCGCCAAGACGGCTTCGGCGGCCACGGCGGCGCTCGGATTCGCCGGCTATCTTCTGCAAATGGTTGGCGGCGAGTCGCTCGTCGTGCCTGTCGCGGTTGCCGCCATTGTTGCCCTCACGGCCATCGTGGTGATGGGCATCCGCAGATCCAATCGCGCCAATATCGCCATCGTCTCGATCACGCTGTTCGCCCTCGTTTTCTTCGTGTTGGCCGGACTGCCGCGGCTTTGGAGCAAGGGTGGGGAGCCATGGCACCCCTTCTTCTCGACTTCGGACGGCGGAAGTCCATGGCCCGGGCTGCTCGAAGCCACCGCGCTCATGTTCGTCGCCTTCACCGGCTATGCGCGGATCGCCACGCTTGGCGAGGAGATGCGTGACCCGGAGCGCACCATCCCCCGCGCGATCATCGCCACGCTCGTCGTTTCGGCCCTGCTCTATATCTCGGTTGCAGCCGTCGCCATCGCCGCGATCGGTCCGCAGAGTCTGGCGGAGGCGGTGCAGACCGACGTAGCGCCTCTCGTTGCCGCAGCAAGGACTTTCGATCTGCCCGCCACCCACATGATCGTCACTGTCGGCGCCATAACGGCGATGCTCGGAGTCGCCCTCAATCTCATTCTTGGGCTGTCACGTGTCGTGCTGGCAATGGGGCGCCGCGCCGACATGCCGGGGGTATTCGCCGATGTCGATGCGTCGGGCTCGCCGAACCTTGCCGTGATTGCCGTGGGAGGGGCCATCGCCGCGTTGGCCTTGATCGGCAATGTCGAGGTGACCTGGTCGTTCAGCGCCTTCACCGTGCTGATCTACTACGCCATCACCAATCTTGCCGCGCTTCGGCTGCCGAAGGAAAAACGTCTCTATTCGCCGCTGATCGCATGGGCCGGTCTTGCCGCGTGTCTGGCGCTCGCCTTCTTCGTCGAGCGGCAAATCTGGATGGTCGGCCTTGCTCTGATCGCCGTTGGACTCGTTTGGCATGGCCTACGCCAATATTTCGCGCGGCGGACGTGACGCCGTCGCCGGCTACTCCAGCGTATAAGCGACCAGCGAATTGCTCAGCATGATGGGGATCAGCGCGAGCTTCGCATCGGGGAAATAGACGAAGTCGGCGCTGCCCTTGCCGAGCTTGATCAGGCGCTCGACCCTGCCTTTGACGTCGATGCGGTAAAGGCCGCCGGCTGCCCAGTCGGTGACCAGATGAACGTTCGGCTGAAGCAGCTGAAGTCCGTCGAGATTGCCGATCTCGTCGTTGCTGCCGATCGTGCTCACGGCCTGCTTCTCGATGTCCACGGCAAGCAGGCCGCCCGGCTCCTGCTTCTGCCCCTCGCCGGGCAATTTGCCGAACGAGGCGACGATGAGCTTCCCGTCCAGCACGAGGAGACCGTTGGGACCGTTCAACACATCGTTAGCGAACCAAGGCTCGAAGCTCCCGTCCTTAAGCCGCCAGATTGTATTCATCGGCGTGTCGGAGACGTAGACCGTTCCGTCCGCGCCGACCGCTACGTCGTTCAAGAAGATCGCGCCTTTTGCCGGATAGCGCTTTATGAGCTCACCCGACGCCACGCTGATCTCGACCAGCTCATCGACATCGGCCACGTAGAGCGTACGATCGGAGAGCGCCATTCCAGTGGGGGCGTTCAGCCCCTTGACCCATTGCTTAGTGCTGATGGTGCCGTCGGGCTTGAGCTTGGCGATATAGCCGTTTCCGTCCTTCTGCATGACGGCGCCGACGATATTGCTGACATAGATGGCGCCGGTGGCGGCATCCTGCACGACCGACTCGGGCTGCTCCAGGCCCTTCACCTCGAAGAGCAGCTTGGGCGCCGCCGCGGCACCGGTTGCATGACAGACGAAGAGAGCGAGAAGGAGCCCGACGACAAAACGCATGATGGCCCTCGAGGGTGTCGTGTGGCGCCTCGGCCGGACGGACGAAGCGAGGAGATGGCGATCCCGCAAGACGTGGGACCAATCGGCCCACGACAATAACTTAGAGCGTCAAGCTGCTCTAAGCGAAACTATCACCGCAAATTGGATTTTCTGGACGGGCGTCAACACAAGACCCCCCGCCTGACGACGTCGAGATCGGAACGATGTGTGGAAGGAGACGAGTACGAAGAGAGTGATGAACACGCCCGGCGGCCCGACGCCGCGCTCGGGCCTATCCGAACAGCCCTACGGGTGGAGGCCCAGGGGGCTGCCCTCTCAAACAACGAGCGACACGATGCCCCGTCCATTGTCGCGGCGAGGCGAGGGCAAGCCTGCCTTGCGGCTGGCCCCCTCCAACGGGAGAGCTCACTGA
>DATAFR010000141.1:0-1948 GCA_036257375.1 Methyloceanibacter sp.
ATCAACATCATCGACCAGAAAGTCCTGCGCCCCGACCCTGACTATTTTTCTTACACCATGGCTAAGGCGGCGCTTTGGTCCGCGACGCAGATCATGGCGCAAGTGCTGGCTCCGCGGATCAGGGTGAATGCCATCGCGCCAGGTCCCGTGCTCAATGCCGACGGGCAAAGTGAGAGCGCGTTCGAACGGGAGTATCGCGAGACCTTGCTGCAAAGGGCCGTCGGCCCCGAGGATGTCTCCCGCGCCGTCCGGTTCCTGCTCGAAACGCCCTCGATCACCGGCCAGATCATCGCACTCGACAGTGGCCAGCATCTGGCCTGGAATACCGAAAGCAGCGGCAATTAAGGCTGCTCGTAAGCCCTTGAAGGATGTCACGCCGAGACCCTACCTTCGCTTGTGCAAGCGCATGCCGCAGGCATGTGCGAAGATCGATGATCCCATGCCGTTAGAGAACCCCAATCCCGCCGGATCCACGCGCCTTTCGCGCGTGCTGGATGCGTTGTGTTCCATCGAGACCGGCG
This sequence comes from Methyloceanibacter sp., assembly GCA_036257375.1. Taxonomy (GTDB): domain Bacteria; phylum Pseudomonadota; class Alphaproteobacteria; order Rhizobiales; family Methyloligellaceae; genus Methyloceanibacter. The sequence continues at coordinate 522 of DATAFR010000141.1, forward strand.
TGCCGGTGATCGGCCGCCATGCCAAGACGGCGCCGGCCGGACCCGGCGTTTACCGCATGATCGACGCCGCGGGCGAGGTGCTCTATGTCGGCAAGGCGCGCCATCTGAAGAAGCGGGTGCAGAGCTACGCGCGGGGCGCGGCTCACAACAATCGCATTGCCCGCATGATCGCCGATACCGCGAGCATGGAGTTCGTCACCACGGCGACCGAGATCGAGGCGCTTCTGCTCGAGGCCAATCTCATCAAGCGGCTCAAGCCCCGCTTCAACGTCGTGCTCAGGGACGACAAGTCGTTCCCCTTCATTCTCATCGCTCGCGACCATCCGGTGCCGCAGATCCTCAAGCATCGCGGCGCGCGCAACCGCAAGGGCGACTATTTCGGTCCCTTCGCTTCGGCCGGCGCGGTCGGTCGCACGATCAACACGCTCCAGCGCGCCTTTCTGCTGCGCTCCTGCTCCGACGCCTATTACGAGAGCCGCACGCGGCCGTGCCTGCTCTTCCAGATCAAGCGCTGCAGCGCGCCTTGCACCGGGGAGGTCTCGCTCGCCGATTACGGCGCGCTCGTGGACGAAGCGCTCCGCTTCCTCACCGGCGAGAGCGACGAGGTGAAGCTGAGGCTCCGCGCGCTGATGGACGAGGCGAGCCTCCGCCAAGACTACGAGCGGGCGGCGAGCTTACGCGACCGCCTGACGGCGCTCAGCCATATCCAGTCGCGCCAGGGGATCAATCCGAAGAGCCTCAAGGAGGCCGACGTTTTCGCCGCCCATCAGGACGCCGGCCAGACCTGCATCCAGGTGTTCTTCTTCCGCAACGGCAACAATTGGGGCAACCGCGCCTATTTTCCGCGCGCCGACAGGAGCGTTCCGGTCGAAGAGGTCCTGGAATCGTTCGTGGGCCAGTTCTACGACGACAAGCAGCCTCCGAAACACGTCCTGCTCTCGCACGTCATCCCCGGGCGCCGCCTCCTCGGCGAAGCTTTGTCGCTCCGCACCGGCCGCAAGATTGACGTCAGCACGCCTCAACGCGGCGAAAGGCACGAGCTGGTGGACCACGCCCTCGTCAATGCGCGCGAGGCGCTGGCGCGGCGCCTGGCCGAATCCTCGTCGCAGGCCGCGATCCTGGCGCGGCTTGCCGAGTTGTTCGATCTCGACGAGAGTCCCGAGCGGATCGAGGTCTTCGACAACAGTCACATTTCCGGCACGAATCCGGTGGGCGCCATGATCGTTGCGGGGCCGGACGGTTTCATCAAAGGGCAGTATCGCAAGTTCAATATGAAGAGCGAGGACCTGGCCCCCGGAGACGATTATGCGATGATGCGCGAGATGCTGACGCGCCGCTTCAGCAGGCTCGCCAAGGAGCGGGCAGAGGTGAACGGCTGGGCCGCGCCCGATCTCGTGCTGATCGATGGAGGCCCCGGCCAGCTCGGC
>DATAFR010000142.1:0-1812 GCA_036257375.1 Methyloceanibacter sp.
CAGAGCTGGGAGCAGGCCGAGTACGTGAGTAATGGCGGCTGGGCCACGATGCCCGGCTACACCGTCGCTCCGAGCCGCGAGCTCGCCGCCGCCTGCGCCGCGGCGCTGATCAAGTAAACCCGGGGTCGAAATAAATCGGGCTCTGGGTGATCTCAACTCGTCGATGCAACGGTAGCCCTTAGAGCATCCCAAGGGGTCGACCAGTTTAAGGTTTCTCGAGGTCGCTCGTTGAGGCGTCTTGCGAGCTTGTCGAGCTCAGCCTGGCTGACGTTGGATAGGTCCTTGCCCTTGGGGAAGTACTGACGCAGGAGACCATTGGTGTTTTCGTTGCTGCCGCGCTGCCATGGACTGTGCGGGTCGCAGAAATAGACCTCTACGTCGGTGACGATAGTGAAGTCCTTGTGAGCGGCCATCTCGCTGCCGCGGTCCCAAGTGAGCGAGCGCCGAAGCTCGGCGGGCAACTGGCGAACCTTTGCCGCCAAGGCTTTCGTGACCGTCACGGTGTCCTTGCTGTCGACTTTGACGAGCATGACGTAGCGTGAGCGGCGCTCAACGAGCGTCGCGATCTGCGAGCTCGCTCCGCCCATCAGCAAGTCCCCTTCCCAATGGCCGGGAACGGCGCGATCCTCAACTTCGGCTGGGCGCTCCCGAATCGAGATGCCGTCCACGATCGGCGGGTGGGCGCCTGGCCGACTGCGGGGCCGGCGCATGAAGCCGCCGCGGCGCAGGTGCGCGAGCAGCTCCTTCTTCAGGACGTTGCGCGCCTGAATGAAGAGGCTTCGATAGATGGTCTCGTGCGATACCCGCATGGAGCTATCATGGGGGAAGGCCTGCTCAAGGCCAATGGCGATCTGGCGCGGCGACCAGTCGAGCTGCAAGTGTTCCGCGACCCAGTTCCTCAGCCTTGGGCGCCGCGCCAGCACACAGCGCTGTGGCCGGCGAGCACGCCGCCACGCACATGCATCGGCTTCGGCGGCTCGATAGCCCTGAACACCACCATTTCGACTGATCTCCCGGCTTACCGTGGAAGCTGCGCGCCCAAGGCGCCGGCTAATGTGACGGATCGAAAGCCCGCTGGCCAAACCGCGCGAGATCTCTTCGCGCTCTTCAAGCCGCAGCGCCTGGGCAGCGCGACGTCGGGTTCTAGGAGCAAACCCGCCGTCGCGCTTTAGAAGCAAAAACACACTAGGCGAGGGCCGGTGCAGTATCTCGCTGATCTGCTTGATCGTTAAGCCGCTCTTCCAACCGCGCCACACCGTCACCCGTTCTTCGGGCGTGAACCGCCTCCTGCTAGACATGCAACACCTCCCTGACTCAATTGAACCAAAGGTGTTGCATCGACGGATTTACATCACTCAGAGCCCGATTTGCCAACGCGGGAACGGAAATAGCGGAAATCGGGCTCTGACCCCGATTTCTGGTTGTTAGACCGGAATGTCCTTGGGCTTGCGAGGAGCCCTGGACGCAAGGCGGTCGAAGAGCCATGCCGGCATCGCACGCAGTAGGGGCGAAACCAGCGCCATCTGCCACGGAATCACCGCGAGTCGTCGTTTGGCCGCGATCGCGCGCGCGATGCGCCGGGCGGCTTCATCGGCCGAGAGCAGGAACGGCATCCGGAAGCGGTTGACGCGGGTCATCGGCGTGTCGATGTAGCCAGGGCAGATGCACACGACGGAAACGCCGCTTCCGTGCAGCTCGGCGCGCAGGCTCTCCATCCAAGTGATCGCGGCCGATTTCGAAGCGCAGTAGGCGCCATTGCCGGCGAGGCCGCGGAAGCCCGCGACGCTCGCGATTCCGGCAAGCGTGCCGCCG